>CADEDU010000011.1:96075-116220 GCA_902826155.1 uncultured beta proteobacterium
TTCAGTGCGCGGTTGAACGCACGCAGAAACGCACTGACCGCCTGCGGCTGCTCGGCAACGAACTTCGGATTGGCGAGGATCGCGTTGCCGTAGGCGCGCACGCCGAAATCCTTGTAGTAGAACACCTGCAGTTCCTCGGACTTCACGTTGAGCGCGTTCATCGACAGCGTGCCGCTGGGTTGATAGCCGGTCACGACGTCGACCTGACCGCGTGCGAGCATCGGTTCGCGCAACGCAGGCTCGACCGATTGCCACTTCACGCTGCCCGGATCGATGCCCTGCGCCTTGGCGAAGATCGGCCACAGCTTGCGGCCCGCGTCGAACACCGGCGCACCGAACGTCTTGCCGACCAGATCGGTGGGTTTGCTGATATTGAGCTTCTTGAGCGTCATCGCCGCGGCGGGCGTTGCATCCATCACGATGTACACCGCCTGCACGCGCGCTTCGGGCTTGTCGCCGTTGTTCGCCAGGAATTCGATCAGCGCGCTCAAGTCGCCATAGCCCATGTCGTAGGCGGGCGATGCGGTGCGACTCACCGCCAGCGCCGACCCTGCACCGGGGTCGAGCTGCACCTCGATGCCTTCCTGCTTGTAGTAGCCCTTCGCCTGCGCGAGGAAGAACGGCGCGAGCTGGCCGTCGATGCGCCAGTCGAGCGCGAATCGCACCTTGGTCTGGCTGATTGCCGGCGATGCGAACGCGGCGGCAATGGTCGCGGCAGCACACGAGACTACTACGCGCGCGAGAGTGCGATGAGCAATCGACATGGATCCTCCTCGAAAAATTTGTTGAGCGAAACGTTGTTGGTGTCGCGAAGCAAGCCGCGCGCATTCATCATCCATCAAGCACCGGCGTCAACGCAAGCTGCCGAGCACCCGGAGTTCGCGCCTGAGCTCCGATGCAACGATTGATCGCGGCAACGCACAACGACCGTGCGCGCGCCGCATCTCCATGCGCCAAGGCAGTGCAGCGCGCCACGCGATTCCGCCGCTAGAATCGACCTGAAGGCACGTCCGACCGAGGGGATCATGTACGAACCACCGCGCGCTGAGCACGAGCGCCTGAACGCCGAGCGCTTCGCCAACACCCGCAAGCCGCTGCTCGAAGCGCACGGGCTGCCGCCCGATTGCTACTACGATCCGGCGTTCTACCGGCGCGAAGTGGAGACGATCTTCACCAAGACCTGGGTGATGGTCGGCCGGCTCGAGCGCATTCCGAAGAAGGGCGACTACTTCAGCATCGAGTTCGCGGACATCGCCCTGGTCGTGATCCGCGACCTGCACGACGAAGTACGCGCCTTCGCCAACACCTGCCGCCATCGCGGCGCGCGCCTGCTCAATGGCTGCGGCAACAGCCGCTCGATCGTGTGCCCGTATCACGCCTGGACCTACGCGCTGGATGGCACGCTCAAAGGCGCGCCGGGCATGGAGCAGACGGTGGGCTTTCGTCTCGAAGACCACGCGTTGGTTCCGGTGCGGGCGGCCACCTGGGGCGGCTTCATCTTCGTGTGTGCTGATGCGCAGGCGCCGAGCCTGGAAGCGCACCTCGGCGATCTGGCCGACATCCTCGCTTCTTACAAGTTCGAGGACATGCGCAGCGGCCGTCGGCTCGAGTACGACGTCGCCTGCAACTGGAAAGCGTGGGTGGAGAACTTCATGGAGGGGTATCACATACCCACCGTGCACCGGCGCACCATCAGCAAGTTCAAGGCGATCAACGTTCCGCAGATCCGCGGCAAGGGCGAGTACGACCTGATCTGGGAACGCCACCCGGGAACGCTCGGCCTGCTCGATGGCGATGCCGGGTTCCCGCCGATCGAGACGCTCCAAGGCGAGGCGCAGGAAGGCAGCCGCTTCGCCATCGTCTACCCCAATTCGATGATCGCGATGACGATCGATGCGATGTGGTCGTTCGAGTGTCACCCCACCGGCCCGGAAAGCTGTCGCGTCGTGCTGACGTCGTGCTTTCCGGCCAGCCGCTTCGAGCGAGCCGATTTCGAGCAGATCGCCGCGAACTACTACAAGCGCCAGGACATCGTCGTCGAGGAAGACAACGACATCGCCGTGGTGCAGCAGCGCGGATTGCGATCACCACTGGCGGTTCCCGGACGATTCTCGGCCAAGGAACCGATCGTGCACGCGCTGGACAACTGGGTGCTCGATCGCGTGGTCGGTCCCGCACCGCAACCTCGGCTGAAGGCCGTGGGTTAATCTCCAACCCGCATTCGGACCCCCAACCAGGAAGCCACCATGGCCCAGAACGAATCGCTGCTTCGCATCGCCTCGCGTCCGCATCCGATCGAATGGACACTCGCCGAGTCGGCACTCATCGTCGTCGACATGCAGAACGGCTTCCTCAAGCCCGGCGGCTACTTCGACAACGTCGGCTACGACCTCACGCATTCGCCCAAGACCATCGCGATGGTGAAGAAGGCGGTGGATGCGGCGCGCGCCGCGGGCATGCTCGTCGTATTCATCCAGAGCGGATTCGATTCGAAGCATCTGGTGGTCGGCGGAGCAACCGCGCCGGTGTGGCACAAGTCCGAAGCGCAGATCCTGATGCGAGAGCGGCCCGAACTCGCCTACAAGCTCATCACCGACGGCACCTGGGATTACGAGATCGTCGACGAGCTCAAGCCGCGCCCCGATGAGCTGGTAGTGAAGAAATCGCGCTATTCCGGTTTCGCCGGCACCAATCTCGATCAGGTGCTGCGCGCGCGGCGCATCCGCAACCTGTTCTTCACCGGCGTGGCAACCAACGCCTGCGTCGAATCGACGCTGCGCGAGGCCTATCACCACGAGTACTTCGTGATGCTGCTCGAAGACGCCACTCATCACGCCGGGCCACAGTACCTGAAGGACGCAACGGTCTGGAACGTGATCACGTTCTTCGGCTGGGTCGCGCCGACCGAGGCGTTCACCCAGACCCTGGCCGCCACGCGCACCCAGCCCGCGCACGCCTGATTCGATCAGTTTTCACGGAGCGGCCGATGCCACGACCGACGGTCGGCTTCTTCGGCTTGGGGACGATGGGCGCACCGATCGCTTCGCGCCTCGCCCGCGCGGGCTACGCGGTGGCGGTAGCGGATCCACGCACTGCGGTGACGAACGAATGGCGCACTCGACACCCCAAGGTGCAGCACGATCCCCGCGACGCCGACGTATTGATCACGTGCGTCACCGACGAGGCGACACTCGAACCGCTGCTGTTCGATCCGACGGGCTTGCTGGCACACACCCGGCCCGGAACGCTTTTGATCGATCACACAACGACCTCGCCTCGCCTGGCGCGACGCGCGGCACAGATCGCTCTGGCCAATGGTGCGCGGTTCGTCGATGCGCCTTTGTCGGGCGGTACGGCTTCAGCCGAGGCTGGAACGCTGTCGGTCTTCGCAGGTGGCAGCGCCGATGCCCTGACCCAAGCCAGCGTCTTGATGCAGCACTACGCGCAACGCATCACGCACCTGGGCGACGCGGGCGCTGGTCAGACCGGCAAGCTCGCCAATCAACTGGCGATCGCCGGCACGGTCCGCGGACTGAGCGAAGCAGTGGCGCTGGGGCGCGATGCCGGGCTCGACATCGAAGCATTGCTCGGCGCCTTGAGCGCCGGCAGCGCACGTTCGAATCAGCTCGAGCAGCACGCTACCAAGCTGGCAGCACCGTCATTCGATTTCGCCGCGACGTTCGAGTGGCTCGACAAGGATCTCGAACTCGCGCTGGGTGAAGTGCAGGATTCGGCGTCCACACTGCCCCAGGCCGCATTGATTCAGAGGCTGCTGCGTTCATGAGCATCTCGGTCGAGGCATTCGACACGGCACGTCCCGACGACGTGACGGGCCTGGCGCGCATCATCGAGCGCACAGGTGTCGGGAATATCCGCCGGCTCGTCGCGTTCGTGAAGGTCGAAGGCGACTATGACGATGGATCGCGCGAACTAGCCCGTGGCGCGCTCGAAGCGCTGGTGCAAAGCACGGGGTTGAGCGATCGCAGCCACCTGCTCACCGCCGTGGGCTGCGAGGGCGTCGCCACGCCGTTCGGATACGCGTTGATCGACGTTGCGCCAGACGCGCGCATGCCCGCTCGCAGCGAGATCGAGCCGCGATTGACCGTGGGCTGCGCAGCAAGCGCGGGTACACCGAACCTCAAAGGTAACGACGCTGAGATCATCGCGCTCGTGGCGCAAACGGTGCGCGCGGCCGCAGCCGATGCCGGCCTGCAACCGAGCGAGGTCGTCATGGCGTTCGTCAAGGTGCCGCAGCCGGCGGGCAGCGCCGACCCTGGCGAACGGGTGCGCGGCCGTCGCGCACGCGGGCTCGCCGCATTAGGCACCGGCGTCGCGCTCGGCGAAATCGAGTCTGGCGCGATCACGCCCGATGCGGTCGGCCGTGATTTGCGCCTCTACTGTTCGCGCGTCCAGGCGTTCGGCGGACCGGAGGTGACGCGCATCGAAGTGATCGTGCTTGGCAACCGCAGCGGGGCCGGCGGCAGCCTGGTGGCGCACGCCGGACTCGCACGCGACCTGATCGACGGCACCTCGCTCAAGCACCTGTTGCTTGGCGCCGGACTGCGCCTGGACGCCGAAGGTCAACTCGCCGATCCTGAGCGCATCGCCGCTTTCTTCCTCAAAGCCGGCCCGAGTGCCGATGGCAGCGTACGCGGGGCGCGAACCACGATCTTCGGATCATCGATCCCACCGGAGAAACACATGCGCGCGGCGGTATCCGGCCTCGTTGGCGGATTGATCGGCACCACGCGCGCATTCACGACCGGCGATCCGATCCATCAGGGTCCGGAAGGCGGCGGCGTGGCGTGCGCGATCGTGCGCGCAGCTTAGCCTTGAGCCACCCAGTCAGGCTGCGCGCTTGGCGCGCTCGGGAGGGTGACTCGCTAAATCACGCTAGGGCTTCGCTCGCGGCTGCCGCTCGCTCAACGGCGGCAGGAAGCTCGCATTGAAGATCGTCTTCGCGTCGGGCTTGGTCTTCAGGTTGAACGACGCGTAGACGTCCTCGACTTGCGTGGCGAGCGCGGCGGCATCGATCGCCCCCAGACCGCTGCTCCGCGCGAAATCAGTGTCGATCGCCCGCAGTGTGATGCGCAGCTTCTCCAGCTCCAGCTTGTCGTTGATCAGGCTGTCGAACTCCTTGTTCGCCTTGATCGCTTCAGCCGGGGTGGCGATGGTGTCGAGCAGCGCCCGATTCGCCGCGCGCACGAATGCGGCCACCGCCTTGGGGTTTTCCTCGATCCACCTCGTGCTCACCAGGATCGCGTTGCCGTACATGCGATAGCCGTGATCGGCGAGATTGAACGTGATCAGGTCCTCGTCCTTGATGCCGCGCGACATGATCAGCGGGCGGTGCAGTTCGAACCCGGTGGAGGCATCGGCATCACCACGCAGCATCATGGTTTCGCGCAAAGCCGGATCGACATTGACGAAGCTGACCGACTGCGGATCGATGCCGATCGAGCGCGCGAAAACCGGGAAGGACTTGCGGATCGCATCGAACACGGGTGCTGCGATCTTCTTACCGGCAAGATCCTGCGGCTTGTTGATGCCGCGTCCCTTGATCGTGTGAATCGCGAACGGCGTACGGTTGTAGATCAGGTACACCGCCTGCAGCCGCTGCTGCCCCGGGTTGTTGCCCAGATACTCGATCAAGGCGGTGAGATCGCCGGTGCCGATATCGTGCGAGCCGCTCACGATGCGGCTGATCGCAGCGCCCGAACCGGCGCCGGCGTCCACCTGCACGTCGAGGCCTTCGCGTTCGAAGTAGCCGCGGTTCTTGGCCATCATGAACATCGCGAGCTGCCCCTCGAAACGCCAATCGAGCGTGAACCGGACCCGCGTGGGTTGCGCGAAGGCACTCGATGCCGCGGCAAGCATCGACAACGCCAGCAGCACACGCGCGATGGCGCGCACCCCGATCCCAGCTGTCATGACACCACTCCCCTTTTGTTGATCAGCCCAATCGAGTGTAGCGCTGAATCGCTCGCCCTTCGCGCGTGGCCATGGCTAGAATCCCATGATCGCAATCGACTTGCTCAACGGACTTGCCCTTCGCGTATCGCGCGAGCGTATACATGCAGGCGAACGACCCCGCACTCCAACCGGTAGGCGATTTTCTCTACCCGGCGCTGCGTCACTACTGGCATCCGGTGGCGTACGGCGACGATCTGCGCGAGCAGCCGCTAGGCGTGACCTTGCTCGATCAGCCGATCGTCTTGTTCCGCCACGAAGGGCGAGCCATCGCGCTTGCAGATCGCTGCATGCATCGCAGCGCGCGCCTGTCGCTTGGACGCGTCGTTGCCGAGGGCATCGAGTGCGCGTACCACGGTTGGCGCTACCAGCCCGACGGCAGGTGCGTGCATCTGCCGTCCAGCCCCGACGCGCTGGCCGCGCTGCAGGCTCGCATCAAGGCGTTCCGTGTGACCGAGGCTGCCGGCCTCATCTGGGTAGCCCTCGAAGAACCACGCGCACCGGTGCCCGCGTTTCCCGAGTACGGCAACGCGGCCTATCGCGTGCTGCGCGGCCCTTCGTATGAATGGCGCACCAGCGCGGCGCGCAGGCTGGAGAACTTCTGCGACTTCGCGCATTTCTCGTTCATCCACGACGGTACGCTCGGCGCGCGCAGCAAGCCTGAAGTGAAGCAGGTGGAGCTATGGCGCGCGGGCCACGTGCTGCGCGTCCGCCGCAGCGGCTTGCTCGAACCCAACGCCAGCAAGAAGAAGGAGTTGCTCGGCATTGCCGAAGCGTGGATCGCGCCGACCAACGAATATCACGTCACCCTGCCGCATACCGTCCATCTGGAGCGCATCTTTCCGAACGGCAAGCGCTACGCGCTGCTGATGGCTGCCTCGCCGGTGAGCGCCGACCGCACGCGCAGCTTCTGGTGGCAGGCGCGCGATTTCGGCACCGAGCCCGAGCACGACGCGTTCTTTCTCGATTTCGAGGCGAAGATCCTCGCCGAGGACATCGCGATCGTCGAATCGCAACAGCCGCCGTGGATTCCACTGGGCGCTCCGGGAAGTGAAGCTTCCGTGCTGCCGGCCGATCAGGTGTCGATGGCGTACCGGCGCGCGCTCATGGAAATAGTCGCGGAGCATCGGCGCGCGGCGCGCACCGGTCCCGGCGCAATGCGGGACGCAATTGGCGCAGCGCCTGCGCCTGGCGAACCGGACCATCCTGGCCAGAATTGAGTCGATCGCCTGATACGCCCCCCTGATACGAACGCCTGATTGGACACTCGATGCTGCGCTCGCACGATCGCTACGCCTACTCGCCGATCATCGAACGGCCGGTGTACGACTGGCCCAATGGCACGCGGCTGGCGGTGTACATCGCCATCAATCTGGAAGTGTTCCCGTTCGGCGAAGGCATGGGTCCGGAGCTCAATCCGCGCCAGCCCGAGCCGGACGTGCCCAACTACACCTGGCGCGATTGGGGCAATCGTGTCGGCGTGTGGCGCCTGCTCGAACTGCTCGACGCGTTCGAGCTGCCCACGGCTGCGCTCATCAACACAGAACTCTACGACCACTGTCCGCAGATCCCCGTGGCGTTTCGCAAGCGTGGCGACGAGATGGTGGGGCACGGCCGCACCAACGCCGAGCGTCAGGCCGAGATGAACGAGGCGACCGAGGCGCAGATGATCCGCGAGGTGACCGAGCGGATCGCGCGCGAGGAAGGGCGTGCGCCGCGCGGCTGGATGGGTCCGTGGGTGAACGAGACCAGGGTCACGCCCGATCTGCTCGAGGAAGCCGGCTACCACTACGTCATGGACTGGGCGCACGACGATCAACCGACGTGGCTGCGCACCCGCTCGGGCGGTCGCATTCTGGCGATACCGTACGCGCGGCCCACCAACGACCTGCCGCTCATGCATGGCGCGAAGTTCGCGCCTTCAGTCTGGGTCGATGTACTGATCGATCAGTTCGACGAGATGCTGGAGCAGTCGCGCCGCCAGCCGATCATCTTCAATCTGTCATTGCACCCGTACCTGATCGGCCACGCATTCCGCCTGCGACAACTGCGCCGGCTGCTCCGTCACATCGCCACCCGTCGCAGCGCGCTGTGGATCACGCATCCGGGTGCTATCGCCGAGCACGCACGTACGCTGCCCGCTGGTATGGTGCCGTGAACTGCACGACCACCCCGGCTGATCTCTGAGCGTCGGTCACAGCCAGGCTGAGCTGGACGAACGAAATTCCCGAACCCCAAACCCGAAGAGGATCCGATGACGATCAAAGCCTCGACCATCCTGCGCAATCTGAAGCCCTGGGGTGAATCGGGCACGCGCGACCTCGCAGTGATCGACGGCAAGTTCGCGGCGGTGTCACCGGGCATGCAGGCCGATCGCGTCATCGATGCAGAGGGGCGCCTGGCGGTACCGGGGTTGATCGAGCCGCACATCCATCTGGACAAGGTGCTGATCGTCGACACCGTGCGACCGAACGCCTCGGGCACGCTCACCGAGGCGATCGAGATCATCTGGGAACGCAAGCGCCGCTACGAGGTGGAGGAGATCGCCGCGCGCGCCGGCCGTGTGATCGAGTCGGCCATCGCCAACGGCGTCACGCACATCCGCACGCACGTTGACGTCGACAACATCGGCGGTCTGCGTCCGCTCGAAGGCGTGGCGCTGGCACGCAGCCGCTACAAGCACGTGGTCGACATGCAGATCATCGCGTTTCCGCAGGAAGGCATCCTGCGCAACGCCGGCACCGAGAAGCTGATGTGGGAGGCGATGGAACGCGGGGCGGATGTGGTCGGCGGTATGCCCTTCAACGAGGACAACCCGCAGGCGAGCGCGCGCCACATCGAGATCGCCTTCGAGATCGCGAAGAAGTACGACGCCGACATCGACATGCACGTGGACGAGACCGACGACCCCAACGCGCGAACGCTGGAGATGCTCGCCGACCAGACGATCCGAAACGGCTGGCATGGCCGCGTCACCGCCGGACACACCTGTTCGCTCGCCGGGCACCCCGATGACTACGCGAACATGGTGATGGACAAGGTGGCGCGGGCGCAGATCCACATGATCACCAACCCGGCCACGAACCTGATGCTGCAGGGGCGCCTTGACAAGCAGCCCAAGCGCCGCGGCATCACCCGGGTGCGCGAACTGATGGACCGCGGCGTGAACGTGAGCTTCGGCCAGGACTGCGTGCGCGACACGTTCTATCCGTTCGGCCAGAACGACATGCTGGAGATCGCGTTCCTCGCCTCGCACGCGGCGCAATTGAGCATGCCCGATCAGATCGAGCAGGTGTTCGCGATGCCGACGATCAACGCGGCCAAGGTGCTGCGCCTGAAGGACTACGCGCTCGCCCCCGGCGCGCCCGCCAACTGCGTGATCATCGATGCGGGCAATGCGTCGGAGGCGATCCGGTTCCGGCCGCCACGCCGGATGGTGATGAAGAACGGCCGCGTCGTTGCGGAGTCGAGCGTGACGCGGCGATTGAGTCTTTAGCTACACCCGCTCGACGATGCTGAGCCCGCGGATGCGATCGAGCAGATAGATCAATCCGCGATCGTCGACCGTCACGTCGTTACTGCACACGCGCTTGGCGCCTTTGGGCACGTCGGGCATGTACCACGCCACTTCGCGCGGCGCATGCGGATTGGCGATGTCGATGATCCGCAGCCCCTTGGCGAACCACGCGGTGGGGATCTCAGTGCTGGTGACGATCTCGCACGGTTGATGGCAGCCGGTGTAGTCCTCCTGCGGTGCACCGTCGGGGTCGTCGATCTGGAAGCTCGACAACGGGATCGGCTTGGTCTCGTCGGTGATGTCGAGCACCCACAGGAACGAAGGTGGCGCATCGAACAGCTTGGCCACGTCTTCGTCGGCCACGAGCATCAGCTTGCGGCCGCGCACCGGAAACGGAATCGGCAGCGCGGTGTGCGTCGGATGTGCGAACGGTGGACTCCAGTCCAGGCCAGATACGAACTTCGGCTTGCTCATGTCGTCGATGTCGAGAATGACGAAGCCGCCGTGCCAGTAACTGGTGTACAGCCGGTTGCCCATGCGCAGCGGATGATGGCAACGATGCTGCGTACCTTTCCACGAGGGTTTCTCGCCGCCTTCAGTCCATTGTCCGGGCATCCACCAGCGCCCGACCTCGACCGGCTTGGTCGGATCGGCGAGGTCGAGAATCATCATGATGTTGCCCAAATAACCCTTCACCGTCGGCGAGAAGTAGACGTAGCGCCCGTCGAAATCGAAGCGATGCACGCCCATGCCGTGCGTCTGCCATTCGGTGATGAGCTTGGGCTTTCCCGGCGTCGACACGTCGTAGATGCCCAACCCGCCGTTGTAGCTGTCCGGTGCGCCGAGCTGGTACGGGTTGCGCTCGCGGTTGATGACCATCAGATTGTTGGCCACGCGCACCTTGTGCGAGTGCGTGCCGAGCATCATCCCCAGGCGCGCGAGTTCCTTCGGGTTCTTCGGATCGCTGACGTCGACGATCACCGTGCCGTCGGGCGCGGCCATGTTGCCGATATAGGCGATGTTGTTCTTGACGACCACCTGACCGCCGCCCGCGCAGTCGACGTAGCCCACCTCCTTGATGCCTTTGCCTTGACCCATGGCCGCCTACCATCTCCTCGTTGATTTCAATCCGCCGTTGATCATACGCGGAGCGACCGCATGGCGATATCCACGGGGCACCACGCGGACACGTCATCGGGCTGCGTTATTCTTTCCACGGGTCCAATCACGACCAAAAACAAGGAACCAGCCATGAAGCCAATATGCAAACGCATTGCCTTGTCCGCTCTCGCCGTCACGCTCGGCGCCTCATTCGCGATAGGGAGCGCCACGGCGCAGTCCCTGGCCGAACAGGAAGCCTGGGAAAACCAGATGAGCTACACGCAACGATCGATCGACACCGTCGCAGACGTATGCAAGGTGAAGCTCGCATTCGAGTACGACAAACCTTCATGGTGGAAGGTGCGTGATCAATGGGGCCAGGGTTCGCCCAACGGCCGTTGCGACGACGTGCTGAATACGCTCGAGCGCATGTGTCGCAACAGTGCCGCCGCGCAGAAAGCGATCGCGAGCAAGGTGAAGTCGTTGAAGTGCGGTTACGGCGGCAAGACCTCGGGATTCAGCCTGCGCCTGACCAGCGGGGCGATCTCCTACAACGTCGAGGTCGACAAGCCAAACGTGCAGGATCTGATCGAGAAGTACTTGAAAGAGAATCTGTAGTCGAGCGATCGTCACGGCGCTGCGCGCGTGCGCAGCGCCGCTGCTCTCAGCTACGACCAGGCAGCTGCGCCACCGCCTTGCCGTGCGCCGAGCGCTCGCCGTCCTGATTGGTGGCGAGCAGTTCGAACTCCACGTATTTCTTCCCACTCTCCTCGTACTTGCCCGTCACGCTGCCGTTGATGTACAGCGTGTCGCCTTCGGGATTGTGGCGGCGGATTTCCGAGTAGAGCTTCACCAGCATGCCGTCGTCGCCGATCCAGTTGGTGATCGCATGCGACAGCCATGAACAGCGTTCCGGCCCGTAATCGTAGGCAATCGGCACGCCCACGCGTGCGGCCAGTTCCTGTTCCCAGTGCACACGCTCGGGGCAATCGGGAATGCCGTAGCGATTCTTGATCGCGGCCTTGGGGTGATCGTCGAACAGCCGCCACGCAAGCTTGTGCGCGCGGATGTAGAGCCCACCCCAGCCCTGCGTGTATGCGATGAATCCGGTGATCGTCATCGGCCCCTTCACCACGGTCGGCAGTTTGGTGCCGATCGTCACGTCTTCCCAGAAGCGTGGGGTCGCGCCGCGTACCTCCTCTTTCGCATACAGCCGGTAGATCGCCTGGATTTCCTCGTCGGTGTAGACCTTGCGACTCTCTTCGCTCACGCCTTTGTATTTGGTGCCGACCTCGCGCGCGTAGTCACGGTCGGTGCGAAAGCACCAGGTGTCGGCGCTGCACAGCAGGTCACCGGTCTCGTCGTAAAAATCGCCGTGGTAGATCTGCTGCACCGAGCGGCCGGCGAAGCGCGTCTGGTGTTCGATCAGATCCTTGAGATAGATGCTGCGCGAGATCTGCGCGTTGCGCCGGATAGGCTTGAACCACTGGAAATCGCAGCCGGCGAACATCGCATGCACGCCGGGCAGTCCGCCGACGTAGCCGCTGATGATCCGGTCGCACGCCAGGATGAACGAAGGCGGTGCGATCACATCGCCATGGCGCGTCTTCTTCGCGTATGCGGGATCGCACCACAGCGGATTGTCATCGCCGATGCCGTGCGCATAGTGCCGGATGTTGTCGCGCGTGGCCTCGTAGCACCACGGCTCGATCGTGTCTTCGATCTTCACGCCGATGCGACGGCGCAGCCCATCCAGCCCCTCGTCGGTGATGCCGACGAACTCGCGATTCAGTGCTTCAGTCATTGCCATCCGGTTCCGTTTGGTTCATGGATCAGGCGCCGCTTCCTTCGCTTACAAACCTGCTTACCTACTGGCTGCGCGCCCGTTCCCGCAGCACCTTCCGGTTGATCTTGCCGGCAGGCGTCTTGGGCAGTTCATCCACGAATTCGATCAGGCGCGGATACTCGTGCTTCGCGAGCTGCGCCTTCATGAAACCCTGGATGTCCTCGATGATATCGGAGCGGCGCTCGCGCGCGACGATGTACGCCTTGGGCACCTGCCCGCGCGTCGCATCGGGCGCCGCCACTACCGCGGCCTCCGCCACCGCCGGATGCTTGAGCAAGGTGTTCTCGATCTCCACGGCACTCATGGTCCAGCCGGCGGAGATGATGACGTCATCGGAACGTCCTTCGATGAAGAAATAGCCCTCTCCATCGACGTAGCCGCGGTCCTTCACGTGAAACCAGCCGTCCTTGCGGCGCACCGCGATCTCGCCGGTGGTGTCCGGCGGCAGGCGCTCGCCCGCCGCGTCGATGATCGCGACGTCCGCGCCAGGCACTGGCTTGCCGAGCGAGCCGGCCTTCACCGCGTAGCCGGGCAGCCCTGGATAGTTCACGATCAGCACACCCACCTCGGTCGTACCGTACATGCTGCACGGTGTGCAGCCGAACGCCTGCTCAATCCAGGCGAACGTGGCCGGATCCATCGGCTCGCCCGAATACGAGACCTTCTTCAGGCGAATGTCGTAGCGCTCGCGCACCGCCGCGCTGCGCATCATGCGAAACACCGTCGGCGCCGCGGCGAAGTTGTCGATCGTCAGATCCTGCAGTGCTTCGAACATGCGTACCGCTTCGAACTTGCCGGCGTAACTCGCCGTGTGGATGCCCAACGCGAGCGGCGACAACGTGCCATGCGCCAGACCGTGGCCCCATGCCGGCGACGAGGGACAGAAATAGCGATCGCCCGGGCGCAAGCCGCAGCCGTAGAGCGCCGCGATCATCAACGTCACCACCGCACGATGGGTATGCCTGACCGCGTCGGGCAGCTCACGCGTCGTGCCCGAGGTGTACTGGAACAGGGCCAGATCGTTGGTGCGCGTCTGCGGCGTGAACTGCCGCGACTCCGCATCGAGCTCGGCGAAGAACGCAGCGTCGGCGGCAACGATCTGCACGCCGGGAAACTGGCTACGCAGCGTAGCGACGTCGCCCTGCGCGAGCATCAGCGCAGGCTTGCAGTCGTTGATGCGCAGCGCCAGGCCATCCGGACCGAACAACGTGAACAGCGGCACCGCGATCGCACCCGCCTTCATCGCACCGAACATGCCGACGTAAAACGCGAGCGACGGCTCGACCATCACCGCCACGCGATCGCCCGGCCGCACGCCGCGCCGCGCCAGCCAATGCGCAAACTGGCTGGTGCGATCGGCAAGTTGCGCGAAGTCGTAGTGCTCCAAGCGCCCGTCGGCGAACTTGACGCTGATCGCCGGCCCCTTGTCGCGATGCCGATCGATGCATTCGTGCGCGATGTTCATGCGCTCGCGATCGCCGTCGAACAGCGCCCACAGCGCCTCCCAGGAGAACGCGCGTTGCAACGCGTCGTACGAATCGACCTCGAGGATGCTTGCCATACCCGGCTTCACGGCTTGCGCTTGTTCACCGGCCGATCGAGCACCGCGCCGCTGCGCCTGAGCGCGGCGATCTGCTCATCGCTGTAGCCGAAGCGTCGTAGCACCTGATCGGTGTCCTGCGCGAATTTCGGTGGCGCGGTCCGCACGCGCCCGGGCGTGCGCGACAAACGCGCGAGCACTCCCAGTCCGCGATAACCGTCGATCTCGACCGCCATGTCGCGCGCCTTGGTATGCGGATGATCGACGGCCTGCGGCACCGAATGCACCGGCCCGGCCGGCACGCCCGCTTTCATCAACTGTGCACACAGCGTCGCCCCGTCTCGGCCGGCCAGCGCTTTCTCCAACTCCTGCCGCAACAGGGCGCGATGCTTCAAGCGCTCGGTGTTGTTGGTGAAGCGCGGATCGCGATACAGGTCGTCGCGGCCGAGTACCTTGCAGAATTTCTCGAACTGACCGTCGTTCACCATGCCGAGGAAGATCTCGCCCCCGTCGACCGCAAACTTGTCGTAGGTCGCGATGTTGGGGTGCGCACTGCCCTGCAATTGCGGCGGCTTGCCGGAAGCGAAATAGTTCGACGCGTGCGGATGCAGCAGGCTGAGGGCCGAGTCGTACAGCGCCGTCTCCACGTACTGGCCCTTGCCCGAGCGCTCGCGCTCGAACAGCGCCAGCAGCACCGCGATCGTCGTCGACATGCCGGTGGTGAGATCGACGATCGGCACACCGACGCGCGTGGTCCCGGTGTCGGGATGGCCATTCACGCTCATCAGCCCGCCCATCGCCTGGAGCACCGCGTCGTAGCCGGGCAGTTTGCCGAGCGGCCCGTCCAGACCGAACCCGGTTACGCGGCAGTAGATGAGTCGCGGAAAGCGCTGCGCAAGCACCTCGCGGTAGCCCAGCCCCCAGCCTTCCATCGTTCCGGCCAGGAAGTTCTCGATCAGGACATCGGCTCCGTCGAGCAAGTGCAACAGCACCTCGCGCGCATCGGGCTTGGTCAGATCGAGCGCGATCGCCTCTTTGTTGCGGTTGAACCCGTAGTAGTACGCCGCGCTCTCGCCGATGAATGGCGGCCCGAGCAGTCGGGTTTCATCGCCGAGCGGCGGTTCGACTTTGATCACCTGCGCGCCGTGGTCGCTCAGCATCTGCGCGCAATACGGCCCGGCGATGACGCGCGATACGTCGACGACGCGCAAGCCGTCGAGGGCACTGAGTACGGATTGATCCATGAATGAGGTCCGGCCGGATCGATGGGAATGGCGGGTGCCGATTGTTCGAGATGGCTGCACCTGCGCACTCGTGCGCAGCGCCCGCCCCGATTGTGCGGGACAGCGGGCCTGCCGCGCTACACTCGTGCGCATGTTGAGCTGGCTCTTCTCGAAGAAATCCGCCGAACCGCCGCACGGACGTGCCCAGCGCGGCGAGGACTCGGTCTGGATGTCGCAGACCGCGCAGCGCGCGGGCATCGCCAAGACGGTCGCAATCCTGGTCGAGGCCGAACGCAGCGTCCTCGTCGTCGTGCCCTCAACCAGCGCGCTCGACGCCTACGTTGCTGACCTCGCCCGCTTCGCTCCAGTGCGCTGCGCCGATGTCTTCGCGCGCGATGCGCTGCTTGCCAACATAGCCAAGCCGGGCGCGGTGACGGTCGCGATCGAGAAGGCGCTGCCTGCCGACGCAACACCACTGCAGGGCGACGGGCTCGACATCGTGGTCGTCGGACGCCACCCGAGCCGCGATGACGACGAGCGCATCGTCGCGTTCGCGGATCGGCTGGGCCGCAATGCCCACATCACCTTTCATCTCGCGCTGGACGATCCGCTGCTGGCGCAATTCAGCGATCGCATCGCGCCGTTGCTCGCCAAGCTGGGCACCCCCGAAGACGAGCCGGTGGAACACGCATTCGTGACGCGCGCGATCGAGAACGCGCAGCGCAAGGCGCAAGGCTGAACTGCTGCCCGCATACAATCGCGCCCACCGCGCCGGCGGGTCATCGCTCCCCCTTCACCATCGCCCCCCGGCGAGCTGCACCAGATCAATTCCCTACACAGGAACCGCCCATGAAGCATGAAGTGCTGGTCACCGGCCCGTTCTATCCGCCCTCGATGGAGCGGCTCGATCGCGAGTTCACCACCTACAAGTTGTTCCAGGCACCGAACCGCGACGCGATGATCGCCGAGCTCGCGCCGCGCATTCGGGCGGTCGCCGGCAGCGGGCGAGCCGACGCCGCATTGATCAACGCGCTGCCCAAGCTGGAGATCATCTCCAACTTCGGCGTGGGCTACGACAACGTCGAGGTGCCCGCCGCGGTTGCGCGCAAGGTGATGGTCACCAACACCCCGGACGTACTCAACGACGCGGTGGCCGACACCACGCTGTCGCTGATCCTGTCGCTCGAACGACGCATCGTCGCAGGCGACCGCTACGTGCGCGCCGGCAAATGGCTGAAGGCGCCGCTTCCGCTCACCCGGCATCTGGGCGATCTCAAGGTCGGCATCATCGGCCTGGGTCGGATCGGCCGGGAGATCGCCAAGCGCGCACTCGCCTTCGACATGACGGTGCAGTACCACAATCGGCGCAAGCTGCCCGATGTGCCGTTCGCATACTTCCCAAGCGTGCTCGAGCTGGCCAAGGCGAGCGACGTGCTGGTGTGCATCACCCCCGGCGGCAAGGAAACGTTCCACATGATCAACGACGCAGTGCTCGCAGCGCTCGGACCCAGCGGCACGGTGATCAACATGGCGCGCGGCTCGGTGCTCGATGAGCAGGCGCTGATCAAGCGACTGCGCGAGGGCACGATCGGTGGCGCGGCGATCGACGTGTACAAGGAGGAGCCGAAGACGCCCGAGGAGTTGTGGGCGTTCGACAACGTCGTGCTCACCCCGCACGTGGGCAGTGCCACGCACACCACGCGCACTGCGATGGGCAACCTCGTCGTCGACAACCTGATCGAGCATTTCGCCGGACGCTCGGTGCTCACGCCGATTCCGGAGTGCACGGCCAAGGCTTGAACGCCACCGCTCGCACCAGCTGGTCGGCCGTCATTGCGGCCTACTGCGGCGGGCTGGCTGCCGCCACCTTCGCAGGCAAGCTCGCGCCGGCCCTGCCCGGACTGCAATCGGAATTCGGCCTGTCGCTGGTGGCTGCCGGCTGGCTTTCGTCGATGTTCAATCTGGTCGGTGTGATCGGCGGCGCACTGCTCGGACTGGTGGCCGACCGCATCGGTGCGCTGCGCTTCGTCGTGCTGGCGTTGGCGTCGCTGATCGCCGGCGCCACGATCGGCGCGCTGACCGGATCGTCCCTGATGCTGTTCGCCAGCCGCGCCATCGAGGGCTTCGGCTTCATCGCCATCAGCGTCGCCGCGCCGGGATTGATCGCCTCCGCCGCAAGCGCGGCACAGCGCGGCATGGCGGTCGGGATCTGGTCGAGCTACATGCCCGCCGGCGCCGGCGCGATCATCGCGTTGTGCGCAGTGTTGCTGCCGCTCTGGGGATGGCGCGGCCTGTGGTGGCTGACTGCGCTCATCGCAGCCGCAACGCTCGTCTTCCTGTGGAGCCGATCGCGCGGCTACGCCGAGGTCGGCAACACGACCAAGCGCTCGCTCGCAACACTGTTCGCCTCGATGCGCCAACCGGTGCCATGGCTGCTCGGCACATCGTTCGGCGTCTACAACATCCAGTTCTATGCGGTGATGGTGTGGCTGCCGACCTATCTGTTGCAGACGCGCGGCATCGACGCTGCGCCGGCGGCACTGCTTACCGCACTGTTCGTGTTCGTCAACTTCTTCGGCAATCTGATCGGCGCCTGGCTGATCGAGCGCGGCATCGGTCGCGGCCGCATCATCGGCAGCGCGTTCCTGCTCACCGGCATCCTGTTTGCGGGCATCTTCGCCCCGTCAGTGCCCGACCCGCTGCGCTACGCGTTCGTGCTCGCTTACAGCGTAGCCTGCGGGCCGATCGCCGCCGCCGTGCTCACCGGTGGCACGCGTTACGCACGATCACCGGCCGAAGCAGGATCGATTCAAGGTCTGATCGTGCAACTCACCAATGTCGGCATCTTTCTCGGGCCGCCGATTCTGGCGATGGCGGTCACGATGGCGAACGGGGACTGGGCTGCGGCGCAGTGGGTGTTGATCGGTGCGGCCGTCGCAGGTGTCGTTATCGGCGCGACAATCGGGCGGCTGGAACGGCGCGCATCATGAGCCTCCGGTCGCGCCGCCGAGGGATCCCGCCACCGATTGGGCCGCTACGCCCCGCCCTTCCACGTGAACGGAAACGCCTGCTGCTTCACGAATCCGTCGGGCACGTAGTCGCCGAGCACACCGTAGCGTTCGGGCCATTCGCGATCGGCCTTCACCGCAGTGCCGAACAGATAGTCGAGGAAGGCGAAGTGCGCAGCGTAGTTGCGATCGAGCGCTTCCTTGTCTTGCGAGTGATGCCAGTGATGGAAGTTGGGCGTGACGATCACGTACGACAACGGCCCCAGCTTCACGCTGACGTTGGCGTGATTGAACACCGCCTGGAAGCCGACGATGACGATGTAGGCCTCCACCACCTCCTTGGAAAAGCCGAGCACGAAGATCGGTGCGAGCACCAACGTGCGCGTGAGGATCAGCTCGAACAGATGCTGGCGTGAGCCGGCGAGCCAGTCCATCGACTTGGCACTGTGATGGACGGCATGCAGCCGCCACAGCATCGGCACCTCGTGATACGCGCGATGCGCCCAGTACTGCACCAGGTCGGCCACCAGAACGATCAGGAACAGCTCGATCAGGAACGGCAGGCCCTGGATCCACGCCTGCACCGGGCCACTCACTGCCCAGCCCAGACCGCGGTTCACGATCTGATTGGTCGCGAGCAGGATGAAACCGACGATCATGTGATTGACGGCGAAGTGCGCGAAATCGGTCTGCCACTCCGCACGGAACACCGGCTGCGACTTCTTCAGCGCGAACAGCTTCTCGATGAACACGAAGATCAGCGTCGAGCCGAGCAGATCGAGCACGAACCAGTCGAGGCCGATGTAGGGCGTGTTGTCGGGAAAATCGCCCACCGGCACGCGATGCCCGCCGGCGGCCACCGCCGCCACCACCAGCAGAAACGCGATCGCCGACAGCCACCTTCGCCGATTGAAGATGATGTTCACCAGCGACAGGCTGCCGGCGATGATCAGCGCGCCGAGCAATACGTGACGCATCGTGTCGACGTTGTACGAGCGGCGCAGCTCGGGCGTGCTCAGATACTGCGGAAAGTGGAATACCAGCACACCCAGCACGCACAGGATCGCGAGCACGAGCGCGACCACGCCCGTGGCGAGCCCCTTGCCCGGTTCGATTGCTCCGTGCGAGCGCGCCAGCCGGTCGAGCTTGTCGACCACCTCGGGCTTCTCGGGCAGTTTCTCGGCGACCTTCTCGACCACCTCGGCCGCTTTGGCGATCGCGGCTGCCTTCACGAGGGGACGCCTCGCGGCGTCCTTCGGCGATGATGCGTC
This sequence comes from uncultured beta proteobacterium, assembly GCA_902826155.1. Next base: position 115,552 of record CADEDU010000011.1, read on the forward strand.
GTTCGAGTCGCGGCTCGAATCGTGGTTCGAATCTTTTTTCATCGCGATTTGTTCCTCATCGCGTTACCTCCACCACGCTCGACACGCTCATTGCATGACGTTCCAGTCGACCCCGCCCATGCCACAGCGCAACGGCACCGACGGCTCATAGAAGATCGTCTCGGCTTTTCGTCGGGCACCAGCCGCACCCATCGCGACCATCCAGGCCAGCAGCTCGATCGTGCCGCCGTCGCCCGCGGCGAGCATCTTCTCCAGCGTCACGTCGCGCAACACGCGTTCGTGATCGCCATCGGCAAGGAGCTCGAGGAACCAGCGATCGAACTGCTCGTCCACCGCGAAGTACTTCGGGCCGCCGGGATCGTGCGACAGCCCACCGGTGGCCATGATCGCGACACGCTCGTTGCCCGGCCACGCGCGCACTGCTTCGGCCAGGACCTGACCGAACTGGTAGCACAGCGCGTTCGAAGGTGTGGGCGGCATCACGCAGTTCATGTGGATCGGCACCAGCGCCACGTCGTACTGCGGCGTAAGCATTTTCAGCGGCACCGACCAGTTGTCGTCGAACAGCAGCTGCTCGGCAAATGCGAGGTTGACGCCACGACGCGCCGACTCGCGCACCACGAATCGCGCGAGGTCGCGGTGCCCGGCGACTGCGTAGTCGGCGACGTT
>CADEDU010000011.1:116320-129856 GCA_902826155.1 uncultured beta proteobacterium
TACCTAAGCATGCGCGACGCATAGAGCTGCGCCGCGTCGCTGTCGTTATGGTTGTAGCCGCCGCCCTTGAACAGGCGCGATACCTGCGGCAGGAAGTACGGATGCAGGCCCAGCGCAGCGAGTTGCTTCAGGTCGATCGCCTTGAGCGCACGCTGCTCGGCCTCCGACAGGCCGTAGTCGCGCATCAGTGCATCGAGATCAGTCTGGAAACGTGCAAGCTTGGCCGGATCGCGGCGGACTTCGAAAATCAGCCGGTTGGCGGGCAACGTCTTGTCGGTGTCGAGGATTCCCATGGCGCGGCAGATGGAGTCGCAACGAATCGACAGTGTACGGCCGGAATCGCGCGTCCGAACGCCCCGAGTCGAGCAAATCTGCCGGGCGAGCGGCCCTTCAGATCACCTGCGCGCCGCGCAACGCGGCGATCTCGGCGGCACTGAGCCCCGCCTCGCGCAACACCGCATCGGTATCGGCACCGAGCGGGCGCGGACCACTCGCCGGCTCGAGCGGTTCGCCGTTGAGCTTGAACCCGGCCCCGGGCACGCTGAGCGTGGTCGTGCCGGCGAGGGTCGGCACATACGTGCGGCGCGCCGCGACGTGTTCGCTCTCGAGCGTTTCGCGCAACGACCGGACTTTCGCGGCCGGCACGCGCGCCGCCGCGAGTGCCGATTCCCATTCGAGCGCCGAGCGCGCGCGCAAGGCCTGCGCAATCACCGCACCGAACGCTGTGCGATGCGTGGCCCGATCGCCGGGTTTGGCAAATCGCGGATCTTCCAGTTGCGCTTCGATGCCCAGCACACGGCATAGCCCGCGTACCTGTTTCTCCTGATTGGCGGCGATCGCGAGCTTGCCCTGCGCCGTGTCGAACACGCCCGATGCCGGACTGCCGCTCGCCGCAGTGTTGCCGCTCGGCTTCGGATCAGCACTGGAGTTGAGCACCGCAGTCCCGAACGATGCCATTGCCGTCAACGCGCAATCGAGCATCGCGACGTCGACATGCTGCCCGCTGCCGGTGCGATCGCGCTCACGCAACGCGGCGAGGATCGCGAACGCGGCGTAGATGCCGGTGAGGTAGTCGACCATCGGCGGCCCGATACGCAACGGCGCACTCTCGGGCGAGCCGGTCAGCGACATGATCCCGCTCGCGGCCTGGATGACGTGGTCGTAGGCGGGGCGCGGTGAGAACGGGCCGTCCTGGCCGTAGCCGGAGATCGAACAACACACCAGTCCGGGTCGCTCCGCACGCAGCGTCGCGTGGTCCAGTCCGTAGGCGGCAACCGTGCCTGGCGCGAAGTTCTCGACGAAGACGTCGGCGCCGCCGATCAACCGCCTGGCAAGCGCGGCGCCGCGCGGCATGGAAATATCGATGCCGATGGCGCGCTTGCCCGCATTCTGCGCGGCGTACTGCGCGTTGAGGCCGGAGTCGCCGAGCGGTTCACCGCCGGCGCGCGAGAAGTCGCCCACGCCCGGCTTCTCGATCTTGATGACTTCAGCACCGAGCAACGCCAGCTGGTACGTCGCGTAGGGCCCGGCCAGAACACTGGTCGCATCGATCACACGAATGCCCGCGAGCGTTTGCGCGTGCATCTTCTACTCGACCTTGAGATTGATGCGCTTCACGAGCTGTCCGAGCCGTGCGTAGTCCGCTTGCACCTGCGCCGTGAACGCCGCGGGCGGCGACGCGATCGCATCCAGGCCGATACCTTCGAGACGCGTCCGCATGTCGGATGTCTGCACGATCGCCTGCACGTCGACGTGGACCCTGCTGATCACCTCGGCCGGTGTCCCTGCCGGGGCTTGCAGCGAGAGCCAGGGCACGACCGGCTCGAACCCCGGGACCAGTTCGCCGATCGTGGGCAGCTCGGGCATGGGTGCCATCCGCTTCGCACCCATCACCGCAAGCGGCACAAGCTTGCCGGCTCGCACATGCGGAAGCAGGAGCACCAGCGCCTCCTGCATCATGTCGAGGCGCCCGCCGATCACGTCGGTGGTCACCTGCGTGGCGCCCTTGTAAGGCACATGCTCCGCCTTCAATCCGGTCGCCTGCTTGAGCAGCTCGAAGTTCAGATGCGGGATCGTGCCAGTACCCGAACTGCCGAAGTTGAGTCCGCTTGCGCGCGTGCGACTGACCTCGACGAGTTCCTTGAGGCTGCGCGCCCCGACGCCAGGATGCGCGACGATCATCCCCTGCGGTGTGGCCACGGCAGTGATCGGTGCGAGATCCTTCAGTGCGTCATAGCCCACGCTCGCGTACACGTGGGGATTGATGGCGATCGCCGCCATCGCGATGAAGCCGAGCGTGTAACCGTCGGGCGCCGATTTGGCGAGCGCCTGTGTGCCCAGACTGCCGCCCTGCCCCGGGCGATTCTCGACGATCACCTGCTGACCCCAACGCTCGGTGAGCTTCTCGGCGAGCAGGCGTGCCAGCACATCGGTGACGTTGCCTGCGGCGTACGCCACGATGATCTTGACCGGGCGTTGCGGAAAGGCTGAGGGCGATTGCGCATGTGCCGGCGCGGTGGCGACTGCCGCACAAGCGCCGAGCAGGCACAGCCATCGCAGCAGGCAAGGTGAGCGTCGTTCCATCGTGGGTTCGGTCGAGGCGAATAGCGAACCGGGGAGTGTACGCCGCGGCATGTGCGATCCCGGGCGGCCGCTAGAATCCACCAACCCTCCTTCCGCGACCGCAATGTATGCCCGCCTTCACCGTTCAGAAACTCGTCCGATTCCAGCATTGCGACCCCGCGGGCATCGTGTTCTTTCCGCAGTATTTCCTGCTCTTCAACGAGATCGTCGAGGATTGGTTCCAAGGCCCGCTGCAGACGCAATGGCGTGCGTTTCATCTGGAGCTCAAGCAGGGGTGTCCCATCAAGAAGATTGATACCGAATTCTTCTCTCCAAGCATGATCGGCGACGTGCTCGATTGCGAGCTGCTCATCGATCGGCTCGGCGGCTCATCGATCTCGCTCACCATCACCATGACCTGCAAAGGCGAGCTGCGAGCGATCGAGCATGAGACCCGTGTGCAGATCTCCAGCATCGAAAACAAGCCGAAAGCCTGGGCTCCTGAACTGCGCGAACGCATGGCGAAATTCTTGCGCGTGCCCGGTTGAACGACCACTACAATCGGCGCCCATCGGCCCATCGATTGCACCCTGCGGTTCTCAGCCACTCGTTCGTCCGATTGTTCGTCCGATTGTTCGCTCGAATGTTCGTCCGATTGTTCGCCTGCTTATTCGTCCGATCCCTCGCTCATGAATGCCGCCGACGACGTGCTCTCGCCCTCACGGGTTGCAGCGCATCCTGAGCGCGACGCGATCCTGTTCCACGAGCAACGCGTGAGCTACGCGGCGCTGCTGGCGCTCGTCAATCAGTACGCCAACGGCTTGCGCGCGATGAGTGTCGAGCGCGAGCAGCGCGTGATGCTGATGCTGAAGGACTCGCCGGCCATGGCGGCGCTGCTGCTGGCGGTCATGAAGATCGGTGCGGTCGCCGTCCCGGTCAATCTGCGCGCCAGCAGCACCGACCTCGCGCTGATGCTCAACGACAGCCGTGCGCGCGTGCTATGCATCGATGCCGAACTGTTGAGCGTGTATCGCGCCGCTCGCGGTGACGTCGGTCACGCGCATCACGTCCTGGTCGCCGCTGCCGATGCGCCGGGGCTGCAGCGCGTCGAAGCGATCGCTGCCGGTCAGCCCACCGATGCGGTGAGCGAGCGAGTGTCGCCCGACGAGATGGCGTTTTGGCTGTACACCTCGGGCACGACCGGCACGCCCAAGGCGGCCGTGCATCTGCACCACGACGTGGAGATCGCGCACCGCTTTCCGGGCGAAGCGCTTGGCGTCGGCCCCGGCGATCGGGTGTTCTCGACCTCGAAGCTGTTCTTCGCCTACGCACTGGGCAACAACCTGTTTCCGGCGCTCAAGCTCGGAGCGACCAGCATTCTCTTCGACGGCTGGCCCGACAGCGGCTCGATCGCGACGATCATCGAGCGGCATCGGCCGAGCGTGCTTCTCGCGGTACCGACGATGTATCGCAACCTGTTGCGCGACGGCGTGGCCACGCGCGAGCGCTTCGCCGCCATGCGACATTGCGTGTCGGCCGGCGAGCGCCTGCCGGTGGTGTTGTTCGATCGCTGGCGTGAAGCGACCGGCCACAAGATCATCGACGGCATCGGCACCACGGAGACGGTGTATTTCTTCCTTACGAATCGACCCGGCGAGGTGCGTGCTGGCGCGTCTGGAAAGCCCGCGCCGGGTGCCGAAGTCGAGCTGCGCGACCACAACGGCGCAGTGATCGATACGCCGGACATCCCTGGTGTACTCTGGGTGAAGATGCCATCGGTTGCCGACCGCTACTGGAATCAACAGGAGCGCTCGAACGCCGCATTCTTCGGGCCGTGGTTTCGTACCGGCGACGTGTACGTGCGCGATGCCGACGGTTACTACTTCCACGAGGGCCGCGCCGACGACATGCTGAAGATCTCCGGCCAATGGGTGAGTCCGGCCGAGATCGAGGAGCACGTGCTGAAACTGCCGCAGGTTGCCGACGCCGCGGTGGTCGGTGCCACCAATGAAGACGGCCTCACCCGGCTGGCGCTGTTCATCGTGCCGCACGACAGTGCATCCGATCGAGGCTCGCTCGCGACATCGATCCAGAGCGCGCTCACCGCGAGCCTGTCGGTGTACAAGTGTCCGCGCGAGATTCGCCTGATCGACGATATCCCGCGCACGGCCACCGGCAAAGTGCAGCGCTTCAAGCTGCGGGCGAGCATCGATCGCGGAGTACGATGACATCATGAAGACCTTCCGCTATCCCGTCATCGTCCACTGGGGCGACACCGATCCGGCGAAGATCGTCTTCTATCCGAACTACTTCATCTGGTTCGATGAATCCACGCGCCTGTACTTCGACAGCGTCGGGCTGGTATGGGACAAGCTCATGAGCGACTACGGCGTGCCCGGGCTGCCGATCGTAGAGGCCAAGGCGCGGTTCATCGCGCCGAGCTGGTTCCGCGACGAGATCGTGGTCGAGTCGAGCATCGGCCAGTGGAACGAAAAGACCTTCGAGGTGAAGCACCGCATCTTCAACGGTGAGCGCCTCGCGGTGGAAGGCTACGAGATCCGCGTGTGGTCAAAACCGCATCCGGACGATCCGAAGCGTTTTCGCGCCCACCCGATCCCCGAGGAAATCAAGCGCGCGTTCGATTGAGTCCGCTTCAATCCTCCCCCTTCAACCCTTCACCCTTCCCCTTCACTCCTCACGCCACCGCGCATGCCCAAACAGATCATCACCTCGCCCGATGCGCCGACGACGGGCTTCACCGACAAGTCGACCCCCTCGCCGCTCGCGCAAGCCATCCGCGCCGGCAACCTGCTGTTCGTCTCGGGGCAGGGCCCGCTCGATCCGTCGACACGCGAGGTGGTCTCGGCCGACATCCGCGAACAAGCGAAACAGACGCTCGCCAACCTGCGCAGCATCCTCGCTGCCGCCGGGCTGGACTTTCGGCACGTCGTGAACATGCGCGTCGTGCTGCGCAACACCGAGGACTTTCCCGCCTTCAACGAGACGTTTCGCGAGGTGATGGCAGGCGAGAAGGTCACGCGCACCTGCATCGGCGGCACGCCGCATCGCAAGGGCGTGAACGTCGAGATCGACTGCGTCGCCAGCTTCGACTGACGCGGGGTTGTCCGCGCGCGCATGAGCGTCGATCTCACCTGCTCGATTCCGAACAACGTCGGCCTGGCCGAGCACCCCGCGCTGCACCGTCTGCTCGAATGGTTCGATGGCCGCTACCGCGACTGGTGGCGCGACTGGGGTCCGCTCGGCGTACGCGAGCACGAGGTCTACCTGCGCACACCGGTGGGCGTCGATGCGCAAGGCTGGGCGCGCTACGGCTTCGTGCCGCTCACGCAGTATCGCTGGGGCGTATTCCAGATGCCCGCCAAGCCCGAGCGGCGCGCGCTGTTCGGCGATATCGCTGGCCAACCGGTATGGCAGAGCGTCCCCGACGAGCATCGCGCCACCCTTCACAAGCACCTCGTCACCCAGGGTGACACCGAGCCGGGCTCGGTCGAGCAGAGCTTTCGCCTGGCGGCCACCGCGCCGAGCCTGTACGACCTGCGCAATCTGATCCAGTTTCACGTCGAGGAAGGCCGGCACCTGTGGGCGATGGTGCACCTGCTGTTCGAGCACTTCGGCGCCACCGGCCGCGACGACGCCGAAGGACTGCTCGCGCGACGCTCCGGTGACGGCTCGAATCCGCGCCTGCTCGACGCCTTCAACAACCGCATCGACGACTGGCTGTCGTTTTTCATGTGGTGCTTTCTCGCCGACCGTGACGGCAAGTACCAGCTCCTGTCGGTGGCGGAAAGCGCGTTCGATCCGTTGGCGCGCACGGTGCAGTTCATGCTCACCGAGGAAGCGCACCACATGTTCATCGGCGAAGACGGGTTGCGCCGCGTCGTGCAACGCACGCTCGATCTGATGCGCGAGCACGACACCGATGACGTGCGCGCCTATGGCGGCATCAATCTCGAGCAGATCCAGCGCTATTTCAACTTCTGGGCGCCACGCATCTTCGATCTGTTCGGCAACGACGAATCGCAGCGTGCGTTCGACGTGTTTCGCGCGGGCATCAAGGGCCGGGTCCACGAGGCCGGCCACGCCGAGCACGCCCGGCTCGACGATCCGGTGGCGATCGAGCGGCGCGAGGGCGATCGTTTCGTAGCAGTCGATGTGCCGATGCGCGATGCGCTCAACGGCACCATGCGGCAGACGTACCTGAAAGAAGTCGAAGCGCTGATGGCGCGGCTTAACCGCCAGATCGAGCGGGCCGGCGTGGCTTTTCGTCTGCGGCTGCCCAGTCCGCGCTTCAACCGCAATTTCGGCGTGTACACCGGTCTGTGCTTCGCGCCCGATGGCACGCCAGTGGATCCGGCAACGTTCGCGTCGCGCGCGGATCAGTGGCTGCCCACCGAGGCTGATCGCGCGCATCTGGCGGCGATCATGCAACCGGTGCGAGAACGGGGGCGACTGGCGGGCTGGATCGCCCCACCGCTACGCGGCATCAACAATCAACCGGCGCTCGATTTCGACTACGTGCGGCTCGCCTGACGTATCCGCGCAGTTTCAGGACAAGCCGCTGATTGCGCGGATCTGCGCCGGCGGAACGCCATGCCTTGGGCGCCAGCAAGGCTCAGCCGACGTGCGTCAGCACGTGCTCGGCAATCTCCCGACGCGTGGCGATCCACACGTCATCGAATTTCTTCGCCCGCTCGATCAGCGTTTCGTACACCCATGCTCCGGCGGCCCGGCCAAAGACGTGCGTGTGCGCGGTGATATCGACCATCAGCGCCCGGCGTTCGCGGTTGCGCATCGCGCCGAGCGTGTCGTCGAACATGTCGAGCATCACCCGCGGTGCCTGGCCGTAGCGCACGCATAGCGGCAGATCGTTGAGATCCATCGTCAGCGGAATGCCCACCAGCCGCCGCCCGCCCTGCTCGATCACGTAGGGCAGATCGTCGTCATTGCAGTCGCCATGCCACAGGAAGCCTTCCTCGGCGAGGATGCGCGGCGTGATCATGCTGCCGGTGCCGCGCGGGCTGATCCAGCCGATGCTGGCGTTGCCGCTCGCCTTGGTGAGCGCCGCCTGCGTGCGCCGCAGGTTCTCGCGCTCGGCTTTCTCGTCGAGGTACACCGGAATCACGTCCATGCCCCACGAGTGCGCGACGATCTCGTGGCCACGATCGTGGATCGCCTTGACCGTCTCGGGATAGCGCTCGGCCAGCACGCCGTTGACCATCACGCTCGATTTGATGCGCTGGCGATCGACGATGTCGAGCAGTCGCTGGATGCCACGCACCGCGCCGAAACTCGCCCACGAGTGCGCGTTGGTGTCGAAGAAACCGGGCTGCAGCACGTTGCCCATCGGGCCGATGCCCGGCGCCTTGCCGTCGGACCAGCCTTCGTACGCGATGTTGAACACGATCGCGATTCGTCCGCCGTTGGGCCAGCGGAAGTCGGCGTCGAGCCGGGTGATGCGGGGGGATGCTGCGGTCACTGGGATCTCGCTCCTCGTCGGGGTCCGGCTCGAAACGTCGCAGGCTTATGCCCACTCCGGCCGAGGCCGTAGCCCCGCATACGCGAGGCACCCGACGATTTACCGCGGAGCGATCGCCACTTTCAAGAGGAACCGCTGGTGGCGAATGAACGGCGTGAAACTCAGGTGATGCGATAGATCACGCCGACGATACTTGCAGCAAAGCAAGTGAGCATCGCCATCGAGAACAGGAATCCGAACTTGCTCGAATACCAGGCGTCGCGAAGCGATGGTGCAGAGAAAACACGAAACACAGAGTCGATCATCGGTAGGCTCGCAGCGATTGGGGTCTTGGTTCTCACCGAGCGCCTCAAGATGTGACTCTTGGCGAACGGCGGGCTTTGATTACCTCCGGGTGCACCCTTTTTCCTACATGGGTGCTCCCCCTTTCTTTCCGAGTGCGCAGGATTGCACCTGGAGCAGCCAATTTACTGTACCGAGCCGACGAACGTCAAAGAAACGTTACATGACCGGTACTATTTCCCGACGAGCGGTCGCGGTCAGGAAAAGTCGCGGCCATTTACACATCCATTCAAACGTCGATTTTTCTCGTCGAATCAGCGCGTTGGCGGCATCGGCGGCGCTTCGCCTGCCGGCAGGCTGGAGCGCTGCACGACCGTCATGATCGAGGCGACCACGCTGGCCACGTCGCTCAGGTTGGTCGGCACGATCATCGCGTTGTTGGTCTTCGCCAGGTTGCTGAAAGCGCCGACGTAGGCTTCGGCGATCTTCAGATTTGCCGCCTGCTGGCCACCCGGTTGCGCCATGGCGTTGGCGATGGTGGTGATGGCCGCGCCGGTCGCATCGGCGATCAGCCGAATCGCCGTCGCGTCGCCCTGCGCCTTGTTGATGGCCGATTGCTTCTCGCCTTCGGATTCCAGGATCTTCGATTGCTTGTCGCCCTCGGCGAGGTTGATGTCCTGCTGCTTCTCGCCTTCGGACTTCGCGATCACCGCGCGCTTCTCGCGCTCGGCGGTGATCTGCGTCTGCATCGCGCGCAGGATCAGCTCCGGCGGAGTGAGATCCTTGATCTCGTAGCGCAGTACCTTGACGCCCCATGAGCGTCCGGCTTCGTCGAGCACCGACACGATCGAGCGATTGATCGATTCGCGTGATTCGAGCGTCTTGTCGAGCTCCATCTTGCCGATCTCGGCGCGCAGCGTGGTCTGCGCGAGCTGGGTGATCGCCATCAGATAGTTGGCGGTACCGTACGACGCGAGCTGCGGATCGGTCACCTGGTAGTACAGCACGCCATCGACGGCAAGTTGCGTGTTGTCCTTGGAGATGCACACCTGCTCCGGCACCATGAACGACACCTCCTTGAGCGAATGCTTGTAGGCGACGCGATCGATCACCGGAACCAGGAAATTGAGCCCCGGCTCCAGCACGCCGTGAAACCGGCCCAGCCGCTCGATCACCCACGCGTTCTGCTGCGGCACGACCCGCACGCTCTTGAGGATCAGTACGACGAAGAAAACGATGATGATCAGCGTGACGGCAGTACCAAGCCCGGGCATGTTCAGCTCCTGCGTGAGGCGATTCTTGGTCAGACACGCACGCCATTGCGGCCGGCGCCCGTGCGATGGATGGATGGATCGGTGGAATGCGTCGGATCAGACCGGCGTCTTGGAGACCTCGAGCGTGCTGCCACGCACAGCGGTGATGTAGAAGATCTCGCCGGGATCGCCGCGACACTCACCGCTGATGCGCGCATCCCAGAGTGCATCGCGGTAGCGAACCCGCGCCAGCCGATCGGGCTGATTGACCCACGTATCGAGCGCCACGGGTTGGCCGACGTCGAGCGGCCGCATTGGCGTCGCGTTGGCGCTCTTACGCCGCGCGTTCACCCAGACGCAGCTGACGATCCCCAGCAGCACCGCCACGAGCACCTGCACGGTGAATGACGCGCCGGCCCAGGCCGCGGCCGCCGCGACGAACGCCGTGACACCCAGCACCAGCAGATAAAACGTACCCGATGCCATCTCGGCGATGACCAGCACGAAGCCGACGATCAGCCAGACGAGATAAGCCTGCATGCCACCTCCGACCCCGCAAATGCGACGGGGTGATGGTAGCAACTTAACGGTGACGAAGGATCAGCCGAGCGGCATTCGGCGGGACTTCTTGGTCAGCATTGGGCCGCGACGATGGCGACCGGTTCAGCACCTCAACAGGAGGCGGATACACCGAGCGCCTGCAGTACCTCTCCGGTCTTGCGCTGCTGGACGAACGCCACGGCGCCCGAAACATTCGAGCGCACCGGCAGCATCAGCGCGCGGCGCAGATCGATCCGTCCGCCTTCGAGTGCGAGCGGACCGAACCACTCTCGCACCACGCGGTCGTGGCGCAGGGTCACGCCACGGTTTTCTCCCGCGGTCACCTTGGTCAGCAGACCGTCCTCGAAGAGCGCGACATACAGCGCTGCTTCACCGGCAGCCGCAGGATCCGGCACCGACGCGCTGGCCTGCACCTCGGCGGTTGCCTGTCCGCCGCGCCGGAGCGCAAGCGTGATCTGCGCACGCGCCGGTCGGGCGTTGATGGCGCGCAGTTCGTTGGCAAGCGAGCTGTGCTGCGACCAGCGTCGATAGTCGCGACCATTGACCATCACCTGCGGGGTGTAAGAGACCGTGCCGCCGCCGAGCTTCACCTGTTCACGCTGACGCACCGCGAACGCGGCGCGCGCGTAGGGGTCTTTCCAGCCGAGGTGATCCCAGTAGTCGACGTGCAGCGCAAGTCCGACCGCCTTGTCGGCGCCGACGCCGCGCCGGGTCAGTTCATTCAGCCAACGATCCGCAGGAGGACAACTGTCGCAACCCTCGGAGGTGTAGAGCTCGACCAGAGCGACCGTGTTCGCGCCGCTCGTGGCGCGGCACTCATCGATGCTCGCCGTCTGCGCGAGTGCTGTGATAGGCACACACCCCATCCCCAACATGCCGAGGGCGGTGACAAGACGCTGAAGTCGATCGGAGAGGAAGCTCACGGCATGACCTTGGAACGTGATCGGGGTGCTCGCCGGTCGCTGCAAGTTCGGGTCCGATTGCAGCGCGGTAACGCCTGGATACGTGCGCGATGTCCGATTGGATGCGTGGCCCGCACTGCAGTTCCGATTGCGCGCGCATCTGATCGCGCGATCGACAGGCGGCATGTGCAAGCGCACGGACTGCGCGAGACAGGGGCGGAATCCACGTGGTGCCACGTCGGCAGGGCGTATTACGCACTCGATCAGCCCTCGGTCGCCCCTGAATGGCGGAACCGTTTCTCACCATTCGCTCTGCCATGGACACCATCCGGGAAGCGGGTCACGTTTGTCATCAATTCGTTTCACATGACGCGAGGGGGCCGCACTACCATCAGCGCCCGCCTTATCCGGCGCGACGCATCAACCGCTCTCGCGAGGACCCCGTTCCGTGTACGCGTACAAGTGGCCTGGCCTGTTGTTGGGCTTCGTCGTTTTCCTGATCATCGTCGAATGGCGTATCGCTACCCGCAAGAAGGGTGGCGTGACGGCGGTCGATCGCAAGATGATGCGCGGCATGTTTGGCGTGGGCCTGGTGCTCGCCGCGGCGGTGTGGTTCCTGCAAGACAGCGGGGAGTAGCGGATCCCAGCGGGGGAGAGTGAATCCCAGCGGGGATTGGCGAACCCGCAATCCAGCCGCTCTGCGATGATTGCGCGGTTGCAGCAATGCGTCCGCCCCATCCATGAGCCTTCGCGTCGGCGTCCTCGACCAATCGCCCGTCATCTCCGGTAGCACCCCCGCCGAAGCGATTCGCGAGACGGTCTCTCTCGCTCAGCTCGCCGAAGAGCTCGGCTATCACCGCTACTGGCTGGCCGAGCATCACTCGATCGCAGCGTTGGGCGATCCTTGTCCAGAGATTCTGCTCGCGCGCATCGGTGCGGCCACTTCACGCATCCGCGTCGGTACCGGCGGCATCCTGTTGCCCTACTACAGCGCGCTCAAGGTGGCCGAGTGGTTCCGCATGCTGGAGGCGCTCTATCCCGGGCGTATGGATCTCGGCCTCGGACGCGCCCCTGGCGGTGACATGCGCACCGCGCAGGCCGTTGCCAGCGGCAGGGTGATCACCGGCGAGGAATTCCCGCAGCAGGTGGTCGATCTGGTGGGATTCCTCGACGGGACGCTGCCCGACAACCACCCGTTCAAACGGGTCACCGCAATGCCGGCCGGCGAAGGCTCACCCGAAGTCTGGATTCTCGGTTCATCGGACTACGGCGGATTGCTCGCGGCGCATCTCGGATTGCCGTTCGCGTTCGCGCACTTCATCAACGCACACGGCGGCGGGCAGGTCGCACAGGCGTATCGCGAGCGGTTCCAGCCTTCGGCACGCGTTGCGCGAGCGCATTCGGCGGTGTGCGCGTTCGTCATCTGCGCGCAGACGCAGGCCAAAGCCGAGGAACTGGTGAAGGTGATCGATCTGCGCCGGTTGCACATGGCCAAGGGCATCGATCACCCGGTGCCGACGCAGGCCGAAGCCGACGCCTATCGCTACGACGCGCGCGAGCGCAACTACGTCGAGTCGCAGCGTGAGCGGGTGATCGTCGGCGATCCGGGTGCGGTGCGCGATCAGCTGCTCGCGCTCAAGGAGACATTCGCGGCGGACGAGCTGCTGGTGTTGTCGATCACCGGCGACTACGAGACCCGGCGCGACTCGTATCGACTGGTCGCGCAAACCCTGGGGTTGTGCGCCTAAATCAGGGTTGCATTGCGCTCGCGCGCCGGACAATTCGATTGCGCGGTCGAGCGCATGCGAGCCTGGCCTCGATGCGAGACGACCAGCCGATCCGCGCAAGCGTCAGCGGATCTTGGCGAAATCCGGCTTGCGCTTCTCCACGAAGGCGCTCAACGCTTCCTTCGCGGCGGGCTCGGTTAACATGCGCACGAACGTGGTGTTCTCTTCGGCGATGGCGGCTTCGATCGACGCCTGGTACTGGCGCTTGAGCAAGGCCTTGGTGATGCGGATCGCGCTGGTGGGCCGCTCGCCGAGCTTGCGCGCGGTGGCCCGGGCGGTGTCGAGCAGCTGCGCGGCGGAGACGACATCGGTGAGGATGCCCGCCTCTTTCGCTTCGGCCACACCGAACGGCTCGCCCAGCAACAGCAACTTGGCCGCGCGCTGATAACCCGCCGCCAGGGGCAGCAGAAACGACGACGCTGCTTCCGGGCAGATGCCCAGATTCACGAACGGCAGCACGAAGCGCGACTCGGCCGTTGCGTAGACAAAATCGCAATGCAGCAGCATCGTCGTTCCGATGCCGACCGCCACGCCGTCGACCGCCGCGATCAGCGGCTTGCGCGCGCGCGTGATGCCCATCAGGAACTGAAACACCGGACTCGATGAGCCGCTCGGCGGATTCATCAGGAAGTCCTGCAGATCGTTCCCAGCGGTGAACGCGCCCGCGACGCCATGCACGACGATCGCCTTGA
>CADEDU010000012.1:0-14881 GCA_902826155.1 uncultured beta proteobacterium
CGGACCACCAGGTCGACCTCGTCGACCGCGCGCACGCTTTCGCCACGGCGCAGGAACGTGCCGCCTTCGTAGACCTTGGTGAGGCGCGTGGCGGCGACGATCTCCTCGATCTCCACGCCCGTATCGGCCGGCGGCGGCGTGAGGCTCGGCACCGCTCCAACCAGCATCTTCGTGTAGGGATGCCGCGGCGCGCGCAACACCTCCAGCGGCGGACCTTGCTCGACCAGCACGCCCTTTTGCAACACCGCGACGCGATCGGCGATCTCGGCCACGACGCCGAAGTCGTGGGTGATGAACAGCACGCCGGTGTTGCGATCGCGCTGCAGCCGTCGGATGAGCTTGAGGATCTCGGCCTGCGTGGTCACGTCGAGCGCGGTGGTCGGCTCGTCGGCAATCAGCAGCGCCGGTTTGAGGATCAGCGCCATGGCGATCATGATGCGCTGCCGCTGGCCGCCGGAGAGCTGATGCGGGTAGGAGGCGTAGATGCGCTCCGGATCAGGCAGGCGTACCTGATCGAGCATTGCCAGCACGTGCGCTCGGCGCATCGTTGCATCGGCCGGCGCATGGTAGGCGAGCAGCTCGTCGAGCTGCCTGCCGCAGGTCATCACCGGATTGAGCGCGGTCATCGGCTCCTGGAAGATCATCGCCATGCGCGTGCCGCGCAGCGCACGCAGCCGATCGTGCGGGGCGCCGAGCAGGCTTTCGCCTTCCAGCCTGATCTCACCGCGCAGCACCGACACTTCGCGCGGCAGCAGGCCCATCACCGCCTGCGCGATCACCGATTTACCCGAACCCGATTCCCCGAGCAGGCACATGACCTCGCCGCGCGCCACGTTGAGGTTCACATCGGTAACGGCATTGGCGCGATCGCTGCCCCCGGGCAGGGTGATCGTGAGCCCGCGCAATTCAAGCGCGGGCGATTCCGCTTGATCGAGCTCGCTCACGATTGCAGCGCGGCACGCAGTTGCTCGGCGTAACGCTCGAGCGCCTCGCGTGATGGTCGCTGCGCGGGCCAGGTAAGGGCCGCTCCGTCGTTCTCGTGGCGGGGCAGCACGTGCAGATGGAAATGCATCACCGTCTGCCAGCCGGGTGCTTCGTTGGCCTGCAGCAGCGTCATGCCGCCGGGGGCGAACGCCTTCTTAGCCGCGCGGGCGATGTGGGTGGCGGCGCGAAACACGGCCGCGGCCTGCGTATCGTCCAGGCCGTAGATGTTCTCCACGTGCGCGTTGGTGGCGACGATCGTGTGCCCGGGATTGACGTGGCCGATGTCCATAAAAGCGATCGTGTGCGCGTCCTCGTACACCTTGCAGGCGGGGATGTCGCCCGCGACGATCTTGCAGAACACACAATCCATGTCTGTCTCCTCGGCTGTCGCTGCCGTGGGTTGTATTGCCGCGACGATTCTTGCGGTGCTTGCAGCGACGGTTATTGGCCGGTGCGCTTGGCAAAGCGCGGGTCGAGCGTGTCGCGCATGCCATCACCCATGATGTTTACCGCCAGCACCGTGAGCGCCAGGAACACGCCCGGAAAAAACACGTTGTGGGGGTACTGGGTGAACTGCACCCGACCCTCGGCCATGATGTTGCCCCAGGTGGGGATGTCGGTGGGCAGACCCACGCCCAGGAACGACAGAATCGCCTCCACCAGGATGGCCGAGGCACAGATGTAGGTGCCCTGCACGATGAGCGGCGCCAGGCAGTTGGGCAGGATGTGCCGGTACAGGATCTTGAGCGACGAGGTGCCCACCGAGATCGCCGCCTCGACGTAGGGCTCCTCACGGATCGACAGCACCAGCGACCGCACCAGTCGTGTCACCCGCGGGATCTCCGGAATGGCGATCGCGATGATCACCACTGCCAGGCTCGCCTTCCATAGCGCCACCAGTGCGATGGCGAGCAGGATGCCGGGGATCGCCATTAGCCCGTCCATGACACGCATGACCAACCCGTCGAGCGCGCGGAAGTAACCCGAGAGCAGGCCCAGCACGACGCCGAGCGCCAGCGAGACGGCGGCGACGATGACGCCCACCGCCAGTGACACGCGCGAACCGTAGAGCACGCGGCTGTAGATGTCGCGCCCGAAGCTGTCGCTGCCCATCCAGAAGCGGTGCTCGAAGGTGTTGCCGTCGAGGTCGGTGAGTTCGGCCCGCTCGCCAGGCAGCAGATCGCGATTGACCGGGTCGAACAGGGTTGGATCGACCGTACCTGCGAACGGGGCGGCCAGCGCGATGAGCAGCAGCAGCGCCAGGGTGCCGCCGCCAAGCAGGATCGATGGATTGCGTCGCAGCCGCTGCCACAAGGTGGGCCGCACGACGAGCGGGACGTCGTCATCGACGACGGCGATGCCCTGCGGGGCCCCGAGCGGCGTGCTCATCGCTCGAAGCTCATCGGAGCCGCGTTGCATGGCACTGGAAAGCGCGCGCCCAAGAAAAAGCCTCCGAAGCGAAACCTTCGGAGGCCCAGGAGCTTCCCGTGAAGAGGAGAAGCTGATCGCGCATCGATAGTAGTCATGCGAGTGCGTGTCGGCCAGGTCTTACGTCACTTGTTCGGGCAGCTCGTGTCAACCGCGCCACTCAGTAGCGGATGCGCGGATCGAAAAGCAGATAGGAAAGGTCAACTAACAGATTGATCAGCACGTACGCAACCGAGAAGAACAGGATGACACCCTGGATCGTGGGGAAATCGCGCGCCAGCACCGCATCGACTGTCAGGCGGCCCAGTCCGGGAATCGAATAGACGCTCTCGGTCACCACGACACCACCGATGAGCAGCGCGATGCCGATGCCGATGACCGTGGCGATCGGCACCGCCGCGTTGCGCAGCGCATGACGCACCACGACGCGGCTCTCGGGCAGCCCCTTGGCGCGCGCGGTCCGCACGTAATCCTCGGTGAGCGTCTCCGACACCGCGGCGCGCGTCACGCGAGCAATGAGCGCGATGTAGATCACCGACAGCGTGATCGCCGGCAGGATGAGGTGGTGCAGAAACCGGCCGAAGCCATCCTTCAGCGGCACGTAGCCCTGCACCGGAAACCAGCCGAGCTTCACCGAGAACACGTAGATCAGGATGTAACCCAGCACGAACACCGGGATCGAGAAGCCGAGTACCGAGAATCCCATCAGCGCGCGATCGAGCCAGCCGCCATGGCGCCACGCGGCGAGCACGCCGAGCGGGACTGCGACGCCGACCGCGATCAGGATCGTCAGCGTGGCCAGTGCAACGGTCGGCTCCAGGCGCTGGCCGATCAGCTCGGTTACGGTCATCTTGAAATAGAACGACTCGCCGAGCCGTCCACGCAGCATGTCGAACAGCCAGCTGCCGAACTGCAGTACCAGTGGCCGGTCCAGCCCGAGATGCGTTCTGATCCTGGCGATCTGTTCGGGCGTGGCGTTGTCGCCCGCCATGATCGCGGCCGGATCGCCCGGCGTCAGGCGCAGGATCAGAAACACCACCACCGCCACGATCAACAGCACCGGGACGGTCGCGGCGATGCGCTTGAGCAGGAAAGCCAGCATGGTGGGATCGACTGGGTGAGGCGATCGAAATGGGCGACCGTCGTGAGGGGTCTCGTCCGCAGGGCGCGCAGATTAGCGCAGATCGCGCAGACGGCCGATCCGAGCAGGCCGCCGGTGGTGGACGCGAACGCGAGCGGTCAGGCGCGTCGTACCTGTAACGATTCGTCCACCGACCGAAGGAGTCTCGGGGCGAGCACCTCTGCTCGAGCGACGGCGAGCCGATCGCCCCGAAGAACCGATAATCGCGCCCGATCGATCGCCATCGCGCCTGGAAGCCACATGCCCATTCTTCGCAGCCCCCTCGTCATGGATGCCGGCATTATGGCGCGCGCGCCGCGCTACGTTGCGTGCGATGGCCGGGCGGCGGCGCGCGTTTCATGATCGCTGTATCCGAGCCACGCGCCGACGCGGCCCTGGTGTGGTTTCGCCGCGATCTGCGCGTGGTCGATCACAGCGCCCTTGCTCAGGCGTTGCGTGCCCACGCGCAGGTGTACTGCGCCTTCGTGCTCGACGCGGATATTCTCGGCAGGATCCGCGGCAACGCGATGCGGCGCGTGGCCTTCCTGCACGCATCGCTCGTCGAACTGGACGCGAACCTGCGCGAGCGTGGCGGCGGTCTGCTCGTTGCGCAGGGGCAGGCGCACGAAGCCATCGGCCGCCTGGCGCGTGCACTGGGCGTGACGACGGTCTACGCCAATCGCGACTACGAACCGGGGGCGATCGCACGCGATCAGAAGGTGGCGGCCGGATTGCGGGAGATCGGCGTCGCTCTCATCACGCACAAGGATCAGGTCGTATTCGAGCGCGACGAGGTGCTGACCCAGCAGCGCACGCCGTTCTCGGTGTTCACGCCGTACAAGCGCGCCTGGCTTGCCAGGCTGCGCGACGACGATCTGCGTGGGCATGAGGTGGATCGCTTTGCCGCGCGGCTGGCTGCGGTCCCGCCGTTGCAATTGCCTGGGCTCGATGAGCTGGGGCTGGAGGCGCATCACGCACTGCCAAGCGGCGTTGTCGCGGGTGCGCAGGGCGCGAAGCGACTGCTCGCGGATTTTGCGCGGCGCATCGACGAATACCACGCGCGGCGCGACTTCCCGGCAGTGAAGGGTCCCTCGTATCTCTCGGTGCACCTGCGCTTCGGCACGCTGTCGATTCGCGAGGCGGCGCGGCTGGCGCGTGGCCGATCGAGCGAGGGCGCGAGCACGTGGCTGTCGGAGCTGATCTGGCGCGAGTTCTACTTCATGATCCTCGCGCACCATCCGCGCGTGATCGACCACGCCTTTCGCCCCGAGTACGACGCGATTCGCTGGGACGATGACGAGCAGAGCTTCGCCGCCTGGTGCGAGGGGCGCACCGGCTACCCGATCGTCGACGCGGCGATGCGCCAGATGAACCAGACCGGCTACATGCACAACCGGCTGCGCATGATCGTCGCGTCGTTTCTCACCAAGGATCTGGGCATCGACTGGCGCGCGGGCGAACGCTATTTCGCCGAGCAGCTCATCGACTACGAACTGGCGGCCAACAACGGCGGCTGGCAATGGGCAGCATCGACCGGCTGCGATGCGCAGCCGTACTTTCGGATCTTCAATCCGGTTACGCAGTCGCAGCGGTTCGATCCGCAGGGCAAGTTCATTCGCCGCTACGTGCCGGAACTGGCCAAGGTGCCCGACAAGCACATCCACGCACCCTGGATGCTGCCCCCGGTCGATCAGGCCGCGCTCGACTGCACGATCGGCCGCGACTACCCCGCGCCGGTGGTCGATCACGCGCAGGCACGGGAACGCACACTGCAACGCTTCGGCAAGGTCCGGCGCAGCGAGTAGACGTTTGCGCGTGCCCGCCTCAGCGCTGCAGTGCCATCAAGCGATTGAAGACCTTCTTGATTGTCGGTGTGACGCGAGTGCGGTTGTAGGCGTCACCGCATTGCCGGATCGCCTCGGCGAGTGTCGGATACGGATGGATCATGTTGGCCAGACGTCCTAGCCCGACGCCGGCCTGCATTGCGACCGTGATCTCGCTGATCATGTCGCCTGCGTGCGGGCCGACGATCGTCGCACCGAGGATCGTGTCGGTACCTTTCTTCACATGGACTTTCACGAAGCCCTCGGTCTCGCCTTCGAGAATCGCGCGATCGACGTCGTGAAAGTGCCGTGAGTAGGTGGCGTGTTCGATGCCGCGTTCGCGCAGATCGCTTTCGTAAAGCCCCACGTGCGCGACTTCCGGATCGGTGAATGTCGCCCAGGGCACCAGCAGCTTCGAATACTGGTCGCGCCCCAGGAACAGCGCGTTGCGGATCACCAGCCGCGCCATGAAGTCCGCCATATGCGTGAACTGGTAGCGGCTCGCCACGTCGCCGACCGCGAAGATGTTCGGATTGCTCGTCTGCAGTCGGTCGTTGACGGTGACACCGTCGCGGGGGTCGAAGTCGACGCCGGCCATCCCCAGGCCGAGATCGAGCACCGCGGGCTTGCGGCCGGTTGCGATCAGCAGCGCATCGCATTTGACCGTGCGTTCGCCGTCTGCGGTCTGCACGACGATGTGGATCGGCGTCTGGCCGCGACCGCGCTCGATTCGCGTGTATGTCGAGCAGCCCTGGAACTTCACGCCCTCGCGCTGCATCGCGTCGATGACGATCCGGGCTGCTTCCGGATCTTCTTTCGGTAGCGCCTGGCCGCGACAGAACACCGTCACCGCTGCGCCGAAGCGACGGAAGGCCTGCGCCAGCTCCATGCCGATCGGTCCGGCGCCGATCACCGCCAGGTGACGCGGCAACTCGGTGAGATTGAAGATCGTCGCGTTGGTGAGATAGGGCACCTGCTTCAACCCGGGGATCGCCGGGATCGCGGCGGTTCCACCGGTTGCGATGATCGCCTTGGCGAACCGCAGTGTCTTGCCATTGATTTCTACCGTGTCGCGGCCGGTGAATCGTGCCCGACCCTGAAACACGTCGACGCCCAGGCCGGCATAGCGCTGCGCCGAATCGTTGGGTGCAATCTGCGCGCGCAGCCGGCGCATGCGTTCCATCACGGCGGCGAAGTCGACGCTCACGTTGTCGACGCGCACGCCGTAGGCGGCGCCATTGCGTGCGGTGTGGGCGACGTGCGCGCAGCGCAGCAGCGCTTTGGAGGGTACGCAGCCGACGTTGAGGCAATCGCCGCCGAGCAGATGCGATTCGATCAGCGCGACGTGCGCCCCCAATCCGGCGGCAGCCGCCGAAGAGACCAGCCCGCCGGCGCCGGCGCCGATCACCACGAGGTTGTAGCGCGGCTTCGGAGTCGGGTCATGCCAGGCGCGCGGATGCACGTTGTCCAGCAGTTTGACGTTGTGCGCATCGAGCGGACTCACGCCGATCGTCTCCAGCTCGTCCTGCGCGAACTCGCCCAGATTCGGATCGCGCTCAGGGATCCGCGGCTGCAGGTCGTCGTCATCGCCGCCATTGGTGAAAGGAGCGAGAAAGTCCGCCCAGCTCACCGTGCTGCCGTCAGGCTTGCGTGTGGCCTTGCCGTGATCGGCGTCGGCGCGGAAACGATAGAACAGGAACTCGTTCTTGAACGGGTGTTCGTTGAGCACATGGCTGAACGCGCCGGCCTGCAACAGCAGATTGCCCAGTCGCACCGCGTCGTGCTCGTCGATCGCGAACCCGCGCTCGATCATGCGCTGCACCGCCTCGGCACCGACGAAGCACTTCGGATACTTCTTGGGCGGTAGTCCGTAGCGTCGGTCGCGCACATCGAAGATCGACCGCAGCTGGGTCGCGAGATCATCGAGATCGTTGTCGGCCAGACTCGCCTGATCCTGCACTGTCTTCGCTCGTGCCATCACGCATTCCTTTGAAGGCAAACAAACACGGGTTGTCGCGCACGATAGCGCGTGTCGCACGTCACGGCGTTCGCATCAACACGTACCGAAGGGCCATGGCGTATTTCCTGCCCGCGCCGCGAATCCATGGCGGTGTCGCTGCAAAGTGATCAAGTGCCCTTGGCCGGCGGGATCGCTTGAGCGCACGATCGGACTCGATTTCAAAAACAACTACGACGCTGCGCTGACTCCCTTGGCCGCTCTGAGTCGACGCGCGAACTGCGCGCGGAGCCAAGCCCGCTGATGCGGACTCACCTTCGCCCGAGAACGGCTTTGGCCCTTTCATGAGGTGAGCAAGATGCGAATCATTTCGCGGGGAATCGTCGGCGGTCTGTTGGGTGGCGTACTGGTTGTGGCGACGCTTGGCGCAGCAGCGGTGCGCGCCGAGGATGATGTGATGCGGGCGCAGAGTCCGACAGAGTGCCAGCTGTTCGCCGATATCGCCATCGTGGCGCGCGCGCTGGTCGAGAACAAGATTTCGGAAGATCAGCAGCGGCCCGTGCTCGACGCGATCTATCAGCCCGACAACACGCGCGCCCACACGGTCGTCGGTGCGATCCTCGACGGTGCGCGCCGCGCCGCTGATCCGGCCCCGAATTGGGCGACTGCACTGAGCAAGCACTGCATGCAGCGCGCCGGTCACATCAAGGAATTCCTGGGCTCGGCGATCTGAGCGCCGCGGCTGGTGCCGCTTGCGGCATCAGGCGGGCTCGGAGATCTCGATCAGATTCAGATCGGGGTCGCGCACGTAGACCGACCGGATCTTGCCGGTGGCGCCGGTGCGCATCACCGGGCCTTCGAGGATCGGCCAACCCGCCTGCTGCAGGCGCGCAACCACCTGCTCGAGCGGAATCGCGGCGATGAAGCACAGGTCGAGGGCGCCTGGCACCGGCAGATGCGCCTTGGGCTCGTGCTCGCGGCCTTTGCAGTGCAGATTGATCTTTTGATTCCCGAAGCGGAACGCTTTGCGGCCTTCGCCGAACGTCTCAAGGCGCATGCCGAGCAGTTCGGTGTAGAAGCGCACGCAAGCCGCCTCGTCGGTCGTGGTCAGCACCAGGTGGTCGAGATGATCGATCATCGCGCGCCTCAGTTCTTGTAGGACGGATCGATCGCGTCGATCTCGCGCACCAGCGCGGCGAATACCGCTTCGCACAGCGCCGGTTCGCCCCATGCCGATTCACGCGTGGTCTGCTCGAACACCTTGCGCGGGATCGGATTCATCGGCCCGCACGCGGCCGCGCTCACCTGAACGTCGCAGGCGCGCTGCAGGCTCCATAGCACCATGAATGCCTCGGGGATGTCGCGGCCCCACGAGAGCAAGCCGTGATTGCGCAGGATCACCGCCTGCTTGTCGCCGATGTCGCGCACCAGGCGCGCGCATTCGTCCTGATCGACGGTCACGCCCTCGAAGTCGTGATAGGCGACCTGACCGTACAGCTGCGCGCCGTTGAACGAATCGTACGACAGGCCATCGCGCAGACTTGCGACCGCCATGCCAGTGGTGGTGTGGGTGTGCATCACGCAATGCGCCGGTTCAACGGCACCGTGGATCGCACCATGAATAACGAAGCCGGCGCGGTTGATCGGGTACTCGGTCTCGCGGATCGGGTCACCGTTCAGATCGATCGCGACCAGATTCGAGGCCGTCACCTCGGCATAGCGCAGCCCGAGCGGGTTGATGAGGAAGTGCTTCTCCGGCCCGGGAATGCGCAGCGTGATGTGATTGAAGATGAGCTGGGTCCAGCCCAGATGGTCGAAGATGCGATAGCACGCTGCGAGCCGCACGCGTGCGTTCCACTCTTCCTTGGTCAGCGGCACGTCGCGATCGACGACCTGCTTCATGATGATCGGCACGCAAGTTCTCCTTCGCTTCGTAGTGAATCGCGCCGGGGCGGTCCAGCGCGTCAGTGACCTTCGCCGTCGTGCTGGCGGCCGCTGATCCAGCCAAGATTGCAGCATGAGAAGCGGGGCGTGAGCGACGGCGGCGGCGTCTGTCGGCTGCGTCCGGCAACGATGATCTCACCGTCGACCAGCACGTAGGCGATTCCGGGCAGGTCTCCGTGTGCGATGGCGTCGGAGAGGCTGGTGCCGGCCGACCCGGTGACCGGGCCGCAGATGAGCAGATCGGCGGGACGACCCACATCGAGAATGCCTTCGGCGAGGCCGTGCGCGCGTGCCGTGTTACCCGTAGCAGCGGCGATCGCCTGCCCCGGCGTGAGTCCGCACACCGAAGTGAGATACAGGATGTTGCGGAACATGCCGCGCGGCACGATGCCGGTTCCCCCGGGCGTGTCGGTGCCCACGGTCAGCCGGTGCAACTGGTAGCTCGCCGCGAGCCGCTTCACTGCGCGCAAGGTCGAGCCGTAATTGCCCGACGTACAGATCTCGAGCGCGAAAGTCGTACGGTCGATCAGCGCATCGAGATCGGCATCGCTCATCGGTATCGGGCCGCCGCTCACGTGCGCGGCAACGTCGGGCTGCAGCCAGTCGAGCGTTTCGAAGCCGCACACCTGACTTGCCCCCGATCGCGACACCCCGCCAGTGTGGACCTTCACCAGAATGCCGCGCGCGTGGCACCACTCGACGTACTGCCGTGCTTCGCGCCGGTTGGATTCGAGCGGATAGAAGATGAACTTCGCGCACTTTGCGCCGGCGTCGGCGAGCCGGTCGAAGTGCTCCTCGCGCATGCCGGGTACCAGCAGCACCGTTCCCGCGTGCACCTTCGCGCCGCTCCATCGCACCCGCCCTGTGGTTGCGCGCGTGACGACGGCGAGCGAGGTGACCAGTTCAGGACTGAGGCGCTCGTAGTCGAGGCCGGGCACGTGCAATTCACCGGCCGAGACGAGCGAGGTGGTGCCGCCGTGCAGGTAGTTGCCGATCCAGCCGATGGTGTCCTGCGTCGGCGTCCATTCACCGAACACCGGATGCACATGGCCGTCGACCAACCCGGGGAGTACTGCCGCGCCGCGAGCATCGATCACGGCGTCGCATTGACCCGCGTCGGCCGGGTCAAACGCGGCAATGACGCCGTTGTCGATCAACACGCGCGCGACCTCGCGCACCGGCGATGCAATATCGCCGGTGAACAACTCGCCGATGTTCTCGATCAGTAGGCGCGACACGGAGGCTCGTTCACCCGCGGAACGACGATGTTATGGCTGCTGACCGTATGCCCGCAGACTGCAATCCGCGCGGACACGGCCGCCCGCAGCCGTGCGGCCGAATGACTACGGCAGATGCGAACGCAAAAAAGCGCGGACGCCCACACCCGGGGAACCGGGCGCATTCGCACCGCGCTTTGACGGAGGGACTGAGCCCTCCACAACAAACAATCCGCTATTACAGCGGCTTGATCTGGGCAGCTTGTTTGCCCTTCGGGCCTTGCTTGACCTCAAACTCCACCCGTTGCCCTTCCTTCAGCGATTTGAACCCAGCGGACTGGATTTCGCTGTAGTGCGCAAACAGGTCTTCCCCGCCACCTTCCGGTGTGATGAAGCCATAGCCCTTGGAATCGTTGAACCACTTGACAGTACCAGTTGCCATCTTCGCTACCTTAGCTGTTAAACAAAAAACACGACCGGATGCGAACTTGGTCGTTTCGTCACGACATGTAGGAACGTAGGCGGGAACTGAAGAGGCGCACTCCAGGACGGAGCGGCAACTGCGGAACTCAAACTATCGAACCCCAAGCCGATGCAGCGCGGACCCTACGCTTGTTGACATCGGAGCGCAAGCGGTTTTTTGGGTGAAGGATCGCCTCGCAAATGCGCGTTCAGCGCGAGCGATTGATACGGATGCCATTGCGATCGCGCAACGCGCCACCACGCATGGTGATCGCGGCGCATCGCGTCCATCGCATCGCCGCGACCGCGCGCATCAGCAGCAAGGAGGCGCGATCCGTTCGCTCCGTCGGTTAATGCGGCACCGGGTCTCGTATGTCGCGCTTCGGAACGGTCTCGCGTAACCACATAACCACTATGTGCCTCGCCCCACGGATGCGCGTCATGGCGCATGGGTGTCTCGCCTCTGCACACTGTGATTTGAGAAAGCGCTTGCGAAGCAATAGCACGCTGAGGAAAACCGCACGCACCTGACCATCGTTGGGTCTTATTGCCTCACCTAACTGATTGCTGACAAAGGAAAAACCGTTGTTTGCGCGGTACTGCGAACTACTCCTCGTGCCAACACCAGACTTCACCCACAACAACAACGAGATTATTTAACGTTGTGTTGCAGCCATCAGCCAAATGATCAAAATCTGTTAAGGGGCGCTAGCAACATGACGGACAAGGTTGGTCGTACTGGATTCAGGTGCCGCTTTTCGGCACTAAGCGTTTCGGCACTCAGGGAATTTGCCGCAGGGGGGCTGGCAGTTCTCGGTGGTCAGCGCCTGAGGTTGGTACCGGCTTTGGCCATGTGTTCATTGGCGTTGGCGGGCTGCAGTGGTGGTGGCGGCGGAGGCGGCGGCGGTGGTGGTGGCGCTTCGGCCGCATCCGGTCCGGTTGCGGTCTCGCTTCAAGCGAGCGCCCCACAAGTCGCCAATGGCGGCTCGGTCACGCTCACTTGGAACTCGGTCAGCGCCGATGCCTGCGTCGCATCGGGTGCCTGGGCGGGCGCCAAGACGCCATCGGGGACCGCGCAAGTCGGTCCGCTCGGCGCGAACAGCACTTTCAAGATCACGTGCAGCAACAGTTCATTCAGCGCCAACGCCAGTACCACCGTGACCGTGTCGTTCAGCGCCGGTCAGCTCAAGTTCGAGCGCATCGTGATCGAAGACGGGCTGTACCCCGTCTCGAAAATCTTTGGCGATCTAGACGGCGACAACCTGAAGGACATCATCGTCGCGGGCGGCCTGGTGCTGGGCGAGCAGATCGTGTGGTACCGGTATGTGCCGGCCACCGACAGCTTCACTCGACACGTGCTCAGCGACACCGGGGGCGATGACAACCTCGTACTCATGGACATGAATGCCGATGGCAGGAAAGACATCGTCGCGGTTTCCAAGACCAAGGTGAGCTGGTTCGAAAATCCCGGTCCGGCCAACGTGACTCAGAAATGGGTCGCGCATGACATCGACGCTACCACCGGTGGCCACGATCTGGTCATTGCCGACATCAACCTGGACGGATTTCTGGATGTCGTAACGCGAGAGGAGTTCGGCGGACAGGTGCGGCTCTACCTGCGCGATGCTGCTAACCCCGCAACGTGGCTGCCACCAGTGTTGTTTTCGCAACCGGGAACTAGTCTTCCGCATGCGGGACTCGGTCTTGCGGTCGCCAGGATTGATGGCGACAACTATCCGGACCTTATTCTCAACGGAGTGTGGCTCCGGAATCCTACCGCCAACTTCACCAATCCCCTCGCTTGGGTTGAATTCGAATTCGCTGCGAACCGCCAAACCAACTGGTCGCTTGCCTCGGTGGCGGTCGAGGACATCGACGGCGACAACAAGCTCGACATCGTGATGTCGCGTTCACCACTCAATCCGGACGGCACCGGCGATACGGCCACCACGCCGATCACATGGTTCAAGGGGCCTGTAGATCCCACTGCAGGTGCGGCAGCGTGGGTTGCGAAGCAAATCCTCAGTCCCGTAGAAAACGTGGTCGATCTGAAGCTGATCGACATCAACAAGGACGGCAAGTTCGACGTGGTGTTCGGCGAACTTTACGGAGGCTCGCTCTACCGCATCGGGATCGTCTACGGCGATGGCGGCACCAATTGGACGCTGCAGGTCCTGAGCCATGAAGGCTCGCACGGCATGGAAGTCGACGACTACAACAACGACGGTCGATTCGACATGCTGGGCTCGAACGTCACCGCAGCCTCGCCCGACGGCGGCGCGCTCAGCTTGTGGCGTGGCATCCCCTGATACGGCCGCACTGCAGTCAAACAAAAACCCGATGGAGCGATCCATCGGGTTTTTTGTTGTGCGTGAACGGAGGCGGGGGTCAACGCGGGTGCTTGATCCGTATCACCGTGCCGGCGGACCCCGCTCTAGGGCTTGCTGATGTTCCAGTAGAAATTCCCCGGTCCGGTGACCAGCCCCTTCACCCCTTTGCGCACCGCAGCCGGGTTGACGTACTCGCCCAGCGGCGCATGCGTGCCGACCTCGAAGGCGCGCGCCTGGATCTGATCGGAGATCTGGCGCTTCTTGCCCGGCTCGGTCTCGCGCGCGAACTGGTCGCGCAGCTTTTCGATCTGCTCATCGCACGACCAGCCGAACCACGCCTTGTCGCACGATGAGTTGATCGCGGCGTTGGTGAGCGGGCTCCAGATGTCGGGTGCCACCCACGCGGTGAGGAAGATGTTCCAGCCGCCCTGATTCGGCGCCTCACGCTTGGCGCGCCGCGAAACCAGCGTGTTCCAGTCCATCGATTGCAGATCGACCTTGAAGCCGGCCTGGCGCAGCAGTTGCGCGGCGACATCGGGCAGCTTCGTGATCGAGGCCAGATCGGTCGGCTTCATGATCACGACCGGCGTGCCGTCGTAGCCCGAGGCCTTGAGCAGCTCTTGCGCCTTCCTCATGTTCGACTTCGACTGCACGTCGCTGCCCACCGCGCTGCCGTAAGGCGTATTGCAGGTGAACATCGACGCGCAGGCCTTGTAGTACTCCTTCAGCCCCACCTGAGCGCGCAGGAACGGCTCCTGGTTCATTGCGGCGATCGCGGCCTGGCGGATCTTCGGGTTGTTGAACGGCGGATGCAGATGGTTGAACCGCGCCATGTACTGGAAGCCCAGCGCGTTCTGGTTGACGATCTCGACGCCTGCGTCCTTCTGCAACTGCGGATAGTTCTCGAACGCCGGCTGCTCGATGATGTCGATCTCGCCTTTGATGAGCGCGTTCACCTGCGTCTGCGCATCGCGAATGATGTGCCACTCGACGCGGTCGACGAACACCCGCTTGCCGCCGGCCGTGCCCGAAGGCGGTTCGTTGCGTGGTACGTACTTCTCGTTCTTCGAGTACACGACCAGGCTGCCCGGTTTCCACTCGTCGCGCTTGAACACGTACGGACCGCTGCCGGTGTAGTCCTCGATCTGCTTGTCGGCCGGCGTATCGGCGACGCGCTTGGGCATGATGAAGGGCACGTTCGAAGAAGGCTTGCCCAGCGCTTCGAGCATGATCCCGCACGCTTCGCTCAGGAAGATCCGGAAGGTCTTCGGATCAGGCGAGTCCATGCGCTGGACGAACGTGAACAGCTTCTGGCCCATCGTGTCGCGCTTGCCCCAGCGCGCCAGTGATGCGATCACGTCTTCGCCGGTCACCGGTTTGCCGTCGTGGAAGGCCAGACCATCGCGCAGCGTGAAGGTCCACAGGCGGTTGTCGGGGCTCACGCTCCACTTGTCCACCATCTGCGGACGAATCTGGCTCTTCTCGTCGGTGCCGAACAGGGTGTCGTAGATCATGTAGCCGTGATTGCGCACCATGTACTGCGTGGTCCAGATCGGATCGAGGATCGCCAGGTTCGAGTGCGGCACGACCTTCAACACCTTCTGTGCGTGCGCGGT
>CADEDU010000012.1:14981-25994 GCA_902826155.1 uncultured beta proteobacterium
AGTATAGCTACTGCGGTTCGGGCCAGGCTCGCTGTTGCGGCCGCAACGTCTCGAGCACGCGCGCGAGTTTCAGCACGCCGACATCGTCGAAGCGCCGGCCGATAACTTGCACGCCGATCGGCAGGCTCGCCGATGCAGCCTCGGCGCTGTAGCCCCAGTTGATGGAGGCGGCCGGCTGTTCCGACATGTTGTACGGCACGGTGAACGCGATGTGCGGCAGCGCGTTGCGCGGATCGTTGCCCGGACAGGCGAATTCCGCTTCGTAGGGCAGGATCGGCGACGTCGGTGCAATCACGAAGTCGAATGCGGCGGTCGCGCTGACCGCGGCCTCGCGCATCGCGAAGATCGCGTTCAACGCGGCCATCACGTCGCGGCCGCGAAAATCCTTGGCGCGATGGGTGCACCAGTCGGTGATGAAGGGCAGGATCGTCCCGCGCCGCTCGGCGCTCAACTGCCCCAGATCGTTCTCCGATCGCGCCTCGAAGAAACGCAACACTCCTTCGAACATCTCGGCGGTGAGGAACGAGCCGATCTCCTCGACCTTGGCGCCGATGCGCTCGAGCGACCGCGCTGCGGCATACGTTGCAGCACGCACCTCGGCGTTCACCGGCAGCCCGCAGCGCATGTCGGGCAGGATCGCGATGCGCAGTTGCTTGACCCACGCCTCAAGATTTCCGGCGAGCGCACCGACATAGTCGATCGGCTGGTAGGCGATGCTCATGTAGTCGCGCACATCCGGTTTCGCCAGTTCCATCATCAGCATCGCGCTGTCGGCGACGGTGCGCGTCATTGGCCCGGTCACGCGACCCAGGAACGGTGGATTCACCGGCACGCGCCCGAGCGTCGGCTTGAGCGCGAAGATGCCGCAATGCGTCGCTGGCAGCCGCACCGAGCCGCCGATATCGGTGCCCAAATGGAGCGGACCGTATCCCGCGACTGCCGCCGCACCAGCGCCGGAACTGGAGCCGGACGTATTGCGATCGAGCCGCCACGGGTTGCGAGTGACGCCGTGCATGCTCGACATGCCCGAGGAGAGCATCCCGTAGTCGGGCATCGTCGTCTTGCCCAGGATGACGCAGCCGGCCTCGCGCACGCGCGCCGCCGGCGGTGCATCAGCCTGCATCGGCGGCAGCGCCTCATTGGCCTTCGTGCCGATCGGGGCGCGATCGCCGCGCGTGTAGATATTCTCCTTGATGGTCACCGGCACGCCGTCGAGCACCGAGATCGGCTGATGCATGCGCCAGCGCGCCTCGCTCGCCTTGGCCGCGGCCAGCGCCTGTTCGCGCGCCACGACGAACATCGCGTTGATCTTCGGCTCCCAGCGATCGATACGCGCGAGGGCGGCGCGGGTGGCTTCGACCGGCGAGAGCTCGCCGCGTGCGAACGCGCGCGACAGCTCGGTGGCGGACAGCTCGTGGGTGGCGCTCATGCGATCCTCCGAAAGAGGCAGGCGAACAGGTCTGCGGCGGCGAAACCGACAGCGCGTGGCAGCGCGGGGGTCGGTCGGCGCGCGGCGAGACGACCAGACGACGAGATCGCGATAGTAGCGCCGACCGCGCCGCTGGCTTGATGTCAACGTCAGGGAAATCGATCGCGTTGTCCTGAAGACGGTCGCGATGGCCTGCGTGCAATGAGGTTCCGATGAAATTCGCCGAACGTTCCGTCGTCGAGCAAGGTCAGGCGCTCGAGGTCGTCATGGGCGCGCTGAAGATCGCGCAATATCCGCCCGCCCCGCGCCACGTTCAGGCGCGCATCGTCGCCAGCGAAGGACGCCTTCCGCCGAACACCGGTATCGAAACGTTGCGCCAGGAGCTGGCCGCGCTCACGCGTCAACAGTTCGAGCAAGCCTTCATGGCTTCCATGAACCCGCTTCCCGATGCAGCGGCGTTCGGGCTCGTCGGTTTCGGGCCGATGGGCGGCACGCTCGCCGCGTATGGTCGCGCGCTGTGCGAGGAAGACGAGCCCGATCCCCGCTATCAGCGGTTCTTCCAGCGGATCGAAGGCTACGAGCGCGACGACGCAGTCTTCATGACGCGCTTTTTCGCGCAGTTGCTCGAGCACCTGGGAGAGCCGGAACGCTCGGACTTCGAGGATTCCATCGTCGGCACGGGGCCGGAACGCGAACGCACGAAGCGGTGGGTGACGTTTACCTCGAAGTACCCACCCGCGTGGCTGCGGGCGTACATGGCCAGCAACGAAGCGCAGCGACGCAGCGACAACCCGTGATGGCTGGCAGGGCCGTGTCGCCGCTTGCCTGCGCGGCGGCGGGTGCCAGGATCGGTTTTCTTACGACACGCCCTTCGGCTCGTACGCCTTGAGCGCGGTGCGCAGCAGTTCGCGCGCAGGTTCCGAGCCATCGAGCGGACGCAGTGTGCGCCGCTTGATCCGCCAGCCGCGATCGGTGCGCACCAGGTCCCAGCGGTTGGCGCCGACACGATGCACGCGGAATCCGCGACTCACGCCGTGATCGGGCACCTCGATCGGCTCGCCGCTCGGATGCGGCGCGAGGATCTGCAGGTACGAGATCACCACCGCCGTGTCGCCTTCGATCGTGATGTGCGGCAGGCCGGCGAAATGCGCGAGGCCGCCGGCCATCGCGGCCTGATGCCCGGGCTTCTTGGTGATCGCCGCGATCGCCTCGTTGCCGTGCGCGCCCTTGCCGCCGGCCAGATCCATCGTGCCGTCCTCGATGTACGCGACGCGCGTGAAGTAGTCGGCCGCGGTGTCGGCACTGGGCGGATGGCTGGCGATCAGGTTGTAAATCTCGAGCCGGTCTTCGATGTCGCGCAAACGATCCTCGATACTCCTTGCTACGCCGGTGGTCGTCATGGTCGGCTCCCTTCGTTGTGTTGGCCTGTCGCTACCCACGCTTGCACCGCTGCGGCGATGCTCGCGACCCAGCTGGCATTCACGTTCGCCGGCCAGCGATCGCTCGGTGCGTGAAAGCGCACGTTCTTGCCGATGATCGACAGCACCCGTGCGCCGTGCAACGCCAGATCGCGTGCTTCGCCGGTCGCGCGATCGATCGACTCGATCTCGATCAGCATCGCCGGATAACCACTGGCGATCAGCAGCTCGCGCAGTTGCGCAGCGTGCGCTGGGTCGGAGGCACGCACGGTTATTCGGCCGTCGCTCGCGCATCCCAGATTCGCGCCGAGATGTACCCACAACTTCGCATCGGTGAGCAGGCGCTCGTTCGCTGCGATGACCTGCTTCAGGCCGAGGTGGCCCAGCTCGTGTCCGCAGGTGGCGAATCCGA
The DNA here is from genome assembly GCA_902826155.1 of uncultured beta proteobacterium. Next base: position 18,241 of record CADEDU010000012.1, read on the forward strand.
TCACCGGTCGCGCGAGTCGACCCGCACGCGACAGCGTCGCCGCATGCGCGAGGCCAGCGTGCCAGGCGATGATGCCGCCTGCGCGTTCGGCCGTCGATTCGAACCAGCTCGTGCGCGGCGTGAGCAGCACCAGCGGCGGTTGATGAGAGGGTCCATCGACTTGCGCGCGAAGGTTGAACGAGTGTGCCGAGCGTCGCTCGCTGCGCAGCGTCACGCGAACCGGTGCGCGATCGGCGGCGCACGCCGTCAGTCGCTGGATGTGCACCCCAGCAACCTGCAGCGCAGGCGGTCCGAACGGCGCGGTGAAGTACTGCGCGTTGATCGGTGCGAGTTCGCCGTGCGGATCGCGCGTGCACAGCACCAGCGCTGCATGACGCGTTTGCTGGCGCATCGACTCGAACGGCTGCCCCTTGATCGAAGCGGCAGCGGGATCGATCTCGAGCAAGCCGATCGGCGCGTCGCTGTTCCACGGGCCGAGCGCACCAGCGACGCCATCGGCCGGCGTGTCGGGGCCATCGAACAGCGGCAAGCCGTCGATGCGCAGATCGGGCAATTCGATCGCGGCTTCGACGATGGTGCACAGCGACAGTGGCACCGGGATCTGCTCGGCATCGACGCCCGATCCGCCGACGAGGTCGCGCAGCCACGCGGCGCACGCCAGATCGCCTGGCGTGCCGGCGCGACGCAGGCCGAATTCATCGTAATCGCGAAGCAGTTGCGCAATCGCCCCAGTGACGAGCGTGCTCATCGCGTCATCCATCGGGTCATCCGGCTGGCTGACCAGCTGCGTGGATCGCACTGCTTGGCCTGTTCGCTATTCAACTTTCGCCCCGCTTTGCGCCACCAGCACCTTGTACATCTCGTACTCCTTGCGCACGAATGCGTCGAGCGCGGCCTGCGTCTCGGTGATGGTCACCAGCGAGCCGTCGCGCTCGGTCGCCTCCTGAAAATCCTTGGTGCGCTGGATGCGGATGATCGCCGTGCGCAGCTGATCCGAGATCGCCTGCGGGGTGCCGCTCGCCACCAGAATGCCGAACCAGGTCGTCAACGAGAAATCGCCCGGCATCGCCTCGGCGAACGTCGGCACGTCGGGAAACAGCGGGTGCCGCGTCGGGATCGTCACCGCCAGCGCACGCAGCCGGCCTGCCTTGATGTGCTGATGCGCCACCGCGAGGATCGGTACGCCGAAATCGACTTGCCCGCCGAGCACACCTTGCACGATCTCGGCCGCGCTCTTGTACGGCACGTGCACGCTCTCGGCCTTGGCGAGTCGCACGAACGTCGCGCCGGAAAGATGCGCACTGGTGCCCAGTCCGCCCGAGCCGTAGCTCAGTTTGTCGCGCTGCACGCGCGCGGCGGCGGCGAGATCCTGCGCGGTGCGATACGGCGCATTTCCGTTCACGACCAGGATGGAGGTCGCGCTCGTGGTCGTGGCGATCAGCCGCAGATCCTTGAACAGGTCGTAGCCGGGATTGCCGAACAGATGCATGTTGGCGATCTGTCCGGTGCCGCCGGCCATGATCGTGTAGCCGTCCGCCGGCGCCTGCACGAGCATGCGCGTGGCGACGTTGCCGCCCGCGCCGGGCCGGTTGTCGACCACGATCGGCTGACCGAGCAGTTCAGCCAGCCGCGTGGCGAGATTGCGCGCACCGATATCGGTGGCGGCCCCGGCGGCGAACGGCACGATCATGCGGAGCGGTTTGCTCGGGTAGGGCTGCGCATGCACGCGCGGCGACGCGAGCATCACGGCGGCACTCGCGAGCGCGATCACCAGAGCGAATTTTCCGCGCACTGATCTGTACGAGGGGCGACACCAAGACTTGCACCAAGCGCCGCCCCAGCGCGCCGGATTGCGGTGAAAGGGAACAACCGGCGCGGCGTTCGTGGCGAGAAGCATGGTGTCCTCTGTTTTCGATGGTCGCTTCAGAGCCGACCCGCCGCGCGGCGGTTTTCGTAGGCCTTCAGATGCGTGTACGCGACGCGAAACAGCGTGTCGTCGACGCCTGCGACCTTGGCCTTGTCGACCATGTAGCCGACGATGTGATCGGCTTCGATCGGCCCACCGCGCTCGATGTCTCGCAGCATCGAGGTGCCGTACAGCGAATCGCCCGAGCCGAACAGCTTGCGATAGTTCTGCATGAACGCATCGCTCGGCGCATGGCCGTTGTGGCGGGCGATCGCCGCCGCCGCCTCCAGTTGCTGCAGGAACAACGCCGCGCCGTGCGGCGTGCGTACGATGTCGCCGACCGGTGCGCGCATCAGGCAGGTCATCGACGCCGCCGTCGACAGATGCACCATCTTCTCCCACATTTCCTGCATCACGTTCGGCACGGCCTTGGCCTGCACCGCCGGCGAGCGTGCGAACTGCGCGGCAAGCGTCTGCACGCGATCACTCATCGTGCCGTCCTGCTCGCCGAACGTGAGGAAGTTCCAGTCGTTGAGGTGCTTGACCACGCCCTCGGGCGTTAGCGTCGCGGCGATACGTGCGGTGCCGCCGAGTACGCGTTCACGGCCGAACCGGGCGTTCAATCGCTCGATGTGCGCCAGGCCGTTCAGCTCGGGGAGGATGAACGTGCCAGCGCCAACGGCGGGCGCGACGGCGTCCATCGCCGCGTCGAGATCGTAGGCTTTGCAAGCGATCAGCAAGCAATCGTATTCGGGCCGCAACGCGCTCGCCAGGATCGCGCGCACCCGCACGTTGGCATTGCCGTACTGGCTCTCGATGCGCAGGCCGTCGGCGTCGAGCTGCACCTTGCGTTTCTCGCGTACGAGGAACGTGACGTCGGCGCCGGACTCGGCCAGCCGCCCGCCGTAGTAACCGCCGATCGCGCCGGCACCCAGCACCAGGATTCTCATCGCGCCTCCTCTCGATTGGCGAGCGAGTTTAGCCGCGAACGTGATCGACGCCGGACGACGGTCGCCACGATAATTCTCGCGCGAGGTCAACCGGACCTCGACGACCCATCAACAAAGGAGACGATCATGCTTCCCGCGACTACCCGCCATTCTCCGCAAGGCTTTCGCCACCGTTTCGCACGCCGGCTTGCGTTGTCGCTCGCGTGCGCCATGTCGCTCGTGTTGGGGAGCGTGTCGGCGCAATCGACCAAGCGCGAGCACTTCAACTACGGGAGCTGGGAGACGCAAGTGATGTTCTCGCAGGGCGTCAGCGTGCGGAACCCCGGTCGCATCATTTACCTGGCCGGGGTCGGCGCCGAGGAAGATAGCCTGCGTGGCGGCGTGCATCATCCCGGCGATTTCCTCGCGCAGTGCCGCTTTGCCTACAACGAGATCAAGAGGCGTCTGGAGAAACAAGGTGCGCGGATACAAGACATCGTGCATACCGTTACCTACGTGACCGACGTGCGCTTCCTCATCCCGAATCGCGACTGTCGCAAGGAGGCGTTCGGCGACGGGCCGTATCCCGCGCAGACGTTCCTGGTGATCAGCGCGCTCGCGCGGCCAGGGATGCTGGTTGAGGTCGAAGCGCGTGCGGTAACCGATTGAGCACATCACGGGCGGATTTCGCGGTCAGCCGATGCAAGGGCCCCGGGCCCGCATCGGCGTCCTCCAATCTGGCAAACTGAGTCGCGTATAACCCGGCGCTCGACACCAATCGATCTGGAGGCATGCCATGTCTGCGAAACCTTCGAAACTGTTCACCAACGCCCGCGTCTTCGACGGCAGCGGGCGGGCATCGTTTGCCGGTGAAGTGTTGGTTCGCGGCAATCGCATCGAGGCAGTGGGTGAGATTCGTGGTGAGGTGCATGGTGAGGCACGGCTCGATCGCAACGGCGCTGAGGTGATCGATTGTGGCGGCGCGACGGTCATGCCGGGCATGGTTGAGTCTCACGCGCATCTTTCGTGGCCCTCGTCGATCGGGCGCATCTTCGACAGCTTCGAGCTGCGTCCGGAAGAGCATCTGCTCGTCACCGCGCGCAACGCCCGCATCACCCTCGATTCGGGATTCACTAGCGCGTACTCGGCCGGGTCGCTGGGTACGCGATTCGAAGTGGCGCTGCGCGACGAGATCGATGGTGGTTGGCTGCCCGGTCCGAGACTGCGCGCCTCTTCGTTGGAGCGCCTGCCTGATGGCGCTCTCGGCATGAAGGCCGATGATGGCGCTGCGCACAAGCGCGGTCCGGAAGCAATGCGCGCCTACGTGAAGGAGATGGCCAGGGAGCGCGTCGATTCGATCAAGTTCCTGCTCTCGAGCGACGAGGCGTTCAAGCCGGGTGGTTCGCAGCAACTCACCTACAACGAGGAGGAGGTGGCGGCGATCGGCGCGCAGGCACGCGAATCCGGCCTCACGCTCGCGTGTCACTCGCAGGCCGCGCAGGCGGTGAAGTACGCGGTGAAGCACGGCTTTCGCATTTTGTATCACTGCAGCCACGCCGACTCCGAAGCGCTCGACATGCTCGAAGCGAAGAAGGACGAGCTGTTCGTTGCGCCGGCAATCGGTCTGCTCTGGTCGCGCATGTACGAAGCGGAGTCGTTCGGCATCACGCGCGAGGTGGCCGAGAAGATGGGCGCGGTGAGCGGCATCGAGCGCATGGTCAAGCTCTATCCGGAGATGAAGAAGCGCGGCATCCGCGTGCTGCCGGGCGGCGACTACGGTTTTCCGTACAACCCGATCGGCCGTAACGCGCGCGACCTGCAGTTGTTCGTCGAGTTGTTCGGCTACACGCCGACCGAAGCGCTGGTCGCGGCGACCAGGCTTGGTGGCGAGCTGATGGGGCGTGGCGATCTGATCGGACAGCTGAAGCCGGGCTATCTTGCCGATGTGCTCGTCGTGAAAGGTGATCCGACCCGGGACGTGCGCATCCTCCAGGACCACGCCAATCTGCTGGTGATCATGAAGGACGGGGCGTTTCACAAGCGCACCGTGGCGCTCGAGGACGCGCACGCTGCGGTCCTCTAGCTGGGCGTGACTGTGCCAGCGGCTGTGGCGGACGATGCCAACCACACCGCAGTGATCAGCAGCGTCGCGATCGTCACCGGCACCCCCGTGCGTGCGTGACGACGCCAGTCGATCACGATGCCGGCGCGCCTGGCTGCGTCGACCACGATCAGGTTGGCGATCGAACCGACGATCAGCAGGTTGCCCGCGAAGGTGCTGACCAGCGCGAGCATTGGACCGGCGTAGGGTTCGGTGGCCACCGGCAACAGGAGCATCACGGCCGGCACGTTCGAGACGATGTTCGACAGCACGAACGAGGTGGCGAACAGCGGCACCGCCTCGGTCAGCGCCACGCCGCTTGCCGCGAGCCACTGCACTGCCTGTGCGGCCAGCCCGGTGTGTTCGAGCGCGTGGTTCACGACGAACAGGCCGATGAACAGGATCAGCAGTTCCCAGTCGACCTGACCGAGCATGTGGGTGGAGTGGAGCTTGCGGCTCATCAGCAGAATGCCCGCGCCGATCAGCGCAGCCACTTCGCGCGGCCAGTCGGTGAACAGGAACACCAGCACGAGCGCCGTGGCAACCGCGAGTCCTTTCGCCGCCTGCCACAGGTCGAGCTCGACATCCATCGGCTCCTCGCGTTCAGCGCGCACCGCGAGATCGGGCCGCATCGCAAGGGGCAGACTGTCCACAACGTCGGGAGCGTTCGGCAGTGGCGCGGCAGCGTCCGCGGCTGCGGGTGTCGGCGGTTCGCTGAGCACCCAGTGTCCGTGCGTCTGCCACGCCATGAACAGCCACAGCGCCAGCAGGCCGAGCCCAACCGGCACCGCCGCCACCAGAAAGTACTGGGCGAAGTGCAATTTCAATACCGAACCGATCAGCATGTTCTGTGGATTGCCGATCAGCGTCGCCGCCGAACCGATGTTCGATGCGCAGGCGAGCGCCAGCAGGAACGGGATCGGGTCGAGCTTGCGCCGCACGCACACCGACGCGAGCACCGGTGCCACCGCTAGGCACACCACGTCGTTGCTGAAGATCGCCGAGAGCACCGCGACCACGACGATCACCACCGCCAGCAGCGCCGCCGGTGGAATCGGCCAGGCGGCGATGTTCACCGTGATCCAGCCGTAGAACCCGCCCAGGCGCATCTGCGCCGAGATCACCATGAACGAGAACAGCAGCAGGATCGTGGGCAGATGGATCGACTGCGCCGCCTGCTCGGTCGTGAGCACGCCCAGGCCGACGATCGTGATCGCACCCAACAACGCGATGCCGGTGCGGTCGATCTGCAGGAACGGCAGCCCGCCGACGATCATGCCCAGATAGACGGCGGCAAAGACGACCAGGACGATCAGCGTTTCGTTCAGTTCGGGCAATGCTGGAGGTGAGGCGTTGCGAGTAGACGCGAGTGTCGCGCGGGCGCCGCGCACGGACAAGCTGATCCTTCTGGCAAACTCGTCCACGCCATAGACAACAACATCGTCGCGCCCGCGGGCGCGGCCACACATCCAACCAAATGGGGATCGGAATCCAAAGGAGTGTTTTTCCATGAATCGCACAGACGTTGTCCGCACCCTCGCCGCCACCTTCGCGCTCGCCACTATCAGCATGGGTGCCGCAGCCCAGCAGCAAGCCGCACCAGTCAATCCTGCCGCGGCGATGGTGTCCGGCCCGTACGGTGCGCCCATCTCGCTGGCTGATGCCAAGAAGGCCGGTGCCGCCGCGCTCGCTGAAGCGGCCAAGCTCGGTGTGCCGATGGTGATCGCCATCACCGATATCTCGGGCGAGCTGATCTACTTCGAGCGCATGGACGGCGCCATCGCAGGCGGCGTGCACGTCGCGCAGCAGAAAGCCACCACCGCGGCGATCTACAAGCGGCCCACCAAAGTCTTCGAAGACGCCGTCGCACAAGGCGGAATCGGACTGCGCTTCCTGCGGCTCGATCGCGTGGTGCCGATCGAAGGCGGATTGCCGATCGTGCAGAACGGACGGCTGGTCGGTGCAATCGGCGTGTCGGGCGGCACCGGCGTGCAGGACGGCATCGTCGGGCGGGCCGGGGTGGAGGCGGTGAAGTAGGCTGCGGTGGAGTCAGGCTTGGCGCAAATGGCGTTGGTTGTTAGCCGACATCCGTCAAGCGCGCGCACGCTCCATGCGGCGTACGGGTCGAGGCGGGGAGTATTATTCCGCCTTACCGCTGTGCCCCCGCCCTAGCCCTCCCCCGCCGCACGAGGGGAGGGAATCGACCAGACACATGTAGACACTTGGCGGCGAGGCGGCCTTCGTCGCTGAAGTCGAATCGAGCACCGCGAAGTCATACCGCGCTTACAACGAAAGGACCCACCATGGGCAAGATGGAACTGGATCTGAACGCCTACTTCATGCCGTTCACGCCGAACCGGCAGTTCAAGAGCGCGCCGCGTCTGGTGGTGGGCGCCGAAGGCATGCACTACACCACCGATGACGGTCGCCAGCTGCTCGACGGCACCTCGGGCCTGTGGTGCGTGAGCGCGGGGCATCGGCGGGCGCCGATCGTCGATGCGGTCAAGCGCCAGCTCGACGAGCTGGACTACGTCGCCGCGTTCCAGATGGCGCATCCGAAGGTGTTCATGGCGGCCGAGCGCGTGGCCGAGCACATGCCCGCCGGCATGGATCACGTGTTCTTCACCAACTCCGGGTCGGAAGCGGTCGACACCGCGCTCAAGATGGCGCTCGCGTACTGGCGCTCGAAGGGGCAGGGCCATCGCAACGTGCTGGTCGGTCGCGAGAAGGGCTATCACGGCGTGGGCTTCGGCGGAATTTCGGTCGGCGGCATTCCCGCCAATCGCAAGGTGTTCGGCAGCATGCTGCCGCGCGTCGA
>CADEDU010000012.1:26094-120040 GCA_902826155.1 uncultured beta proteobacterium
ATCTACGAGTCGATGATGAACGGCCCCGAGCACGTCATCGAGTTCTTCCACGGCTACACGTATTCGGGCCATCCGCTCGCGTCGGCCGCGGCGCTCGCGACGCTCGATCTGTATCGCGAAGAGGATCTGTTCAATCGCGTAGCGACGCTCTCGCCGTACATGGAGAGCGCGGTGCACGCGATGCGCGATTGCCCCAACGTGATCTCGATCCGCAACATCGGCCTGATCGGCGCGGTGGAGCTGGCCCCGCGCGACGGCGTGCCCGGCAAACGCGGTTACGACGTGTTCCTCGAATGCTTCAAGCAGGGTGTGCTGGTGCGCGCGAGCGGCGACGTGATGGTGTTCGCGCCGCCGTTCATCGTCGAGAAGGCGCAGATCGACCGGATGTACGAAACGCTGCGCGCGGCGATCAAGAAGGTGGGGTGAGCGCGGAGCACGCGCAGTTACCGTGCTCCAAGCCCTCGTCAACGCTCTTGCCCTCGGCGCGGCCTACGCGCTGCTTGCGCTGGGGTTCGTGCTCATCCTGAACGCCACCAGCGCGGTGAACTTCGCGCAGGGCGATCTGGTGATGGCCGGCGGCTACGTGGCGATCGCGCTGGCCACCGTGGCGCCGGTGTCGGGCGTGGCGCTGCTGCCGTTCGTGCTGGTGCTGATGGTGCTGCTCGGGCTGCTGGTATCGGCGCTGGGTTACTTTCCGCTCAAGTCGCAGCCGCCGGTGTCGGTGTTCATCTCCACCATCGCGCTGGGCATCATCTTTCAGAATTCGGCGAACGCCATCGCCGGCGCCGCACCGCGCAGCGCGCCGCCGCTGTTCAGCGGACAACAGGTGGAATTCGCGGGCATCTCCGTGCCCGAACAGTCGCTCGCGATGATCGCAGTGGCTGCCGTGCTGATCGCCGCGCAGTGGTGGCTGTTCGCACGCACCGCAATCGGCCGCAACTTGCGCGCCACGGCGCAGGATCGATTGATGGCCGAGGCGATCGGCATCCGCGTGAACTGGATGATCGCGCTCACCTTCGGTCTGGCGGCGGCGCTGGCGGGCGCGGCGGGGTTGTTGCTTGCCAATACGTTCTTCGTGAGCCCGTCCGATGGCACCAACTACATCATCAAGGCGTACATCGCGGTGACGATCGGCGGCTGGGGCAGTCTTCCGGGCGCGGTGCTCGGTGCGCTGCTGATCGCGCTGTTCGAAGTGATCTACCCGCAACTGCCGATCCTGCTGCCGATCGGTGACACGCAGGCGGCATGGAAGCAGGTGGTGTTCTCGCAGACCTCGGCGACGATCCTGCTCTACGTCGCCGTGCTGATGATTCTGTTCTGGCGCCCGCAGGGCATCTTCGGTGAAGTGGTGCAGCGGCGTGCCTGAGGCTTCGGTGGAGAACGAGGCAGCCGGACAGCCAGCGCGTGCGAACGAGGCGGCCGGACGGCAAGTCGAGGCCTCACCTGGCCCGGGCAAGCTCGGCGGCGCATCGCGCGGGCTGCTTGGCTTGGCGCTGATCGGGTTTCTCGTCGTCTGGCCGTTCGTGTTCGGCAGCAGCTACGACCTGCGCATCTTCGCGTTGGCGGGCATCTTCGCCATCAACACGCTCGGCTACCAATTCATCTTCGGCCACGCGGGCGCGCTCGCGCTCACGCAGGGCACGTTCTTCGGTCTGGGGGCGTACATCTCGGCGCTGCTCGCGCTCGATCTGGGCGCCGGTTTCCCGATCACCGCCACGCTCGCGATCATTGGTCCGGTGTTGGTCGCGTTGCTGATCGCTGCGCCAGTGCTGCGGCTGGAGTCGCACTACTTCGCGCTTGCCACGCTTGGCATCGGGCAGGTGGTGCTGCTGATCGCGATCCAATGGGAGCCGCTCACCGGTGGTGCCAACGGCCGCCCCGGCGTGCCCGGTATCGGGGTTCTCGGCATGGCGCTACCGCGCGGACTGCCGATCACCGTGTTCGTCTGGTCGCTCGTGGCGGTCGCGGCGCTGCTCGCCTGGCAGATGATGCGCGGCATCGTCGGCCGCGCGTACGCGGTGATGCGCGCGAACGATCTCGCCGCACAGTCGATCGGACTCGACATCTGGCGGCTGCGTCTGGTCGCGTTCCTGTGGTCGGCGGCTTACGGCGGACTGGCCGGCGCGCTCTACGTGCACACCGTGCGCGTCATCTCGCCCGAGGTGCTGGAGTTCCACATCATGGTCGGCGCGCTAACGATGGCGGTGCTCGGCGGCCGCACGCACATCGCCGGCGCGATCATCGGCGCGTTTCTGCTGGTGCACCTGCCCGAGTGGTTTCGCGGCCTCGACAAGTACTACCTGATCGCCTACGGCGCGGTGCTGCTCGGGGCGATCATCGTTGCGCCGCAAGGGCTGGTCGGCCTGCTGCATCGGGTTCGTTGGTTGCGCCCGGTGCCGCAGGTCCGGGCGATGCAGCCGGCCGTGCACGCGATGCGCTCGCCGCAGCTGGTGTTCGCCGCGGAGCCGGTGCTCGAGGTGCGCGAACTGTCGATGAGTTTCGGCGGCGTACGCGCGCTCGACAATGTCTCCGTGTCGGTGCATCCGGGCGAGATCTTCGGATTGATCGGCCCCAACGGTTCGGGCAAGACCACGTTGCTCAACTGCGTCAGTCGCGTCTACTCGCCGCAGGCCGGATCGATCCGCTTTGCCGGTCGCGACGTCACGCGTCTGCTTCCGCACCAGATCGCGCGGCTGGGTGTCGCGCGCACCTTCCAGAATCTCAATCTCGTCGACGAGATGAGCGCGCTCGACAACGTGGCGGCTGCGCGATACACGCTCGAAGGCGCGTCGGTGGCCCGGTCGTTCGTCGAATGGCACGACCGGCGCCTGCTGCGCGCGCGCGAACATGCACTCCACCTGCTCGAATCGATGGGCGTCGCACACGTGGCGGCGCGCGCCTGCGGCGAGTTGCCCTACGGGCTGCGGCGCTACGTCGAGATCGCGCGCGCACTGGCGCTCGAGCCGCGCCTGTTGTTGCTCGACGAACCTGCCGCCGGACTGAACGATGCCGAGAAGCAGGAACTCGCCGCACGCGTCCGTGCGCTGGCCGCGCAACGGCTCACGATCGTCATCATCGAACACAACATGCCGTTCCTGATGCCGCTCGCAACGCGCATGGCCTGCCTCGATCACGGCAAGGTGATCGCCGTGGGCACACCCGATGAGGTCCGTGCGCATCCGGATGTCATCACCGCCTATCTCGGTGCGGAGACGAAGCGTGAGCGATAAGCCGACCGGCGAGTTGCTCGAGGTCGAGTCGCTGCGTGCGCGGTACGGTGAGATCGTGGCGCTCGATGGCGTCTCGCTTCAAGTAGGCGCCGGCGAAGTGGTGGCGCTGCTCGGGGCCAACGGTGCGGGCAAGTCGACGCTGATCAAGTCGATCATGGGAATCGTCACGGCAACCGAGGGTGCGATTCGGTTCCGCGGGCAAGCACTGGCCGGCGTGTCGCCTTCCGCGCGCGCCCGCGGCGGGCTGGGCTACTCGCCCGAGGGTCGTCGCGTGTTTCCCGGCATGAGCGTGCGCGACAACCTGCTGGTCGCCTCGCGCGCCAGTGCGCGGGTCACCGCCGCGCAGTTGAACGAGATCCATCAACTGTTTCCGGCGCTGCTGCAGAAGGAGCACGCCATGGGTTGGCAGCTCTCCGGAGGACAGCAGCAGATGCTCGCCATCGGCCGCGCGCTCATGTCGAACCCGCGGCTGCTTCTGCTCGACGAGCCGTCGCTCGGCCTGTCGCCGGTGCTGACGAGCGAAGTGATGACGCGCATCCGCGCGATTCGCGATCGCGGTACCGCGGTGCTCCTGGCCGAGCAGAACGTCGCCAAAGCGCTCGAAGTCGCCGACCGCGGATACGTGATGCAGCTCGGCCGGATCGTCGAGCACGGCACGGCCGCGCAGTTGGAGCAGAGTCCGCTCGTGCTGCAGGCGGTGCTCGGCGGCTAGCGCCAGGCGTTTCGACCGCGCCTCGAAGGCGTTGCCGAGGTCGCGCTAGAATCGACCGATATGGCAATTTGGATATATCGGTCGCTTCGCAGACTCGCGCTGACAGCGTTCGGCGCGTTCGCCATCGCCGGTGCAATCGCAGCGGTGCAGGCGCAGACCAAGCCGACGCTGATCGCGGCGGCTGCGAACATGAATGTCGCGCTCGAGTCGATCGCCCGCGAGTTCGGGCGTAGCAACGGCGCCAAGCTCAGTATCACCTACGGCGCTTCGGGCAACCTGACGCGCCAGATCCTGCAGGGCGCGCCATTCGAACTGTTCGTCTCCGCCGATGAGGACACCGTGTTTCGGCTGGCCGATGCCGGCGTCGCGCGTGATCGCGGCGCGCTCTACGCGATCGGCCAGCTCGCGCTGTACACGCGCAACACCTCGACGATCGCACTCGACGGCAGGCTCGAGGGTCTGCGCGCCGGCTGGTCGCGCGTCGACAAGTTCGCAATCGCCAATCCCGAGCATGCGCCGTACGGCCGGGCGGCGCGCGAAGCACTCGATGCGCTCGGAATGTGGACGCTGGTGCGCCCGAAGCTGGTGCTCGGCGAGAACGTCGCGCAGGCCGCTCAGTACGTGACGAGCGGAGCAGCGCAGGCAGGGCTCATCCCTTTGTCGCTCGCGCTCGCAGAACCCTTGGTGACCACCGGCCGGCACGCCGTCATCGATGATCGCCTGCACGCGCCGCTACGCCAGCGCATGGTGTTGACGCGCAAGGCGGGCGCGACGGCCGAGTCGTTCTATCGCCATCTGCTTACGCCAGCCGCGCAGGCGACGCTGCGTCGATTCGGCTTCGGCACGCCGGATGCGTGATACCGCTGCACCGCTGTCGGGTGAAACTGAACGGATACTCGGAACGCCGATCGCGGATGCTGCAGACCGGGATCGCGCAAAAGTGGATTGAACATTGGACTGGGAAGCCGCCCGCATCTCGATCTGGCTTGCGCTGTTCACCGCGCTGGTACTGCTCGCCCCGGCGGTGTGGCTCGCGCGCTGGCTGGCGATCACGCCGTGGCGCGGGCGGCCGCTTGTCGAAGCGCTGATCACGCTGCCGCTGCTGCTGCCCCCGACGGTCATCGGTTTCTATCTGCTGAGTGCGTTCGGTACCGGTTCGCCGTTCGGACAGTGGCTGGCCGACTCGATCGGCCTCAAGCTGGTTTTCACCTTCGAAGGGCTGCTCCTGGCGAGCGTGCTGATCAATTTGCCGTTCATGGCGCAGCCGGTGCAACGCGCGTTCGCCGCCATCCCCAACAGCGTGCGCGAAGCCGCCTGGGTATCGGGCCTGAGCGTGTGGCGAACGCTGTGGCGCGTCGAGCTGCCGCTCGCGTGGCCGGGGATCATCGCCGGCTTCGCGCTTACGTTCGCGCACACGCTCGGTGAGTTCGGTGTGGTGCTGATGGTAGGCGGCAGCATCGCCGGCGAAACCAAGACCATCTCGATCGCCATCTACGATCGCGTGCAGGCCTTCGACAACACGGCCGCGGCCATCATGTCGCTCGCGTTGCTGGCGTTCTCGCTGATCGCGATCGCGGTGGTGTTCTACGTTGGTCAGCGCGAGCGTCGCGCACTGCTGGATCGCTGATGGCGGCGCTCAACGTCACGCTCGAGCAAAGCGCGCCGATTCCACTCGCGGTGCAGCTCGACTGTGAAGCGGGCGAGTTGGTAGCGCTGGTGGGTCCATCGGGCAGCGGCAAGACGACGATCCTGCGCGCGATCGCCGGGCTGGTCCATCCGCAATCGGGGCGGATCCAGGCGGGTGGCATCACCTGGCTCGACACCGAACGCGGCGTTCGGCAAGCCCCACAGGCGCGACGGGTGGGATTGGTATTCCAGTCGTACGCCCTGTTTCCGCACCTGAGCGCGCTGCAGAACGTTGCGCTGGTCACGGGCGAGCGGGGCAGTGCGCCGCGTGCGCGCGAGCTGATCGCGCGGGTGCATCTTGCCGGCCTTGAAGATCGACGACCTGCCGCGCTCTCGGGCGGGCAGCAGCAACGCGTGGCGCTGGCGCGTGCACTGGCGCACGATCCCGTGGTGCTGCTCCTCGATGAGCCGTTCTCCGCCGTCGATCAGGCCACGCGGCAGACGCTCTATCGTGAGCTGGCCGAGCTGCGCCGCAATCTGTCGGTGCCGATCGTGCTCGTCACGCACGACCTGCTGGAGGCGCGCATGCTCGCCGATCGCATGGTGATCCTCGATCGCGGCGAGACGCTGCAGCAAGGCACGCCGGGGCACATCCTGTCGCGGCCGCGCAACGCGCGCGTCGCCAAGCTGCTCGGCATCCAGAATCACTTCGAAGGCGTGTTCGAGAGCGCTGCGCAGGGGGCAACCTGGGGCACTCTGCATTGGGGAACCACGCGTGGTGGCCTGACCGTGCGCGTGCTCGACAAGCGCCGCATCGACGACGGCGCGCGCGTGAGCTGGGTGATCGCCGGTGAGCATCTGCAGTTGCGCGCGAGCGAAGCGTCGGCACCCGACTGGGTCGATTGCGTGCTCGAAGATGCGCTGACGCTGGGCGAGATCACGCGCTGCAAGGCGCGCACCGTTGCCGCGCCGCGCGATCAGCTGATCGTCAATGTGCCGACCAACACGCTGCGCGAGGCGGCGCTGCATCCGGGTGATCCGGTGCAGGTGCGCATCGAACCGCACGGCGTGCACATCATGCCCGCCCGCAGTGCCAGCAAGGCACGGTCGGCTGCGCCCGACTCGGAAGCGTAGGCGCCGCAAAGCACCGCCGCCGTTCAACGCGCGGGCGATGCGCGCTTTCTCGTTGCTCCGCTGGCCGCCTGGCCTGCTGACTTGCTCGCGCTTTTGCGCTTGCCGCGCTTGGTGGCGCGCGCACTGCGCCCGGCGCCCAGGGCATGCGCAATGTACGACCACACCTCGTCGATGGCGCGTGCCTGCGAGAGCTTCCCGCCGGACCGATACCAGCGCAGCATGCTGTTGGCCGTATCGAGCGTGAGCTGCGTCGCGATGCTCGCATCCATCAACCGGAACGCCTTGCGCTCGACGCCGCGCTCGATGACACGCTTGATGGCGATGACGAAGGCGCGCTCGCGGTCTTCCAGCAGCTTCGTGAGCGTGCGGTCGACTTCGCGCCGCCCCCGTACCAATGCCCGCAGTTCAGCGGGATGGTTCAGCACCGCGCGGCAATGTTCCCGCACCAGTTTTTCCAGCGCCTGGCGCGGACTGAGCTGATCGAACTGCGGCGCGCGCGCAATCGCCAGGATCTCGCGCGTGGTCTGCGCCACCAGCGCCTGCAGCAACGCAGCCTTCGATTGCACGAACTGGCCGAGCGCGCTGCGGCTCAACCCCATTGCATCGGCGACCTGCGTCAGCGAAGTGGCCTGAAACCCTTGGCGGTCGACCAGCGCGCTCGCTACACGAAGCACATCGCCCAGCCCTGGAGCAGCTTTGGCCGTGCCGGTGGCACGCAATCCCGACAACGTGAGCTGCGTGGCGAGGCGGGCGACGGCGGGCAGCGTGGGCATGGGAGGCTCCGGCGCAATCGGTCAGGGAGACGTTGCGCGAGCAAAAGCTAAGCTCACGCAGGCGGCACGCATGGTAGCGCGCCACCGCGCTCAGACCATGCTGTTCACGCTGTTCGAGCGCGATGGCCTGCTTTCCCTGCACCTGAGCTTGCGGCGAACCGCGCGCGCCTACCCCCCGCCAGCCATGGGCAACGGCTTGAGTGAACGCAGATACGCGATGATCGCGCGCACCTCTTCGTCGGACATGTTCTTGTAGTAGCCGAAGCCCATCGGCGGCTTGAGCCGGTTGCCATGACGGTCGATGCCTTCGCGAATCGCCCGCGCGACTTGTTCGTCGCTCCAATCCTTCAGGCCGGATTCATGCGGCGTGAGATTGCGAGACAGGCTCTCGCCCCACGGCCCGCGGAACACGTTGCCACCCGCACCAAGCTTGTTGGCGTAGTCCGGGTGCCGGTTGGCATCGCGAAGCGTGTGGCACTCCATGCAGTGTCCGACCGGGACGGCAAGGTAGCGGCCGTAAGCCACCGGATCAGTCTTCGGTGGCGTGGGCACATTGGATACCGGTGGACCATAAGAGGTGACCGGCTTGCCGTATTGCGACTTCGGCGTCTCGCTCCGTACCGCTGGAACCGAGCGCAGAAACGTCACGATCGACTGCACGTCGTCGTCGGAGATGCCGCGATATTCAGCGACTGCCATCGGCGGGCCGATCAGCGAACCATCCGGACGCACGCCCTCGCGGATCGCGAACTCAGTGTCTCAACCGAAGAGATGCGCGCACGATGCGCAGAGCGCAGGCTAGAGGTTGCCTTCTTACCGCGGCCTTACCAATTCGCGGGAAGTCGTAAGACTGTTGGAGTGCGGTGGCTGAACAGACCGGTAACCGCGGCGACCGATGACGCCGCGAGACCCATCTAAATGGTCTCGGACCACTGGCGCCCGCCTGCTCGTAGGCGGCGAGCTTGGTCGCTTGGTCGTGGCTTGCCGTGGCGGGTGACAGCACTTCTACCACTCAGTCCGGCGCGCCGCGATCGTCGCGCTTGGACGCATCGCAGATCACGAGCACATCGGGCTGGATGACTGTGTCGACGCGATCGGTTCGTCGCCGGATGTGGTTCGATTTCAACTCTCAGACGTGTCGCAACCTTCTTCGCGGCCGCGCCCGTGACGATTTCGTCCGATCAAGCAGAGTAAACTCGCCGGCATATCAATCGTTCGATTCCAGCAACGAGCTCCCGCCCAGTCGCATGTCCGCCCCGACCCTCACTCCCGCTCCCTTCCACGCCATCCTCCCCGCTCCGTTCGGCGCGGTCGGCGTTCGTGTTGCGGGCGACAAGGTGAGCGAGATCCGCTATCTGCCGAAGTCGACGCGCCCTGAGGCGCCGTGCAATGCGCTCGCCGCGCGCGTGGCGAAGCAGATCGAGCGCTATCTCGACGATCCGGGGTATCGGTTCGACCTGCCGCTCGCGATCGATGGCACCGCTTACCAGCAGCGCGTGTGGAAGGCGCTGTGCGAAATTCCGGTGGGCGCGCTCAAGACTTACGGTGAAGTGTCTGGCGCGCTGCGTTCGAGTCCGCGTGCCGTCGGGCAGGCGTGCGGTGCGAATCGATTGCCGATCGTGATCCCGTGCCATCGCGTGGTCTCGGCCAGCGACATCGGCGGATTCGCGCATCACACCGACGGCTATCTCATTGCCACCAAGCGATGGCTGCTCGCGCACGAACACGCCGAGCGGTAGATGCCGTGTCGCCGGCGACGGCGGCTGCTACTTCTCCTGGCGACGGTCTGCATCCCGACGACAGCACCTTCCTCGATCAGTTCTGCGACGCGCTGTGGCTCGAAGACGGGCTGGCGCGGAACACGCTCGACGCCTACCGGCGCGATCTCAAGTTGTGCGCGCAATGGCAGCATCGCCAGGGCCGATCGCTTCTGCACGCGAGCGAATCCGATCTGCTCGGCTACTTCGCTCATCGCTACGAGTTGCCTGAGCGTCCGCGCGCGAGCACGCAATCGCGCCTCACATCGAGCTTGAAGCGCTTCTACACGTACGCGCTGCGTGAGCGGCGCATCGAGGCTGATCCGACTGCGAAGCTCGATCCACCGAAGAAACCCGCGCGGTTTCCGAAATCGCTGCAGGAGGCCGATGTCGAGGCGCTGCTTGCCACGCCCGACGTCGCAACGCCGCTCGGCATGCGTGACCGCGCGATGCTGGAGCTGCTCTATGCCACCGGGTTGCGCGTATCCGAACTGGTGACGATCAAGCTGGTGCAGGTGTCGTTCGACATGGGCGTGGTGCGGGTGATGGGCAAGGGCTCGAAAGAGCGCCTGGTGCCGATGGGCGAGCACGCATCGGAGTGGGTCGAGCGCTATCTCAAGACGGCCCGGGCGCAGATTCTCAAGGGACAGATCTCCGATTGCATGTTCGTCACCGCGCGCGGCGACGCGATGACGCGGCAAGCGTTCTGGTACGTCATCAAGCGCTATGGCGCGATTGCGATCCCGGGCAAGCCGCTGTCACCACACACGCTGCGCCACGCCTTCGCCACGCATCTGCTCAACCATGGCGCTGACCTGCGGGTGGTGCAAATGCTGCTCGGTCACGCCGACATTTCCACCACGCAGATCTACACGCACGTGGCGCGCGAGCGGCTCAAGCGGCTGCACGCCGAGCATCATCCGCGCGGGTAGGCGCGCTGACGCGCGCGAGGGCGTGCGCTATCCTCGATGCAATCGAAAGGCGCGCGGAATGCGGGCGGTCCTCGTCCTGCGCAGCCTGGTCATTTCATTGGAGAGTCGTCCATGCAGCACGCAGCCCTTCGTTCGCTGGAAGTCAATCCCGCCAAGCTCGCCTCGCTGTTCAGAAAGCAGCTCGGGCTGTGCAAGGTGCGAGCGGGCGAGACGATCGCACTGGTGAGCGATCTGGGTACGCGGCCTGAGTACATCCAGGCGGCGTTCGCGGCCGCCGACGAGCTGGGCGCCGACGTCTATGAGCTGCGTGTGAATGCGATCCCCTCTTGGACCAAAGTCGGCGTGCCCACGATCGGCAAATGCAAGGGCACGCTCGAAGCGCTGTGCGCGGCCGATCTGATGGTGATCTTCCACGTGCCGCTGTTCTCCGCGTGGCTCAAGCAGGTGACGGCCGCCGGCACGCGCGTGCTGATGATTCACGATGCACCCGACGATCTCGAGCAGCTCATGTCGCCACCCGGATTGAAGGAAGCGCTCAAGGCCGCTGAAGCGCGCTACAGCAAGACCAGGCGCGCCCGGATGACTCGCGCAGGCGGTACCGAGCTCACCTGGTCGTGCGGCGAGTATCCGGTGATGGCGCAGTGGGGCTACGCCGACGAGCCGGGGCACTTCGATCTGTGGGGCGCGGGGCACATCCACACGTTCCCGAATGAAGGCAGCGCGTCGGGCACGGTGGTGATTCAACCCGGCGACATCGTCATCCTCCCGTATTGCCGCTACGTCGTCGATCCGGTGCGCCTGGAAATTCGCGACGGACACATCACCAGGATCGAAGGCGGGCTCGATGCCAAGCTGATGCGCGACTGGCTCGAAGACGGCAAGGCCAACGCCGACGATCGCGATCCGTACGCGGTCTCACATCTGGGTTGGGGCCTCAATCCGCAGGCGCGCTGGTATCAGATGGCGCTGAACGGCAGCGAGCCCGAACGCAATCGTGCGGCGATGCGCGTGTTTCCGGGCAATTTTCTTTTCTCGACCGGGCCGAACAGCCAGGGCGGCGGCAAGCGCACCACCCGCGGCCACTACGATGTGCCGATGCGCGATTGCACGCTCGAGCTCGATGGCGAGGTCGTGGTCGACAAGGGTCAGCTGGTCGATCCGAAGATGATCGTGGCGCGGGAGGCGCGGTGAACGCGACGCTCAGGCCTGAGGCCGCGCCATGAAGATCGGAGGGCAGTTCGAGGTCGCCGCGCCGATCGAGCTGGTGTATCGCGAGCTGCGCGACGCCGGCCTGATGGCGCAATGCATCCCCGGGTGCGAATCGATCGAGGCGGAAACGCCGCAGCGCTTTCGCGCGCGCGTGGCGGTGGGGGTGGGGCAGATCAATGCGATGTTCCATCTCACGGTGGAGATCACCGAAGAGCTGGCGCCGACGCTGGTGGTATCGCGCACGCGTGGCGATGAAGGTTCGCGCGCCAGCATGCTCTCGGCCGACAACGAGGTACGTCTGTTCACGATCGAATCGGGTGGCACGCGCGTGCAGTACACTTCGAACGTATCGGTGACCGGGCGCCTGGGCAAATTCGCGCTCGGTGTGATGAAGAAAAAAGTGGAGACACTCGGTCAGGAGTTCGCTTCGCGCTTCCGAACGGCGCTCGCCGCGCGGCTCGAAGCCCCTGACCGCAGCTGAACCTCAGAGAACGACGACCATGCTCTATCGCCCGGCCACTGTCGCCGAAGCCGTCGGACTGCTCGCACGCTTTCCCGAGGCGCGCATTCTCGGCGGCGGTGCCACGCTGGTGGCGATGATCAACGCGCAATTGGCCGAGCCCGAAGCGATCGTGAGCCTGCGCGATATCGCCGAGATTCGCGGCATCTTGGTGCACGCGGCAGGCGTGCGTATCGGCGCATTCACACGACATCGCGAAACTGCGGCGGCTGGCGCGCAACTGCACGGCACGCTCGCAGTGCTGCCTCACGCCGCCGGCCAGATCGCCAATGCCACCGTGCGCAACATGGGCACGATCGGCGGCTCGATTTCGTTCGCCGATCCGGGGCTCGATTACCCGCCCGCGCTGGTCGCGGCTGGCGCCAACGTCGAAATCGCGTCCGCCGCAGGCAAACGCACGATCGCCGCAGCGGATTTCTTCGTCGACTGGTACACCACCGCGCTGGCACCTGGCGAGATGGTGACCGCAATCGAATTGCCCGCGCCGCGTGCTGGCGCCGGTGTGTATCTGAAGCATGCGCGCGTCTCGGGCGATTACGCGACGGCATCGGTAGCCGTATCGATCGCCACGGCGCCGCGAGGAATCGAAACGTGTGTGGCGGTGGGCGCGTGTGGTCCGAAGCCGTTGCTGAGCGCTGAGGCGAATCGCCTGCTCTCGGGTGCGCCGACCGATCAGGACATCGCGCGTGCAGGCGCAGCGTTGCAAGCCATGGCCGACCCGGTCGATGACGTACGCGGGTCCGCCGAGTACCGGCGCATGCTGATCCCGCGCATGGTCGCCTCCGCCTTCGCACAGGCAAAGCAGAAGATGGGAGCGCAGCGTGGCTGAACCGGTTGCCGTGAAGCTGAACGTGAATGGTCGCGCGAATCATCTGTTCGTCGATCTCACCGAGACGTTGCTCACCACGCTGCGCGAACGGTTGCAGCTCACAGGATCGAAGCGCGGCTGCAATCAAGGCGTATGCGGCGCGTGCACCGTGCTGGTCGATGGCGTACCGATGCGTTCGTGCTTGTCGCTCAGCGCCAACTGCGCCGAGAGCGAGATCCGAACGATCGAGGGCTACGAGGGCGACCGCACGATGAGTGCGTTGCAAGACGCGTTCGTCACCGAAGGCGGTGTGCAGTGCGGGTTCTGCACCGCCGGGATGCTGATTGCATCGCGCGCGTTGCTGGACGCGAATCCGGCGCCGAACCTCGCGCAGATTCAGGAAGGGCTGTCGGGCAATCTGTGTCGCTGCACCGGCTATCGCAAGATCGTGGCGGCGGTGCAGAAGGCTGCGGGTGCGTTGAATAGTGAAGGGGCGGCGGCATGAGCGCGGCGCAGGGGACCACCGAATGCATCGCCGTCGGCAAACGCATCCCGCGCGTCGATGCGCGCGAGAAGGTCGAAGGGCGCGCGCAGTACATCGCCGATCTGTATCGCCCGGGCATGTTGCACGGCGCGATCCTCGGCAGTCCGCATGCGCACGCGCGCATCGTGCGCTACGACCTGAGCGACGCGCTGGAGATGCCGGGCGTGCGCGCCATCGTCACCGGCGAAGATCTCGTCGAACAGAACCGCATGGGCGCGTTCGTGAAAGACGAGCACGCGCTCGCCAAAGGCAAGGTGCGCTACGTGGGTGAGCCGGTGGCGGCGGTGGCTGCCGACACCGAGCGCGAAGCCCGCGCGGCGGCGCGCGCGATCAAGGTGGAATACGAGGAGCTGCCCGCGCTGCTCACGCCGGAAGATGCGCTCGCCTCCAAGGTCGCAATCCACGAAGACCTCGCCAGCTACTTCAAGATCTTCGATGCCGGCAGCCAGGGCAATCTTTGCTCGCGCACCGACTTCCGCGAGGGCGACATCGAGCGCGGCTTTCGCGAGAGCGATCTCATCTTCGAGCACACGTTCGAGACACAGGCGCAGAACCATCTGGCGTTGGAGCCGTGCGGCGCGCTGGCCGAAATCGATCCGCAGGGGCGCATCACCTTGTGGTCGGGCAATCAATCGGTGTTTCGCGTGCAGGCGTGCGTAAGCGAGGCGCTCGGCATTCCGATGTCGCGCATCCGCTGCATTACCCCGCGCATCGGCGGCGGCTTCGGCAACAAGATGGAACCGCACGTGCAGCCGGTCACCGTGGCACTTGCTTTGAAAGCAAAGCGTCCGGTGAAACTGATCCTGTCGCGCGAGGAAGACTTCGAGATGATCCGCGCGCGTCATCCGTTCAAGCTGCGCGTGAAGACCGGCGTGAAGAAAGACGGCACGTTCGTCGCACGCGAGGTGCAAGCGGTGCTCGATTGCGGCGCGTTCGGCGACGACAGCCCCGGGGTACTCGGCTTCGGTCTGCTGTGCGGGCGCGGGCCGTATCGCTTCGAGCATGTGCACTGCCACGGGCAACTCGTCTATACCAACAAGCTGCGCTTCGGGGCGTTTCGCGGCTTCGGCAATCCGCAGATGAGTTTTGCCACCGAGTCGCAGATCGACGAGATCGCCGCCAAGCTCGGCATGGATCCGATCGAGCTGCGGCTGAAGAACATTCTGCGCGACGGCGACACCTGGTTCGGCGGACAGGAACTGCATTCCAACGGGTTGCGCGAGTGCATCGAGAAGGTGCGCGAGGCGTCGAAGTGGCAGGCGGACGCAGCGAAGCCCTCGCAGCCGGGACGCAAACGCGCACTCGGCTTTGCGCTCGCGGGCCAGCAAAGCGGATTGTTAGGCACCGGCGCGATCGTCCGGTTGCTCGAAGACGGCACCCTGATCCTGAACGTCGGCGCGAACGACATCGGCCAGGGTTCGGACACCGTGCTCACGCAGATCTGCGCTGAAGCGCTCAAGGTACCGGTGGAAAACATCGGCTTGGCCACGCCCGACACCGACGGCTCGCCGTTCAACTGGGGCACGACTGCCAGCCGGCTCACGTACATGACCGGGCGCTCAGTAGTCGGTGCGGCACAAGAAGTCGAGAAGAAAATTCTCGTGCACGCAGCCGAGATGCTCGAATGCGCCGCCGAGGATCTGGAACTCATGCCCGGCGGTATCGTCGCCGTGAAGGGCGTGAAGCAGCGACAGGTGTCGTTTTTCGAAGTCGCCAAGCGCGCTCACTGGCAGGTGGGTGGGCCGATCATCGGCTCGCATGCCTGGGTATTCGACCAGAACACGTTTGATCCGAAGCGCGCGGTGGCGGTCGGTCTGCCGTTCCCGCGTGTCGGCGTCTACAGCTTCTGCGCGATGGTGGTCGACGCCGAGATCGACGAGGTGACCGGCAAGGTCGAGGTGCGCGAGGCGTGGTCGGCGGTCGACGTGGGCAAGGCCATCAATCCCACGCTGGTCGAGGGGCAGGTCGAAGGCGCGTTCGTGCAGGGGATGGGCTTCGCGCTGGTGGAGGAAATGGTGTGGGACGAAGGCCGGCTTGCGAATCCCACGCTCATGGACTACAAGATTCCCACCATCAAGGACACCCCCGCCGCGTTGCACGCGATGATCGTCGAGTCGAATGACACCGGCGGACCGTTCGGCGCGAAGGGTGTCGGCGAAGTGGGCATCGTGCCGGTGGCGCCGGCGATCGCCAACGCGATCAAGCGGGCGAGCGGCGCGCGGATTCACCAGTTGCCGTTGACGAGTGAGCGCGTGTTGCGCGCAATGCTGGGTAGTTAGCGGGAACTGAGTAAGCGAACGGAATTGATTAGGCGAACGGAATTGAATAACGAAACTGATTAACCAGGAACGGCGTGAACCCAGGCCGTTCGCCCTGAGCCAGTCGAAGGGCACCGCACAACCAGAGGAGGAGTCATGCAACGCAGAATCGTCTTACGTTCCCTCGTCGCGGCGGCAGTAGCTGCGCTGGTGAGCGCACCCGCGCTGGCGCAGCAGGGCAAGCCGGTCCGTATCGGATTTTCCATCGCCAAGACGGGCATCTTCGCCGCCGCGGCGCCGTCGCAGCTGAACGCGTACGAGTTGTGGCGCGAGCAGGTCAACAAGGCGGGTGGGCTGGAGGTCGGTGGCCAGAAGCGTCAGGTCGAGTTCGTGCAGTACGACGATCAGAGCAACCCGACGCAGGCTGCCAAGATCTACGAGCGGCTGATCGCGCAGGACAAGGTCGATCTGCTGCTTGCACCATGGGGCACGCCCACGCACATCGCGGTGGCGCCGGTGCTGGAGCGCTTCAAGTTTCCGATGGTGGGCAACACCGCTTCGTCGGCCAAGCTGCGCGAGCTGAAGCCCACCCACCTGTGGTTCGTGACTGCCGCGTTTCCCGATCGGCTCGGCAACGAGCTGGCGGCGATGTTGAAGGCCAACGGCGTGAACTCGGTGGCGCTGCTCACCAACGTGCTGCCGTTCTCCAAGGAAGTGAAGGGGTTTCTGGAGCCGGCACTGCAGAAGCAGGGCATCAAGATCGCGGTGAATCAGGAGTATCCGCCCGACATCAAAGACATGACCGCGATGCTCACCCAGGTGAAGAACGCTAATGTCGATGGCGTGATCTCGTTGTCGTATCCGAGCGATTCGCCGATCTACGTGCGGCAGGCCAAGGAGCTGGGGCTGGGCGGCAAGTTCCACTTCGCGCTGGTCGGCCCGGGGATCGATTTCTTCCCGAAGCTGCTCGGCAATGCGGCTGATGGCATCGTGACGATCGGGCATTGGGCGCCCAGTCGCAACGCCAAGGCGAAATCGTTCAACGAGGCATATCTGACCAAGTTCAAGGAGAAGCCCGACTATCTCGATTCGATCGAGGCGTTCGTGTCGTGCGAGATCCTGGAGCAGGCGGTGAAAACCGCCGGGCTGGATCGCACCAAGCTGCGCAACGCGATCGCATCGGGCAGCTTCGAGACGATCAACGGCACGGTCAAGTTCACCGGCATCGAAAACATGGTGACCAAGACCGGCTTCCTGCAACTGCAGAAAGGCGATCCGCAGATCGTGTGGCCGGAGTCGGAAGCGACGGCCAAGTTCGCACCCAAGAGCGGGTGGTAATGGAATTCGGCGCGGTAGGCACGCTCGCGCAACCGAAGCGCGATTTCTCCGGCGTCGGTTATGACGAGGCGATGCGCCGCGCGCGGGAGATCGTGCCGGTGCTGCGCCGGCGCGCCGAGCAGGCCGAACAGGCGCGCGTGCTGCTGCGTGAGAATGAGCAACTGCTGCACGAGACCGGGCTGTTCCGTTTCCATCAGCCCAAGTGCTTCGGCGGGATGGAGCTCGATTTCGTGGCGATCGTCGACATCGTGTCCGAGATCGCGCGCGGCTGTCCGTCAACCGCGTGGAACGTCGGCAACCTCGGTGCGCATCACTGGATTCTCGGGTTCTACGAGCCGCAGACGCAGCATGAGGTGTGGGATGCCAATCCCGATGCGTTGATGGCTTCGTCGATCGCGTTGGCTGCCGGACGTGGTCGCAAGGCCGACGGCGGATTCATCGTGAGCGGGCACTGGCCGTTTTCGTCCGGAGTCGACAATTCCGAGTGGGACATGCTCGCGGTGTCGATCTTCGGCGACGACGGCAAGACGCCGATCGACTGGCGACTGTGCCTGGTGCACAAGTCGGAGTACGAGATCCGCGACACCTGGTTCGCGATGGGCATGACGGGCACCGGCAGCAAGGATGTCGTCGTGAACGAACTGTTTGTGCCCGAGCGGCGCGCGCTGCCGCTCACGCGGTGTCGCGGCGGGCTGGAGCATCCGGGGGCGAAGCTGAACAGCGGACCGCTCTATCGGATCGCGGTGGGTGCGGCGGCGCCGCATCCGCTGGCACCTGCCGCAGTCGGCGCAGCCGAAGGGGCGTACGAACTGTTCGTGGAATCGATGAGCAAGCGCACCGGCACCTACACCGGGGCGCGGCCCGCCGACTTCCAGGCGGTGCAGATCAAGGTGGGCAAGGCGCGCTGCCTGATCGATTCGTCGCGCCATCTGCTGCGGCAATCGGCACTCGAGATGGACGAATACGCCAGGCGCAACGACGTGCCGCCGCTCGACAAGAAGCTGCTGTACCGCGCCCAGGCGTGCTGGGCCGTCAATCAGGCCCGCGAAGCCATCGAGACGTTGTGGTCATGCTACGGGGCCAATGGGATCTATACGCGCGACCCGTTGCAGCGGTATCTTCGCGACGTGCTGGCGATCAACCAGCATTTCTCTTTCAATTTCGATATCGCGGGCGGCACGTACGGGCTGTTCGCGATGGGCGGCAAGTACGCCAATCCGACGATGTAGCGCGAGAGGAGACTCAACATGGCACTGACCGAACTGAACCACTTTCTGCTCGTCTCCAAGGACCTGGAGAAGACCAAGAATTTCTACTGCGATGTTCTGGGCATGACGGTTGCCGATCGGCCCGACTTCGGCTTTCCCGGCTACTGGCTGGCGATCGGCGACAAGATCTGCGTGCACCTGGCCTCGCGCGAGCCGAACCAGATCCGCGACAAGTTCCTGCTGAAGATCCACGGCCAGGACGACAAAGGCTCGGGTGCAGTCGATCACGTGGCGTTTCTCGCCGAAGACCCCGAGAGTGTGCAAAAGCGCATCAAGAAGAGCGGCCAAAAGATGCACTTCCGCAGCTTCCCCGAATCGAAGCTGTATCAGATCTTCCTGAAGGATCCCGACGACGTCACCATCGAACTCAACTTCCTGGGCGTCGACATCAAGGGTGACTGGGTCGGTGACGATGCCGAGTCGGCACTGACGCTGAAGAAGTCCGGCGCGGCGCACGCGATCGAGCAGACCTGATCGATGTAGAAGTTCTTTGCCCCCACCCCAGCCCTCTCCCCGCGTCACAGGGGAGGGAAGCTCGAGTGCGAAAGAAGCGCGACGCATGGGGCGGGCATAGGGCGCGCGGCGTGTGCAGTCACTCGGTGCACGGCCACCCATCCACCTCGCCATCGCGCCGTGCTCGACCTTCTACTTTCCGGGCAGCTCCTTGCCGCCGCCCTCATCTCGGCCTCGCTCTACGCGCTCATATCGCTCGGCCTGAACCTGGTCTACGGCACCATGCGGCTGCTGAACGTGGCGCATGGCGATCTGGCGATGTTGGGGGGATACGCCGCCTTCGTCGCGTTCACGCTCGCCGGCTTGTCGCCGCTTCTGTCGCTGCCTGCGATCGCGATCATCGCGGCACTGCTCGGCGTCCTGGCCTATCGATATCTGTTCGGTCTGATCATCCGATCCGGCAGCGAGGCGGGGCGCAGCGAGTCGAACTCGTTGCTGCTGTTCTTCGGCGTCTCGGTCATTCTGCAGAATCTGGCTGCACTGGGTTTCACCGCGACACCGCGGGGCTATGAGTACCTGAGCAGCGTCATCCCGCTGGGCAATGCCGCCGTCACCGCCAATAGGCTGATGGCGTTTTCGCTCGCCACGCTCATCGTGTCGGGCGTGTGGCTTACGTTGCGCTGGCACGTGGTCGGGCTGGCGGTGCGGGCGCTCATCGAACAACGCGAGGCCGCGGCGATCGTCGGCGTGAATATCGAACGCGTGCAGACGCTGATCTTCGCCGTCGCATTTGCCACCGCGGCATGTGCCGGGGCGTTGCTGTCGATGGCCGAGCAGGTCTCGCCGTTCATGGGTTTCCAACTGACCATCGCCGCGTTCGTGGTGGTGATCATGGGGGGACTGGGCAACGTCACCGGCGGCATCCTTGCTTCGCTCGCGCTCGGCGTGATCGAGACGTACGGCGTGGCACTCACCGGCCCGGCGTTCCGATCGATCCTGCTCTATGCGGTGTTCGTCGGCGTGCTGCTGCTGCGTCCGCAAGGGCTGTTCGGCCGGCGCGCCGCGGTGCGCTGAGCCATGGCTACACATCGTCATCTGGCGTGGGTGCTTGCGGTGGTGGCGGCGATCGCGGTGCTTGCGCCGTGGTTCGGCGACTACTGGATCGGCGTGGGCATCACCCTCGCCATGTGGATCGCGCTGACGCAGAGCTGGTCGGTGCTGTGCGGACTGACCGGCTACATCTCACTCGGGCATGTCGTGTTCTACGGCCTGGGCGGCTATCTGGTCGTTGCATCGTTCACCGTCTTGCCGCTGTGGCTCTCGCTGCCGCTCGCCGGCGTGGCAAGCGCGCTGTTCGCGTTCGTCGTCGGCATGCCGGTGCTGCGGGTGCGCGGGCCGTACTTCGTGATCCTCACGTTCGGGTTGGCAGAGCTGGTGAAGTACACCGTCATCGCGTTCGAGTCGTGGCTCGGGCACGCGAGCCGGGTGCTGCTGGGTGCCCCGGGGGTCGAAACGTTATTCGCCTTGATGATCGTGTTGGCCGCGGCAGCGTGCGTAATGGGATATCTGGTGCGCGCCTCGCGCTTCGGTCGCGGACTGCGTGCGATCCGTGAGAACGAGGAGGCCGCCGAGACCATCGGCATCCCGATCGCGCGCTACAAGCTCATCGCGTTCGTGTTGAGCGCGATCATTCCCGGCATGGCGGGTGGCGTCATGGCGTTGCGCGCGACCTACTTCGAGCCGCTGGTCGTGTTCGATCCGATGATCTCCTTCTCGATGATCGCGATGGCCATTCTCGGCGGCAGCGACGATCTGCGTGGCCCGGTGCTTGGTGCGGTGTTCCTGGCAATCGTGTCGGAGCTGCTCTGGGCCAACGCACCGCAGACCTACATGATCCTGCTGGGCATCGTGCTGGTGGCGTTCGTGTTGTGGCGTCCGCAAGGGCTGCTCGCCCCGGCGCGGATCAAGCGAAGCGGTGGCGACCATGCCGCTGCTTGAGATCGATCGCGTCGGAAAATTCTTCGGCGGCGTGCAGGCGCTCACCGAAGTGAGCTTTTCGGTGGAAGCGGGCGGCATCGTCGGCATCATGGGGGCCAACGGCGCGGGCAAGACCACGCTGTTCGCGCTGATCGCCGGCAACGATCGACCCAGCAGCGGCGACATCCGCCTGCGCGGCGATTCACTCGTAGGATTGCGGCCCGACCAGATCTGCCGGCGCGGCGTGGCGCGTACGTTTCAGATCGTGCGCCCGTTCGGCGGCTTGTCGGTGCTCGAGAACGTCGCCATCGCCGGGTTGTTCGGTGCGCGTTCGCTCGAAGCGTCCGTGGCGGAGCGCAATGCGCGCGAGATCATCGCGCGAGTCGGCTTGGCCGGACGTGAGCATGATCCCGCTTCATCCCTCACGCTGTCGGGGCAGAAGCGCCTCGAAGTCGCTCGCGCGGTCGGCGCGG
The DNA here is from genome assembly GCA_902826155.1 of uncultured beta proteobacterium. The sequence goes on from CADEDU010000012.1 coordinate 47,107, forward strand.
GCGGCACGCTGCTGCTGCTCGATGAAGTGATGGCAGGGCTGATTCCCGCCGAGGTGGATGCGATGATCGCCATGATTCGGGAACTGAAGCGCGACTTCGGTCTCACGGTGCTCATCATCGAGCACGTCATGCAGGCATTGATGCGCTTGGCCGACCGGGTCGTCGTGCTGCATCTGGGCCGACTGGTCACCGAGGGCACGCCTGCGCAGATCGCCGCGCATCCGGAAGTGCAGCGCAACTATCTCGGCGCGGAGCTGCAGGCGTGACGATCCTGTCGGCGCGTGAGCTGGTCGGCGGCTACGGTGCGGTGCGGATCCTGCAGCGGTTGTCGATCGACGTGGCGCAAGGTTCCGTCACCACGTTGGCCGGTGCCAATGGTGCGGGGAAGACCACCTTGATGCGCGTGTTGGCCGGGCTATTGCCGGTGCGCGCAGGCACGATCCGCTTCGGTGAGCGCGACATCACTCATACCTCGACGGCGACGCGCGTAGAGGCCGGGCTGACTCTGGTGCCTGAGGGCAGGCTCGTGTTTCCGACGCTCACCGTCGAGGAGAATCTGCGCCTGGGCGCGATCTCACCCCGCGCGCGCAGCAAGGCGCGTTCGCGCCTGGACGAGATGTGGACGCTTTTCCCGCGCCTGGTCGAACGGCGCAGTCAGGCGGCCGCTTCGCTTTCGGGCGGAGAGCAGCAGATGCTGGCGATCGCGCGCGGACTGATGGCGCAGCCGAGCGTGCTGCTGCTCGACGAACCGACGCTGGGCCTTGCGCCGACGATGGTCAACCTGATTTTCGAGACGATCGACAAGCTGCGTGCGCAAGGGCTGACGATCGTGCTGGCCGAGCAGGATCTGCGTCGCGCGCTCGGCGTGGCCGACCATGCCTACGTGATCGAGAACGGCCGGGTCGTGCTCGAAGGCCGCGGGCCCGATCTGATCAACGATCCGCGCGTGCGCAGCGCGTATCTGGGCGCGCCTGCGTGAGCGTTGCGGGGCTTGTGTTGCATGGATTGTGTTGCATGGATTGTGTTCGCATCTGACGATCAAGGAGCGAGGCGATGGCGTGGCTGGCGTTGCTGGTGGCAGGATTGATGGAGACGGGATGGGCCATCGGCATCAAATACACCGAGGGCTTTACCCGGCTGTGGCCGAGCGTCCTCACTGTTGCGGCGATGGTGGTCAGCTTGTGGATGCTCGCCGTCGCGGTGAAGACCCTGCCGATCGGCACGGCCTACGCGGTGTGGGTCGGCATCGGCGCCGTGGGAACGGTGCTGCTCGGCATCGTGTTGTTCGGCGAGTCGGCCAACCCCGCACGGCTGATCAGCGTGGGGTTGATCGTGGCGGGGATCGTCGGTCTCAAGCTGACTTCACCCGATTGAATCCCACTGGCTGCTCGGTCAAAAGTATGCGACCGATCGAATGAGGTGCACGTCATGACAACTGCATTTACTGCGATCCGCTCTTACCAAGAGCAAGCCAAGCGCGTGTCGCGCCGTGTATCGCTTGCACTCGATGATCTCGATCCGGGTGAGGTCGTGATCCGATCACAGTTCGCGGCGGTGAACTACAAAGACGCGCGTGCGGTCACCGGTGAGGGCAACGTCATCAAGCGCTTTCCGTGCGTGCCGGGCATCGAGGTGTCGGGCGTGGTCCTGCAATCCGGCGCCGCACGATTTCGCGAAGGCGACGTGGTCACGGTGCAAGGCGGTCCGGAGTTCGGCATCCGTCACGACGGTGCGTACTCGCAGGTCGTCCGGGTGCCGGCAAGCTGGGTGCATCCGGTGGAAGGCGGCTTCGATGCATTCAGCGTGATCGCGCTCGGCGTGGGCGCGTACACCTCGGCTCTGGCGATCGAGCGGATGATCGAGTTGGGAGTCACGCCCGACAAAGGTCCGATCGCGGTGACCGGTGCCACCGGCGGTTGCGGCAGCTTCGCGATCGACATCCTGGCCGGACTGGGCTATCGCGTCGTGGCGATCAGCGGCAAAGCGAGCGAGACCGACTATCTGAAAGCGATCGGCGCAGCCGAAGTACGCGCGCGCGATGCGATCGCTGCCGGACCGCGTCCGCTGGAGGAGCAGATCTGGGCGGGCTGCATCGACACGGTGGGTGGCGCCCCGCTCGATGCGATCCTGCGGACGATGAAGAAGGGGGGCGTGGTGTGCGCGTTCGGCAACGCGGCGGGCGAGACGCTCGATACCTCGATCTACCCGTTCATCCTGCGCAGCGTGCTACTCGCGGGCATCAACGCGAACCATCCGATCGATGCGCGCGGCACGGCGTGGGCACGGCTCGGGGGCGACATGCGTCCGCGGCACATCGATCGCATCGTGCAGCGTATCGGTTTCAACGAGCTATTGGCCTATTGCGACCGGGTGAGCGCGGGCGGGATTCGCGGTCGCGCCGTCGTGTGTTTCGACTGAGCCGGCAGAGCGCTCCTGCTCGGGTTGCTCCGCCTCCGTCTTGATCTCCTTCGCCATCGCGTGCGCAGCGATGTAGGCGAAGGTCATCGCCGGCCCCAGCGTGGTGCCGGGGCCCGGGTACGCGCCTTGCATCACTGAAGACATGTCCGCACCGCAGGCGAACAGACCAGGGATCACTTTGTCATCGGCATCGAGCAGCCGGGCGTGTTCGTCGGCCTTCAGTCCGACGCTGGTGGACAGATCCGACGGATACACGGCGACCGCGTAGTACGGGCCGTTCGAGATCGGGCGAACGCAGGGGTTAGGCATGTGCGTCGGGTCGCCGTTGAAGCGGTTGAGTTCGTTTGTTCCGCGCCCGAATGCCGGGTCTTCGCCACGCGCGGCATGCGCGTTGTAGCGCGCCACGGTGTCGGCCAGCGTCGCGCGATCCACGCCGATCGTGTCGGCAAGCGCTTCAATCGTCGCACCGGTCTTGAGATAGCCCTCGGTGATGAATCGGCCGAGGTTGCGCGTTCCGGGGTGAATCAGACCGATGCCGTAGTCGCGGATGAACGCGGCATCGCAGATCAGGTGCGCGGGCACCGTGTTCGCATGCGGCTGGTTGGCGTACATCGCCAGCACGAAGTCGTGATACGACTGCGCCTCATTGGTGAAGCGCCGGCCCGCCGCATCAACAGCTATCAGTCCCGGTTTGGCCCGATCGAGAATGATGTGCGGATAGCGCGCGATCGAGCCGTCGGCACGACGCATCTGCGAGGCGGGCACCCAGAACGTCGGCGTGAGGTGATCGCTGTCGATCGTGGCGCCGGCTTGCTGCGCGATCGCCATTGCGTCGGCCGTATTGCCCTCGAAGCCGACGGTTTCGATCGCGGTCGGTGCGGGAAAGTAACGTTTGCGCATCGCGGCGTTGCCACCGAATCCGCCGCATGCGAGCACCACACCGCGGCGGGCACGCACATGTTCGATGCCTTGCGGGGTGTTGATCGATGCACCGACCACGCGGCCCTCGACCCGGATCAGTTCATGCAGGCTGGTGCCGAATCGAATCGGCACGTTGCGTTGCTTCAAGCTGTAGAACAGCCGCCCCACGAGCGCGTTGCCCATCACCAACCGCGTGCCGCGCTTGAAGCGCAGCCGATCCGTACCGTGCCGCAGCAGCAGCTTCGCCGCGTGAGTGAACTGCGCGAGGCTGGCGAACGGCTTCAGCAACGGCGGGATGTCGAGCTTGCCCAGCATCATCCCACCCAACACCATGAACTCGGGCAGCGGTGGGCGCACGCGGTCGAAGTCCGTGCGGAGCAGACGGCCGTCGAACACCGGCGGGATCAGCGCACGACCGCCATCGGTGGCGCCGGGCAGGGTCATCTGATAGTCGGGGTGCTTGGGCACCAGCGTGAACTTGACCGCCGAGTGCTGCGCGAAGAACGCCAGCATGCGCGGACCCTGGTCGAGATAGGCGCGCATCGCTGCGGACTGCGCCACGCCCGGGATCATGGCGGCGAGATAGCGCTCGACGTTCTCGCGCGAGTCGAGCTGCCGGTCGAGCGCTTCGCCGGTGAGCGGAACCCACACGGTTCCGGCGGAGGTCGACGTGGTGCCGCCGACCTGATCGGATTTCTCGCAGATCAATGCCGACATCCCCAGGATCGAACTGGCCAACGCGGCTGACATGCCGCCGCATCCGGCGCCGATCACCAGCACGTCGACCTCAGCGTTCCACTGTGCCCGCTCCATGCGTGGTCTCCTCGCAATCAATCGCGAATCAAGCCCTGTTCCATCATCGCTTCGCGCCCGGCGCCATCGAAGGTCAGTCGCCCTTGATGCCGGCGTCGCGGATGATCTTGCCGAAGCGGAGCAAATCGGTCTCGATCAGTTTCGCGAACGCCGCGGGCGAGTTGCCGATGGGTTCAAAGCCCAGTTGCGCAAAACGGTCGCGCACCTCTTTACTCGCGAGCGCTTTCACCGATTCGGCGTGCAACTTGTTGATCACTTCGCCTGGCGTGCGCACCGGCGCGACCAGCCCGAACCACGCGGAGATGTCGTAGCCGGGCACGCCTGATTCCGCGACCGTGGGCACGTCGGGCAGGATCGCCGAGCGCGTGGCCGAGGTGACCGCGAGCGCCTTTAGTTTGCCGCTGCGGATGTGCGCGATCGCCGCGGGGATGTTGTCGAACGTCATCTCGATTTGTCCGGCGATGAGATCGGTGAGTGCAGGCGCTGCGCCTTTGTACGGCACTTGTGTGAGTTGCACGCCTGCCATCGCGTTGAACATCTCGCCGGCGAGATGGCCGGTCGCACCGACTGCGGGAGTGCCATAGTGCAGCCGGCCGGGTTTTGTTTTCGCGAGCGCGATCAACTTGCGCACGTTGCTCACCCCGAGCGCGGGATTGACGACGAGCACGTTGCCCGAGGTCGCGATCAGGGTGATCGGCGCGAAATCCTTCTGCGGATCGTAGGTGAGCTTCGTGTACAGATGGCCGTTGGTCGAAAGCGTGATGCCCGACATGAGCAGCGTGTAGCCATCGGCGGGCGCTCTGGCCACGAAGTCGTTACCCAGGTTGGTGCTCGCCCCGGGTTTGTTCTCGACCAGGACCGACTGCCCCAGCCCCTCGCTCAGCTTCTGCGAAACGGCTCGACTCAGGATGTCGACGGTGCCGCCGGGAGCCGCGGGCACGATGATTCGAATCGGCCGATTCGGAAAGGCGCTTTGCGCCCTCGCATCAGGATGAGCAAGTGCAATTGCAATAGCGGCAATGGCGATCAGGCGGTTCATCGAGGGGTTCTCTATTTGGAACGACTGGCGTTGGCGCGACTGATGAATCGATCGTCCGGTGTGATCGCCTGCACGCGCGCGTCGTTGTTGATCCGCCGGATTCGCATTGAAAATCAGTGTAGCACCGCGTTTCGAGTGCTATTGATTCGCCGCGGCACGTCTCATAGCCTTGTCGCCCGCGCATTCGATGCTGTCTCATGGCCAAACCGACGCACGTATCCGAAACACCGGCAACGCAGTTCCTGCGCAAACACGGCATCAACTTCACCGAGCACGTGTTCGACTATGTGGAGCACGGCGGCACGCGCGTGTCGTCGGTGGCCCTTGGCGTCGACGAGCACGCGGTGGTTAAAACACTGGTGATGGAAGACGAGAAGAAAGCGCCGCTGATGGTGTTGATGCACGGCGATCGCACCGTCTCGACCAAGAATCTCGCGCGCCAGGCTGGTCGCAAGCATATCGAGCCGTGCAAGCCGGAGGTCGCGCAACGCCACTCCGGTTATCTGGTGGGCGGAACATCACCGTTCGGCGTGCGCAGGGCGATGCAGCTCTATATGGAACGCACGATCCTGGCGTTGCCGACGATCTTCATCAACGGCGGCCGGCGCGGCTATCTGGTGGGTATCGATCCGCAGGCGATCGTGCAAACGCTGCAGCCAACGCTGGTGGACGTTGCGCTCGACGAGCGTTGAACCGGGCTACAACGACGAGGTGTTGGAGTCGGCGAAGGGGTTGGAGCCGCCAGGCGACTCGCTCGATTGCCAGTTGCGGCTGGTGACATCCGGTTCGCGTGCGGACTGGGCTGCCGGTTGCGCGGGGGTCGCTCGGTTGGTTGCCTCGCTGCTGCTGCGCTCGATCGTTACGCCGACCTTGCTCACATTGCGCAGGATGCCGAGCTTGGCGATGCTCACGCGCACCTTGGCGGCTCCGAACTCGTTCAACACGATGTCGACGATCGCCTGCGCCATTTCTTCAACCAGGCCGAAGCGCCGCGAACCGAGTTCCTGGCCGATCCGTTCGGTCACCTTGGCGTAGTCGATGGTGTCGGCGACCTTGCCCGTTTCGAACGCCCGAGCCGACGCAAGACCGATTTCGAGATCGATTTCCACTGGCTGAGCAGTGGTTCGCTCGCGTCGATAAATGCCCACCTGTGCTTCCAGGCGCATGCCGCGGATGAAGATCGTGTCCATGGGGGAGCAGGCTGAGCGAACTAGTTCACAATTCGTTGCGCGACCAACGGTAGTAATAGACCGACGGGTGGGGATGAGACAAATCGGGACGGTACAATCCGCTTGTCCCTGACAGATCCCCTCCATGTCGACCATCGCTTTCGTCATTGTCGCCTATCTGATCGGCTCGCTGTCGTTTGCAGTAATCGTCAGCAAGTTGTTCGGACTGCCCGATCCCTCTTCCTACGGGTCGGGCAACCGCGGAGCGACCAATGTGCTGCGCACTGGCAACCGGTTGGCTGCGGTGCTGACGCTCGTCGGCGATGCCTTGAAGGGTTTCCTGGCGGTGCTGCTCGCACTCATTTTCGCGCCGCGTTTCGGTGTGCCACCCGAAGGGGTCGCGCTGGCATCGATTGCGGTGTTCCTCGGTCACCTCTATCCGGTGTTCTTCAGGTTCAAGGGCGGCAAAGGGGTGGCGACCGCCGCGGGCGTGCTGTTCGCGATCAATCACTGGCTGGGCCTGCTCACGCTCGCCACTTGGATCGTGATCGCGATGTTCTTCCGCTACTCGTCGCTCGCCGCGTTGATCGCGGCGATCTTCGCGCCGTTCTTCACGTTCTTCCTGATCAAATCGAGTTCGATGCTGGTGGCGGTGAGCGCGATGTCGCTCCTGCTCATCTGGCGGCACCGCGAGAACATTCGCAAGCTGCTCGCCGGCGAGGAGTCGCAACTGGGCGAGAAGCCCGGCGCCGAAAAGAGTGATGAGGACGCGAACGGGCGCGGCGATCCTGCGAATGAAAACGGCCGGCGAAAATCGGCCTGATCACCGGCGCGCACCGTAGCGCGCCAGTCGGTGCGTTCACGCGGTGATCGTGCTCAGGTCCCAGCGCGGGTGCACGGCGAACTCGAGCGACGAATCACCCGGCATTGCACCCTGGGCCAGCCGGCATGCTCCGGCGAACGCGATCATCGCGCCGTTGTCCGTGCAGAACTGTGGCTCGGGAAAGAACACCTCGAACCCTTGTCGCGCGGCGGTGTCGGTGAGCGTTTCTCGCAAGCGGCGATTGGCGCCCACGCCGCCTGCTACGACGAGCGAGCGGGTCCCTGAGGCCACCACCGCGCTCACGCACTTGGCCACGAGCACGTCGACCACCGCCTGCTGAAACTCCGCGGCCAGGTCGGCCTTCTCCGCGTCGCTCAGCGTTCGATTGCGCACACGGGTCAGCACGGCGGTTTTCAAGCCGGCGAAGCTGAAATCGAGGTCGCCGCTGCCGATCATCGGTCGCGGAAGCTTGAATCGGCCGGCAGTGCCGCTTTCAGCCACGCGCGCCAGCGCCGGGCCGCCGGGGTAGCCGAGTTCCAGCAACTGCGCGGTCTTGTCGAACGCTTCACCCGCCGCATCGTCGAGTGTTTCGCCCAGCAGCGTGTAGCGCCCCAGACCCTCGACGCGCATCAATTGCGTGTGCCCGCCGGAGACGAGCAGCGCGATGTACGGAAACGACGGCGGGCGCGTGCTCAACAGCGGCGAGAGCAGGTGTCCTTCGAGGTGATGGATTGGAATCGCCGGAATGCCCAGCGCAAACGCCAGGGCGGCTCCGACGCTCGCCCCGACCAGCAATGCGCCGGCGAGGCCCGGCCCGGCCGTGTACGCCAGCGCGTCCAGATCGCGCACGGTGAGTCTTGCCTGAGCGAGCGCCTGGCGGACGAGCGGGACCAGGCGCACGACGTGGTCGCGCGAAGCGAGCTCGGGCACGACTCCGCCGTAGGCTGCGTGCATGGCGACCTGACTATGCAGCGCCTCGGCCAGCAGGCCCGCTCCCATGCGGAAAACGGCGACCCCGGTTTCGTCGCACGACGATTCGATGCCCAGGACGGTTGGGTGGGCGGATCCGGCGCTGGTGGACATCGGCGAGGCGCACTTGCGCCCGTAATGGGTGGAAACGGGCGGGAAGGCGGTGGGAAGACCCAGGCTGCGCAGGCTTCTTTCGGGAGTGCGGCCTATGCGGCGCGACACTTCTCGTTGGGGTTTGCGGAGCGCCAGCCGACGATACTATAATCCGGCCCCTTTTCCTCCCAGCACCTTGTTCAGGGACCCGAAGGATTCATGCCGACCATCCGCCTCAAAGAGAACGAGCCTTTCGAAGCCGCCCTGCGGCGCTTCAAGCGCACTGTCGAGAAAACGGGCCTGCTCACCGAGTTGCGCGCCCGCGAGTACTACGAAAAGCCCACCGCCGAGCGCAAGCGCAAGCTGGCCGCAGCGGTCAAGCGGCACTTCAAGCGCATCCGTAGCCAGCGTTTGCCGCCGCGTCTCTACTGATCGCTCGTCACCAGCCGGATTCGAACCAAAGCGCAGCGGGCGAGGAATCGTCCGCTGCGTTTTTTTTCGGGAAAGGGAATGTCATGTCGCTGCGCCTGCGCATCAACGACGATATGAAAGCGGCCATGAAGGCCAAGGAAACCCAGCGCCTCGGTGCCCTGCGGTTGCTGCTCGCGGCGATCAAGCAACGCGAAGTCGACGAGCGCATCGAGCTGGACGACGCCAGCGTGCTCGCGGTGATCGACAAGATGATCAAGCAGCGCCGCGACTCGATCTCGCAGTTCCAGAGCGCGGGGCGCCAGGAGCTAGCCGACGCCGAGAACTTCGAGATCGGTGTGCTGAACGCCTACATGCCGCAGCAGCTGAGCGCCCAGGAGATCGACGCTGAGATCGCCGCCGCAATCGCATCGGCAGGGGCGCAGGGCGCCAAGGACATGGGCAAAGTGATGGGCTTGCTGAAAACCAAGCTCGCCGGCCGCGCCGACATGAGCAAGGTTTCGGGCCAGGTCAAAGCCAAACTCGCCGGCTGATCGGGCGCGCCCGGGCGCGGAAACCTCGATCGAAAGCCATGATGGCGCTCGGTGTGATCCGGCCGCTGCTAGACTCGACCGGGTGGCTCGTCGCGGCGTACCGTCGTGCGCCGGGTAGGCGGGTCCGGAGCTCTCTCCAGTGATTTCCGAGTCCTTCAAACAGGAGTTGCTGGCGCGCGTCGATATCGTCGACGTCATTGATGCGCGCGTGCCGCTCAAGAAGGCCGGAGCGAACTTCACGGCGCGGTGTCCGTTCCACACGGAAAAGTCGCCCTCGTTCACCGTCAGCCAATCCAAGCAGTTCTATCACTGCTTCGGATGCGGCGCGCACGGCAACGCGATCTCCTTCCTGATGGAGTACTCCGGGCTCGGCTACATCGACGCGCTGCGTGAACTCACCGACAGCGTCGGCATGAAGTTGCCGGCGTTCGAGCCCAAGGCGGGGGCCAAACCGCCTGCCGGGCCGCCTCCCGTCGATCTGTTCGAAGTGATGGCCAAGGCCACGCAGTTCTATCGCGACGCGCTAAAGGGCGCGCCGCAGGCGATCGACTATCTGAAGGGTCGTGGTCTGTCGGGCAAGGTCGCGGCCCGATTCGGGCTGGGCTACGCGCCCGCGGATTTCCAGTCGCTGCAGACGGTGTTCCCCCAGTACGACGATCAGGCGCTGGTCGATTGCGGGCTGGTCATCGTCGCGGAGAACGGCCGCCGCTACGACCGGTTTCGCGATCGGATCATGTTCCCCATCTTCAACCCGCGTGGCCAGGTGATCGGCTTCGGCGGGCGAGTAATGGGGCAGGGCGAGCCGAAGTACTTGAATTCCCCCGAGACGTCGCTGTTCGAGAAGCGCCGCGAACTCTATGGACTGCGTGAAGCCCGTGATGCGATGCGCAGTTCTGACCGAGTCATCGTCGTCGAGGGCTATATGGATGTGGTTGCACTGGCCCAGTACGGTGTGGAGAACGCCGTGGCGACGCTGGGTACTGCGACGACCGCGCTGCATCTGACCAAACTGCTGAGGCAGGTCAACGAGATCGTGTTCTGTTTCGATGGAGACGCCGCCGGTCGCAAGGCGGCGTGGCACGCCCTCGAAGTCGCGCTCGGTTGTCTGCCAGACGGTAAGGTGATTCGGTTTTTGATGCTGCCGCCGGAGCACGATCCTGACAGTTTCGTGCGTGCCGAAGGCGCGGACGCGTTCAACGCCATGGCCGCTTCCGCGGCGCCGCTGTCGGCATTTCTGAGCGCCGAGCTCGAGCGGCGCTACCCGACCGCGACGGCCGAAGGTCGGGCGCAGATCGTGAACGAGGCCAGGGCGCTGCTTGGCAAAATGACCGCTCCAGCCCTCAAGATGCAGCTGATTCGCGAAATTGCGCGCTTGGGTGAGATCGAACCGGGTGAACTCGGTCGATTGCTTGGGTGGACCGAGCCTGCACGGACCTTCTCCGGGCGTCCTTCTACTGATTCCAGGCCGTCATGGCGATCACCTTCAGTCCCGACGGCCCGGGTCGACCCCGTTCGCAGTGGTTTGATTCGAGAACGGAAACTGGAGCGCGGGGTACTTGAGTGTGTGCTTGCTCACCCAAGCCTGGCCGCGTTGATTTCGGATGACTTTCATGCCTCGGATTACCCCGAGGGACAGGCGCTCCTGGCTGTCCTCAGTGCGATTCGTGGCGGCGAGCAGTTAACGCCGGCGCTGATCGGACGCTTCGAGGACGGCCCGCACGCCGCGATCGTCACCGCGGTCGCGGCCGAGGTGATGAAGAACGACTGGTCCATTGAACAGGCCGAGCCGGAACTCAAAGGCGCGCTGCGGCAGATCGAACTGAGCGAGGTCGAGGCGCAACTGGCGAAGATGCGCGCAGATAAAGACGCGCCCGCGGCGTGGGATCCGGCGGCGAAGCGGGAATACGGTGAGTTGATTCAACGGCTTGGCGACTTGAAACGTTCACGCGCCAATGGCTGAAGCACCGTCGGAAGCTTGTATAATGGAAAGTTCCCCCGATATCGGGGATTGCGCCCCGTCGAACGGGGCTTCGGTGGTCAGTTTCGATCGACGTCGCGTGGCTCGCACGCACCTCTGAACCGAGCGCAGATCGAAATCGCGGGACCGCGTTGTGCGCTGGGCCGAATCCTGCTTTCGTGCGCCAGTTCGTTGTCGTGCCACTGCATCCGACTATTTTCCAGGAACCGAGATGGCGAAACTGAAAGCCAAACCCAAGGCCAAAGCAGCACCTGCGAAAAAAGCTGTTCCGCCGAAGAAAGCCAGACCCGTAGGCAAAGCCCAGCCCAAAGCCAAGATCGCCAAACCCGCCAAGGCGGCCAAACCCGGTACGGCTCGCGCGCAATCAAAGCCGGCGGCGAAGTCGCGTCCGACGCACAAGGCGCAGGCGACCAAGAAGCCGGAGCGCCCGGGCGCGCACGCAAAAGACCAGAAGGCGGTCCACGCCAAGCCGGCGGACAAGGCACATCGGGCCGGCAAAGAGGCCGCGCAGTCGGTTGCCGCTGAAAAAGGCAAGGCCAAAGCGGCGCCGCAGGCCAAGGGCGAGCGCGTCGATCTGGCGCCGCCGGTGGGACTCACGGACAAATCCAGCAAAGCCGAATCGAAGGCGGCGCTTAAGGATCGAGTCCGCCGCATCGCCGAAGAACTGGCGCGCGAAAAGGAAAAGAAGCGCAAGGGACGCGGCGAGGACAAGGTCGCCCCGGAGCTCAAGCCCGAGGACACCGAGGCGCGTCGCACGCGGCTGAAGAATCTGATCAAGCTCGGCAAGGAGCGCGGGTTCCTGACCTATGCCGAGATCAACGACCACCTGCCCGACGACATGGTCGACGCCGAGCAGATCGAGTCGATCATCACGACGTTCAACGACATGGGTATCCAGGTCTACGACGTTGCGCCTGATGCTGAACAGCTGATCATCAACGAGAACGCGCCCGCGCCGGTTTCCGACGACGACGTCGAGGAAGAAGCCGAGGCGGCGCTCTCGACCGTCGATCCGGAGTTCGGGCGTACCACCGATCCGGTGCGCATGTACATGCGCGAAATGGGCTCGGTGGAACTGCTCACGCGCGAAGGTGAGATCGAGATCGCCAAGCGCATCGAGGAAGGTCTGCGCCACATGATCCTCGCGATCTCGGCCTGCCCGACCACGATCGCCGAGATCACCGAAATGTGGGCCAAGGTCGAGCGCGACGAGATGCGCATCGACGAACTGGTCGACGGCCTGCACGATCCCAACGTGAAGGACGAGCCGGCTGCGGCGATGTCCGACGAAGAGGCTCAGCTCGAAGCCGAAGCCGACGAAGAGGCCGACGCCGAGGAAGACGAAGGCGCAGCGCAAGCCGCGAATCTGCTTCAGCTCAAGCAGAATGCCGCGCCCCATTTCGAGCGGATCACGCGTTATCACACCAAGCTCAAGAGTGCCCTGGTGCAGCATGGCCACAAGAGCAAGGAATACATCAAGGTCCGTGACCAGATCAGCCAGGAGCTGATGCAGATCCGCTTCACCGCCCGCAATATCGAGCGGCTGTGCGATACCGTGCGCGGCATGGTCGATCAGGTGCGCCGTCACGAGCGCGCGATCCTTGATCTGTGCGTCGAGAAGGCGGGCATGCCGCGCGCGCACTTCATCAAGATTTTTCCCGGCAGCGAGACCAATCAGCGCTGGGTGAAGGGCGAGATCGCCGCCGAAGCCCCGTACAGCGTCGCGCTGGTGCGCCTGGAGCCGAACATCCTCGAGGAGCAGCAAAAGCTCATCGACCTGCAGAAACGCATCGGCATTCCGCTGCGCGAACTCAAGGACATCAACAAGCAGATGTCCACCGGTGAAGCCAAGGCACGCCGCGCCAAGCGCGAGATGACCGAGGCCAACCTGCGCCTGGTGATCTCGATCGCCAAGAAGTACACCAACCGCGGCCTGCAGTTCCTCGACCTGATCCAGGAAGGCAACATCGGCCTGATGAAGGCGGTGGACAAGTTCGAATACCGCCGCGGCTACAAGTTCTCGACCTACGCGACCTGGTGGATTCGCCAGGCCATCACCCGTTCGATCGCCGACCAGGCGCGCACCATCCGAATTCCGGTGCACATGATCGAGACGATCAACAAGATGAACCGGATCTCACGGCAGATCCTGCAGGAGACGGGGCAGGAGCCCGATCCGGCCACGCTCGCCGAGCGTATGGAGATGCCCGAGGACAAGATCCGCAAGATCATGAAGATCTCGAAGGAACCGATCTCGATGGAGACACCGATCGGCGACGACGACGATTCGCATCTTGGCGATTTCATCGAGGACACGACTACGGTCGCGCCGAACGACGCGGCGATGTACTCGTCGCTGCGCGACGTGACCAAGGACGTGCTCGATTCGCTGACTCCGCGCGAAGCGAAGGTGCTGCGCATGCGTTTCGGCATCGAGATGAATACCGACCACACCCTCGAGGAAGTCGGCAAACAGTTCGACGTGACGCGCGAGCGCATCCGCCAGATCGAGGCCAAGGCACTGCGCAAGCTCCGGCATCCGTCGCGCTCCGAACGGCTGAAGAGCTTCATCGACCAGTCGTGATCGCACCGGTTGTGTATTGACCGGCAACGCCCCGTCCTCGCGCGGGGCGTTCTTGTTTGTGTCGTTGCTCCACCCTTGTTCCCGAAAATCTCTCGCAGCGATCAATCGGTATGACTTCGTTCGACTTTGATTTGTTCGTGATTGGCGGCGGATCCGGTGGCGTACGTGCATCGCGCATTGCGGCCTCCTATGGTGCCCGCGTTGCGGTGGCCGAGAGCTATCGCATGGGCGGCACCTGCGTGATTCGCGGCTGTGTGCCCAAGAAGCTGCTCGTATATGCCGCGCATTTCGCAGAGGACTTCGAAGACGCACACAACTATGGCTGGACCGTCGGCGCGCGCAGTTTTTCCTGGTCGACCCTGATCGCCAACAAGGACAAGGAAATCGCGCGCCTCGAAGGCATCTACCAGCGACTGCTCGACAACTCGAAGGTCAAGAGCTACAAGGCGCGCGCGCGGCTGCTCGATCGAAATACGGTCGAGGTGGGCGGCGAGCGCGTCACCGCCAAGACCATCCTGATCGCGACCGGCGGGTGGCCGGTGATGCCCGCAATGCCGGGCGTCGAGCATTGCATCAACTCCAATGACGCCTTCGAGTTGCGCGAACTGCCGCGTCGGGTGCTGGTCGTCGGTGGGGGCTACATCGCGCTCGAGTTCGCTGGCATATTCCGTGGGCTGGGCTCCGAAGTGACTGTCTCGTATCGTGGCGACCGGATCCTGCGCGGCTTCGACCACGACGTGCGCGCGTTCACGCAGAACGAACTCGCCAAGAAGGGTATGAAGTTCGCGCTCGGCTCGGTGGTCGAGTCCGTCGAGAAACGCGGTGATGGCTCCTTGCGCGCGACGCTTCGTGACACCAACGGCACTGCTACGATCGATTGCGACGCGGTCATGCTTGCGACGGGTCGCGCGCCGAACACCAAGGCGTTGGGGCTGGAGCAGGCCGGCGTGACTATGAATGCCGAGGGCGGGGTCGTCGTCGACGAGTATTCGCGCTCGTCGGTGGAGAACATCTATGCGGTGGGCGACGTGACCCATCGTTTCGCGCTGACGCCGGTGGCCATTCGCGAGGGCCATGCATTCGCCAACACCGTGTTCGGCAACATTCCCACGCCGATCGACCACGACAGCATTCCCACCGCGGTATTCAGCCAGCCGCCCGTGTGCACCGTGGGCCTCACCGAGGAGGCGGCGCTAAAGCGTCACGCGCAGGCGGACATCTACAAGGCGGATTTCAAATCGCTCAAGCACACGTTATCCGGCCGCGACGAACGCACGTTCATGAAATTGATTGTCGAGACGCAGAGCGGCGTCGTGCTCGGTGCACACATGGTCGGCGCCGATGCGCCCGAGATCATCCAGGGCGTGGCGATCGCGGTGAAGGCCAGGCTCACCAAGGTGCAGTTCGACGCGACCTGCGCCATCCATCCGACTGCGGCCGAAGAGTTCGTGACGCTGCGCGAGAAGAAGACGGTCAGTCGGCCTGCGACCTGATACCGGATCGCACGTGACGGCCGCCGTCGTCTGATCAATCCAGGCGCAGCCCGGTGTACTTGATCACTGGCCCCCAGCGGCCGGACTCGTCAGCGATGTGCTTGGCAAACTGCTCGGCTGAGCCGCCGCCGGTGCGAACCTGACTCTTCGCGAAGCGCTCGCGCACGTCGGGGGCCGCGATGATGGTGTTGATCTCGCGATTCATGCGATCGATCACGTCTTTGGGCGTACCCGCGGGGGCGAGAATTCCACTCCAGCCGTCGGAGTCGAACTTAGCGATTCCCGCTTCGATCATGGTGGGTACGTCAGGCAGCAACGCGAATCGTTCGAGCGTGGACACGGCCAGCAGCTTCACTCGCCCTGCGCTAACGTGCGGAATGAACACTGCCGCCGGCATGAACGCGGCCTGCACCTCGCCGGTGGCTACTGCCTGCGCCGCCGCCGGACCACCCGCGTACGGGATGTGAACGATGAACAGCTTCTCCATCGTCTTGAGCAACTCCATCGTGAGATGAGTTCCACTGCCGTTGCCCAGCGAGGAATAGTTGAGCTTGCCCGGTTGCTTGCGGATCAACGCCAGCAACTCCTTGACCGAATTGACGCCCAGCGAGGTCGGTACGCCGAGCACGAACGGGGTGCCAGCCAGTCGAATGACCGGTGCAAGATCCTTGATCGGATCGTAGGGCAGCTTCGAGTAAAGATGCGGCGCGTTCGACAGCGGGCCGTTGAAGCTCATGACGTAGGTGTAGCCGTCGGGCGAGGCGCGGGCGACTTCGCCGGTGGCGAGAGTGCCGGCTGCCTGCGGCTTGTTCTCCACGACGATCGCCTGACCCAGCCGGTCCTTCAGCCGCTCGGCGACGACGCGCACCGGAATGTCGATCGACGAGCCCGCGGTGCTCGCCACGACGATACGGATCGGTTTAGTGGGCCACGCTTGTTGCGCGTGTCCGCCCGCTGCTCCGAACATTGCCCAGAGGAGCGCAGGTGCAAGTAGCAGGCTGCGACAGGTGAGAGGAGAACGTAACCAGCGCTGCATGAACATCGAATCCTCTTCGAGAGATCAGTCGTTGTCTATCTTGTATGTACGGCTGTTTGCTCGGAGGTGGATTCTATCCCCCGCAGATGCGGAAGGATTGGATGCTCAGGTGACCCGCAGATCAGATCGGCCTGATCAACACCTTCGACGCTTGCCGGCTGCGTGCCATCTCGAACGCTTGCGCGGCGTGCGGCAATTCGAATCGGTGCGTGATCATCGGCCGCAGCGCCTCACCTTGCTCCGCCAGGAAGCGCAATACGCGTTCCCACGTAGATCGCGGCGCGCGATGCGAGCCACGCAGCTGCTGTTGCTGTCGCACCATACGCGTGACGTCGATGGCTACCGGTGCATGATGGATGCCGAGCGTGACTAGCGTTCCGCCGAAGCGCAGCACATCCAGACCCTGCTGAATCGAACCAGCCACGCCGGTTGCCTCGAACACGACGTCGAACCTGGTATCGATACCGAGCACATCGCTGGTCCAGGCAGAGAGCGGCCGCTGTGAAAGCTCGTACGTGTGCCCGAATCCAAGTCGATGGAGCACATTCAAGCGCGAAGCATCGTCGCACCCGGCTATTACAACCAGTGCTGCGCCCGCTTCGCGCGCCATGACGGCGATGGTCTGACCGATCGTGCCCGGTCCGAGTACCAGTACTCGCGCACCTGGCGCAAGTTCAGCGATCTCGACTGCGTGCGCACCCACGGTGAACGGCTCGGTCATCGCGGCAAGCTCGTCGCCCAGTCGATCGGGAACGCGTATGCAATTCGCGACCGGCACCCGCAAGCGCCGCGCGAACGCACCCGGGCGGGTGAGCCCGATACCGGTGCGGTGTGCGCAGGCAGCCTCGCGCCCGCTGACGCAATCGCTGCATCGTCTGCATGCGACCGACGGCATCGCCGTCACTCGCGTCCCCAGCCAATCAGATGGAACCCGCCGTCCAAGCGCTCTCACGCGCCCGGCAAACTCATGTCCGACCGTCACCGGAAGTGCGTGCGCCATGAATGCATAGCCGTCAGCCCAGGCCTCGACGTGCAGATCGCTGCCACAGATGCCGGCGGCGGAAACGTCGATCAGCACTTCGTCGTCATCCGGTGCGCCCGGTTCGTCGACGGTTCGCAGCTCGAGGCCACGTTCCGCACGCACCTTCTGCAGCGCCAGCATCAGCCTTTGCCCTTGCCGTGCGAGGTGGGCTGGCGCGCGAGTTCGCGCACCGCATCATGATTCAGCTCGAAGCCCAGGCCCGGCGCTGAAGGTAACACCAGCATGCCATCGCGCGGCTCGACCAATCCTTTGAACAACTGTTCGCATAGCAGCGCAGCCACGTAGTGATACTCGACCAGCGTTCCGTTCGGCACCCCCGCCTGCAGATGCATGTTGTGCCAGGGCCAAGCGCCGCCGTTGGCGATCGGCACATTGAAGGCGGCGGCCATTCCCGCGATCTTCACACATTGCGAGTAGCCGCCGGTGATCGTCACGTTCGGTTGCGCGACGTCGATCGCTTCGGCTACCAGCAGATCGCGAAAGCGAAACGCAAGCCCTTCGTTCTGCCCGCACGCAAGCGGAATCGACGTGCGCTTGCGTAGCTGCGCCATGAGCCGCACGTCGTTTTGCGTGATCGGCTCCTCGAAGAACGCGACACCGCAATCCTCGATCATCCGGCACAGCTTTTCGGCGTGATAGCCATCGAGGCTGCAGTTCGCGTCGATATAGAGTTCGATCTCGTCACCTACCGTGTCGCGCACGGCGCGAACTCGCTGCGCGTCCTCGGCGATGACATCTGCGAGCGACCGCGGCTCGTCGCGACGCGCGAGCGCCTGATGCCCCACGGTCATCTTCAATCGTCGAAAGCCACGTTCGACCCAAAGCCGAGCCGCCTGCGCGAGCTGATCGCGATCGAAGAAATTGAAGCCGAACGTGGCATACACCGGCACCTGCGATCGCGCACCGCCGAGCAGCCGCCACACCGGCATGCCCAGATGCTTGCCTTTGATGTCCCACAGCGCGACATCGATCGCAGCGATCGCGTGCAGGGCGTAACCTGTCTGGCCGCGCGGGGCGAGCAGCCAGTAGAGCTGGTCCCAGACGCGTTCGTGGTCGAGCGGATCGGCGCCGAGCAGTGCGGGTGAGGCAATCTCGTTGATCGCGGCAGCAACGACTTCCTCCTCGGTGATCGCGGTGAAACCGTGGCCGCGCAGGCCCGTATCGGTTTCGACTTCGACGATGCACACCGAAAGCGCCGTGCTG
This sequence comes from uncultured beta proteobacterium, assembly GCA_902826155.1. Next base: position 65,650 of record CADEDU010000012.1, read on the forward strand.
CGATCGAGCCCCAGCACATCGATCCGCACCGGAACGTTGAGAGGTGTCGCGACGACGCGGGTGATACGCATGACAGGGCAAGCCGATATGTTGATTCAACTCACGAGGACCGCTTGACAATATCGCCCACGTTTCCCGCTGTCAAAGCGACGGTCGACTCGAGTCGATACGCTAAACTCGGCGCGCTACGCTGCGCGTGCGCCCCGGGCCGTTAGCTCAGTCGGTTAGAGCAGGGGACTCATAATCCCTTGGTCGTTGGTTCGAGTCCAACACGGCCCACTTTAAAATCAATAAGATACATAAACATCCACATTTGATCGCAAGGCAAAAGGCGTTTTGGTCCCCATACTGGTCCCCATATGGATTTCGCTCAGTTTCTCGAATGTTCGTGTGCGTGCACGGGGATCATTGGAGCGACGGAATAACACTCAAGTTTGCTTCCTCGATCTCACTCATCCAGTACCAGCTGAATCCACGCCTTGTTAGATCGAGTGCGCGATCGACTTGATCCTCACGCACAAGGAGCCACGCGGATTTGCTCGGTTGTCGATGGCGATCAAGGAAGAGGATTCGTCGAACGTAGGTCCCCGGTCGTTCGGCAACGCTCTAAATCATTGAGGGGCGAACGAATAGATGCACGAGTCGATCGCCGAACTGATGACGCCGGGCTAGAAAGCGGTCGAGAACATCAACGAGGACTGGACTGACGATAAAAGCGTGGCGGGATACTCGCGCATCCAGCGTTCGTGCTCCTCGTCGGCAAGCGTACGCCCACGCGCCTCCGCGACATCGTCCCAGGCGGAAGAAGCGTACGAAGCGCCGTTCAGCTTCGTATCCGGTCGGCGTGGTCGAGTGTCGCGGCGATAACCGGTTGAATCCGGCGGCCCCAAACAACGCGTCTCGCGTCCTCATCAAGGCGACGCGAATCGGCACGAGCCGCGCAAGACCACGGCGAACCTGAACACTACCGGTTAGTCAGGAGGCGTGACGTTTACTTCGTAGAAGGTTGCTCATCCCAGCCAACACGCTCTAGATGGACCGTCTCGAATCGACTCAACTCTGCGTGGTTCGCTTGCCGCCCATCCCGGCCTGCGGCGGAACGGTCTGCGCGATCCTTTTCAAAGGGCCTGCGTGTCTGTCTGCCACACACCGTCCTGACGTCGCAACGGCGATTGTTGGCTGGCGGCTTTTCTCGATCCGAAGCTTCAACCATTCCTCGATCTCGGACTCCAACCATCCGACCGCGCGCAATCCGATGGAAATCGGCTTCGGAAAATGCCCCTCGGCAATGCGCTGATAGATCGTGCTCCGCGAGAGGCCGGTGCGGGTCCTCACGTCGGGAAGTCGAAGGATGGTCGTGCTTGGCATCTAGGGAGCTCCGGAGGGTCGAGGCATGGCGCATCGTTTAATCGACCGGCACATGCCGATGCAACGCGTGGCGTCGTCGATACCGACGAAAATAATCAGCATCGATCGCGCAACGCCGGCAAAGTGATGTCGTAATCGATGCCCATTTATTCCCTGATCGTGAAGTTCACGCATCCGTTTTCGCGGCGTTGCGGGAGGTCGAAGCAGTCCGCTTGAATCCGAACTCGTCCAGCTGCTTGACGGAGTGAATGGCGCGCGTCGAGAATTTCCCGGATCTTGTCCCTCGACCACTAGTCGAAGACTGTCGGCCTGGACACCGACGACCTGTACACCCGCAATAGCCCCGTCTGATCGCGCGTTCGCACTTCCTGTGCGCGGCGCCGGCGACCATCGCTCACTGCTCGTCGCGCTCGCAACCGACGGCTGCATCGCTAATCAACGCACCGATTCGCATCGAATCAACGCACATCGCGTGCACACACAGCCAAGTCGCGGTCGTCGCGACCGCACCAACTCACAATCAATGGAGATCCTCGATGGATACCAATGAAGTCCGCATTCGCGGCAACCTTGGCGCCGACCCGAAGGTGTTCAACGAACCGAACCAGGAACCCTTCGCCGTCTTCGATATCGCCACCAACCTGCAATTCCGTTCTCGCAACGGCGAGCAAGTCGATCGCACCGAGTGGCATCACGTCGCTGCGTACGGCTGGCGCGCCGAGATCGCCAAGCACTTCACCAAAGGCATGAAGGTGCACATCGAGGGCAACCTGCGCACGCGCGAGTTCGATCAGCGCGATGGCAGGGCCAAGGCCACCGAGATCGTCGCGCTGGATCTGCACGAGGTGAAGCTCGCCCCGAAGGCCGCGCCGAGCGAGATTCGTGCAAACGTACCGACGCGCGTCGATTCACCGAGCGCGCGGGCGCCCGCACCCGATCACCGCCAGCCCGCCTACATCTAGTTCGCTTCGCATCGCGCGGGGCTGCCCGCCCTGCGCACATAGCGTGGGCGGCCTCGCACCTGGAGGTTTCATGCACACGCCAGACCCCGATCTCGGCCCGCGCTGTATCGAGGGCCAACCCGCATCGGCCTATCACGCCGACCGCAGCGCCGTCTCAAGCTCGGCGCTCAAACAGATCCTGACTAGCCCGGCCCATTGTCGTCACTACCTGGACGAGGGTAGGGACGAGACGCCCGCCATGCTCACCGGCACGGTGCTGCATGCTGCGCTACTTGAGCCCGAGCGTTTTTCGTCCGAATTCGCGATCGTCCCTGCAGTGGATCGCCGCACCAAGGCCGGCAAGGAGCAGTGGACCGCGTTCTGCGCTGAGCATCAGGGCAAGACGCTGATTCGCCGCGAAGAGGCCGATCTCGTCGAACGCCTGCGTGCAGGGATCGCCCGCCATCAGCGTGCAACGACCTTGCTCGATCTCCCCGGCAAAGCCGAGTTGTCGCTCTATTGGACCGATCCGCAAACCGGTGTTCGATTGAAAGCGCGCCCGGATCGGTTGTTATTCGCCCCGGCGCACATCCTGGTCGAGCTCAAGTCCACCCAGCGCGCCGATCGGTATCACTTCGAGAAGCGCATCGCCGATCTCGACTACGACTTGTCCCTCGCGATGTATTGCGAGGGCGTTCAGCAAGTGTTCGGCGCAACGCCACGCCCGGTGCTTTTCGTCATAGAAGACAAGACCTTCGAGATCTGTCTCTACGAGCCTGATGCCGACCTGCTCGATACGGGCCACCGGCGCTTCCGTCACGCAGTGGAGCGCTACGCCCGTTGTCTCGAGGCCGATCGCTGGCCCGGCTATCAACCTGACGGCGTGATCGAGCCCGTATCCCTACCGCGCTGGGCCAGCGCTCGCGCGGAGTTCGCCCTCTAGCCCTTCAACCCATTCAGATTCAGAGATCCCTATGGACCCCAAAGACCTGCCGATTCAGGCAACCAGCTATTCGATTTTCATCAACATGGAAGCGTTCGCGAACGCGCAGCGCGTCGGCGCGCTCCTAGCCAAATCCACCCTTGTCCCCGATGCGTTTCGCGGCAAGCTCGAGAACTGCGTCATCGCCATCGAGTTGGCCGAGCGCGTGAAGATGTCCCCGCTGATGGTCATGCAGCATCTAGCGGTGGTGAACGGCAAGCCCGGCTGGGACGCGCAGTTCGTCATCGCCAAGATCAACTCGTGCGGGCGATATGAACCGCTGCGCTTCGTACTCGAAGGCGAGGGCGACGATCAGGGCTGTCATGCCTGGACCCGCGAAATCGGCTCATCGGAAAAGCTCACCGGCCCGCGCGTCACCTGGAAGATGGTGCGCGCCGAGGGCTGGGACACGAAGTCCGGCTCGAAGTGGAAGACCATGCCCGATGTCATGTTCAGCTACCGCGCGGCCAGCTTCTGGGGCAAGCGCTACTGCCCGGAGCTACTGCTCGGCATGCCATCGGCCGATGAGCTGGAGGACTTCACCAACGGCCCTCGCATCAAGGACATGGGAAACGCCGAAGTCGTGCGCGATCCGGAAACGGACCTAAACGCGATGCTCGACCAAGCACGCGCCACGAACACCCCGAGCGATGCGAGATCTGCAGCAACTGATATCGCATCAGCACCCGGCGCGACGAAGCCAGCTGACGTGGTTCCCAACTCCCCGGGCGAGTTCGAGGGTCATCTGTTTGCATGAGTGCGCGGTCTTGATGATCGGCTAAGTGCCGAAGTGACCTGACGCCTTTCCCCCGCGCGACGGCACGCAACACGCCCGTTCGCGTTCCACACAACCCCAAGCGGGGACCGGTTTCCCGCTTGGGGCCGGTCTTCGCTTTTCGTTTTGGAGCCCTTCATGAAAAGCGGTCGTTCATTAGTTGACCTGGCCACGGAGCTCGAACGCCAACTCGCCAGCAAACTGGACCTTCTCGTTCCCACTCGCCATCTGGTCCATCGTACCGAGCCACAAGGTGATTGTCGTTTGGCGATTACCGAGCCCGGCGCGCACAACCATTACGCAGTCACCGAGCTTGCACGGCGCCAGTTGGCTGACAAGCTCAAGATCCCGTTCCAGTACTTCGAGCGCATGCGCGCTGAGCAGCCAACGCTGCTCGACAGCAACGTGAACACTTGGCTTGGCTCGGGCGAAGACGAGCGGCTGATGGTGCGCATGCTCGATGGTCGAGTGCGCGCAATCCTGTCCGACCGGTACCGCCGGCTCGACCACGTCGACCTGGCCGAGCACATCCTGCCGATCCTGCAGCGTTTGCCCGATGCACGCTTCGAATCGGTCGAGCTCACCGAGACGCGCATGTATCTGAAGGTCGTCACGCCGCGCGTCGAAGCGGAGCTTGCGCCGGGCGATATCGCGCAGGCGGGTGTAGTGGTCACCAATTCCGAAGTCGGATGCGGCACGCTCTCAGTGCAACCGCTGCTGTTTCGGCTGATCTGCAAGAACGGCCTGATCGCGCCCGATACCGCGCTTCGCAAAACGCACCTGGGGCGCGCGGTGTCCGTCGACGACTCGGGGGTGATCTACAAGGACGATACGGTCGAGGCCGAAGACAAAGCGCTGTTCCTCAAAGTGCGCGATGTGGTCGAGGCCGCAGTGTCGGAGGCGACATTCAAGCTGATAGCCGACAAGTTCAGGCGAACCAAGGCGATCAAGCTGATCGGCGATCCGGTGAAATCGATCGAGGTCCTCGCGCAGCGCTGGCCGTTGAGCAACGAGGAGCGGCGCGGCGTGCTGCGATCGCTGATCGAAACCGGCGACTTGACCGGGTTCGGTTTGGTGAACGCGGTGACGCACTACTCGCAGGATGTCGAGAACTACGATCGGGCGACTGAGCTCGAGGCGCTGGGTGGTCGGCTCGTTGAGCTGCCGGCCAAGGATTGGAAGGAGGTGGCGGAGGCGGTGTAGGTGGCGAGTTGTTCTTGTTCGTTGGGGTGCGATGCCGGGGAATATCCTGGCATCGCGCACTTCTCGTGAGGCTTTTCTGGCCTCCTTTCATCTGTCGCCGATTACAATGTACGGCAAGTTACCGTACAATATCGAGCTTGGAGGTATAGCCCATGAAAGAGCCCCAGACCAGAACCGCGCGCCTCGAGGCGCGCCTAAGCCCAGATGTTCAAAGTGTGCTCAAGCGAGCAGCCGATTTGCAGGGCCGCTCGCTGAGCGATTTTGTCATCGCTGCAGCACATGACACGGCGATGCGAGTGATCGAACAGGCGGAAATTCTCCGATTGTCCCGATCCGACCAGGTTCGTTTTGCCAAGGCTTTGATCAATCCGCCAGCTCCTTCGGCGGCGCTCAAACGAGCCCGCAAGCGTCACCAGAAACTGGTGGTCTAGTAAGTGCGTGGGCCGTATCGCATCGACGCGCTGGCAGCCGGGCACGACCGCACGGGATTCAAATGCGGGTCAGAGCCGCTCGACCGATACTTCAAAGAACTGGTCTCTCAAGATCTACGGCGAAACGTCGCAACATGCTTCGTCGCCGTTGACGTCGCATCCAGCTCGATCGCTGGCTACTACACGCTTTCTGCGGGCAGCGTTCCGCTCACGGGAATTCCGGTCGATCTTCGCAAGAAACTGCCACGCTACCCTTCAGTCCCCGTCGTTCGCATGGGGCGGTTAGCCGTCGACGAACGAGCGCGTGGCACTGGCCTTGGTGGTGCAATGATCATAGATGCCTTCGAGCGCATCCTCGCATCGGAGATCGGATGCTACGCGTTGCTGGTCGATGCGAAGGACGATAACGCGGTGGCCTTCTATCGGCACCTTGGCTTTCTTCACTTGGAAGGTGCGGACGACGTGTTGTTCCTGCCAATCGCGACGGGAAGAAAAGTTTTGCTCGGATAGGGAAGGGCTCGCCAAGCTGCTGCTGACTAGCTTTCCGGAGAAGTGCCGAGGTATTGCACACCGTCGACTCAAGCTTGATCTCCGAGCAGATAGAGATCTGACCTATCGGGCGATCGGCCGCCCCGGTGCATGCGCGACGGGGCGGCAAAACTCGACTTTCAGCTGTGTGGCATGGGGCCAGACTCACCGTCCTGGCCAGGAGCGGTTACTCGCAAGATTGGGCCCGAGACCGTTGACGTTGCGGCTCGAAAGCTCGCGCGAGTACCGCTTGAAGATCGTTTTTTTGGCGAGAGTCCTTCGCGATCGAAGTAAAATGAAGAGGAGATGAATGAGCCGCAAGATTACGGCTGAGCCAGGGCGCAAACTCACGGTGTCTCGCAAGAATCAAGCGGCTTCGCGACGCAGCCGGACTGTTATATCCCTATTTACCGGCGCGGGTGGGCTCGACTTGGGACTAGAAGTCGCTGGCTTCAATATCGCTGCATGCGTTGAAATTGATGTGGCATCGCGCGAAACGCTGCGCACAAATCGGCCCGCATGGAAGCTCGTCGAGCCAGGCGACATTCACAGAGTCAGCCCCGAGCAGGTCCTTTCTCATGCTGGTGTTGAGCGCCGTGGGGCCTGCGTCGTGAGCGGCGGGCCGCCGTGCCAGCCGTTTTCAAAGTCGGCAAACTGGGCGACCAGGGGATCGAGCGGCATGCTCGATCCGCGCTCCGCGACGCTGCTCGCTTACCTCAAGTTCGTCGACGCCGCGCTGCCTCGCGTGTTCCTTCTCGAAAACGTGCGAGGACTAAGCGCAGGCACCTCGCAAAACAGCGCGCTGCAGCCGCTACGCGACGAGATTGATGCTATTAACCGCCGCAACGGCACGAGCTACAAAGCGCAGGTGGTGCACCTAAACGCCGCTGACTACGGCGTGCCCCAGATCAGAGAGCGCGTGTTCATCATCGCAAGCATCGACGGCCGTGCCTTTGAGGCGCCCGCGGCCACGCACGGCGACGATTACGGGCTGGAGCCGTACCGCTCGGCTTGGGACGCCATCGGTGACCTCGACAAGCCCGAGTGGCCATCCGAGCTCAACCCAACGGGAAAATGGGCCGAGCTTCTTAAGAGCATCCCCGAGGGCAAGAACTACCTCTGGCACACACCACGCGGTGGGGGCCGACCGCTCTTCGGATGGCGCACGCGTTACTGGTCATTCCTGCTGAAGCTTTCGAAGTGCCAGCCGTCGTGGACTATTCAAGCGATTCCCGGTCCCGCTACTGGCCCGTTCCATTGGCGAAGTAGGCTGCTCTCGGTCGAAGAGCTTGCCCGCCTCCAAACGTTTCCCAAAGATTTCCGCTTCATAGGGGATCGACGCTCCGCGCATCGGCAGATCGGCAACGCCGTACCTTGCGCACTTGGTGAACTTCTCGGGCTGGAGATACGTCGGCAGCTTCTTGATGACATCGAAGCATCTGGCACACTCTCGCTCATACCAAATCGTCGCAATGGCATGGCGCGCGCGCACCATACGGGGAAGGTTCCTTCGAGCTATCGAGCGCTTGAGGGAGCGCATCGAGACCACCCCGGGCCCGGGCGGGGACCAGGCAGAGTATGGACCGCGAAAGCAAAGTGATTACCGAAACCCCGCGGACAGTGCCGATTCGGCCCGAAGTGGCCATGTACGCCGCGTTCGCGCGACTAAATTACAAGCCCTGGTACGCGATCAGCGAGTTTGTCGACAACGCTGTACAGAGCGCGCTATCCAACATGGATGCGCTCCGGGCCGCCGACCAGAACTTCCGCCTGAACGTTGAGATTGATATCGACGAGAATCACATTGAGATCCGCGACAACGCGGCGGGAATCTCCGTTCGCGACTACGCCCGCGCGTTTCTTCCAGCGTCGCCGCCCCCGGACACGAAAGGCCTCTCGGAGTTCGGCCTCGGGATGAAAGCCGCTGCAAGCTGGTTTGCCTCGCAGTGGTCGGTTCGTACGACCGCTCTCGGCGAGAACGTCGAGCGCGAGATCACCTTCGACATACCTACGATCGTCGCGAGCAATCGCGATCGGCTAGACGCAATCGAGCGCAGCGCCCATGCCTCCGATCACTACACTGTGTTGTCGCTCGCCAACCTGCACGTTCACCCGCGAGGAAGGACGGTCGGAAGGATCAAGGACCACCTTCGAAGCATATACCGTGTTTTTTTGCGCGACCGGCTACTTGAACTTCGCGTGAACGGTGAAAGCCTGAGCTACGAGTCGCCGCCGATCTTACACGCGCCCCACCATGCCACTCCCGACGGGTCACCGGTGGAGTGGCGCAAGGACTTCGATCTCGATCTGGGTGATGGACACCGCGTGCGCGGATGGGCTGCCATTCTCGCAAGGGCGAGCGTAACCAATGCCGGCTTCTCGATCTTTCGTCGTCGTCGGCTCATTCAGGGCAGCTATGGCGAGGGTTACCGGCCCGAAACAGTCTTTGGCAAGCCGAATAAGTTCGTCTACCAGCGGCTCATCGGTGAGCTGGAGGTTGAAGGCTTCGCGGTAAGTCACACGAAGGACGGCATCCAATGGGAAGATTGGGAGGATGACATCCTCACCTGGATCAAGGACAAGCTCGATTCGGAGCCACTGCCCTTACTTGATCAGGCTGCCAACTACCGGGCGCGCGCAGCAATTGACCGGGATGCCATCGGGGAGGCGACGCGTGACCTCAGGAACGCCATCACGCAGCACCTGCCCCCAATCGTTGATCGTCAGCTCAACACCCCGCCTGACGAGTCGCCCCTAGACGCGCAGCTTCCCCCGCCGCCTGCCGACGCCACGTCACTCCGAACCGAGCAGGTCAGGCTCAATCTTGAGCACTCGCACCGGAAATGGATCGTCGATATGGAGCTTTTGACCCATGGAACAGTTGACTCCTGGTATGAGCTTGCCGAACACGAAACGACTGGCGATACGACACGCATACAAATCAGGGTCAACCTCGGGCACCCCTTCATGGTGCGGTTCGTCTCACCTGACGGCGATGAGCTCGTGCCGTTCACCCGCTTGGCCGCCGCGCTTGCTATCGCCGAGATCACAGCGCGAGAGCAAGGCGTCCGACAGGCCGGCACGCTGCGAATCAACCTTAACCAGATTCTACGGTCCGCGCTCTCTGGGCCGGTGCAGCACCAGGAGATCAAACATGGCAGCTGACGCTGATCACATCGAGGTCCTTCCGCCAGGCGACGAGCCGGGGCGTTGGCAGCCGGTCGTAGGCGATGTGACCACGCAGCTTCGCGAGTATTTCCTCGATAGCCGCCTCTTGCCTACAAGGGAAGGCGCTGATCGCGTTATCGCCGAAGCACATCACGTGTTGCAACGATGCAACTCCCCGAGGAGCAACGCCCCGCGACGAATCGGGCTTGTATGCGGGTATGTCCAGAGCGGAAAGACCGCCTCCATGACGGCGGTCGCCGCTCTTGCCCGCGACAACGGTTTTCGAATCATCCTCCTCCTTGCGGGAGTTACGACCAACCTCGTCATCCAGAATCGTGATCGCATGGAGACGCAGCTTCGCGAGGCCGCGCCGGAATGGACGTGGCTCATGGTTTCGAATCCGCGCCTCCCGAACGGCTTGCCACCGATCGAGGGGCTCGTGCAGGAGTGGCGCAGCGAACACTACGACGAGCGCGACCGGCGAACGCTCTTCATCACGGTCATGAAGAACCACCGTCATTTGGCCAATTTGGCCGCGCTGCTCTCACGCGTCGACCTGCGGGGTATCCCAGCCATCATCTTCGATGACGAGGCCGATCAAGCCAGCCTCAATACGCGGCCGAATGACCCGCTAGCCAGCACGACCTACCGGAAGATCGAAGAACTCCGCGATACAGTGCCGACTCACACGTACTTGCAATACACGGCTACGCCGCAGGCACCGCTTCTCATTACGCGGATCGATTCGCTCTCTGCCGACTTCGCGGAACTCGTATCTCCTGGCGACGGCTATACCGGTGGCCAAGAGTTCTTCCGAGGACCGCTTCCCCTCGTCGAAACGATTCCTCCGGCGGACATCTTTCCCGACGGGCAGCTACTGGTTGAGCCACCTGAGAGTATGGTACGTGCGATGCAAGTTTTCTTTACGGGAGTCGCGGCTGGCAGGCTCCAACCGGTGAGATCGCACCGCTCTATGCTCTTGCACCCGTCACGGGCCACTGATACGCATCGTCGTTATCACGACTGGGCAAACGCGCTCAAGGATATTTGGCATCGGACCCTCCTCGATCACAACGAGCCTGATCGGCCGGAGCTCATCGAGGAGTTTCGCCGAGCCCATACCGACCTCGCCGGCACCCTCGACAACTTGCCCCCTTTCGATCAGCTCCTTGCGAGACTTCCAGTGGCAATCAACCAGACGGCGATCACACTCGTCAACTCGGTCGATGGACACGAGGTGCCATGGCAGAACGGATACTCACATATTCTCGTCGGCGGGGAAAAGCTCGGTCGCGGCTACACTGTAAAGGGCCTAACTGTGACGTACATGCCGAGATCTCCGGGCGGGTGGACAGCGGACACGATCCAGCAGCGAGCGCGATTCTTCGGTTATCACAGGGATTATCTCGGCTACTGCAGGGTGTACCTACACCAAGAAGTCCGCACCGCTTACGTTTCCTACGTGACGCATGAGGATGACATGCGGGCTCGGCTCACCGAGCACAGCGGAAGGCCACTCCAGGAGTGGCGCCGGATGTTCTACTTGGACGAACGGCTCGCTCCCACGCGACGAAACATCCTCGCGAGCCCCTGGATGCGCGCGAGCCTTGATCGCGACGGATGGTTCGCACCAAAAGGTCCCCAAAACGCACCGGAGGACGGTCGCCACAACGCAAGGCTTCTCAGCCGTCTCGACGGGCTCGATTTCACACCGCATGAAGAATATCCGCGCCATTCCTACGCAGTCATGTACCTGCGGGACCTCTACGAGCAGGTGCTCGTTCCGTTGTCGTATCTGCATGAAAATGACGCCTTGGGGTTATGCGTCGTGAACTGCAATATCAAGACGCTGATCGAGAACGACAACGATGCACGGTGTCTCGTGTATCGGATGGATGCGGGACAGCCCCCTCGCGTTCGCCAGCTAACCAATGGGCTCATTCCGCAAGTGTTCCAAGGTCGGTCCAGCGCGGGAGCAGCTTCGTATCCGGGCGATCGGGCATTTTTCGATCAAACGATGACCACCGTGCAGTTGCACAACCTTCACCTGCAAGAGGGTAACAACCATATCGGTGACTTCCTGATCATCGCCATCAGGCTGGGTCGTCACAAAGCGCTCTTAGTTCACGACGATCCGTAAGAGATGCACGACCTCGCCACGCTGTTCCGTTCACTCCCGGCCATCGTCGGCTCCGACGACTGCTATGCCGTGCAGCCCGTTGGTACGCGAGAGCGGTACCGGATTGGCCGCGACGCCGTAGGCAATCCTGCGCTCCTCATCGCAACTGAGCCTGCAACCCAGCGGGCGTCGGCCTTGCCGCTCGAGTTTTCAAATCTTTCGTTTCGACCACGCTGTCAGTGCCGGGTAAGGCAAGACGCGTTACCTGACGTTATCCAAACATTGGCGGTGCTGAAGTGCACGACCGACGACGCAGCGCTCCGCGAGTACTTTCTCCGCTCTCTATCGGGTGCGCTCGACGTGCTGCCTGACGTCCCCACAGAGCAGACCCTGATTGAGGCTGTGTTGAGGCTCGTCGAATTGTTCCGTGCGCTTGAGGCACCGCCTCGGAAGTCGCTCCAGGGGCTGTGGTGCGAACTCTTCTTGATATCGAGGTCTACTCAGATTCGTCAAGCGGCCCTTGCCTGGCACAGCGATCCGATAGCCCTCTTCGATTTCACCGCTGGTACTGATCGCTTAGAGGTCAAGTCAGCAGTGGGTGGAATTCGCCGACACCACTTCAGCCTTCAGCAGCTCACACCTCCCAATGGGGTTTGCGCCGTGGTCGCATCCTTCCTACTTGAAGAAAGCGGCGGCGGATTATCCATCGCCGCACTGTGGGACGAGATCGCCGGCCGGCGGGAGCTAACCACCGAGGCCAAGAACCGCCTGTTGCATGTGCTTACGATTGCCTTGGGCCGCGATTGGCGAAAGGCCAATCGGGTTGCTTTCGATCCCGAGATTGCACTGCGCGATCTACGATTGTACGAGGCGACCGCGATTCCAAAGGTCTCCCTGAGCATCCCTGTAGAAGTGAGTGAGGTCCATTTCTGCTCGGAACTCACCGATGTTCCTACAATCTCTCTTGCGGCGGCAGCGCGTAGGGGAGGCCTCTTTCAAGCCCTCTTTCAGCGGGCGTAGTGAAGCCACCTCCGAGATTTTCTGGTTTCACACCCAAGAACGCTCGCGCGTCTGCCGCGGCGCGGGGCGCAAGCAAGAAAGCAGGAACAAGCCCCGAGCTAACGCTCCGAGCAGCCATTTGGCGAAGAGGCCACCGGTTCAGAACAAATAGGGCTGATCTTCCCGGCTGCCCTGACATCGTGTTCGCCAGACCACGCATTGCGGTCTTCGTCGATGGCGACTTCTGGCATGGCAACAACTGGAGCGCGCGAAAAGAAAAGCTGGTCCGTGGGCACAACGCTCAGTATTGGATTGCCAAGATCGAAGCCAACATGACTCGCGATGTTACGCGCACTCAGCAGTTACGCGCCGAGGGATGGAGAGTCATTCGTGTATGGGAATCGCAGATTGCGCGTGATCTCGACCGTGTGATTCGGGATATTGAGTGCGATATTCGCTCCGAACGTTCTGCGGCAAGGCCTGCGCGGTCAATTGCACCTTGACGCACTCGGCACTGTCTAGCCTTTCGCCGCACGCCACCAAGGAAGAGTGGCCGGCCGGTGGCTGTGGTCGGATGATCGACCTGGCTTTCCAGTCGGCTGGTACAAACGCGGCATCCTGACCAGGGGCAATCTGCTGAGCGTCAGCTCGCGGTCGGGTGCGCCAGTTGGCGCCATTAGGCAGCAGACGTTCAAACGACATCAACCTCCTGGAGCATTGGCAAGGTCAGCAGTGCCATTGATACCGGTCCTTAAGGCGCGAGGGGCCGATGACGCCGCGATGGCCACAACAATGTGTCCGAGACGGTGCGTTGAGCGGGCGGCTGTCATCGACAGGAACCCTTAACGGTGGGCTAAACCGCTCTCGCCGTTTTACTCCAATGCTGCATTGTCGAAACTGGTCACATCATCAGTGAATGTCGTGTCATTACGCGTCCTTTTCACGATCTCAAATTGGAGCGTAGCTAGACTGCCCTGGCACTGTGGAGTCCAGCCATGCCAGGCAACCCGCTCATCGCACCGATCCTCGAACTCATCGAGAGCGATTCGTACACCGACATCGCGTTGCGCCCTGGCGCCGAAACTCGAATCAAGACCCCGCGCGGCTGGTTGCCGATCAGTGAGCTCGCAAAGGGTAGTCGCCCGCAGATCGTAGAACGCGAGTGGCTGGTTCGATTCGTCGCGCAGGTGAGCGGCGATGATCGCTGGCTCGACAAGCTTCGCGAGTCGAAGCAAAGCCTCGCGTTCATGTTTCCATTCGATCCGAAGCAATTGCGATTGCGCTGCAAGGTGGCCCTGTGCGCGGATCCATCGGGGAATCAGTCGGACTTCACTGTCCACATCCGCAACCTCCCCATGAAAGTCCCTGCGGTTGCCGCCACCGGCCTGCCGCAATCGATCACCAATCTTCTTCCCCAATCGGGTGGCCTGCTGATCGTCTCGGGTACGATCGGTTGCGGCAAGACGACAACGCTTGCAAGCCTCATCAACTGGATCAACGAGACGCGCTACGCCAACGTCATCACGCTCGAGCACCTCACCGAGTACGTGTTCACCCCGCACAAGTCGATGATCACGCAGCGCACCGTGCCCGATCCGGTGCCCAGTTTCCTGCAGGGTATCCAGGATGCGCTCGACGGCCAGGCGGTCGATGTGCTGATGATCGGCGAGGTCGTAGACAAGCCCACGATGGATGCGATGCTGCGCGCCGCCGAAAGCGGTCATCTAGTGCTTGCGACCATGCACGCGCGCAACGCGGTGGGTGCGATCTCGCGCATCGTCGACATGTTCTCGGGGGACGAGCAGCGGCTGCGCTTGGGCATGCTCGCCGACAAGCTGATCGGCGTGATCAGCCAGAAGTTGATTCCGCATCGTAACGGCGATCGCTACGCGCTCGCCTACGAAATCCTACAGAACAACCGCCCGGCGATCGCCGATGCGATCCGCACCAACAGCACCGCGGACCTCCAGGCGCAGATGCAACAAGGGGCCGAGCACGGTATGGTGACGATGAACCAAAGTTTGCGAAAGCTCGTCCGCGAGCAAAAAATCGAGCGCCAGAGCGCGCTGAGCTTTTCGTATGACAAGTCCGAGCTTGCCACGTTGTTGTCAGCCTGAACCGGCCGCCGGGACTGGAGACAGACGCGCCATGCAGGTAGCGGTGAACACAGTGGTCACGCTGCTTTGCGACATCACCGATGTCAGCGGCCGCCCGCTCGCGCTCGGCGAGCGCATTACCTATCTGCATGGCGGCGACGAGGCCCTTCTTCCCGGCCTTCAAGCCGCGTTGCTCGGAAAGAGCATCGACGACGAGGTGTCACTCGAGTTATCGCCGGAAGACGCCTACGGCGAGTACGACGCGCGACTGGTCTACAGTGAGCGGCGCGACGCGTTGCCCCCGGACGTGGCGATTGGCGCAACCTACCAGCGCGAGAACGAGATCCCGAGCATCACTGGCCCGCTGGTCTATCGCGTCATCGACATCGACGAGGCGAACGCCGTGCTCGATGCCAATCATCCGCTCGCCGGCAAGACCATTCGCGTGCATTGCAGGATCACCAACGTCGAACCCGCGACGTCCGTGTCGGCAGTGCTCGACAGCGCGCGTTCGAAATTGCGAAACCGCTGACGGCTCGTTCGACGACAGGATTGCGCTCGTAGCCAACTCGGCAAATCGAGTGACGGATAGCGTCGCGGTCGACCCACGACGCCTTTGAAAGAGAACATCTTCTTGGCCGTCGCGCCCCATTGACGCTCGACGCGATCCCGCCGCGCACGCACGAAACGAAATCCACGCGATTGACGCGCCGCTTCGCGCGTGCCTAGCATCTCCGCGCATTTGCCCTTCAGCGTTGCATTCGCTGAGAACGGTCGGATGGCGTCCGACGACCTGTACACCTCGTTAAGTACCGGGAACGAAGCCCGGGCACTCAATCGCTCGTAGTTCGCGCGTCCTGGCAGGAGGCATCCTCGCCGTCGCGCACCTTCACACCCCGGTACGGGATAGCACCACTCCCGTACCGCGGGCGCGTGGTCGCTTCCTTTGCGCTGGGGTTTTCATCACCAGACCAAAGGAGGCCACATGATCAGCTACGCTGAGCAGAAAGCTTTCGTCGTCACCGCGCGTTACGGCGTGGACGCACGCGAAGCCCCGCACTTCATCCAAACCATCGATACGCTGGCTCGCCAGGGACAAGTCGCGTACTCCGTACGCAACGAAATCCGCCGCGAGCTGAAGACCCAGGGCTATCGGCTTCCTCCACGCGCGCGATGAAGGGGGAAGCCATGACCCTTCGCACTCTTCAGACCTTTCGCACCCCTCCTGCTGTGCGTTCTTGTCTTGCCCCGCACGGTGAAGTCCCCACCCGTTCGATCATTGCGCGTGCGCTTGCCACCTTCAGCATTCCTCAGCTCGAGGATACGGAGCGCGAGCTCACCGCGGCGATCCAGGATGGTCGGCTTCATCGTCAGGGCCAACAAGCGCTTACGAAAGTCCGCTCGACCTTGGCTAGGCGAAAGCTAGCCGCCGCCTTCGCCGAGTAGAGATGCCGAACGGCGTGATCCGGTGCAGCAATGCGCCGGTCGCGCTATCTGGCGGGAGACTTCGATGACAGCGCTCACGCAACTCCTTCTTCCGTACGTTCTGTTGGGCTGCATCGCGCTTTGGCTGTTACGCAAGCGGGCCGTGAGGCTGCGCCTGCGTTATCGCCATTGGTGCGAGCAACTCGATGAGAAAGAGCGGATGAAGCGAATTCACGCAGCCGCTTGCGTTGCATATCGGGCATCGGGGCCGATGTCCCAGGCGGCGTTTCACACCGAAATGAAACCGACAACGACGCCGCCAGGGCCGGCCGTGCCCGCGCATGCGACGCAGTCGGTCAACACGGGACACCGTTCGGCCGCTGTACCGCCGAGCACCCACTACGCCCGATTCGATGTTCCCGCTTATGTCCGCAAGGGAATCCAGTTCGAGCTCTTCCCGCCGGCGGCTCCAGCATCACCGACGATCCAATGCGAGTTGAACAGCGCCGCGGCCACGGCGCGCGCGGCAGCACTGCCGCAACGCTCGCCCGATCGGATCGAAGTCGAAGAGCCGGTCGGCCTGCACGAGCAATAGGTTGCCCGATCGCGAACGAATCACCTCAACGTATCCAACTCGAGGCAGCTTCGGCTGCCTCTTTTTTTGCCCGAGAACAGGAGAAGAAATCATGAACCTAGTCCTAATCACTGGCACCGTGAGCAGCGTGCTCGCCGAGGGCGACGATCCCGCGGTGCTCATCGAGACCTTCGAAGACGCCCCGCAAGTCGTGTTGACCCGCGTGAGCGGAGCGGTCGCGTATGCAGAGGGCGAGCACATTGAAGCACGCGGGCGTCTCTTGACCGAATCGGTCTGCGTGGGCGGTACCGTGGTGTGCACGACAGATGGCAGGCCGATCCACCGCTCGGTCTTTCAGGCTGAATGCATCACCCCGATAGCCACCGACCAGTCGAACGTACACCACCACCGTTCGATGACGCTCGCACCCGCCGCTTTTCCTCGACCGGCCGCACTTCCGGTTCTGATTTCATCGAAGGAGTCCAATCATGGGCCGATCCCTGAGCTTCCCTGGCGGTGACGTCTTCGAGCGCGCCAAGCGCATTTCACTTAGCGCCTTCCTGGAACGCGAGCTGGGTGTCACGGCGAAGTGCCGCGGCCGCTTCGTACGGTTCTCGAGCTGTCCGGACGCCACGTGCCGAGCAGCGGTGAATCCTCGCAGCGAACGCCTACTGGTGCGGGACGATGCCGGTTTTCGCTGTTTTCGCTGTGGGGCGCGCGGCTCGATCATCGATGCGGCGATGCGGTTGTGGGGCCTTGCGACACCGTTGGATGCCGCACGTGCCGTGCTGAACGAACCGAACGCACCGCCGCGGATCCTGTGTCAGCCCGATCCTCGTTTGCTGGAGGAAGCGAGGCAGCACGAGTCTGTCCTCGTGGAAACGCTGCACCGTCTTCGTGCCGCAGCCGATCTGGCGGGCCAAGACGAACGCAATCTGCGCTATCTGTGCGAGGAGCGTGCCATTCCGCTGGCGGTAGTGCGCGAGGCACAGCATCGCCGCTTGCTTGGCTTCCTACCTTCATCGCGGCGCGCAGCCACCCGGCTGATCACCGAGCGCGTCGGTGGCGATCTGCTCACGCACTCAGGCCTTTGGAACTGTAGTCGTTCCGAATGCCCGTGGATCGCCTCGCGCCCGATCGTGTTCTTCTTCCCTGGCATGACCGCCGCGGAATTTCGGTTGAATCGACGGCCGCGCACCGATGAGAAGAAGTGTTTGCAGCGCGGCAGCACCCAGTACCCGTGGTTCTGGCGCGGAACCGATGCGACCCGTGCCATCGTCGTCGAGGGCTTCATCGATTTGCTCTCGGTCGTTGCGCTGGGTTATCCGGGACACGTCATCGGCGTACCGGGTTGCAACCACTGGGAGCCTGAGTGGTTCGCACGCATGCAAGCGCAAGGGGTGAGGCATATCGACATCGGCTTGGATGATGATGTGCAGTGTGCCGACAACCCCGGCCAGACCTGGGGCGCGTTCCTCGCCGAGTATCTCGATGAACTGGGCCTGGAGTACTGCATCACCAAGCATCCCGGTGGCGACATGAACGATCTGTTGCGTGCGCGGCATGTCCCGCAAGCGATGTGTGCATGAGTGTTATCGCGTAGCTCTGATCGTCAAACTTCACAAAGCCGCTCGGAACTCCCCGGGCGGCTTTTTTGTTTCGGGGCGCCGAAACTTCTTCACGCGTTTCACCGGACGGGAATAAATGTTCGAAGGGGCAGGGATGTAGCCGAATCGATCAACGCAGGCTCCTCCTCCTTGCGTGGCGTTCCTGCCCCTTCACTTTTTTTCTTCACAATTTTCTTCACACGAGAGGTCGGGGCGTGGTGCGTCGATGCATCGAACCGGTGATGGGGCTTGTCCGCATGGCGGTATTCGCCAGCGTGATGACGGCCGCATCCCTCGTTCACGCACAAGCGAGTTTGCGCCCGATGAGCCCGCCAGAGATCGCCGGTCGGGTCAACTGGCAGCCCCAGTGCAGCAACTACGCGATCCTGGGGTATTGCTATTGCAACGGCGTGCCGTGCGCGTGGCATGTCGCGCACTACCTGCCGGTGTCCTTCATCGAAACCGTTCGCCGTCCCGGCGAAACGCTGGTCGTCGGGCTCGATTTCTCGCAGATGTCGCTCGCCGCCGGCGCAGGCCTTGCCGGGCATACCCGCCAGATCAACCAGGAGGGCATGGACAACACCTTCGAGGCGCGTAACTACTCGCTCCCCGAGCAGTACTTGCAGTGGGAAACCGGCTGCATGACCTGCAAGTCGAGCTACGCGAAGGTGCCTTACAGCGACACCTCGAACGGTTTGGTGGGTAACTGGGGCAGCGGCGCCTGCGGAACGTTGAGCAACGTCCTCAACAAGCTCACCTCGTTTCAACGAGACAGCGGCTCGGGGCAGGGCACCTCGATGTCGCTCTACTACGCCAGCGAAGCCGATGCCTTGCATTGGCGTACCGGCTGCCGCGACGTGTCGCTGACGAATCTGCTGCGCTCGAACGCCTTCACCTGCGGCGCGAATGGCCTGGCCGAGTTTGCCGGAGCGGCCGAGCCGATGGCGCAACTCCTCGGTCGCGACGCGTGCATCGGCAATTGGAGTCCGCACTATCCGCGTCAGATGCGCACCCGCGGTCCGACTCAGGTGATCGCCGCCGCGGTCGCGGCGTACCGCAGCATCAGCATCGCGCGCACCGACACACAGACCTTCCCGTTTCCGGTGGATACCGCGGGGAAGTTCCAACTCGCCTATCCGAAGATCAGCCAGTGCGTAAGGCCGGGAAAACTCCCCCTGCCCACCGACATGCGACCGAGCCCCGATGGCGCATTCGGCTGGATCTACTGGCGACCGGTGAGCTGCTGCATCCCGTTCGAAGTCGTCGAGAACTGTTTCAGTTGAGTGAGAGTTGGTCAATGAACGTGCGAGGTGTCGCGCAGTGAATCGCACGGTGCAAAACGCGCGCTGGCGAACGTCGGATGCTCGGGCGGTACGCGAGTGAGACATCGCGATACGTAGAAACGCGTGGTGCATCGCCACGCTGATGGGAGGAAGTGATGGTGAGCACCACCGTGCCGTCATTCGAGGACTTCATCGCGGCGAACGAGCGCTCGGTGAAGGCGTTCGCTGCGAAGTTCGATCTGCCGCGCGACGAAGTGGTGAACACCGCCTATGTCGCCTGGAGCGAGGCGCGCGAGGTGTACTCCCCCAACCATCCCAGCCGCGCCAAGTTCAACACCTTTGCCGTCGATAAGCTGCACGGCATGCTGTTCGCCGGCACCACCGATCCGTGCGCGTTCGCCCAGAGCGCCGACACGAAGTACGAGGAATACGCGCTCGGCGATCAGAAGTTCTTCGAGCCCAGGGACCGTGGACTCGAATCGGGACGCGAGCCCGGCGGCGCGGTGGACGAGCTGGTCGAGGATTTCCTCACGCGCGCCTACAGCGACCTGGCCTTCGACGATGCGATCCGCGGACATGCGGTCTACGCGCATCCGCACTATCGCGTCGTCATCGACGGGGTGCTGGCCAACATACCGCGCCCCGAGCTCGCGGCACGGCTCAGTCTCACGCCGCGGCGGGTCTATCAGATGCTCTACGAAATCGAGACGATCATCCGTCGCAACGATCCGATCCTGGATGATCGATTAATCGCGATACCTCCGGACGGAGTGCTCGATGCCGATCCGGTCCGGCTCCGCAATCTGGGCTCGCTGTCGTTCAAACCGCTCAAAGAGCTCGATCGCGATCTTCTCGTGGCAACCCTTCGCGTCCAGATCAAACACGGCCAGCTGGTGCCGGTGGTGATCGACCAGTTCTACCGGGTGCTGGTCGGTGATTACGAATGCGGTGCGGCGCACACGTTGGGCATTGCAGCGATCAAGACCATCCTGCGGCCGATCGGTCAGGGCAAGGAATCGCGCGACGATGAACGGTTCGCCGCGCTCAAGCGCGAGCTCGATCTCACCGACGCGCGCCCAACCTATCAGCTCGAGCTGATCGATTCGCTCAAGAAACGGGTGCAGAAGGGCTCGCTCGGGCCCCTGGTCGGGGCACGGCTTGCCCATCTGCCGTTGCGCCAGCAGGAGCATGTGACCGGGCAGCTCGGCTGGTACGTGACAGCGCTCGAGATCGACGAGGCCAACGAGCTGGTGGCGGCCCATCACGCCGGACGCCTGGATCGGGTGCTCGAGCGAATCGCCAACGCCATGCATGCCAAAGCCGATCGGGAGCGCGCAAAGAGGGCGCAGTAGATGCGCATGTCCTCGGCCGCCGCGCTGTTGGATGACGCGGTCCATCGTATCGGTCTGCCAGCGGAGACGCTCATCTGGTTACTGGAGAGCGAGATCGAGGCCTACTACCTCGCGCGCGGCCAATATGCGCGGGCGCGGGTGAGTCTCACCGCTGGTGTTCCGAAAGTGGAGGCGGTGGAGATCGCGCCGGTCGGTGCTATGTGGCCTGAGCAGCGCTTCGCCTCGGTATGGCAACCGTCACCGGACGCCTTTCGGCGCGTGGTCGACGACTACGCCCGTCATCAGATCGGTCAACTGGGTTGGGAGGTTACGCGGGCGCGTTGCGTCGCGATCAAAGACCAATATAGTTTGGTTGAGTTGTCCGACCATCCTGCGCTCGAGGGCGAGATCGCGGTGTTGCCGAACGCATTGCTCGGCGCGAGAGAGGCGAGCCTCTGGCGCAAGGGGATGGAGCGCTACGTGGCGGTGTATCAACCGCGCCGCGAACACTACGATGGCGCCGAACCGTGGCGCGCGCTCGAGCCGCGCTTCCTGGCCACGCGCCGGCACAGCATCTTTCTGCGGTCGTTGGTGCGTAACTTCGTCGGCATCTTCCCGCGCGCCGAGATCATCGGCGAGTTCGGGCTGTTGATCCTCGATTCGGACACGGACTTGGGAGCCTTCCTGGGCAAGGGTGGTGAGAACGTGCGGGCACTGGCCGAGCTTGCGGGCCTCACCGCAATCAAGGTCGCCCATGAGCCAAGCTCTCCGCGTCCGGAGGGACGCTTGAAGAGCGCGATCGAGCAGATCACGCCGGTTCGCCCAGCCGATGTAGCGATCACGCCACCAGCGCGAGAGCAAGATCCGTGGACGATCGCGGTGCGCGAAGACGAAACCAAGCGGCTGCTCGGACGAAACGGCAATCGGCTCACCATGATCGCGCGGCTTGCCGGTGTGCGCGTACGGGTCGAGTCTCGACGCATGGGAGGATAGTTCGTGTCGAGCACGGTCATCTGCGTAATTGGCATCGCATCGACCCTGGCCAGTGTTCAACCGAAGCTTGCGCCGGACACGCGCAATTGGATCGCCGGCAACGTCTGTGCGGCCGCGAACGATGCTGCGGTCGATCCGCGCCTGTTGGTCGCCTATCTGCTGACCGAGAATCGTGGCATCGATCTATGGTCGATCCGGCCAGCGGCGCTTGGCAACGATCATGGGTTGTTTCAGATCAACAGCTACTTCCAGAAGAGCCGCCCGCACTTGCGCGATGTGCATCATCCCTACTACGGTGCGCTGACTGCCGCACAGGTGATGAAGGACAACCTGAAGCAGTTCGGGTGGACGTGGCAGGCGTTTGCAGCCTATTGGTCACCCGGACAATCGCAAGCAGGGACGCCAGCCGCGCGCGCGTACTACGCGCGTTACGCAACGAACTATCAGCTTGCAAATCGATTCTTCACGCAAGCCGGCAACAGCGAACAGCCCCGAACCTCGGTTCAAGGTCACAAGCAATGATCTTGTAGCAACCTAGAAACCGATCCGCCGCTTCGGTGGTTCTGGCGGTGGAACCATCAGTTTCTTGATCAGGGCGTAGATTTCAGCAACCGCCTCATCGGTAAGATCGAGCTTGCGCTCGAGGCGGGAGAGTTTTGCGGCAAGCTCCTTATGCGTGGCAAGCAACTCACGCAGTCGCACGAATGCGCGCACGACAAGGATGCTCATCTCAACCGCCCGCTCGGAGCGAAGGACACTTGCGAGTTGGAGCGCGCCGTGCTCAGTGAAGGCATAGGGAGCCGTTCGTCGACCACCCCAACTTGAGATCACGGATTGTGATCTCAAGTCTTTCCACTCCTGCGCGCTGAGTTGAAACATGAAATCGGGCGGGAAGCGCTCGGCGTTGCGCTTCACCGCTTGCACGAGCGCGCGGGTCTCGACGTCGCACAGCGCAGCGAGATCCCCATCGAGGAGGACACGCAACCCGCGGACTACGCGGATCTGTCCGCTCACGGACTCGATAGGTACGACACCCGTACTTTTCATAGGCCAGTTATATCGCGAGATCGGCTGATCGACCAGTTGTCGCGCAGGCTCGCAATGTCAAACCTTGACGGGGCTTCTACCCAGCGGCGGAATTCGCTGGCCTCGCTTCACTCCCCAGGAATAAATGGTTGAAGCGCGCCACTAGCCGGCACACCGCCAGTTATCGCGCGAACAGGAGAGCGCGATGGCAAGCGAGCCGAACGAGGGCGCGAACTCGGGGGTCCCGGACCACGACCGGCGCGAAGCGACGCTGACCGAGATCAACTACGGCCTCAATCGCCAGACCAACGACCGGCGCTTGTACGTCGTGCGCCGTCTCATCCAGACCCCGGGCGCGCGCGTGTTCGTGCCGCGCAGCGCGGCCGGCGCCAACCTATTCAGCCGCATCGTCGATCTGGACGCGATTTATGCCCGATGCGAGCAGAAACTCTGGCGCCGCGCTACGTCCGATGCCATGACCGACAAGCAAGAGCTCGAGCGCCAGTTGATGGAGCTCAACACCACGCTGGTCGATATCGCCGCGCACATGGCCGTCACGCACGGCGTGGAGGACAAAGGTTTCGATGCCGCAGTCGTCGCGCGGGTACGCGACATGCGAGCGCAAGCGAAGGCGTCCAGTGATACGCCCTCCGCCGCGACCAGCAAGCCGCGCAAGGAACGCGTTGTCAATCCGGTGGTGGTCGAGCCGCCACCCGCCGAAGTAACGACCGCGGGCAGCGCGACGTCGCCTGCGTGAGCGAGGGGACGAGCGCGATGCGTGTGGGCGAGTTCGTCGGTTGGAGCGCGGTGGTCGGCATGTCGATCTGGGCCGGCAGCATCGCGATCGCCGATCGCGTGGACAAACCGGTCGCGGTGTGCCGCCCGCTCGCATGGGGTGCCGAATTGCTGCGCGATGCGCTCGCCGCGATCAAGCCGGGCAGTTTTCTGGACGCGACCGGGGACTCGATCCGCGTGGGCACCGCGCGTGCGTGCCTCGCGTACGTCGGCAACTACCTCCAAGTGACCCAGTCCTCGCCGCCGCAACGGGACGGAATGGCCCGATGATCACGCCACAGAATCCGATCACGATGTGGCTGCGCGTCGGCTACTTGTGGCTGTGGCTAGTCGGGGTAACGTTCTTCGCCTGCTACGCGACGCTTGGCAATGAATCGCTCGCGCGTTTCGCGACCGACGCGCTCGGCGCCGAAGCGTTCGCGATGCTGAGCGAACGTGGCGCGCTCAAGCTTTACACCGCGGCGGTCGCGGCCAACGTGCACGAAGTGCTCCCGTTTCTTGCACTGGGTGCAGCGCTCGGCGCGCTGTGCCGCCTGATCGATTGGTCGCGCCGCTTCTTCAAGAGGCGCGCCGCCGCGCGGGTGAACGTCGTCACGGATCGGTTCGGTGGCCGCGTCATCATGCATCAAGCGGCGCTCGAGCACGATCCCAACGCCGCCATGCCGCTGTTGCGCCTGAGCAAGCGCGAACCCGTGCCTGCCGGCGCATCACCGATCGAGCGCGAGGTCTTAGCGCTACTCGCGGCGCACCCAGAGATCCCGGCCGATCCCGACGGCGTGCACGGCGTGTCGCTCTTCGACCATAGTCTGAACACGTGGGAACGCGCCTGTACTCAGCATGGCGCGGGATCGCTGGTGGCCACGCTCTCGCTCTGTCATGACCTGGGCAAGCTGCTCGCTTACGTACCCGACGCAGACGGTGACTATCGACGCATCGCCATCCATCAGCCGCTCGCCTTGCAATTGGTGCGCCGATTGCCGGCGTTCGCGCAGCTTGATGCACCCGCGCGTGACCGTTTCATCCGCTTGCTCACCGCGCTGGTGACCGGTGCCATTCCGATCGATACCACGGACGAGGACCGCGCGATCCTGCGCGCATGCAAAGGTGCTGACTATGCCGCGACCGGCGCCGAGCGCGCTGCGCAAGAAGAAGAGGAACGCGCGGCGACCGATCCATCACAAGTGGCGAGCCTGGTGCGCACAGCGCTCCCCTCCCTGCTGCAAGCGCTGAACGTCAATCGCTGCCACGACCGGAGCGTGCGGCCCGAGGCGATCTATTTGCCGGAGAAGAATCGCCTGTTGCTGCCGCTTGCCAGTTTGCGCAAGCGCATTCCGAGCGTACTTCCGGCGGAGATCGAGCTGGGCATCGATCTGGCCGTACCCGAGAAGCGCGCGAAACAGGCGAACGCGTTCGTGTTGGCGGTCGCGCGGGCGGTGCTCGATCTCGACACCGTCTTCGAGGGCGCGAGCGCCGACGATGGGCTGTTCATGATGCGCAGCGGGCATTTCTACGAACCGAATGTCGTCGTCGTCCGCGCCGAAGGCTTCGCCGATTCGCTAATCAAGCAATGGGGGATGTGGAGCTATGAGATCGAGCTGGTCAAGCAGTAGCAAGCGTTGTTGGCAGGTTGCGGCATTGATGGGCGTGATCGCGATCGATCTTCACGTCGTGCGCGCGGCCGAGGAGATGCCGTTTGCAACCAAGCAGATGCCATCGCAACTGGTGAATGGCGTGGTGGTACGCGGGGCGCAAGTCCCGGTATGGAATGCACCAGGGCATACCACCAACCCGCCTCGCACCCTGTCTGCTTCACCCGCACGGACCACGGCATCGCAATCCGTGCCACGTGCGGAGGCGAAGAAGGAGACGGCGCGAAGGGCGACCGCTCAGATCTCGGTCGAAGCGAAGGACGCTGATCGCTCGCAAGCGCCACGACCTGGTCCGACCGGCGATGAGCTCGATGCGTGGAACGTCGCGCTTGGCGTGACTAAAGATGCGACGCAGATTCCTCCTCCGCCTGCCCCCGACAACAGTTTCTCCGTGGCTGCAGGGCAACAGCTGTCTGCGGCGATGCGCGCGTTTCTGCGCAAGCACGACAAGCGCATGCAGTGGAGTACGCGCGCCGATTTCGTCATTGAACATCCGTACCGCGTCACGCGCGAGGAACTGAACGCGACCTTGGAAGAAGTGCTCGCCGCCTACGGCTTGTCCGCGACGATCTGGGAAGGCAACGGCGTGGTCGAGATCTATCAGACCGGCGCCGAGCGCGAAGCACGCTAGGCGCAGCGACTCGAAGCGAGTGCAATTGACGTTGGGGAGGAAGACATGAAGAGGTTCGATCAACACGCGGCGCTCGTTTTGAGCTTGGTCGCGCTATGCACCGGGTGCGCCGTGCCGGACAACCGCCCAAGCGTCCAAGAGGCGATGCGCGAAGAGGTGCGGCGCTTCGATACTGAGGCGCGTCGTGAGCCGATCATCAAGACCAATCCGAAGCCCTACGTAAAGGCGCGTCCGGTCGAGTATCGCGAGCCGCGCGAGGAGATCTCGATTGCGATCCAGGGCGGGTCGGTGCGCGCGGCGATCGAGAGCGTCGCCAAGCCCAAGGGCTACACCGTCGTGATCGCCAAGGGTTTGAAGACCGAAGCGGTGAACATCGAGCTGGTCAATCTCGATTTCGAGCACGCGGTGCGCGAGATCGCGTCCGCGGTCGGGGCGGCGGCGGTGTTCAACCACGCGCGCAAGGCGATCTATGTCGCGCCCGAAGCGACCTACACCTTCCGCATCCCGCAGCATCTGTTCGACGACCTGGCGATGAGCTACAGCGTGTCCTCGAACCCGGCCCTCGGTGGACAAGGCGGCGCCACGCCGAATATGGGCGGGGTCGGCTCGATTGGGCATGGCGCGCCCGCATCGGGCTTGGGTGCCGCGGGCGGCACACCCGGCGCAAACCACACCAATATGAAAGTGAGTGGCGGGGCGGGCAGCGCGCTCGAATCGTTCACCGCGGCGATCAAGCAAATCGCGGGCGACAAGGCCAAGCTCTCGGTGATGCGCGAGCTAGGACTGTTGTCGGTACGCGCCGACGGTTCAGCGCTCAAGCGCGTCACCCAGTTTCTCGAAACGTTCACGCGTGATGCCGGCCGGCAAATCGAGGTGAAGGCGGCGCTGGTCGAAATCACTTTGGGCAACGAGCTCGCCTACGGCATCGACTGGTCGAAGATTCTCAGCAACAGCGCGCGCACCATCGAAGTGGGTCTGGCGACCACCTCGGTTGTGCCGCGCGCGGTCGTGAACGCGACCATCACCACCAACTCGATCCGCAGCGTCATCAAGGCGCTCGAAGGGGCGACTGCGGTCAAGGTGGTGGCCGAACCGCAACTGTGGATGCTCAACCATCAACCGGGCATCGTCTTCAACGCCACGCAGCGCCCGTATCTCGGCGCGGTGACCACCAGTATCGCAGGCAACGCCTCGATCTCCTCCACCGCCGGGGCGCTCAGCTACGCGATGGACGGCGTCTCGCTCGCCTTCCGCCCGCACATTCTGGACAACAGCCGCGCCGAGTTGACGGTGATCCCGATGCTCTCGACCGCGGTGAACCAGCAGACCTTCAAGCCAGGCAACGGGCTGGAGCTGACCGGGTATGACCTGCCCACCACCTCTTCGCACATGAAGCTGCTGCTCGAATCGGGCAAGACCTACATCGTCGGTGGCAGCCGCTTCACCAGTCAGAACTTCCAGCAGGTGGGCGTGCCCGGTGTGCGCCAGGCCGGCATCCTCGGACAACTGCTCTCGGGCACCGACGATCTGAAGACCGCCAAGGAGCTGGTGCTGCTGTTGCACACCAACGTGCTGCCGGCGCCCGAGCTGAACGTCATCGTCGGCGAGTCCTTGTAAGCGCCATCCATGAAATTCCCCATCGTGCGACGCCTGTTGCGCACGCCCGCGCCCGGGCGCCTGTGGCTTGCGATCCAGCAGAAGCAACAGGCGCCGAGCTTCTGGGAGGTTGCGCAGGACGCGGTACGCGAGATCGAACAGCTGCCCGACGGTGCGTGGCCGATTCTGTCCATCTCAGAAGACGATCTGCGCGTCGCCACGGCGAAACCCGTGAGCGGCAAGCGTGCCAAGAGCCTGATTCGCCAGCAGTGCGGCCAGCCCGCGCGCGTGATCAATCAATCGGCGCATGGCGCGATCTACGGGCGACCGCTGATCGCGATGACCGATGGCTTTGCCGCGGTGCCGGCAGCGCTCTTGGTCGATCAGCTCCTCGTCGAGCGCGGTTGGCCGGATGCGCCGTTCATCGCGGGTTTCTTGCTGTCGGCAGGGGAGAGCCACAACGAGATTCTCGCTCTCTGGGCCGGCACGCCGCGTGGGGAGCTGGGCGGCATCCAGTTCACCGAGAACGCGCAGCAAGCCGAGCAGATCGTCGATGCGTTCTGCGCCACGCATGCGATCGACGCGAACGAATCCAACGTACTCCTGTTCCAGGTCGAGGAGCTACTCGCTGCGGTCGAGCGCTTTGCCGATCGCTTAGAACCCTATCCGGACTACGACGATTGGTACGGCATGCCGGTGCAGCGGCTATGGTCGGGCATCGCGGGGGCATCGGCGCTCAGCGCGATCGGTACGGTTGCCGCGCTCGGCGTGCTGTTCGTACAGGGTCAGATGATGCAGACCGAGCGCGAGCGGGCCGCGGCGCGTGCCTCGCAATCGCGCCAGACGACGGTTAACGCGTTCGTCGGCCATCTACCCACCGTGGTCGAGCGCAGCAGCGTGGATCACCGCGCGCTGGCCGCTAACGCGCGCGCGATCTATGTACCCGGCGGCTGGGTGATGCTCCAGGCCAACGCCGAGGCGCATCGACTTCGGCTCACTTTGCAGATCGAACCGCCGCAGACCCATCAAATCGATGTGCTCACGGTGAACACCATGCCGGGGTCGTCGTTCGAGGCAGCACGGTCGCGCAAGGTGTCGGGACGGTTGCCGCAGGTAGGGTTGTCAGGGGGAGGCAATGAGATCCATTTCGATTACGCGTTGCAAGCAGCTAACGCTCGTCTGCTTGGCTATCTCGATCGCTAGCGTGCCGGCGATTCAGAAGCTGCGCGCGCTCAACGAGGAGCGCTCTCGCGTGCTCGCGCAGGCGCTCACCGAGCTGGCGACGAACGAAGGCAACGAGCGCTTCATCCTGAGCGAGCTTGCGCGGGCGCCGGCTGCTCAAACGCCAGTGCTTGCACTCGAGGACGCCTACGCGCGCACTGTGGTGGACCTGCGCGCCGCGAGCAGCGCGCATCTGGTGAGCGTGCAATCGCTCTCGGTGGGCAATCGACAACTCGACGCGAAGGGCGTGCGCCTGGCCGAGTTGGCCGAACCGGTCGCGATCGCGGGCAACTTACGGCGCCTCCGCCTACAAGTGAAGGGCCGCTACGAATCGCTTGAGCGATTCCACGCCTACCTCGATCGTTTCAAGGCGCATCAGGCTGTGATCCGGTCCCTTGAGATCACCAAGGACCAGTTCCAAGCCGACGTGCTGGTGCTTGGGGTCTAGCGCATGGCTGCCAACGAGACCAATGTTATCTACGCGCTGTTGGCGAAGGCGCGCCATCGCATCGCTGGCGGCAGTGTCGCGCCGATCAAACGCATGGTCGAACCGGTCGCCCTCAATGGCGCGCCCGTACTCGACCCGCAAGTGAACCTGAACGCATCGGTTGAACGAGCGATGCGACTGGTACCCGACGTGCGTACCGGCGCTTCGCAATCGACATCGGGTAACGACGCACAAACACGCGAGAGCCCCGCGGATGATCGACCCAATGTTCACCTATCGGAAATCGGATCGAGCTTCGCGCGTCCTGCACCAATGGAGCTTGGCGCGCTCGCGCCGTCATCGCCTGCCGCAACGCTAGAGAAACTCGGCGACCTCCTAATCGGACGGCAGCTGATCACGCCGCGGCAGTTAGAGAGCGCGCTCGAGCGGCAAAGCGTCTCGGGTCACCTGCTCGGGCGCATCCTGCTCGAGCAAGGCGCAGTCACTGCCGAACAGCTCGCCCAAGCACTCGACGCGCAGCACGGCGGCAAGCCCGCGACCGCCGACATCCTCGCGCGCTTAGGCATGCCAGTGCACCAGATCCGCGCAACCTTGCATCGCCAACGCACCTTCCGCCATCCGCTCACCCGCATCATGCGCGACTGGGGTTACCTGTCGCAGGAAGCGGTGGCCAAGGCGATCGCGATCGAAGCGGGCCTGGAGTATTTCCCCTGGGCCGAGATCGACAACATCGCGATCGAAAGCCTGCGTGCGAACGGCATCGGTTTGTCGGAGTTCAAAGGCTTCGTACCGGTGGCGTTCGCCCAGGACGGCCGGCGCGGCAGCATCGCCGTGCTGATCCCCGATCGCAATCGGATGAATGCGGCGAGCAGCGAGTTTCGCCAGCATCGCTGCACCTTCATGGTCGGCTCCAGCGAGACGATCCAGATCATCTACCGCAAGTACTTCGCTGCCACCGCCGAAGTCGTCGCCAAGCTCCTCGATCAGCACAACCAGGCACTTGCCAATCGCGAGGACCTCTCGAAGAGCGCGATCTACCAGGATTTGGTGATGGCGCTGCTGCGCCACGCCTGCTACGCCGGGGCTTCCGATATCCAACTGTTTCCCTCGCACGACGTGGGCATGATCAAGCTCAAGGTCGACGGTGTGTGGGACATCTTCCAGGTGGTGTCCCTGGAATTACTCGCGCTGCTCTATGGCGTGGTGCGCAACACCATGTTGAATGGCGTGAACGACGCGAAAATCGCCGAGGGCTTCACCGATTGCGCGCTCGATCTCAACACCGACAAGGACGAGCAGGCGCAAGCGCTGCGCAGCCGCTACGCCGACATCATCGATCGCTACGTGTTTCGGGTCGAGCTGGGCAACTCGGTGCAGGGCCGCACCATGACGATCCGCGCCAACGACAAGGAATCGACCGCAGCCGATCTCCATCAGCTGGGCCTCGATCAGAAGACCCTGCAGCGGCTCAAGGCTTACATCCGGTCCAAGAGCGGCGTGTTCCTGCTGTGCGGTCCGACCGGCTCGGGCAAGACCACCACGCTCTACGCACTCCTGCGCTCCGTTGATGCGATCACCGAGTCGGTGCAGACCGTCGAACGCCCGGTGGAATACACCAACGGCCTGTGGCTGCAGTACCCGGTGAGCGCGATGGGCGAGGACGAAGGCAAGGGCTGGGCCGAGGCGCTGAAAGGGATCCTGCGCAACGCCCCGGACAAGATCCTGTTCGGCGAGACGCGTGATGAAGGCACGGCACGAGAATGTTTCCGCGCCGCCAACACCGGGCACCTGGTGCTCTCCACCTTGCACTCCAACGGTGCCGCCGAAACGGTGGGGCGCCTGACCGATCTGGGCATCGATCGCGAGAAACTCGCCACGCAACTGCTCGGCGTGCTCGCGCAGCGCCTGGTACGCAAACTCTGCAACAGCTGCAAGGTGCCTGATGAGCGTCCTGAGACCCCGCAGCTCTTGGCCGGCCACACCACCAAGGCGCTGCGCATGTCCGGTCGCATCGCCCCGTTTCGTGCGCGCGACGGCGGCTGCCCGAACTGCGGCTTCACCGGCTACCGCGGCCGGCGCATGGTGTACGAGCTGCTCCATTGCTCCAAGAAAGTGAAGAGCCTATTGGAGGAAGGCGTGCCGGTCTCGCGCCTGCGCGAAGGGGGCCTTGAGACCAGCGGCACCATGCTCGAGAACGCCTACCGGCTCGTCGCCGAAGGCGTGACCTCGGTTGATGAGATTGCCCTCCACCTGGATCTAGAGGGCTAGCGCGGTGCAACTGGCCTACGACTACACCGCCAAGACCTCACGGGGGCTCGTCGTCTCCGGCATGGTGTTCTGCGCGTGCTACGACGATGCGGTGTACCAGGTGCGCGCGGCGCTCAAGCTCGATCCGATGGCGATCCGCGTGAATGCCCTGGAAACCGGCATCAGCTGGGTGCTCGAGCGCGAACCCACGCGTGATCGGATTCGGCTGTATCGAACCATCGCCGAGCGCAAGCGCATCGGCCGCTCCATCCCGCAGGGCTTGCACGAGGCGCTCGACTACGTGGAGGACAAACGATTCGTCTCGGCGCTCACCGTGATGCGCCAGTCGATGCTGGATGGCGTGAAGTTTGCGGATGCCATGGAGAAGGCCGGCTTTCCGGAGACGGACGTGCAGGCGGTGCGCGCGGTGCAAAGCGCCGGCAAAGAAGGCGAGGTGCTGGCGAGCTTGGCCGAGCGCATGGAAGCGATCGAGGCGATGAAGCAGCGTATCGCCGGCGTCCTCTGGTATCCGCTGGTGGTGCTGGCGGCGATGTGGATCGTCGCCTGGGCCATCACCTTGTTCATCGCCCCGAGAATCGGCGCGTTCTTCATGAAGCTTGGCAGCTTGCAGTTGAGCCTGCCGGCCTATGCCGAGGCGTACTACAGCTTCGCCGCGTTTTTCCAGCAGCACGCGCTGATCGGATCGCTGGCCTGGTTCGCGATACCGGTTGGGTTTGTCACCCTGCTGCGATCCCGATTCACCGCACACCTGGTCGATCGCATCCCCGCGCTCTACGCGCTGGCGATGAAATCCGATCTGGTGTCGATTTTCTCCGCGCTCGCGCTCCTCCTGAATGCCGGGGTGAAGCCCGTCGAAGCGTTCGCAGCGGTTGCGCGTTCGGCACGCCGTGCTGACAACCGCGAGCGCCTCGAAGAGATGGCGAGCATCTACCGCGCCGGCAACTACTCGATCGCCAAAGCGGTCGCGCAGTGCCGGTTCCCGAATTACGTGCTGGCCGAGATCAGTGCGGGCGAATCGGCCAACAGCACCACCGAGGGCATGAGAAAGCTCGTCGAGTTGTTGCGCCAGGACTTGCAAGCGCACACGGAACAGGCGCAGCGTCTCGCGGTGATCGGCTCGAACCTGATCGTCGGGTTGTTTCTACTCGGGTTCGTGTTCATCACCGTCTATCCGCAGGTGTCGGCGACGATGTCGCGGATGTAAAGCGATCTTCTACGAGAAATGCGAAGGGGAGAGGTCACCAATGAAGCCATCGAATCGATCCGTGCCGCGAAGCACGCAGAGGACCCGCGGTTTCTCGGCGCTCGAGCTCATCATCGTCCTGTCGCTGGTGTCGATCCTCACCGCGATGTATGTGTTCAACTACAACTCGGACAACTCCAAGGCGGCGACGCTGCTCAATGTCACCCAGGAGTACGCGAATGCAATGAAGCGTGCCAAGGCGGACATGGCGTGTTATCCAACTCGCATGGCGGCGCTATTCGATCGCACCCAGGCCAACACGTCGTTCTGCGGCATCAACCTCACCAACCAGTGGAACGGTCGCTATGCCGAAGTCGCACCGACGAATGCGGCCGGCGCAGTGCTGCTCAACAACGTGTCGAACGGCGTGGCGGTGAGCATCGTCAACGTCGTCGATGCCGCCGGCACCCGCTGGCGTATCCAGGCCTCTGGTGTGCCGAACGATGTCCTCAATCGCGCGGTGAACGTCTGTAACGGCGGCGCCGCGAACGGCCGGTGCATCGGCACGCCGGGCGGCTCGGGTAGCGGGACATTCGAGATCGAGTTCGACCTGACCTAGACGGGCCCATGGATCGCACTCGTCAACGCGGCATGGTGTTCCTGATCCTGGTGAGCGCGCTCGCGGTGGTTGCGTTCACCTTCGTCATGGGCGCGTCCAGCTTGCAGGCGCAACACGCGGCCAATCAGGCACAGACCGATCGTGCGGACTTTCTGCGCGAGGCGGCGAACGCGCTTGCCCTCTGGTACGCCGCGCACCAGGCCACGCTCGATGCGGCGGTGGCGCCGCCGAATCCGGAAGAGGTGCTGCAAGGAGCGGGCATCACGCCGCGCTACGGCCTTGCGATCTCAGTGAGTAACCGTGTGACGCAAGACGAAGTTGCATTCCGCGTGTTCGCGCTGTGGCTGCCGGCCGCATCGCCCGATCCCTCGCGCTTCGATCCCTCCAGCGGTGCGTTCGTGCCCGGACCCGGCGTGCCCTTCACGGTGGTCTCCGGCGCGGACATCCAGGCGCGCGCGGTGGCCGATACGCGCCACACCATGTCCCGCTTGGCCGCCCAACTCGAAAACTATTTCGCCGCGCGCACCCTCGCAAGTGGCGGCGATGTCAGTGCAAACCACTTTCGGCCAAGTAACGGTTGCGCGCGGGAGGAGGGCGCGATGCCCTGTCTCGATGCGTACACCGCGGCAACAACGGTCGATTGGCTCGAAGCCGGCGTCGGTGCGGTGCAAGCGATCGATGCTTGGGGCGGGACGCTCGAGCTGAGCAATCTCGCTGATGCGAGCACCGAGATCCCACCGTACTCGATGGCGATCCGCGCGAGAACGCCGTGGGGCGCGGTGTTGCACGCGCAAGCGGTGCAGCGCTTCTAGGGAGTCCGACCATGCGATGCCTGCATCCCAATCGCCAGCGCGGGGTGAGCGCGTTGGAGGTCATCGTCGCGGTCTTGGTGGTGGGCTTGCTTTCGGCCGCAGTGATGGGCTCGTACGGTGCTTACCTCGACCAGAGCCAGAAGGAAGAGACGCGCACGCGCCTGCGACAACTAAAGCTCGCGATCACCGAGGCGTATCGGCGCGAGGTGCTGACCGTGAGCCCAGGCAGTGGCAACGCGGTTGTGTTCGGCGGTGTCACCCTCGCCAACGGCACGGCGGCGACGGGCGCGCTGTTACAGCCGTTCGCGACCTATTCGTCGGTGAACGCCTCACAGCTCGCGCACGACGGCTTCAATCAGCCGGTACGCGTGTTCGTGTCGAACGAATTGACTCAGACCGTGAGTGGGGTGACGTTGCGCTACCGCGTGATCGGCCTGGTGGCTGCCTCGCGCAATGGCACGGTCGAGTCCACATTCAACGCTACCAACGGCACGCTCGCAGTAGCCGAGGACGACGTGGCCGAGGTGATCAACGGCTACCCGATCGTGCGTGAGGTGCTCGACGATACGGCCAAACGCGTCGAGCGCTTGGCGAACGCCTATCAAAGCTACTTCCAGATCCGGTACCTCGCCAATCCGGCCCGCTCGATCGCGATCGATTACTTTGCCAACAGCGATCCGAGCGGTAGTGCATCGCCGAGTTGGGATGAGAGCGGAACCGTTCAGACCTCCGGTGGTGCGCCCGCCGATGCCACGACCGTGGGCCTCCTCGCCGCACTCGGACTTGCACCGGCCGATGTCACCACCGCAGCCGGTCCGATTCAGATCGATAACTCCTCGACCGACGTCAATCACCCGAATCACCCAACGCCCGCGCGCAGCTTGCCGCCCTACACCGCGCGGGTGATCGCGCCGTTGCCGGGCGGCGAACAGCTCGTGCGCACCGTCTCCGGGTCCTACCACTGAACGGGAGATCTCATGCCTTCCATACCGACTCGCCGTGTTCTACTCGTCGCGCTTGCCGCCATCGGTGTAAGCGCGACCGCGCAGCAGACCGAACGCGGCACACCCCCTGCGGGGCCATCGGGAAATACGCCCGAGGCGAGCCTGCGCGTCAAACAAGAAGAGGCCGCCCCGCGCGCGGTGCCAGACAGCGCCACGATGCTCCGCCAGGTGGCGAACGATGCGAAGGCGATGGTGCTCACGCCGGCGGACCAGATCAATCCGTTCACCGGCAACCCGGCCGCGTTCGAAGAGGGCGCGCGCGAGCTCAAGCTCCAGCAGCAGCGCACGCGCATCCTCGAGCAGCGCCTGCAGCAAGCGCGCGCGTTGTCCGAGATCGGCAAGCTCTCGGTCGAGCCGAGCGTGCCGTCTCCGGGCGGATTCATTGCGCACGCTCCAGCGATCACGCCTGGGGCGGGGTTCTTCGCATCGGTGGGTATTCACGGTCCCAGCAGTGCGATCGCTCCGAGCGCACCACACGGCGCGACCGCGCAATCGCCATCGAGTGCACCGAGCACACGTCCGATCCGCAAACCTGCTGCCAGGCCTGCCGCGCCACCCCCCGCCGCGTCCGTGCCAGCCGCACCCGTTACGCCGTCGCTGGTGGGCATCGCGACGATCGACGGCAAGCGCTACGCCATCTTCGAACGCGACGGGCGCCCGAGCATCGTGCCGGAAAACGGGCGAGGCGAGGGGGTCGAAGTCGGACGCATTCGCGGCAGCGAGGTCCAGGTCAATGGCCAGTCGCGCCAGTTGCGAGTTGGGGAACAAGAAGTGCAGATCGGCCCCGTACAAGTCGAGCCGCCGGTGCAACGTCCCACCAGTTCGGCGGGGGCGATACCCGGCGCAAGTGACCCGGTGCTCGACATGCAAGCGCTCCGTCTACCTGCGGTGCCAGCGCGGCCGTTGAGTGGGCCGCAAGCCTTTGCGCCGGGCGCGGCAACGCTCGGCGTAGCGCGTTAGCACGCGCCGGTTTCAAGCGCGTTGATAGATAACCGATGCCGATCAGACACCAGCGGCTACGACGGTTGTTCGGCGCGATTGTGCTATTCACCATCATCAACATCGCGAGCGCGGCCGACCAAGTGCTGGTCGTCACGCAAACGATCACCGGCCCGCGCGAAGGGTTGGTCTCGACCTTAGTTGCGCGGGTGAGCTCGGTGCTGCCGACCCGGCGCGAAGTCACGCTCGCCATGGATGGCCGGCCGCTTGCCGACGGCGCCGGAATCACACCGCTTGGCGCGCGCGACTACGGAACGTGGCTCACCAGCGGACAGCTGCTCTCGGACGCTAAAACCCACCTATCTACTTCAGCGCCGGCATTCGCCGCCTCGATTCGTCGTGCCATGCAGGCCAGCGGTGTTGGCACTGCGCACTTCAGCCTGATGCAGCGTGTCGCGGTCGCCGGCACCGCCACACCGCAATTCCTCGTGTGGTCGATGGTGGTGTATCGGAGCGAGCGGCCGGTGTTCGGCGATCCGCGCTTGGTCCCATCGATCGAGACGACCTTGCATGTCGTGCATACACCGGTGCGCGTGGCGGCGGGGTTGCCGGTGGGTTGGGCTTATCCGGACGCCGGCACCTTGCAATGGCGCATCCTCGATCGGCAGGGCGCGCCGCTCACCGGTTGGTCGAGCATCACCATCGGCAACACCTACGACGAGCCGGATGCGAGCAGCGGCGCAGTCGATCCGGATCACGGGCTCAAGTGCTTGCTCGGGTCGAACGCCAGCACAGCCTGCTCACGCGGGGTGGCTAACGTGGCGAGCTTGATGAATCAAACCGGGCATACGCGCGCGATCGTCGACTATCGACGCACCTTGCAGCCGGCCTATGACCAGATCGAGTCGCCGCCGGGTAGCCGTCGCTTCGAACAAGTGGCAAGGGTCGCTGTTGCGGTGAGCCGTCGCGAGCTGGCGCCGAGTAGCTGCGGCGCGGGTGAATATCGCAACGAAGGTGCCTACGGGTTCGAGCTTGCAGAGCAAGTCGAGCGCTATGCAGCGCAGATCGACGGCTCGTACTCGCTGATCGATCGCACCGCGCATCGATCGGTATCACCCAGCGTTCCGTTCAAGGTGGCCAAGCAGTTGAACGAGGACGCCACTGCGGCACAACTGGCTGACAAGTTGATCGATCCTGCCAATCCTGGCGGTGCGCTGATTGCCGCCAGCAGCGTTCGCGGACTAGTGGGGCTCGCACCGATCACCACCACCAAGGAAGGCGCGAGTGCGGCGGAAAGCTTCGTCATCGGCGACATCTTCCACGGCGCATGCGGGCGCGCGGTGCAACTGGCTGCTCGGTGCGGTGCCACCGGCCAGATCGAATTGAGTCTCGGCATGAATCACGCGGTGCCCGGATGCAGCCCGCGCTCGATGAGCTTTAGCGAGCGTGCCGCGTTCACGCTCAAGCGTGGCGTCCCGGTTCGCAATCAGGTTGCCGCGTTCGAAGGCATGGGATCGGTGCCGTGGAGCTACGACGGTGATCGATCGGTGATCTTCCATGCGGTGCCGGTGGCAACGGACGCGGGGACGACCCTTGCGCCATCGGTGTTTGCGGCGCAGTTGTTCGCGCCGAATGTGGGTTATTACGTGAGGGAGAATTTCCCCAACGGAGGACCGCTCGATTTCTATCTCGAGCACGCCGGTTGCCCGAGCGGACAGATCGCGGGCTCGATGCTGAGGTTGGACCCATCGCAGTGCTACATGCCGGACGCAAGCGGCACGATGACCGGCTGCCAATTCATGCCGGGCGGCGATGGTGGATCGTTCGAGTCGTGTCAGCGGTATCGCGCAACGGGCCCTATCGCTCGCTTGGTTCAGAGTCTCCGATGAGACGGCCGCCAAGCCTCCGAAGTGTTGTCGACTTGAAGAGCACGCTCGTCGCGATGGCACTCGCGCTGATGGTATTGACATCGATGACGATCGAGGCCGCGCCGGGTCAGTTCAATCCGCGCTGGGTACCGGTACGCGTGCCGGCGGGCGCGGTGGTCGATGTCCCGACCGAGAACTGGACCAACATTGCGTCGATGGCCAACACGGGTGGCGGCATGCCCGATATTCGCCTCCTGCAGGGCCAGCGGTGGATCGTGTTCGGCCGCGACGAGATCGGCATGCTCGGCCTGGAATCGGTGCAGATGAGCGCGGCGATCAAGCAACTCGCCGCTCCCGTGGTGCAGGTGCTCGCGCATTACTCGGCGGAGAACGCACGGCTTCGCATTCATCTCGTCCGCTTGGAGCGCCGACCCGATGGACGCGTGTATCTCTCCACGGGAGATTTCACGCCACATCACGGCGAGCTTTATCGCGCGTACCGGCAGTTCCTTACTCCAGCTGAGCGCGCGGCGGGGCGCGAAGGCTACAACCCGTTTCGCCGCTTCCGCGGCGCCAACGATGATCCGGTCTTCTACAACATTGCCCCGGACGCAGCGCTGGTGGCGATCGGGCACGCCATGCGAATCCATCGCGCCGCCACGGCGTGGCTCGCCATGGCGCAGCAGCGGTTCGATGTGCGCACCGAATCACGGGGCAATCTGTTTCGCCGGACGGTGACCACCATCGTAGAGGGCTACGTGCGCCCGCGCTGGTTTCTGGTTGCGCCGGTGCAGGTTTCCCCTGAAGGCGGCCTGTCGGCACAGATCTGCGTCGATCCGTCGCACGTCGTGCGCAACCCCGCGAACGGCGCCACCACGTGTGATGCCGCGGAGCATGTTGCGCATGCTGGTGTCGTCGCATCCGAATGGACGGGCGGCAATCTGCCTGAAGCGGAGCAGATGCTCGATCGCTGGGAGCAGACCGATCGGGGGTTCACCGTATTCACCTACGCGCTGGCCGCCTCAGGCCTTCTCAATGCGTCGGCAACCAACAGCTACGCGCTGATTAATACGGTGTTCGGATCGGGCGGATCGCTCACGCAGGCACAGGACGGGTTTCTGGGCTCTACGGGCGATGGCCACCTGAGCGCGAGCGCGCCAGCGAGTGAACAGCAGCGGACGATGAATCGACGTGTGGCCGAACAACACATCACGCCGACACCCGATGGCGGGCTGGCGCAGACGCGCCGGCTTTACACCGGCAATTGTGTGCGCTCTGCGTCGGGCGCTGCATGTATCGCAGCGGGTCAGGACCCCGGGATGGTGAGCCGCGTCGATGGCTACGCCGAACGGAGCACGTCGCCCGAGATCGCCGTGCGCTATCTCGCCTGTCGGGCAGCAGGCTGGCGGGGCGGGGCGTTGCAGCAGTGTGCTGCGCGATGGCGATCGCGAGTGGTCGGGGCGGCGCAGTGACAGTCGCGACCCACTAGGCTAGGGAGCGAAGGCTCGTAGACGCGCCCTGGCGAGTCCCGGGCGTCCTTGCGGCTGAGGACGGTTCCCGGTCGCCTCAGCAACGGATTATGACGTGACGACATCCAGACGGCGGCCAGAACCGGTTGCGTCCATGATACTGTACAAATATCAGGGAGGAAGGGTGCCGATCGACCATGGCCCAAGCGCTGCCGCGCGCACCGGTGCCGAACGCCGTTCACTACGAGCGCCGCCGCCCCGAGCAGACCATCCTGTATCAGCTGGTGCAAGAGCACCTGGAGAGCTTCCTCGCGCAGGTCGAGACGAGCACCGGGGCACCCCTGCCGCAGTTCGTCAAGGACGAGTTCGACGCGTACCTGAAGTGCGGCATCCTCGCGCACGGCTTTCTGCGGTTGCGCTGTGCCACGTGTGCTCATGAGAAGCTGGTGGCGTTCTCGTGTAAGCGGGGCGGCGCATGGCGCAGACCGCCGCCCACTCCCTGAAGATCATTGCCTGTTCTGAGCTTCGTCGAAGGGCTGCGATCGAGGATCCGGCAGCGATTGTTGCCATCCTCACGCATCTGAACCTGCCCAAGACGGGGACGGGGCCCTGTATTCCCTTCCTACGCGCCCCGCCACGATCCCCGGCGCGGAACCTGCCACTGTTCCAGGCGGCGCGGAAATCGCGCTCTGCGCAGTCGATCCCAATCGGTTCGAGCGCTCGGCCCAGGGTCAGGCTCGACTCAAGTCCGGTCCGCTCAGGCAATTCGCGGCTGATTCGTACCGCTCTGTTCGCCCAATTCGTTCCTTAGCGCCTGCGTACCCGCCGATCGCTCTGCTCAAGGCACATCACCCCGGGCGTGCACGCGCCAATTGACCCCACGGCGCTCCGCATCTACGGGACTGACTCGAGGGAAACGGCGTTTGGAATTCCTATGCTCACCGGCTACCCGCAATCGGTAGTGGGGCCCCGACATCCGGGCGAGCGGATCAGGAAAAGGAAAAGGAAAAGAAACGGCCACCTGCAAGGTGGCCGCGCAAGCAAGGGAGGAGAAAAATGGAGAAGACGAAAGCTGAGGAAATGATAGTTCGGCAATGCTTGATTTCGGTTCAGGCGACTGCCCGCCAGACGACTCGCGCTGCGGAGCAACCGCCCGATCGGGACTTTACTACGGGTTGTATTTGGTCAGAAATTCGTACGCGTCGCGCTGGTTCGATTGCGTGTCAGCGTTTTGGGCGAAAGCGACGTTCGACAGGGCGAAGGTGGACAGCACGATGGCGATGATGCGTTTCATTTGCGGCTCCTGGGTGAAGATACGAAGGTTGGTTTGTGTTGCGCTGAGCTTGCGGGGTTGCCGTTTGCTGCGCTCACGTTCATAAGTCGAACGAACCTGCCAAACCTTCACTTTCTCGGTATTCGTCCCGAGCCCGCTGCGAGAACTACGGAGCCGGACCCGCGATCAGACTCCGATCCGGCGCCTTAGGCTGATCGGGCGTGCTTGCCCACCCCACCAACCGTGCGCTCTCAGGAATTTCTTGCCGACCTCGACTGGCTCGGACTCCAGTGACGTGGCGCAGGTCTACGCGATCGGATACCCGCATCCGTAGTGGCGCCCCGACGCCGGGCGCGCGGTTCAGAAAAAACAAGAGAAACGGCCACCTGCAAGGTGGCCGCTCAAATAAAGGAGGAGAGAAATGCAGAGGACGAAAGCTGAGAAAGCGATAGTTCGGTGAGGCTTGATCTCGGTTCAGGCGACTGCCCGCCAGACGACTCGCGCTGCGGAGCAACGGCCCGATCAAGACATGATTACAGCGGGCTGTACTTGGTCAGAACTTCGTACGCGTCGCGCTGGTTCGATTGCGTGTCAGCGTTTTGCGCGAAAGCGACGTTCGACAGGGCGAAGGTGGACAGCACGATGGCGATGATGCGTTTCATTTGCGGCTCCTGGGTGAAGATACGAAGGTTGGTTTGTGTTGCGCTGAGCTTGCGGGGTTGCCGTTTGCTGCGCTCACGTTCGTTAGTCGCGGCCGAGGGTCAGTTTCGACTCAAGTCCGGTCCACTCAGGCAATTCGCGGCTGATTCGTACCGCTCTCGTCGGCCAATTCGTTCCTTAGCGCCTGCGCACCCGCCGATCGCTCTGCTCAAGGCACATCACCCCGGGCGTGCACGCGCCAATTGACCCCACGGCGCTCCGAATCTACGGGATTGACTCGAGGGAAATGGCGTTTGAAATTCATAGCGCGGCCGCTGGCCGCAACCAAATGGATTCCCTCACAATCGCACGGATCTTGGAATCGATCCGTGAGCGGTACCGAGAGGGAGGCGACCATGGAAGAGTTCGTCCGCAAGCACGAGGCGCACTACAGCCCGGAAGGCAATGGGGCACTTGCACGCTGTCTTGCGCCGCTGATCGTGCAGCTCCTGCCCGGGCTGGACAATTCGCGCGTCGAAACTCAGTGATCAGTGAAGAACGACGAACTCGGCCTTGAGATTGAGGAAGTGGACCTGGGTGGCAATCTCATCGGCATAGGTGGGGTTGGTGCAGACGATCACGTCTGGCTTCAGTGAGGCCAGCTCTTCAGGGCTCACTACGCGCTGCCCGGTCTTGGGTAGATAGCGTCCTTGCCGCTCGACGTTCACGTCAGCGACGACCTCCACCCAGTCCGCAGCTTCCTCGCAATTGGAAAGCAGGGAAATCGCGCGCATCCCCGCTGCCCACATGGCGACGCGCTTGTTCTCGCGCCGGTACTGCGCAAAACGTGTAGACCAGTCCTGCACGCGCGATTCGTAGTGGCGAGCGAAGTCAACGGTTTGTCGAGTCGTGGAGATGACATTCTCGCGTGTTTCGACTTCGTGCGCCTTAGGCGGCGTCTGCGCAGGCCTCGATTCGATGTCGAAGTGAGCACCGTCGAGCGCCGCGCGAATGTCTAAGACTTCAAAATCGCACTCTCTAAACAGACGGGCCAGGGAACTCGCAGTGAAGAAGCAGCCGGCTTCGTACATCACGTACCACACGACTTTCGAATCGAACGCCAGGCTACTGTTTGAGGTGTGAAAATGGACGATCGTATCGAGGTGTGATCCGAGTGCGTTGCGCACCGACCGGAGAAACTCGCGCGGCGCAGGGATGTATTGAAGGCAGCCGCGACACACGACCAGGTCAGGCCGAAGCGCAGAAGCGGTGGAATCGTAGTAAGCGCGGTGAATCTCGAGCCGATCACTCTCGGCCTGCGACAGGCCCGGATCGATGAAGGTGGGATCGAAGCCGATGGCGCGTCCGATGCCGTTGTCCAGCATCATGCGTAGAAAATCACCCTTGCCGCAGGCGATTTCGAGAGCGGTCTTGCCTTCCAACCCGAAGCGCTGCTTCAACCTGGCGACTGTGTCGGCCGCATACTTGCGGTATGTCGGCGAATAGAACTGCGAGAGGTTGTATTCGGGCTCGAAACCGACCAGATCGGGCTCGAAGCAGCTGTTCCAGATGTGGCCGCAGTCGTGGCAATTGCAGAGGGCTATGTCAGCCAATGGTGAGTGGAGTGCCTGCTCACGGGTCGGAGCCAAGTAGCCGCATCGCGTGGGTTGATCGCGGCGACGAAAGAACTCGGCGACGTCAACGCCCTGGCACACCGGGCAGGCTAACGAGTCAGCATCAAGCGTTCGAGCGTCATTGACGGCCATGGCTCCTCCCTCCGATGAATCGCCTGTCGCCTGCGCACCACCCAGGTACTTAGGGCGTTTAGTATTTATTTTGGAAACGCGTTTCCAACTTCATACGCTTCTGCTGTGATCGTGTCTATCGTCGCGCGTGACCGGCCGAGGCCGCGCAACGATTTGTTGCAGGACCCAGACTTACTGCGCTGCGATTTCCCGGCACGACGTTTCGGCAATCACGATCAATGCCCACGCTTCCGAGGTGGCATCCCGCACCTTCGACGGCAGCAGCGAGTGCTCGAGATCACCCATGAGGAGATCGGCGCCCGCATGCCGATCGTGCATGGCAGCCGAGCAGCGCAAAGAACTGGAACAACTGTGCCGTTACATCACCCGGCCTGCGATCGCCAACGGCCGACTCAGTCGCAACCGCACCGGTGATGTCGTACTGCGCCTGAAGAGTGCGTACCAGGAGGGCACGACTCACGTCGTGATCTTGCCGCCGGAGTTCATGCAGCCTGGAGGGAAGACAGGGCCCTTCCTCCCCGTCTAGCCGCCCTGGTACCGCGTCCACGCTTGCACCTGATTCGGTTCCACGGCGTGCTTGCCCAACGGTCGAATCAATGCGGCCAAGCTGCGTGCCCGGGTCATACCCCCTACCGCAGATCATGACGCGCAGCCCTGCACCGATCATGCGCCCGCGGCCCCCGCGCGCATGAGCTGGGCGCGCCTGCTCAAGCGCGTGTTCGATCACCGTATCAACTGCAGCTCGCGCAATCGATCCGCCCGATGCCGTTCGCATCACCCATCCTTTTCATCCCTTGTGCGGGCAAGCGCTCGAGATCGTCGCGCAGCGCATCCAGTGGGGTGAGGATCGGGTCTTCTATCGCGACCGGCAAGGACACCGCGCATCGCTACCGACACGGTGGACGAGTCTGTCGCCCGCGGATCCGTACCTCG
Source organism: uncultured beta proteobacterium (assembly GCA_902826155.1). The sequence goes on from CADEDU010000012.1 coordinate 109,612, forward strand.
CAGTGGGGGCGGGAAGGTCGCGGTTTCGCGTTCCAGATCTGATTGATCTCGCGGCCCTGCTGGCGGTGCTGCGGTGAGGACCATCGCGATGATCAGGGGCGAATACTGTAAAAGAAATTTCGCCTCAGGTGTAAAGAACATTATGCCCAGAGCTAGGCGTCGATGCACGCGCCGAGTCTCGGCGTTTCTCCATAATTCAAGCGGAGATTGGGGCAGCTACCGACAGAAGTCCTTTGAAAATGATCAAAGTGATAGGCATAATTACATTTACATATTCTGACGCACTGCTCCGGGAGCCTCATGGCCAAGTCAAAAGCCCCCGATCCCAAGCTCGATGCCCTGCGCCAGCAGGGGAGCCTCAACCCACATCCGCAGCGGGTCACCGACCCGCTGTTTGCCTCGGCCGATTTCTTCGACCGGCGCGATCTGGTCCAGGTCAAGTACGAGATGGTGCGACGCGTGCGCACCGACGGGCACTCGGTCGCGCAGAGCGCCAAGGCGTTCGGCTTGTCGCGCCCCTCGTTCTATCAGGCCCAAGCGGCCCTGGAGCGCGAGGGCCTTTCGGGTCTGCTTGCCAAGAAACGCGGACCGCGCCGCGCGCACAAGCTGGGTACCGAGGTGATGGGCTTTGTCCAAGCGCTGTTGTCGCAGGAGCCCACGCTCAGTTCCGCGGAGCTGGCCGCTCGAGTCCGCCAGCGTTTCAAGCTCCAGGTGCATTCACGCAGCATCGAGCGGGCACTGGTTCGACAGGAAAAAAAACGGCTGTGACGAGTCGCGTCGCGATCAGCGATGAGGCCCAGGCGTCAGTGCGGGCCTACGAGGCGTTGCGTGGCCACGTGCTCGCCGGCGCCAGCGCCGGTGGCAGTCATGCCGGGCTGGTGCTGCTGCTGCGCCAAGGCGTGGCGGCCTGGATGGCGCGGCGCTTGACGTGCGCCGCCCCTGCTGCGGCATGCACGAACGCGCGCCTCGTGGGCGAGGAGATCCACGCGGGCGTCGTGCGGGTGCTGGCCAGCATGGCCATGGCCGCGCAACAGGAGGGCCGCGTATGAGTCACGACACGCACCAGAAAGTCACCGCCAGCCACTTGCGCCGAAATGCCTACCTCTACGTGCGCCAGTCAACCATGCGCCAAGTGCTGGAGAACACCGAGAGCACCGAGCGCCAGTACGCCTTGCGCCAGCGCGCCGTGACGCTGGGCTGGCCCAATGAGCGCGTGATCGTCATCGATTCGGACCTCGGACTGTCGGGGGCCTGCGCGAGCGATCGCGAAGGCTTCCAGAAGCTGGTCGCCGAGGTCGGACTGGGCCGCGCGGGGATCGTGCTCGGACTAGAGGTCTCGCGACTGGCGCGCAACTCGACCGACTGGCACCGGCTCTTGGAGATCTGTGCGCTCAGCGAAACGTTGATCCTCGACGAGGACGGCATCTACGACCCGGCCCACTTCAATGACCGGCTGCTGCTGGGCTTGAAGGGCACGATGAGTGAGGCGGAGTTGCACGTGCTCAGGGCCCGTCTACGCGGCGGTATCCTCAACAAGGCGCGCCGCGGTGAGTTGCGCTGCCCGCTGCCGGTCGGCTTGGTGCACCTCGCGGGGACCGGCGTGGTGTTGGACCCCGACCAGCAGGTCCAGGAGAGCGTGCACAAGATCTACTCTTCCCCACGCGCGTCGCCAGAGGCTCGCATCAGGGTGCGCTGAGCTGGGTGCCGCTGTCATTGGGCCGCGCCGCCAACGCTCTGCACAACCCCTGGTACGCCGGCGCCTACGTCTACGGTCGGGGCCGTTGGCGAAAGCAAGCCGATGGGCGCATTCGACACCAGCGCCTGCCAACAAGTGAGTGGCACGCATTCATCAAAGATGCTCACCCAGGATACATTTCGTGGGACGAGTACGAGCGCATCGAGCAACGACTGCAAGAAAGTACCAAGGCGTTGGGCTGGGAGCGAACGCAGAGTCCGCCGCGCGAAGGTTCGGCGCTATTGCAAGGCCGTGCCGTGTGCGGACTGTGCGGCAACCGTATGCACGTTCACTATAGTCACCGCCGGGGCGGCCAGTTCGTTCCCGACTACGTGTGCTTTGGCCGCGGCCGGGGCTTCGGCGAGCCCACGTGTCAGAGCATCGTGGGCACCCAGATCGATATCGCCGTTGGCCAACTGCTCGTCGAAGCGGTGACGCCGATGGCCCTGGAGCTGGCGCTCGCCGTGCAGCAGGAGATCACTGCCCGCCTCGATGAGACCGATCGCCTGCGACACCGCCAGGTCGAGCGTGCGCAGTACGAGGCCGACCAAGCGCGGCATCGCTATATGCAGGTGGACCCCGCCAATCGACTCGTCGCCGACTCGCTCGAGGCCGACTGGAACGCCAAGCTGCGGGCCCTGGGCGCAGCGCACTAGCAGTACCAACGCCAGCGCACGGCGGATCGCCTTACGGTCGACGAGAACGAGCGTCAACGCATCCTCGCCCTCGCCACCGACTTCCCGGCCATCTGGGGTGACCCGAATACGCCGCAGCGCGAGCGCAAACGCATGCTCGGCCTACTCATCGAGGATGTCACGCTCATCAAGCAGCACAGCATCACCGCCGCGGTGCGCTTGCGCGGTGGCGCCACCACGACGCTGTCGCTGCCGCGCCCGCTGACGGCTCAGCAGTTACGCGTCACGCACGAAGATGTGCGCCGACAGATCGACACGCTCCTCGATGAGTACACCGACGCGCAGGCCGCCCACGTGCTCAACGAGCGCGGCGTGCGCACCGGCGCCGGGGATAGCTTCGATTCGGCCAGCATTCACTGGGTCCGCTTCGCCCATAAGCTCAAGAGCCTCAGGCAGCGCTTGCTCGAGGACGGCTGGCTAACCGGCAAGCAGATCACCGCCACGCTCGGGGTCAAGCGCACAACGCTTGGGCGGTGGCGCCAAATCGGACGTATCACAGCCCGCCTCTGCAACGATCGCGGCGAGTGGCTATACCGGCTTCCCGAGGAGCTCGCCATCTCCGGCGAGAACATCACTCCACGGGCCACGGACAATCCCACTGCAAGAGGTGCAGTATGAAAGATGCTCCTTCGCCATCGACATCGAGCACTGTGCGCACTGCGGCGGCACGCTCAAGATCATTGCCTGTCCTGAGCTTCGTCGAAGGGCCGCGATCAAAGATCCCACCAACGCCAAACGCGATCTGGACCGTGTGACCACGCCCAAGAACGATGCCGCGTGCCGTCGTTGCGCAGACTTCAATCCGCTGGCGCGCCACGATACCGAGCTGTTCCAAACTCTCATCGCTGGCGAGCATTGCCCACGCGGGTTCACCAACCGCGACATCCGGGCACAACTTGAATCGACATCTCACTTGAACTCTTGCGGGCACGACCCCCGAAAGTAAAGCGCCAAAAGTCAGCCGCACCTTTCGACGCTTCCACGCGCACGGACTGATCGCCAAGATTCCACGAACCACGCCGCTGGCGCGTCACTCGCTATGGGCCGAAGGCCATGGGCACCTCGCTCTATCTACGTGGGCACCACTTTCCAAAGGCTTATTTGCGCATCGCTGGATGATCTGCTTTGCGCGATACAAAGAAGTCACGGAGAAAGAATCTATCCTCACACCATGCGATTCACTCCGGGCCGATCGAGTTGAAGCGCGGCGAGACCGTCCGTATCGTCGCGCACAACCGCGGCAAGGTGCTGCACGAGATGGTGCTCGGGCGGATTGAGGAGTTGAAGGAGCACGCCGAGCTCATGAGGAAATTCCCGAACATGGAGCACGACGAGCCGCACATGGCGCACGTCGATCCCGGCAAGCGCGGCAACATGGTGCGGCATTTCGACAAGCCGGGTGAATTCTTCATCGGCTGCCTCATTTCCGGGCACTTCGAGGCGGGGATGATCGGCTCGACAGTGGTAAAGTGAAAATGCGCGCGGACGCCTGCAGGGCAGGTCAGCTTCGTGCGCGGGAATCGGTACGGCGCAATCATGGGCTGCGCGTACACGGACTGGAGCATTGAACGATGATCGATCCAAGATTTTATCGCTGCGAGCGCGTCGATCGCCGGCGGCGCGCGCTACTGGTCTTGCCGCTGTTCTGCGTGCCGGCGCTCGCGCGCGCGCAGCGGGTCAAGCCCTTGGTGGAAGTCTGGAAGAGCCCGACCTGCGGCTGCTGCAAGGACTGGGTCCGGCACCTCGAGGCGAACGGGTTTCGCGTCCAGGCCCACGACACGGGCAACGACGACGTGCGCGCAAAGCTCGGCATCCCGCTGCAGTACGGGTCATGCCACACCGCCCGCGTCGAGGGCTATGCCGTGGAGGGACACGTCCCGGCGCGCGAGCTGCACCGGCTGTTGAAAGAGCGCCCTGCGGCGGTCGGCCTTGCAGTGCCCGCGATGCCGATTGGTTCGCCCGGCATGGATGGTCCCGTCTACAACGGCCGCAAGGATCCCTACGACGTGCTGCTCGTGCATCGCAACGGCCGCGCGAGCGCGTTCGCGAGCTACCGATGAATCGGTGCGCCGGCCGGCGCCCGACCCGTTTCTTTTCTCCGAACGTCACATGAAGAAAGTCCGTTCCGCACTGCTCATTGCCGTTTCCACGCTCGTGTGCGCACCCGCGCCTGCCGGCAACGCCGTCGAGCACCCGATCCTGCTGGTCCAGGCCAAGCCAGCGGATCTGGCTGAGGCCGAAGTCTGCAAGGTCGAGAAGAACGCCGGTAAGGTCACTCTCGAGCACGGCGAGATCAAGAGTCTCGAAGCGCCTTCTTGAAGCCATTGATCAGCTGGTTGGCCTCCTGCGGGCTCATCTGCCCGCCGAGCTGCTCGATTGAATACATGCCGGGCTGACCCTACAGTCCTAGTGGGACGAAAAGGGAGGCGATTTGCTTATCCTCCAAGCGGAGTTGCCGACGATCGCAGCAATTGCCGCCGGGTTGATCGATCGGTTTCATGCAGCGCGTTCTGGCGAGGACGAAGCCGCGGCGGACCACCAGTCAGGACGTGCGATCAGCAGCCCCAGCACCACGCCCAGAGGAAGGATCAACCAACTGAAGCTTTGCTGTTCGACGGCACCGAACAGCCAGCCGCCAGCCGATGACCCGAGAGTCTGCCCGAGGGCGGCCGCCGCGGCCAAGCCACCCATCGTGGTGCCGAGCGTTTGCGGCGCGGCACCTGCTGCTAGGAACGAAATCACCGGCAAGGCGAGCCCGGTACCTGCCCCCATCATTCCGATCCCGATGTACATCCACAGCTCCGACCGGTGCTGGCCCAACACGGTCAGGGCGCCGATGGCCAGCAGCAGGCCTGCACCCGTGAGCAGGCGCGGTGCGGCCTTTTCGAGCAGCGACGTGAAGAACAAGAGCCCGTTGACGAGCAACATCGCGATGCTGCATTCGGCAAACATCCAGGCAATGTCTTGAGAAGTGAGGCCTACGTGCTGCTGGCCCTGCACCACGATGCCAAGTTCGAATCCTGACAGTACGAACATCACTATTCCGCTCAGCCACCAGAGTGGAACAACACTCGCGGCGCGAAGGTGAGCGCTCGGTCGCACTGCCCTGGGTTCGACCGCACTGCGCGGTGGCAGCGTCGCTGCCAGTCCCAGCATCGTGAGTGAGCCGAGCAACGCGGACAAGGCGATGACGATTTGGGTCAGCGTTTCCGGGCCAGGAGAGGTTTGGCCCGCCCATCGCGCGAGCATGTCGGCCACGGCGATCAGGCCGGGGCCAAACAGGAAACCGACTAGAGACATGCCGCTCAGCCATGCAAAACGCCGCGCTCGCTGCCTCTCGAGGGTGTGTGCGGCCACCAGGGCTAGAACAAGAGGCACGACCGCAGCGACGAAAAAACCCGCTGCACCTCGCATCGCATACATGCCCCAAATAGAGGACAAGTCTGGCGTCAGGAGGAGCAAGAGGCTGGCGACATAGCCAACGAGACCCATGATCAGAATGCGCCCACGACCTACGCGGTCGGAGATGATGCCCCACAACGGCGCGCCGACCAGGACACCAGCGGCGTATGCACCGCTGAGCAGGCCGACATGACGTGCGATCTCGGCGCTGCTCGCGCTGGGCATCATCGGTACGAGCCAGCCAGGCAGCAACGGCATCAGCGCGCCGTATCCGGCCGAAGCGACAAACACGGCCGCTGCGAGCCAGACCAGTTGCCACCGTCTGAGCGGCACGGGATAGGCTTGCAACGCGGGGCGCGAAAGATGGGCGGTCATCGTGAGAAATCGCGCGCGAGCTGCACCAGCCTCATCGAAAGACCATGCCGGAGACATGAAACCCGGCATCCACGTGAAGCACTTCGCCGGTGATGTCAGACGTGTAGTCGCTGGCCAGGAGCAGCGCCGCACGACCGACTTCGCAAGCATCGACCGCACGTCGCAGCGGAGACTTGCGCATTTTGTCCGCCGTGCTCTGCCTTCGCCGCCGCCTTCTCGGGCTCAACGTGGAGACCATATTGCCGATCTCGATGGTGCTTGTTTTCATGGGGAGTCCTTGTCGTGCGCGTTTCAGCGCGCCAGCCTTTTGGCGTCGATACAGTCCGGCGTGAACTCGAACACGATGTTCGTGTCGGGCTGGACGAGTCTGTTTTTCTTGCCGGCGTAGTGCAGGCGCGACAGCATGTCGCGCATCAGGTTCAGTCGCGCCAGCCGCTTGTTGTCGGTGCGTAGGACGTGCCAGGGTGCAACAGCCGTGTGGGTACGGATCAACATCGCATCGCGGGCGTCCGAATACGCCTTCCACCGTTTGACGGCGACCGCGTCGATCGGGCTGACCTTCCACTGCTTGCGTGGGTCGCGCTTGCGCTCAGCTAGGCGCTTGATCTGCTCGTCCTTGCCGATGTCGAGGTAGTACTTCAGCAACTTGATGCCCGAATTGACCAGCATCTCCTCGAACTTCGGCACTGAGTTCATGAACTCCTCGTGCTCGTCCTTCGAGCAAAATCCCATGACGTGCTCGACGCCGGCACGGTTGTACCAACTGCGGTTGAACAGCACGAGTTCCTCTGCCACCGGTAGATGGGGCACATAGCGCTGGAAATACCAGCCGCTGCGATCGCGGTCCGAGGGCTTGCCGAGGGCAACCACGCGGGTCTCGCGCGGGCTCAAGTACTCGACGATGCGTTTGATGCTTCCGTCCTTGCCCGCGGCGTCCCGCCCCTCCAGGATCACTAGGATTCGATCGCCACAGCCGATGAAGTGGCGCTGCAACTTGACCAGTTCGACCTGGAGCATGTGCAACTGCGCCTCGTAGTCCTCGCGCGCGATCGAAGTCGGCGCATCGTCCTTGCCCGCGGTAGCTTGCGCCGACGAGGCATCAGGCTGCATGGCGGCATGACCACCGCCCTGCACGGCCTTCTTGATGCCCTTTCCTTTGGAGTGCTTGTTGCTCATGTCCCAGCCCCGTTCAAGGCATCGCCTTCTTCGGCCGCAGGCCATGCTGTCGGTGCGGATGGAGGTACTTGCCACGATCGGCCACGAAGGCATCCCGACACTCCCGCGCGCAGAAGTAGGGATCGACCCCGACGAGCACGCCGCTGTCGGCGGCGAATCGGTGGGGCGGTATCACCAGGTTGGTCGGCGCCGGCACGTTCTTGAAAACCCGTCCAGCGAGATCGAACTTCGATCCATGACAGGGGCAGTAGAAGCCGCCGGGCCAATCGCTCCCGATGTCGGCAGCGTCCGGCGTTGGCCGAAACGTCGGGATGCAACCGAGATGGGTGCACAGACCCTCCATGACGGCGAACGCCGGCCGCACGGAGCGCTCGGCGTTGCGGGTGTAGGTAGGCTGGTCGGAGCGCCGCGGAGTCGGATCCGCGAGCAGATCGTCGTGCCGGGACAGCGCGGCGAGCATCTCGGGCGTGCGCCTTAGCACGAACACTGGCTTGCCGCGCCATTCGACCGTGCGCAGTTCGCCGCGCTGCATGCCTCGCAGTTCGACCTCGACCGGCGCGCCGAGTGCGCGTGCCTTTTCGCTCGGCGCCATCGATGCCACGAACGGGACTGCGCTGGCAATCAGGCCGGCACCGCCGGCGGCCGTCGTGCCGGTGAGCCAGAGGTGGCGATCGTGGTCGAAGGGAAAGGTGGTGGACATGGCGTTCTCCTTTCCGAGTGGGCGTTTGCGATGCCAGGTCGTGTGCGTCGAGACACCTCAGGCGGCACGCGCTCGATGGCCGATCGAGGGCACGAAACGTGGCGTGCGCACGGCGCGGGCGTCAGATTCGGCGCCGAACCGTGCCCGCTTCGCGGCCTCTTCCGATATCGCCAGCCGCGAATGCATCAGCACCAGGATTGGGAATATCAGCAAGTCCAGCAATACGACGACGAAGGCGGCGAGTTCACCAAACGTGCGCCAGTCGCGCGCCGTCTGCGGCTTGAAGAAACGGAAGGCGAACATAATGAAGATCGCCGGGTTGATGATGGCCAGCATCCACAGGCCGTAGGCCGGCGTGTCCTGGTTCATGGTGGGCCCCCGCTCTTGTCGGAGCGCTGTGGCGTGGCCTGTGATTCCGGCGGACGGGTGTGCTGTGCATGGCCACCACCATGGCCACCATGACCGCGGTGCATGAAGACGTGCATCAGTGGGCATGCCAAGAGCAGCAGGAGAATCCAGTTGCCCGTCACATGATTCCAGTGCTCACGCAGCAGGTAGAAGCCGCCGATGACGGCAATCGTCCCAAGCGCGACCTTCAACGGTCGGCCGAACCCGGTGATTGGTGTCGCGGCGGGGTTGTGTTCGTGATGGTTTGTGCTCATTGGAGGAATTTCCTTTCTTGGTCGATCGGCGCGAAAGGCACCAACCGATGCGCTTAAGGTAGACCTTGACATCAGGTGAGGATCAAGGATTTCGTTGCGACAAGACGCAGCACCTTCGTTCAACTGCCGCCGGATGCATCGCGGTCGATCAGCGTTTTGCGTTCTTCGTACTGCTCGGGCGTGATCTCGCCGCTGGCCAGCCGCCGACGCAGCACTTCATGCGGCGTCTCGCGCGGGCGGCGGCGCTGTTCGCCCGGGCGGCCCCAGGCGTAGAGCACGACCGCACCGATCAGCACCAGCCAGAAGATCCACCACAACCAGTGCATGCCGCCCATGAACAAACCTCCGTCGTAGAACATGTGCATCTTCTTCAGGCCTTGGGCGGGTGGGCGGTGCCCTCGACGGGGGTGAAGCCCGATGTTGCCAAGGCGGGGAGCGTTAAAGCGCCAAGCAATGCGGTGGTGACCATATTCAGCATCATGATTGAACTCCTTAGCTGTCCCGAAGGCTTTCCGGGTTGGTGCCGGGGCTGTGCCTGCGCATGATCGTGAGGCCACTGTAGGAGTCGCATTCCCACGCGACGATGGCGTGGAAGTGACAAGTTCGTAATTGTTCAGAGTTGCACCGGAGCTCTGCGATGCCCTGGTCGAGCAAGCGGAATGTTCAACGCCTTGCTTCCTGCGGGTCTAGATTCGATCCAACCAACCAACCTTCCCTGCCTCCCTCCTTGCTTTCTGACTGCCCTGGCCCGTTACGCCCGCCCATAAGAAAGATGGCCGCCCGAAGGCGGCCTTTGAACATGCCAAGCCGCTCGCCCCGCGCGAGCGGCGCATCAGAACGCGTGCGTCATCCCGACAGCGACCGCTTGGTTGTTGGTGGCGCCGGGGACCTGCGAGCTACCGCGCGACATCGATGGCACCACCCACGTGGTGATGTCGCCGCTGTAGTTCCTGCAACCTGGAGGGAAAGACAGGGCCCCTCGTCCCGTCTAGCAGCGCTGGTATCGCCTCCACGCTTGCACCTGATCCGCTTCCACGGTGTGCTCGCCCTCCATGCCAAGTTGCGCGCCCGGGTCGTACCGCCTCGCGCAGATCAGGACGCGCAGCCCTGAACCGATCATGCGCCCGCGGCCCCCGCGTGCATGCGCCGGGCGCGCCTGCTCAAACGCGTGTTCGCCAGCCCTTCTTTCTTCCATCGCGTGCGCGGGCTGCGCGAGCATCGCGCTCGAACCTGCCGTGCCACCTAACGAGAACGTGGTGCCTAAAATCGGCGCCGGGGGCCTGAACGGGCCGCTCCCCGCCGATCCGGACCCTCGCCTCGCTGCTCAACTGCCCGCCGAGCTGCTCGATTGACTGCATGCCGGGCTGACCCTACGGGCCTCGTGCGACGAGAAGGGGGTTTGATTTTCATCTATCCTCACGATGCCGAAGACCACCTCCCGAACAGCGTCCGCCGAACTCCGCAGAAGCACCTCCTCGTCCTCGGACAGCGGGACCTCTAGCACTTGCCTTATGCCGGAGCCGTCGACGATAGCCGGGAGGCTCAGGCATACATCGCGAATCCCATAGTGCCCTTCTACGAGAGTGGAGACAGTGAGCACGGAGCCTTCGTCGCGCACGAGGGCTTCCACGATACGGGTCAGGGCGGCAGCGATGGCAAAATTCGTCGCTCCTTTACGATGGAT
>CADEDU010000013.1:0-39977 GCA_902826155.1 uncultured beta proteobacterium
TCCTCGAGCACCTTCTGGTGCCGGCGCTGCACCGAGCAGTCGCGCTCGAACAGGTGGACGCAATTACCGTGGCGATCGGCGAACACCTGGATTTCGATGTGGCGCGGGCGCGTGAGGTAGCGCTCGATCAGCACCTTGTCGTCGCCGAACGCCGCCAACGCTTCGCGCTTGCAACCGGCCAGCGCATCGTTGAACTCGTTGCGTGATTGCACGACGCGCATGCCTTTGCCGCCACCTCCGGCAGAAGGCTTGAGCAGCACCGGGTAGCCGATGCGATCGGCATGCGCGATCAACGTGGCGGCATCCTGCTCATCGCCGTGGAAGCCGGGCACCAGCGGCACGCCGGCGTCTTCCATGATTTTCTTGGCCGCGCTCTTGGAGCCCATGGCACGGATCGCACTTGCCGGCGGACCGATGAAAACGACCCCCGCGCGTTCGCAAGCTGCTGCGAATTCCTCGTTCTCGGAGAGAAATCCGTAGCCTGGATGAATCGCCTGGGCGTCCGACTCGCGCGCCACGGCGATGATGCGCTCCAGATTGAGATAGCTTTCGCGCGCCGCTGCCGGCCCCACGCAGTACGCGGCGTCGGCCATGGCCACGTGCATCGCGCCGGCGTCAGGCTCGGAGTAGATCGCAATCGTGCGGATGCCAAGCCGCCGTGCCGTGCGCATGACGCGACAGGCGATCTCGCCGCGATTGGCCACAAGAATCGTGTTGAACATGGCCTGTCTCGCTTAAGTCTGTGGATGCCAGCCCGGTTTGCGCTTGGCCAGGAACGCAGCGACGCCCTCCTTGCCTTCCTTGGCGACGCGTGCGGCGGCCAGCAGTTTCGCCGACTTGCCGACCGTGGCGCGCGTCATCGGCCGATCAGGCAGTTCGCGCAGCCAGGCCTTGGCCGTCGCTTGCGCGCCGGGTGCGCCTTGCACAAGTTCGCCGAGCAACGCGTTGACCGTGGCATCGAGCTCACCTTCCTGAACCAGTTCGTGGACCAGACCGAGCCGGTACGCTTCGGCAGCAGCGAATCGCTCCCCGGTGAGCACGTATCGACGAGCCTGGCGCGCGCCGATGGTACGCACGAGATACGGGCTGATGGTCGCGGCGTTCAGGCCGACGCGCACTTCGCTCGCTGAGAACACCGTGTCGGAGGAGGCGATTGCGATGTCGGCGGCTGCGACAAGCCCCAACCCGCCCGCGATCGCCATGCCGTGCACGCGTGCGAGCGTCGGCTTGGGCAGCGCATCGAGGCTCGCCAGCATCGACGCGTAGGCCAGCGTGTCGCGCTCGTTGTCGCGCGGCTTCAGTTTGGCCGCGCGCTGCAGCCAGGCCATGTCGGCGCCGGCGCAGAACACCGGGCCACGGCCGGCGATCACCACCGCGCGCACGTTGCGATCGGCACCGAGCTGATCGAATGCCCGCTGCAGCTCGGCGATCATGACTTCGTCGAATACATTGCGGCGCTGCGGCCGGTTGAGCCACACCACGCCCACCGACTGCGCGATCGAGACTTCGATCGTCGAGTAGGCGCGAGTAGAGGATTTCGCCATGGCCGAACTACATGCGGAACACGCCGAAGCGTGTCGTCTCGATCGGTGCGTTGAGCGCGGCCGAGATCGCCAGCGCCAGCACGCGTCGGGTTTCACTCGGCGCGATCACGCCGTCGTCCCACAGGCGTGCGCTCGAGTAGTAGGGATGCCCCTGATGCTCGTACTGGTCGAGGATCGGGCGCTTGAAGGCTTCCTCCTCGGCACCCGACCAGGTGCCACCGCGTGCCTCGATCGCGTCGCGCCGCACCGTGGCCAGCACCGAGGCCGCCTGCTGTCCGCCCATCACGGAGATGCGCGCGTTGGGCCATAGCCACAGGAATCGTGGCGAGTACGCGCGGCCGCACATGGCGTAATTGCCAGCGCCGTACGAGCCGCCGATGATCACGGTGAACTTCGGGACGCGCGCGCACGCCACCGCCGTCACCAGCTTGGCGCCATCGCGCGCGATGCCGGTGGATTCGTACTTCTTGCCGACCATGAAGCCGGTGATGTTCTGCAGGAACAGCAGCGGGATGCCGCGCTGGCAGCACAGCTCGATGAAGTGCGCGCCTTTCTGTGCCGATTCCGAGTAGAGGATGCCGTTGTTGGCGAGGATGCCGATCGGATAGCCCCACAGGTGCGCGAACCCGGTGATGAGCGTGGTGCCGTAGTTGGCCTTGAACTCGTCCAGCTCGCTGCCGTCGACCAGCCGCGCGATCACCTCGCGTACGTCGTAGGGTTTGCGCACATCGCCCGGGATCACGCCGTCCAGTTCGTCGGTGGCGTAGAGCGGCTCGACCGGCTCGCGAACCGCAACCGATGCGCGTTTGGTGCGATTCAGATTGCCGACGATGCGCCGCACGATCGCCAGCGCGTGATGATCGTTGAGCGCATAGTGATCCGCCACGCCCGACTGGCGCGTGTGCACGTCCGCCCCGCCCAGTTCTTCGGCCGAGACGACTTCACCGGTAGCGGCCTTGACCAGCGGTGGCCCACCCAGAAAGATCGTGCCCTGCTCACGCACGATCACGGTCTCATCGGACATCGCCGGCACGTAGGCGCCGCCGGCGGTGCATGAGCCCATCACCGAGGCGATCTGCGGGATGCCGAGCGACGACAACGTCGCCTGGTTGTAGAAGATGCGCCCGAAGTGCTCGCGATCGGGGAACACGTGGTCCTGCTCAGGCAGAAACGCGCCGCCCGAATCCACCAGATAGATGCACGGCAGATGGTTCTCGCGCGCGATCTCCTGCGCGCGCAGGTGCTTCTTCACCGTCATCGGATAGTAGGTGCCGCCCTTGACGGTGGCGTCGTTGGCGACGATCACGCACTCGGTGCCCGACACACGGCCCACGCCGGTGATGATGCCGGCGCAGGGCGCTTCGTCCTTGTACATCCCGAACGCGGCCAGTTGCGACAGCTCGAGGAACGGCGCACCCGGATCGAGCAGCATCCGCACCCGCTCGCGCGGCAGCAATTTGCCGCGAGCGGCGTGCCTGGCACGGGCGTCCTCACCGCCGCCGAGGCCGACGCGAGCGACCTTGTCGCGCAGATCGCCCACCAGCGTTCGCATCGTCTGCGCATTGGACTGGAATTCGGCGCTGCGTGCGTTGAGCCGCGTCTTGATGGTAGCCATGAAAACGGTCTATGACTGGTTGAGCGTTCAGGCGGGCGGCACCGCCGCGGCCTTGCCTTGCAGGTACAGCCAGGCGCCGGCCATCGCGATCGGAATCGTGCAGATCAGCCCCACCAGGCGGACCCAGAACATCGAGCTGTCGCCTTCGCCAGCCTGCAGCAGCACTTCGCCGGTGAGCAGCGACAGCAGACCGGTGAGGAACGCCAGCCGCAGCTCCGAATAGTTGGCGATGCGCGCGGTGACATAGCCGCCGAGCGCGGTGAATCCCATGCCGAACACCAGCCCGAGCATCTGCCAGCCACCGGAGCGCTCCAGCGCGGCAAGCGCGGCCGGGCTCGATCCGGCAATGGCTCCTGCGAGCAGCGCGAGAACGGTGCTCGCGAACACGATCGTGCCGCCGATGTCGGCGAGCCAACCGAAAAACACGGCGCGCCACGGCGAACCGCGACGATTGCGCGGGTCGCGATCATCGACTTTCGCGCCCGGCGGGGCATACGGATTGTTGTTGCTCATTGGGCGGACGGGGCGGTGGGTCGAACGGGCCCGTCCATCGTTGGCGCCCGGCATCGAGCGCGAGGGGTTTGCGAGGCGAGCAAGTCGCGGATTCTACCCCGCGGCCCACTACCCCAGCGTGCTTCGGCAATGCTTCCCCCGCGTGACGGCAGCACCGGGCCGATGCGAACTTGTACACGCCGGCTTGCGCGCCACGGCCAAGATGGCCTGGTGAACCTCGCGGGCGTGAACATTGACCTGCTTGCCTCACCACGCCTGGCACAACAATGCGCGCCGTCTGCGCACCAGAGTTGCGGGCGTGCAATGGACCGAACCTGTCCACGCATGCCGCGCGATCACACTACAAAAGTACGAGCGTCCGCGATGACTTCCCTTTCCAAATCCCTGGCACCGTCCACACGCGTCGTCACCAGCGCTTTCTTTCTGGTTCTCGCGGCCGTGGCGATCACTGCGGCGACGGTGATCGTGTTCGAGTCGATCAAGCTGCACCGCTTTCATCCTGCCGTCTCCGCCACGACGGCGGTGACCTTCGGCCTGATGCTGACGTCGCTCAGCGGCGCGGTCCTGTCGGTCATCCTGCCGCCGCGCTCGGGCCGGGTCGTGCTGCTGGCAAGCGCGGTGATGTTTTTCGTCGGTGTGGCGCTGGCACTGATCTACGGCATCCGCGACTGAGCGTTCGCGCCAGCGCGGCGCAAGGCGCGCGTTACAGCAATTCGATCGCCATCGCGGTCGCCTCGCCGCCACCGATACACAGGCTCGCTACCCCGCGCTTACCACCGGTTTTGCGCAGCGCGCCGATCAGGGTGACCAGGATGCGCGCACCCGACGCACCGATCGGATGACCGAGCGCGCAGGCGCCGCCGTGAATGTTGACCTTCTCATGCGCGAGCTTGTGTTCGCGCATCGCGGCCATCGTTACCACCGCAAAGGCTTCGTTGATCTCGTACAGGTCGACCTGTTTGTCGGTCCACCCGGTCTTGTCGTACAGCTTCTTGATCGCACCTACCGGTGCGGTGGTGAACTGTGCCGGTGCCTGGGCGTGCGTGGTGTGTGCGTGGACCACGGCGAGTGGCTTCACGCCGAGGCGATCGGCGCTCGAGCGACGCATCATCACCAGGGCAGCGGCGCCATCGGAGATCGAGCTGGAGTTGGCGGCCGTCACGGTACCGTCCTTGCGGAACGCCGGCTTGAGCGTGGGGATCTTCTCGATGTTCGCTTTGAACGGTTGCTCGTCGCCTTCGATGAAGCGCTCGTCCTTGCCCGATTTGATCGCGAGCGGCGTCGTTTCCCAGGCGAACCAGCCCTGCTTGTTGGCCGCCTGCGCGCGTTCCAGCGAAGTGATCGCGAAATGGTCCTGCTCGGCGCGCGCGAACTGCATCGCGCCGGCGCAGTCTTCGGCGAAGGTGCCCATCAGCCGGCCTTTTTCGTAGGCGTCCTCCAGGCCGTCGAAGAACATGTGGTCGATCACCTGGTGATGGCCCATGCGATAGCCGTGGCGCGCTTTGGGCAGCAGATAAGGCGCGTTGGTCATCGATTCCATGCCGCCGGCGACCATGATGTCGTTGGTCCCCGCGGCGAGCAGATCGTGCGCGAGCATCGCCGCCTTCATGCCCGAGCCGCACATCTTGTTGATGGTGGTGCAGCCGGTGGCAAGTGGCAGCCCGGCGCCCAGCGACGCCTGCCGCGCAGGGGCCTGCCCCTGACCTGCCGGCAGCACGCAGCCCATGATCACTTCATCGATCTGCTCGGGCTTCACACCGCAACGCTCGACGGCGGCGCGAATCGCCGCAGCCCCCAGCTCCGGCGCGGCGAATCCCTTGAGTTCGCCGTTGAACGCTCCCATCGGGGTGCGGACGGCGGCGGCGATGATGATCGGATCGTTCGGCATGATGGTCTCCAGGTGAGCAATCGTTGGCGACGGAGCTGGCGCGCGGCAGGGCGGTCACTCTATGAGCGGGCAGCCACAGGCGTCAATGCCGCGGGTTGTCCGTCCATGACGAGCACGCGGATTTCGATAGGATGAGGCGGTCGCGAGTCTTGCTAGTGGCGCAAGGCGCGAGGTGCGGCGGATCGATCTGCGACAATGGCCGTCCTTCTGCAACGGCATGCGCACTGCAACGATGGCCGATCCCGCCGCCTTGCGTTACCCGACTGAAACGCCGCCCGAACCCGCCCAGGTGCTGCCGATCGCGCCCGGCGTACGCTGGGTGCGCATGCCGCTGCCTTTCGCGCTCAACCACATCAATCTGTGGCTGCTCGACGACGGCGATCGCGTCGTGATGGTCGATTGCGGCATCGGCGATGAGCCCACGCGCGCGCTTTGGAATCAGCTGCTGCCCGGCGAGTTGCGCGGCCGATCGGTGTCGCGCGTGATGGTTACGCATCTGCACCCCGACCACGCCGGCAACGCGCGCTGGTTGAGCGAGCGCTTTGCCGCGACGTTCCACATCTCGCAGGGCGACTACCTGATGGCGCATGCGTGGATCGGCCAGTCGGCCGGCTACGCCGTGGCGCGACTGGTCAAGCTGTTCCGCGATCACGGCCTGGGCGACGAGTGGCTGGCACACATCGACCTGTATCGCGGTGATGCGTATCGGCGCGGGGTGCCGGAGTTTCCCGAAGCGTATCGACGCTTGATCGATGGCGACACGCTCTCGATCGACGGCGAGCGCTGGCATGTCATCATGGGCTACGGCCACGCGCCCGAGCACGCATCGTTCTTCTGCCCGGCGCGAAAGTTGTTGATCTCGGGTGACATGGTGCTGCCTCGCATCAGCACCAACGTGTCGGTGTCGGCGGTCAATCCCGACGGTAATCCGCTCAAACGCTTCATCGATTCGGTCAAGCGGATGCGCGAGTTGCCCGATGACACGCTGGTGCTGCCCTCGCACGGCTTGCCGTTCTACGGGCTGCATGAGCGCGTGCGCCAGCTGGTCGATCATCACGATGCGCGCTTTGCCGAGCTGGAGGAGGCGTGCGTTGCGCCGCACACCGCGGCCGAGCTGATTCCGACCTTATTTCGACGCAAGCTCGATGCGCACGGCGTGTTCTTCGCGATGGGCGAAACGTTGGCGCATCTCAACTATCTGGTCGAAGCAGGCCGCGTCGAGCGCATCGTGGATGCCGAGGGGCGCCAGCGCTTTATCCGCAAGTAGTCGCGCGCAACCGCAGAGACCCGCGCGGGCCACAGAACCGCGCACGGACAACGGCTACGCGTAGCGCGACGCCGGCATGGTGCGGCGTCGGCCGTTTCAGCCCAGCGAACGCCGCAGCGTCGGCAGGTATTCCAAGCCGCGGATGGCACGGCTGCCGTACCAGGAAGTCATCTCGCCATCGATGAGCGACACCGGCTTGTCGCGCAGCGCCGGCATGACCGACAACTCCGCCACGTGGTGGTCGCGAAATCGATACGGCTCGCTCGACAGCAGCATCCGATCGATGCAAGCCAGCAATGCATCATCGAGGGCGATTTCCGGGTAGCGGTGTGCACCGGCCGATGTGTTCGCGGCCGCCGTGGCGATCGCGGGCTCCACGGTCTCCCAACCCACCAGCGCAAGCGTGCGCGAAATGTAGGTGTCGCGCGACACCGTCATCCACGGATCGCGCCAGATCAGATACAGCACGCGCTCGGCGGGGAACTCGCGTGCACCGTCGCGACACGCCGCCAGCGCGACCTCGAATCGTTCGATTAACGCATGGGCTTCTGGTTCGCGCCGGAAGATTCCGCCCAGCAACCGATAAAGCGCGATGTTGTCCTGCGGCGCGTTGGGATGGGTCACGATCACGTTGGGAACGAACCGGCGCAAGGCGTCGGCCGTCTCGCGCCGGTTCTCATCGATGTTGACGACCACGTGCGTGGGATTGAGCGCGCGCACCTTGTCGAGATCGACATCCTTGGTGCCGCCGACCTTGGCGATATGCCGCACCGACTCACCCGGGTGGATGCAAAAGCCGGTGCGGCCCACCAGCTGTCCGGTCAGTCCCAGCTCGCAGATCAGTTCGGTAATCGAGGGCACCAGCGACACGATGCGAGGCGTCGCCTCGACCGGCGTATGCGCATGGCCGATCGCATCGACGATCGCGCTGTCCACGGTGTGCGCGACGTCAGTCTAGGTCGGCAGGTTGCGCCGCTTGTGCGGAGCGTGCGCGAACAACCGGTCGTACAGCCAGATCGGCATGCGACGCAGGAAAAAGCCGACGATGCCCATCTGCCAGGGAATCACCACGCAACTGCGCTGCTGCGCGATCGCGTGCGCGAACCGGCGTGCGGCTTCGTCCACCGGCAGCTTGAATGGCATCGGGTACTCGTTGACCTGCGTCATCGGCGTATCGATGTAGCCGGGGCAGATCGTGCACACCGCGACGCCGGAGCCGCGCAGTTCCAGGCGCAGCGATTCGAGCCACGTGATCGCCGCGGATTTCGACGCCGAATACGCAGCGGAGCCGGGCAAACCGCGAAACCCCGCAACACTGGCGATCCCGACGATCGTTCCGCTGCCCCGTTCACGCATTGGGTTGATGAACGGTTGCACAGTGGCGGCCAAGCCGACGACGTTGGTGCGCAACACGCGCTCCAGCACCGGGACGTCGCTTTCTTCACCGCCTAGCGTGCCCACCGAGATGCCGGCGTTGGCGATGACGATGTCGGGAACGCCGTGACGCGACGAGAACGCGGCAGCGGCCTCCCGCATGGCCGGAGGATCGGCGACATCGGCCGCATAGATGCCGACCGGCACGTCGAGCGTCGCAGCCAGCTTCTCCAGTTCGGCGGCGCGGCGTCCGACCAGACCGAGTGTTGCACCTTGCCCCGCGTAGAAGCGAGCCAGGGCCGCACCGATTCCGGATGTGGCGCCCGTGATGAAGACTCGGAGCGACATGGTCGGCGCGGATCAGAGGCGCCCGGCGAAGGGGGCGATCGAAGCGGTCGGGGCGCGCGGGTTCAAGCCGTGGCAGATCCCGCGCCTGCGCTGGCGGTCGACGCCGGGCGCTACTTCACGCCGCCCTTGCGAACCAGCTCGACGAAGTGATCGACATTGGCGAGCTGTTTGGCCGGATTCGATTGCGCTGCTACCACGTAGCGCCCTTGCACCGCGATTGCCGGTACGCCGTCGAACTTGAATGAGTTGGTGAGCTGTACCGCGCGGCGCACCTTGCTTTCGACCGCGAACGACTTGGCGGTCGCGTTGTATTTCTCCGGCGAGACGCCGTTCTTCGACAGCCATGCCTCCATCTGCGAGGCAGCGCTGTACTTCAG
Source organism: uncultured beta proteobacterium (assembly GCA_902826155.1). Next base: position 8,927 of record CADEDU010000013.1, read on the forward strand.
GTTGTCTTTGTGGATCGCATCGAAGAACGGCTTGTGCAGGCGTTCGAGCTGACCCATCGCCTCGAGCGCGTAGTGCACGCGTGCGGCGGCTTCCCAGTTCTGATTGAAGATCGCCGGTACGCGCCGGAACACGACGTCGGACGGCAGCTTCTTCGCCCACTCCTCGACGTGGGGCTCGAGGTGATGGCAGTGCGGACAGCCGTACCAGAAGAACTCCAGCACCTCGATCTTGCCGGGCGAATCGGTGGCGAGCGGCGGCGAGAGCTCGATGTAGTCCTTCCCCTTTTGCATGTCCTGGGCCTGCACGGCGACGGCTCCCAGCAGGCTCAACATCAACGCGGCAAACAAGCGAACGATCATGGACCGGCTCCTACTCTCTTACTTTCAGCAAGGTGGCATCGACACCGGCCTGGGCCAACTGGCCGCGCACGGCGTTGATGTCGCGCAGACTTCGATAGGGGCCGAGCCGAACCCGATACCACGTGCCCTTGTCGGGCAACGAAGCCGGTTCGATGCTGGCCTGCAGCCCCAGTAACGCAAGCTTGGCCTTTACGTTGTCGGCATCGACCGGGTTCTGGAACGAACCCGCCTGAATGACATACAGATCGCGCGTGAGTTCGCCGGCTTTGCCGGCATCCTGTGACTTTGCACCGGCATCGGCCGGAACGGGCTTGTCGAGCTGATCAGCGCGTTCGGCGCGTGCGATCTTTTCCGCTTTGGAGGTGTTGGCGGCGGTGTCAGGTACCGGGCCACTGGGTGCGCCGGGCACGGCTTCCTGACCGGGGAGGATCTTGTAGAAATCGAGCTTGGGCTTATCGTTGCGCTCGACCGGCGCGGCCGCTTTCGCGGCGTCGGCGCGCTGCTGCTTCGGCGCCTGCTCCGAGGGCGAAGCCCGATCACCGGCCTTGGACTTGCTCACGAACGGCAGCGGCGATTTCATCATGTACACCGCGATTGCCGCGGCGATCAGGAAGCCGAGCAGCAGACCGATGAAGATCCCGAAGAGGGTGCTGCCGAAGTTCGCGCCTTGACGTTTCGGGCGAGGCTTATAGTCGTTCATCGACGCTCTAGCTACATGCGCTCGGGAGCGGAAACGCCGATCAACGCGAGCCCGTTGCTCAGCACCTGACGAATCGCTGCACACAGCGCGAGCCGGGCAAGGCGGTAGGCGTCTTCGGCCTTGAGGATTCGCACCGCATTATAGTAACTGTGGAATTCACCAGCCAGATCGCGCAGGTAGAACGCGATCTGATGCGGCGCCAACTCCGCCACAGATTGCCCGAGCAGCTCAGGATAGTCGGCCAGACGCTGCAGCAGCGCGAGTTCGCGCGCATCGGTCAGCGCACTCAGGTCGATGCCCGCGAGCGTGGCCGGGTCACCCGCCCAATCGCGCAGCATCGAGCAGATCCGCGCGTGCGCGTACTGCACGTAGTAGACCGGGTTTTCCTCCGATTGCGACTTGGCCAGATCGATGTCGAACACGAACTCGGTGTCGGCCTTGCGCGACACCAGAAAGAAGCGCACCGCGTCGCGGCCCACCTCATCGATCAGGTCGCGCACGGTAACGTAGCTACCGGCGCGCTTGGAGATCTTCACCTCCTCGCCGCCCTTCATCACCGTCACCATCTTGTGCAGCACGTAGTCGGGGTAGCCCGACGGAATGCCCTTGCCGGCGGCCTGCAGTCCGGCGCGCACGCGGGCGGTGGTGCCATGGTGATCGTAGCCCTGGACGTTGATCGCCTTGGGGAAGCCGCGTTCCCACTTGGTGACGTGATAGGCCACATCCGGCACGAAGTAGGTGTAGGTGCCGTCGGACTTGCGCATGACGCGGTCTTTGTCGTCACCGTATTCCGTGGTGCGCAACCACAGCGCGCTGTCCTGTTCGTAGGTCTTACCGGCGTTGACGAGTGCAAGCACCGTGGCCTCCACCCGTCCGTCGGTGTAGAGCGACGATTCCAGGTAGTAGTGATCGAACGCCACGCCGAACGCCTTGAGATCGACGTCCTGCTCCGCACGCAACGCGGCGACGGCGAACACGCGAATCGCCTCCAGGTCGTCGACGACGGCCGCACCCCGCTGATCGAGCAGCGACTGGGCGATCTCGCGGATGTAGTCGCCGTGATAGCCGGCCTCCGGAAACGTGATCGACTGTCCGAGCAGTTCACGCGCCCGGGCCTGCACCGACAGGGCCAGATTGGCGATCTGCACGCCGGCATCGTTGTAGTAGAACTCGCGGCTGACCGTATAGCCCTGGGATTCGAGCAGCGCGGCGATCGCATCACCGAGCGCTGCCTGCCGGCCGTGCCCGACATGCAGCGGACCGGTGGGGTTGGCCGACACGAACTCCACCAGCACTCGCTGACCCGCGCCCGCGTTGGAGCGACCATAGCTCGCGCCAGCACCGAGCACACTCGGGATGACGGCCTGCTTGGCCTGCGGCGTTGCATGGAAGTTGATGAAGCCCGGGCCGGCGATTTCGCTTCGCGCGATCCAGGGTGAAGGCTCCAATGCCGCCACCAGTGCCTGGGCGATGTCGCGCGGCGACTTCTTCAGCGCGCGCGCCAGCTGCATGGCCACATTGGTGGCGAAATCGCCGTGCGTCGCCTGTTTGGGGCGCTCGAGCAGGACGGTCGGCCGCGGCGCCTCGGGCGCGATCCTGGCGAGCGCGCTTTCGACGAGCTCGGTGATGTGGGAGCGGAGATCGACGGACATGGACGGTTTAAACGCGCCGCGTCGGGCAGCGAGCCGCGCGAGAAAGGCGCGGATTATAGGGGCAAGCGTTACCGGCCAGCCGCGATCAGTGTGGTTCCAGCCGTTTGATGGCTGGTGCGCTCGTGCGGCACCCGTGGGGCCCGCGCCGGGCTGCGCAGCACTTATGTGGTGCGCGCCGGCAAGAGCGGAATTGGTGCGGCGATATGGCCCGCCGCCCGGCCCATCGAAACACACGCGGAAGCGCGCGTCTCGAATTCTTGAATTTGGTAGAGGCTACGAGTGCCTACAAAGCTGGTCGATGCATCGTGACGTCTTGCTGGTGATTGCCACTGTTGTGCGGGGCTTGTTTTCCAACTCACTTCGGCGCTTTGTCGACTGATCAATGAGCAACGGAATCAGCAACGTAATCGACCGCCTCAGTGACGCGATTGATGATGCATACGGCACACGATAACGACGCGCTTCGCAATCGCAGAGGAACAATTACTCGAACGATTTCCGAGCTGATGTTGAGCTGATTCACTTGCGGTTTCCGATTGACAGCGTGCATCCGGATTGGTTCGTGCGCCCGTTGCGTTCATCGATTGCATGGTTGCGACGCGAGCTATTTGAACGCGATTCGTCGCCCGCGATCCATCCATCCGGAGGGTTCGGTCGACCGTGTGTCCGGACTGCATCGCGCGCGGAAATGCCTGATCGCAGTCGGGTTGCGTGCGACGATGAAGTGTTGTAAGTGCCCATCTGCCGGCAGCCCGCTGCAACGCGATTCATCGATCAAGCCATTCATGCAGCTAGAATTCGCGCGCATCCGATTCTTCATCGATTCGATGGGATGGATCCTCAAGCTCACGGAGACACGGAGACAATATGGGAAAAGGTGACGCACGCACGCGCCGCGGCAAGATCTACAAGGGCAGCCACGGAAACTCCAGGCCCAAATCGAGCGTTAAGAAGGCTGCGAAAAAGACCAGCGGCAAGTAGTCCGAACGCGAGCCCGCCGGCGCAGCATTGATGCGCCGGTGTGGTCGACCGATCAGAACTCGATCGGATCGATATCGACGTGCCAGCGCACGTCGCGCGGCGCCCGCGTGCCGTAGAGCGCGCTCACCCAGGCGGCGACGAACCGCTGCAGAGCGCGGCGCTGGCTTGCTTGCACCAGCACGTGCGCGCGGTGCCAGCCGGCGAGGCGCGCGAGTGACATCGGCACCGGGTCGAACACGGTGAGCGCATCGCGCTCGGCCGGCATCATCGTTATCGCAGTGCGAAGGAACGCAAGCGCCGCCTGCGCTTCGCGCGCATCTGCACGCAGCACTGCTTCGGCCACTGCCGGAGGAAAGCCCGCCGCTTCACGTTCTGCGAGCTGCAGCTCGGCAAAGCTGGTGTAGTCACTGCGCGCGAAGAATTGATAGAGCGGCGCCTGCGGAAATCGCGTCTGCAGCAGCACCTCGCCCGGCAGGTGCGCGCGTCCGGCGCGCCCGGCGACCTGCTGCAGTTGGGCGAACAGGCGTTCCGGGGCGCGGTAGTCGGCCGCCATCAGCGCCGCGTCGGCGTTGAGCACGCCCACCAGTGTCAGGTTCGGGAAGTCATGGCCCTTGGCCAGGATCTGCGTGCCCACCAGGATATCGACCTCGCCGGCGTCGATCGCGCTGCGCATCTGTTGCCAGGCGCCTTTGCGACGCGTCGTGTCGCTGTCGATGCGGAGCACGCGCGCCTGCGGAAACATCGCCTGGACTGTGTCCTCGACGCGTTGCGTGCCGCGACCGAACGGGGTGAGATCGACATTGCCGCAAGTCGGGCATGCGCGCGGTGCGCGCGCCTCCAGTCCGCAGTGATGGCAGCGTAGCGCCGCAACCCCACCCGTGGTGCGAGCGGTTCCTTCGAAGTGCACGACCAGGTGCGCGGCACAGCGCTCGCAATCGCTGATCCAGCCGCAGGCGCCGCATGCCAGCACCGGGGCGTAGCCGCGTCGATTGAGAAACAACAGCGACTGCTCACGGCGTTCCAGCCGGTTGCGCACCGCCTCGGCCAGCGGGCGGGTGATGCCATGTTCCTCGGGTTCCGAACGGGTATCGATCAGACGGATCGCCGGCAACGTCGCGCCGCTGCGCACCCGCTCCGGCAACTCGAGCAGCCGATAGCGACCGCCGCGTGCGTTGGCGAAGCTCTCCAGGCTCGGCGTAGCCGACCCGAGCACGATCGGGATGCCCAACTGCTGTGCCCGCACCACTGCCAGGTCGCGGGCCGAGTAGCGCACACCGTCCTGCTGCTTGAGCGAGCTGTCGTGTTCCTCGTCGACCACGATGAGTCCGAGCTTGTGGAACGGCACGAACACGCCGATGCGAGTGGCCAGCACCACGCCGATGCTGCCCGCCTGCGCATCGATCCAGCTCAGGGCGCGCTCGTTGGCGGCAAGCGCGCTATGCATCACCGCAATGCGCGTGGCCGGAAACCGCGCGCTGAACGATTCGGCCAGTTGCGGCGTGAGGTTGATTTCCGGAACGAGCACCAGCGCCTGCTGTCCGGCCTGCAGCACTGCGTCGATCGCGTGCAGATAGACCTCGGTCTTGCCGCTGCCGGTGACGCCGTGAAGCAGGAGCGGCGCGAACGATCCGAGCGCGGCAACGATGGCATCGGCGGCGGCGCGCTGGGCATGCGTCAGCACGCGATCGTGCACGAACGTGTGGGCGCTGCGTGGGGGCTCGTGTCGCGCGATCAGGCCCTCGGTCTGCAAAGCGCTGAGCACTGACGCGGCGCGGCTGCCTTGTGTGATCAAGCTGGCATGCGATTGCGGTCCGCCTCGCAACAACTCGATCAGCCGCTGGCGCGCGTTCGCCCGCTTCGTTGGCGGGGCTGTCGCGGCGAGCCCCCCGGCACTGGTCAACATCCAATCCTGCGGCGATCGCGTGAGCGGCGTGGGCTCGCGCAGCCGAGGCGGCAAGGCACCGAGGATCACTTCGCCGAGTGGCCTCTGGTAGTACTCGCTGCAGAATTCGACGAGGTGGAACCAGTCTGGCGGTAGGGGCGGGGTGTCATCGAGCACGCGAAGCGCATCCCGCACCTTGGCAGCATCGATCTCCGAGTCCGCCCCGATCGCAGCGATCACGCCTACGACTCGGCGGGGACCGAATGGCACAAGCACCCGGCTACCGACTAAGTGAGCGGCCGCTTTCTGAAGGCGATAATCGAACAGCCTGGGTAAGGGAACGTCGAGCGCGACTTTGAGGATGGCGTTCAAACGTTTCTGTCAATATGTTGTGACATTTATGACACCATCGCAAAACACCGTAACTTTTGCTTCGTAACCCGCTGTTTCTAGAGCAACAATTCAGTGAAACCGGGTTTCTGTGGATATCTTTGTGCGTAACTGAATTAGCCCCGGCAAATTTTCTGTAAAACCATGGCCTGGAGGGCTTGACGTGTTGGGTGGCTTGACCCGTTTGTACGCTAAATCAAGGTGTTAGACGTAGCGTGTGGCGATACGAGGATGCTGCATCGAGACTGGGTCTTAATGCACGCTGATGTGCATAAGTCAAGTTTTCGCGCGCCCTCATACCGTTCGTCAGATCATGTAACTATGTCCATGATTTAGTGAAATTTTTTGCTCTCGCATCTAACTACGCTGACCAGGACACCTACGTGTTCTGGCGGCGTGCCGGGCTGGATCCCGTGGCCCAGGTTGAAGATATGTCCCGTCCCATGCCCGAATGACTCCAACACCGCATTCGCGCCCCGCTCGATCGCCTCGGGCGTCGAGTGCAGGATGGTCGGATCGAGATTGCCTTGGAGCGCAACCCGATCACCGATACGTCGGCGTGCGGTGCCGATATCGACGGTCCAATCCAATCCCACCGCGTCGCAGCCGGTGGCGGCAATGGATTCCAGCCACAGACCCCCACCCTTGGTGAACACGATCACCGGTACGCGCACACCGTCGGCCGATCGCTGCAGTTGGGCAATTACGGCCTGCATGCTCCGCAGCGAAAACGCATGGTAGTCGGCATGCGATAACGTGCCGCCCCAGGTGTCGAACAGCATGACCGCCTGAGCGCCCGCCGCGATCTGGGCGTTGAGATACGCCGCGACGGCGCGCGCGTTGATGTCCATGAGGTGATGCGCCAGATCGGGCCGACTGTAGAGCAGGGTCTTGGTGGCGCGGAAATCGGCCGACCCGCCGCCTTCGATCATGTAGCAGGCGAGCGTAAACGGGCTGCCCGAGAAGCCGATCAGCGGAACACGCCCGGCGAGGGCGCGCCGGATCTCGCGGACCGCATCGATCACGTAACGAAGCTGCGCGTCGGGATCGGGGACCTGCAGCGCTCGGATGGCGCCTTCATCACGCAGCGGCCGCTCGAATTTCGGGCCTTCGCCCTCGACGAAGTACAGCCCAAGGCCCATCGCATCGGGCACCGTGAGGATGTCGGAGAACAGGATCGCCGCATCGAGCGGATAGCGATCGAGCGGCTGCAGCGTCACCTCGGTCGCGAGCGACGGCGTTTTCGCCAGGGCGAGAAAGCTCCCCGCCTTGGCGCGCGTGGCGTTGTACTCGGGCAGGTAGCGCCCCGCCTGACGCATCAGCCAGATCGGCGTGTACGGAGTGGGTTCGCGCAGCAACGCGCGAATGAACGTGTCGTTTTGGAGCTTCATCGTGTGTCTGAGGTGCTGCGACTCGCAGGTGCTCGTCAGCGCTTCATCAGCTTGCGGGTGATGAAGGTCCACTCCTTCGGCTCGACCGGGGTGATCGACAGGCGGTTGCCGCGGGCGAGCAGCCGCATTCCGGCCAGTTCCTTGTGCTCACGCAGACCGGCAAGCGCTACGAGCGGTGTTTTCTCCACCAGCGTGACGTCGACGTTGAGCCAGCGCGGATTGTCGCGAGTCGCCGCCGCGTCGTAGTAAGGACTGCGCTTGTCGAACTGGGTGACGTCCGGATACGCCTTGCTGCTCACGCGCGCAATGCCGGCGATACCAGGTTCGGGACAACTCGAGTGATAGAAGAACACGAGATCGTCGAGCTGCATCTCGTCGCGCATGAAGTTGCGCGCTTGATAGTTGCGCACACCGAACCAGGCCGTGGTCTGCTTCGGTGCCTTGACCAGATCGTCAATCGAGAACTCGTCCGGTTCGGACTTCATCAGCCAGTAGCGCATGGAAGGGACGCGTGTTCGTGTCACGAGCGCGCGAGGATACCTCGACGGGTGAACACCGCTTGATGGACGAGCGCAGTGCAGGTGTAGGGTGCCCCCCACCTGTGCCGTTACGGCCGATCCTTGAACCGTGTGAGGTTCAAGTGGTCGCCCAATGACCGCATCAGGTGCATCCGACGTAAGGGACGCTCACAACAGCGATCGGACAGGACAACCTAGGGCACGCATTGGTTCAAGAGATTTCTGACCGATCACGTGCACTGCAGGGGACTTTGGTCTGCGCGGTGGCCAGACAGACTTCACCACCGGATGCGGTCGCGACACCGCGGCTTCAGGTCGATTGCTGCGCGCTTGCGATGCGCGACGGATTTTTTTGAACGGCTAGAACAATCGATCCTGCGGGGTCAACACTTCATCGAGCGTCGACTGCATCGAATCGATTCTACGCTTGAGCGTTGCGATGTCAAAGCCGCCGGTGACCTTGGTGTTCAGGAATTCATGGGTCACGTTCAATGCGGCCATCACTGCGATGCGCTCGACCGAGCCGATCTTGCCGCTCGACTTGATCTCGTTCATGCGTTGGTCGAGGTACGCAACCGCCTGCAGCAGGGCTTCACGCTCGCTGTCGGCACAGTTCACCCGATAACTGCGGCCCATGATGGTCACGTCGAGCGCGCGGCTCTGGCCTTTGTCGTTCATGGCGCGTCCTCAGGGATCTTGCCCAGCAGCGTTTCGACTCGACGCGCTGCGTCGGTGACCTTGGCCTCGAGACGGCGATTGGCGTTTTCGAGCTGAGCGATGCGCTGGCGCAATTCGAGATTTTCCGCGCGCAACTGCTTGCACAGTCCGGCGGCTTGTCGAATGCGCTCTTCGAGCGCGATCAGTTCGCTTTCCATCGCGCCTGAATACACCAGAAAATCCTTTGAGGGTCAAGGGCTAACGGACGATATTCAATGTGCTTTGGTGAGTCAGGGCGCGACCGGGCCCGATGGGTCGCAAGCGGGCAGCGCCAAGCGCGAGCTAACGCGCCGGAATGGTCGCTCTGGATGGGGCGCTCTGCTATCGTGCCGCGCCATGATGGCCGACGCAGTCGATCTCGCCGACGTCCAGCGCGCGCTGGTGATCAAACTGCGCCATCACGGCGATGTGCTACTGGCCACGCCGGTATTCAGCGTGCTCAAGGCGGCCGCACCGCACATCGAGATCGACGCGCTGGTCTACGACGAGACGGCGGAAATGCTGAGCGGCCACCCGGCGATCGCCCAGGTGCACTCGGTGGGCCGCAAGTGGCGAAAGTTCGCGGCGCTCACGCAGCGGTTGAACGCCGAGTGGACGCTGCTTTCGGCGCTGCGCGCGCGCCGCTATCAACTCCTGGTTCACCTGACCGATCACCCGCGTGGCGCAATGCTGGCCCGCATGCTCGGCACGCGCCTCGCGATTGCACCGGAGCGCAAGCCCCGACAACGCTGGTGGCAGGGCAGCTTCACGCATCGCTACACGCCGGTCGCCAACGCCAGGCGCCATGTGGTCGAGGCCAACCTCGATGCGCTGCGTTGCATCGGCCTGCATCCGGCGCCAGACGGGCGCAAGCTGTCACTGGTTCCCGGTGCGCGTGCCGACCAGCGCGTCGATGCGCTGCTCGCTGAACACCGCCTGCAGCCTGGGGCCTTCGTGCTGTTCCACCCGACCTCGCGCTGGTCGTTCAAGTGCTGGACCACCGCCGGCGGCGCAGCACTCGTCGACACACTGCAGGCGCGCGGGATGCCAGTTGTGATGACCGCAGCACCGAGCGTGACCGAGCGCGAACAGATCGACGCGATCCTCGCCGCGTGCAAGTCCTCGCCGATCAACCTCGCCGGCGAACTGTCGCTCAAGGAACTGGCTGCACTCATCGCGCGCGCGCGGCTGTTCATCGGCGTCGATTCCGCACCGATGCACATGGCTGCTGCCGTCGGTACGCCCGTGGTCGTACTGTTCGGACCGAGTGGTGAACTCGAATGGGGGCCTTGGCAGGTGCCGCATCGCGTCGTTCGTTCCGACGATCACCCCTGCCGCCCCTGCGGGTTGGCGGGCTGCGCCAACACCAGGGTGAGCGATTGCCTGACGACGATCCCGGTCGGTCGGGTGCTTGCAGCGGTCGATGCGTTGCTTGGTTGAGGCAGACTTGCTGCCGGCTCACAGATCGCATCGACTCGCGAGGTTACGCACGGACGTGATCGCTTGCATCGCGGGCGCGGTACTCGGTGGTCTGCTTGGGGCGCCGTCTGTGCAGGCCGCGTCCGCGGTGCGCGACGATACGGGCGTGGAGGTTCGGCTGAGCAGGCCGGCTCAGCGCATCGTCACACTCGCGCCGAGCCAGGCCGAGATCGTCGTCGCGGCCGGCGGGGCGGCACGCATCGTCGGCGTATCGAGCTTCACCGACGATCCCGACCTGCCGCCGAATTTGCCGGTGATCGCCGCGGCCGGACGGGTCGATCTCGAACGGGTGCTGCAGCTTGCTCCGGATCTGGTTGTTGCCTGGCAATCGGGTAATCGCGCGCGCGATGTAGAGCGTCTGCGCGGACTCGGCATCGCGGTCTTCGCCTCCGAGCCGCGCCGGCTGAGCGATATCGCGCGCCTGATCCGAACCATCGGCACGCTGCTCGGCACCGAGAATGATGCAGAGCGCGCCGCGCAGGCGTTCGATGCACAGATCGCAGCGTTGCGCAAAGCGCCGGAGCGTGCGGTTCGCACCTTCGTGGCGCTCTGGCATCAGCCGCTCATCACGATCAATGACCATCATCTGATCGCCGACGTCGTCCAATCGTGCGGGGCGATCAATGTTTTCGGCGAGCTGCCGCTGCTCGCCCCGCGTGTGAGCGCTGAGCAACTGCTCACCGCCAATCCGCAGTTGATCATCGCCAGCGGTACCGATGCCGAACAGGTGCGCATCAAGCAGGTATTCGCGCCGTTCCAACGAGTCGATGCGGTGCGCGACCGGCGCATCGTCATCGTCGACCCGACGCTCTTTCATCGTCAGAGTCCGCGCCTGGTCGCCGGCATGCGCGAGATCTGCGCGGCGATTGCGGACGCTGCGGGCTGATCGACGCCGGCGATGCGGCTTGCCATCATCCGCCAGCGCTACAACCCCTTCGGCGGGGCCGAGCGGTTCGTCGAGCGCGCCGTGCAGGCGTTGGCGAGGCAAGGCACGACGGTGAACGTGATCGCACGGGAGTGGCACGGCGGAACCGATGGAGCGGCAGACCCGAACGCGCCCGCGCCTGCGACCTGGCTGCGGTGTGATCCGCGCTTTCTAGGGCGTCGTGCGCGGGATGCGTCGTTTGCTCGCGCCGCCTGTGCGCTCGTGGCGCGCGAGCGATTCGATCTGGTGCAGTCGCACGAACGGCTGAGCTGTTGCGACATCTATCGTGCCGGCGATGGCGTGCACCGCCAATGGCTGGCGTATCGCTCCCGCAGTGCAGGCGCGCTGGAGCGAGCAACGCTCGCGACAAGCCCGTATCACCGCTACGTTCTTGCGGCTGAGCGCGCGATGTTCGCGAGCGAGCGGCTGCGCGCGGTGATCTGCAATTCGCAGATGGTTCGAGCTGACATCCTGCGGCACTTCGCGATCGACGCCGACAAGCTGCACGTGATCTACAACGGTGTCGATACCGATCGATTTCACCCTGCGGTGCGCGAGCGCCATCGACAGTCGATGCGCGGGCAGTTGGGCATCGATGCGCGCGCGTTCGTGTACCTGTTCGTCGGCTCGGGATTCGAGCGCAAGGGCGTACCGGCGCTGCTGCACGCGTTCGCGGCGCTGAAGGGTGCGGGCGAGTGTCGCGTCGTGATCGTCGGCAAAGACAAAGCCGCGGCGCGCATGCAACGGCTGGCGCGCCAACTCGGCCATGCCGAACGCGTGCTGTTCGCCGGTCCGCAGCACGATGTGCTGCCCTGGTATGGACTGGCCGACTGTTTCGTCCTGCCCACTCAGTACGATCCGTTTCCCAACGCGGCGCTCGAAGCGCTGGCCTGTGGGCTGCCGCTGATCACATCGACACAGTGCGGCGCGGCCGAGTTGATCAACGACGCGAATGGCCTGGTGTGCGATCCGCTCGATGTCGCGGCGCTTGCACGAGCGATGGAAGATGCGCGCGCCTTCGATGCATCGCGCGCCAGCGCCAGCGCACGTGCCAGCGTATCCGGACTATCGCTGTCGGCAATGGCCGAGCAATTGGTTGCGCTTTATCAGCGCTTGTTGAACCATTGACCCCTACTTACATACCCGAGTAAGAGCTCCCCACGCATGGCCCCCGCCGACGTCAAGCTCTACACGCGACTGCTCAGCTACGTGCGACCGTACTGGCGCGTGTTCTCGCTATCGGTGCTGGCCATGGTGATCGTAGCCGCCACCGAACCGGCGCTGCCCGCGCTGGCCAAACCGCTGCTGGATGCGAGCTTCGTCGACAAGGATCTGTCGGTGATGCGCTGGATCCCGCTTGCGCTGGTGGCGGTGTTCCTGATTCGCGGTCTGGCCTCGTTCGGCGGCGACGTTGCGATGCACTGGGTGGCACAGCGGGTGGTGATGGATCTGCGCAACGCGATGTTCGCGCGGCTGATCCGGCTGCCCACGCGCTACTACGACACCAGCACGACCGGTGCGCTGATGTCGAAGTTCACCTACGACACCGGACTGGTGACGCGCGCCGCGACCACGGTGATCACCACCGGCATCAAGGACTCGCTGGTGGTGGTCGGTCTGCTCGCTTACCTGCTCTACACCAACTGGCGGCTCACGCTGATCACGCTCGTGGTCGGGCCGGTGATCGTGTGGATCATCCGCACCTTCAGCACCCGGCTGCGACGCATGAGCCGGTTCGAGCAGCAGGCGATGGGCGATCTGAACCAGGTGCTGGAGGAATCGATCGGCGGACAGCGCGTGGTCAAGGTGTTCGACGGTCAGTCGTATGAACAGGCGCGGTTCCAGGAAGCGACCAACAAGGTGCGGCGCTACACGATGAAGGGCATTGTCGCCGCGGCCGCGAACGTTCCACTCACGCAACTGGCCGCTTCGTTCGCCGTGGCGGCGATCGTCTATCTGGCGATCGATCAGGCCGCGCGCAATCAGACCACCGTCGGCGGCTTCGTCGCGTTTCTGGGCGCGCTGCTGATGCTGCTTGCGCCGATCAAGCGGATCACGCAGATCAGCCAGCAGTTGCAGCGTGGCCTGGCCGGCTGTGAAAGCGTGTTCGGCCTGATCGACGAAAAGCCCGAAGTCGACACCGGCACGCAGCAGATCGACCGCGCTCGCGGCGATATCGAATACCGCGGCGTCACGTTCCGTTACGGCGAGGACGACAAACCGGCGCTGCGCAACGTCTCGCTCAAGATCAACGCCGGCGAGACCGTGGCGCTGGTCGGTGCCTCAGGCAGTGGCAAGAGCACGCTCGCCAATCTGCTGCCACGCTTCTACGCCCCCACCAGCGGTCAGGTGCTGCTCGATGGCATGGCGCTCGATGAAATCGCGTTGCCGGCGCTGCGCGCGAACATCGCGCTGGTCAGTCAGGACATCGTGCTGTTCAACGACACGATCGCCGCCAACATCGCCTATGGCCGGCTCTCCGGCGTCAGCGAAGCGCAGATTCGCAAGGCGGCCGATGCCGCGCACGCCACCGGCTTCATCGAGGAGAACCCGCAAGGGTTCCAGACGCTGATCGGCGAGAACGGCGTGCGGCTCTCGGGCGGTCAGCGCCAGCGCCTGGCGATGGCCCGTGCGTTCCTCAAGGACGCGCCGGTGCTGATTCTGGACGAGGCGACCTCGGCGCTCGACAGCGAATCGGAGCGCCACGTGCAGGCCGCACTCGATGATCTGATGGAAGGCCGCACCACCATCGTCATCGCGCACCGGCTCTCGACCATCGAACGTGCCGACCGCATCGTCGTGCTGCACGACGGCGAGATCGTCGAGAGCGGCCGCCATGCCGAGCTGCTCGCTCGCGGCGGACGCTACGCTGCCTTGCATCGCATGCAGTTCCAGAGTCCGCAGACCGAGGTGGCGGCTTGAGGATTCTGCACACCGAGTCGTCGCTCGGTTGGGGTGGGCAGGAGATCCGGATCCTCGACGAGGCACGTGGATTGATCGCGCGCGGACACGAAGTCATGCTCGCCACGCCGGTGCAGGCGCGCATTCATGACGAGGCGCCGAAACGAGGCGTGCCGGTAGCTGTGGCGCCGATTGCTCGCAAGAATCTCAGCGGATGGCTGGCCATGCGCCGGTTCATCGCCGCGCACCGGCCGGAGGTGATCAACACGCACAGCTCCACCGATGCATGGCTCGCGGCGCTGGCCTGCGCCTCGCTGGGCAATGCGCCGCCGATCGTGCGCACGCGGCATATCTCGGCCCCGATTCCCCGCAATCCGGCCACGCGCTGGCTCTATCAGCGCGCCACGAGTCACATCGCGACGACCGGTACGGCATTGCGCGATCAATTGATTCGCGGCAACGGTTTCGATCCGGCACGCATCGTCTCGGTACCGACCGGCATCGACGCCGAGCGGTTCCGGCCGGGTGATCGCATGGCACGGCGGCGCGAACTGCAGCTGCCGACCGAGGCCACCATCGTCGGCATCGTCGCCACGCTGCGCAGCTGGAAGGGCCATCGTTTCCTGATCGAAGCGCTCGGACGCATCGACGACCCGCAGGTGCTGCTGGTGATCGTGGGCGATGGACCGATGCGCCAGGTACTCGCCCAAGACATCGACAAGCCCGGTCTGCGCGATCGCGTGCGCATGGTCGGCCAACATGATGACGTGCTGCCTTGGCTGCAGGCATTCGACCTGTTCGCGCTTCCGTCGTACGCCAACGAGGGCGTGCCGCAGGCGCTGGTGCAGGCGATGCTGTGCGCACTGCCATGCGTCACCACCGATATCGGTGCGATCGGCGAGGCGGCACGCGATGATCAGACCGCGCTCATCGTGCCGCCGCAAGACGCCGCTGCGCTTGCCGCGGCGCTTCGTCGCCTGATCGGCGATCGCGATCTGCGGCAGCGTCTGGGTGCGGCCGCCCGAGCGGGCTGTGAGGCGCGCTTCAGCTATCGCGGCATGCTCGATGCCATGGAGAACATCTTTCGCGCGGCGATCGCTGCGGCCGCGGCGCGCTGAGAGCGCCGCTGGCGCGCGCCCGCACGATCAGTCCGCAACCGGCAACCAGTCCAGGCGCGCAGGTTGCAACGAAACTTCACGCAGATCGGGCAACAGCGTTTCGTGTCGCGCACCGCTGCGGCACCAATCGCTCCAACGCGCGTGGCGGGCACCGCTTGCTTCGAGCCGGCATACCAGCGGCGCATCGCGGGTGGTCTGCAGGGCGGGCAGCAGACATTGCGCGGTCGGACCGAGCAGATTGGCAGCGTAGTGCGTGAAGCTCGACACCGGAGTGCCCAACACCACGGTGCAGCATGCGAGCGCGAACAGGTCGACCACCGGATGCAGATGCGAGACGTGGTCGGTGCCAGCTCCATGGTAAGTGTCGCGCGTGCGAGCAGTGAGGGTGGGGAACTGCTCGGCCAGGCGCTTCAACTCTTCGCCGGTGCCCGAGGCGCTCACGTAGAACAGTGTGCGCGGATCGCGTTCGAGCAACCGCCGCATCGCGTGTTCGTACCACCACAGCGGCACGGCGGGATGGCGTGAGGCGCCGGCGTCGAACCGATCGGGCTCGGCCAGCGCGAAATCACCGCGGCGCAGATGCACGCCGACTACGGGCCGGTCAGCGCTCGCGCTGAACGCCGCACGAATCTCCTCGGCTACCCAGCGGCGGATGCGAATGCGCGCGAGGGTTGCACTGAACATGGTGTCGAGCACTCCGTCCGGCCCGCCCAGGTAGGTGCGCAGCAGGATCGTGGATTGATTCGCCAGACTGGCGAACTGATGCGGTGAACACTGCCGCATGCGCAGCGCGCGATAACGTTGCCACCACCCGGGTTTGCCGGTATGTGCCCCGACGACGCTCACCGCGTCCCGTTCCGGCCAGTCCAGCCACACCTCATGGCCGTGCGCCTGCTGAATCGCGAAGGCGAGGTTGAGCGTCTCGAACCGGTTGGCCAGCCCGATGTACTCCTCGATGTAGACGCGTTTGGGCATGAGTGTTCAGCGAAGGATGCGTACGTTCAACGCTGCGCCCAGGCGCGATCGACGAGCGCGGCGATCGATAGCACGATCAGTCCGACCACCACCAGCGCCAAGGCTTGCACGATCGCGCTGGCGCGGAACGCGGCCAATGCGATCGCCGCCATCACCAGCATCAATACGTACTCCGCCCACGCGGTGCGCGCATGGCCCCAGCCGAGTTGCACCAGCCGCTGGTAGTAGTGCGTCTTGTGCGCCTTCCAGACGCGCTCGCCGCGCGCGAGCCGGCGTACCAGGGTGATCGTCGCGTCGCACACGAACGGCGCGAACACCACCAGCGGGAACCACAGCGGCCAATGCCCAGCGTTCCAGCCCGTCAGCCCAAGCGCTGCCGAGAGGAAGCCGAGCGGAATCGAACCGGTGTCGCCCATGAACACGCGCGCCGGATGCAGATTGAACGCGAGAAATCCCGCGGTGGCCGCTGCGATGCTCACGCACACGATTGCGAGCGGCATGTCGTGTTGCAGCCAGGCGGCGATCGCGTAAGTGCCGAAGCCGAACAGCGCCATGCCACCGGCCAGACCATCGGATCCATCCATGAAGTTGAACAGGTTGGTCATCCACACGATGGCCAGCACCAGTGCGACGGCCAGCCATCCCGGCGCCGTCAGACCCTGCGCGAGGAAGAACACCACTGCGACGAGCGTGTGGACGGCGAAGCGCAACCAGGTTGGCAGACCGGTGCGATCGTCGAAGTACGAAAGTGCTGCCAGCGCGAGCGTGCAGCCCAGCAGCGCCGTGCCTGCGCCTTGCAGCGCGAACGCCGCCAGCGTTGCCACCATGATCGCGATGCCGCCGACGCGCGGAGTGGGCGTGGTGTGCAGCGAGCGTTCGTTCGGCGCATCCAACGGCAAACGCCATTGCGGCAGGCGCAGCATCAGCCAGATCAAGGCTGCGGTGAGGCACAGTGCGCCTAGGGCGAGCGGGAGCAAGGTCGCGGTGTAAGCGAGAGGGGGCTAGTCGGGCGCGCGCGATTCTACTCGGGCCCTCGTGCTCGTTGCGCGTGTTCGGTGGCCCTGTCCGGTCGCGTCTAGTGCGCAAAAGTGCGGGATTTGGCCGCGCGCCCGGTTGCTACGTGGCGCTTGGCCCAGGGGTGGTGCGATACCATGCCCGGCTTAGTCGCTCGTCGCATCAAACGCTTCCCGCACCCCAAAATTCGCGGAGTCATTCCGTGCTCTACCCCGTGATTCTTTCCGGCGGCTCCGGCAGCCGGCTGTGGCCGCTTTCGCGCACGCTGTTGCCGAAGCAGTTTCTACCGCTCGTGTCCGAGCAGACCATGCTGCAGGAGACCGCGCTGCGCTTGCGCGGCGCGCATGACATGCGCGGGCCGATCGTGGTCTGCAACGCCGAGCACCGCTTTCTGGTCGCCGAGCAGATGCGTGAGATCGGCGTGGCGCCGCACACGATCATTCTCGAACCAGAAGGCCGCAACACCGCGCCCGCGGTCGCCGTAGCCGCGCTGACGGCGCAACGCGCCGATCCCGACGCGATTCTCCTGGTGCTGCCCGCCGATCATCTCATCCGCGATTCGCAGGCACTGCGCGATGACATCGCGCGCGCGGCGGCCACCGCACGCAGCGGCCGGCTGGTTACCTTCGGCATCAAGCCGACGCACGCGGCCACCGGATACGGCTACATCCGTCGCGGCAGCCCGCATCGCGACGTGGCTGATGCGTTCGGCGTGGCGCAGTTAGTGGAGAAACCCAACGCGACCAAGGCCGCCGAATTCCTGCGCTCGGGCGAGTTCTACTGGAACAGCGGCATGTTCGTGCTGCCGGCGGCCAAGTTCCTGAGCGAGTTGGAGCGCTATCAACCGGCGATCCTCGCGGCTAGCCGCCAGGCGCTCGAGCGCGCCGGCACCGATCTGGATTTCTGCCGACTCGATGCCGAGGCGTTCAGCAAATGCCCGTCGGACTCGATCGACTATGCGGTGATGGAGAAGACGCCGGACGCATCGGTGGTCGCTGCGACGTTCGACTGGAACGACATCGGTTCGTGGTCGTCGCTGTGGGACACCGGCGGCAAGGACGGCGCGGGCAACGTCGTGCGCGGCGACGTCTTCCTCGACGATGCGCGGGACTGCTACGTGCGCGCCGAGAGCCGTCTGCTGGCCGCGGTCGGCGTGAAGGATCTGGTGATCGTCGAGACCGACGATGCGGTGCTGGTGGCGCACAAGGACGCGGCACAGAACGTCAAGAATGCGGTCGAGTCGCTCAAGGCACGCAAACGCGATGAGCACATCGCCCACAAGCGCGTGTACCGTCCGTGGGGCTACTACGAGAGCATCGACGACGGCGATCGCTTCCAGGTCAAGCGCATCATGGTCAAGCCCGGCCAGAAGCTCTCGCTGCAGATGCATCATCACCGCGCCGAACACTGGATCGTCGTATCCGGCACGGCGAGGGTGACGCGCGGCAAGGAAGAGATCCTGCTCTCGGAGAACCAGTCGACCTATATCCCGCTGGGCGAGACCCACCGGCTGGAGAACCCGGGCAAGCTGCCGCTGCATCTGATCGAGGTGCAATCGGGCAGCTATCTGGGCGAGGACGACATCGTGCGTTTCGTCGACGACTACAAACGCGCGTAGCAGTGATGTGGGTGCCGGGCACGATGCTCAGCCCTGACCCGCGCGCTGCGATGCCCAGGCCTTGGCGTACTTGAGGAAGCTGGTCCAGCAGCCGATGGCGATGTGGATCAGACCCGGTACGCCGTCCAGAAATCCGCCGCGTACGACGTAGAACTTCGCAAAGCGCACCAGCGGACTGAACACCAGTTGCGTAAGCGTCACGCGCCGGCCGGCGGCGACGATCTGCTGCGCAGCCAGGGTGGTGTAGCGGTCCTGCTTGGCCAGATAGTGCTCGAGCGTCTGCGCCGAATCGTGCAGCAGATCGCCCTGCAGCCGGCCGACATCGCCGTCTGCCACCACACGCTCATGCACGGCCTCGTCGCTCCAGCGCGCGTGGCGGCGATCGAACAGGCGCGTATTCCAGTCGGGATAACCTTCGCCGTGCCGCAGCCAGCGGCCGAGAAACCGATTGCAGCGCGCCATCGCATAGACGCGGTGCTGCGGGGCCGACAGCGCCGCGACGATCGAAGCCTGCAGCGCTTCACTCACCTGCTCATCGGCGTCGATCGCGAGAATCCACTCGTGCCGGGCGAGTTCGACCGCGCGTTGCTTCTGCCTGCCGAAGCCCAGCCACGGCTGCTGTTCCAGCCGTGCGCCGAAGCTCGCAGCGATCTGCGCGGTCTGGTCGGTGCTGCCCGAATCGAGCACGACGATATCGTCGGCGAAGCGCACACTGTCCAGGCATGCGCGTAACGCGTCACCCGCGTTCAGGGTGATGACAGTGACCGATAGCGGATGGCGGGCGGGACTGCTCACGGATGCATCGGATCGGAGGCGGGTCGGCTCTTATAATCGCGCCCGCGACGCGCGGACGATACAAACACGGTTCCGATTCTAAGGGCGCGCCGCTATTCGCTTGCCGGCGACCCGCATTTCGCCTGCCGGCATCTCGCCTTCTGTCACGTACGCGGATGCAACGAATCCTCCTGGTCAAGACCTCTTCACTCGGCGACGTGGTGCATAACTTTCCCGTGGTGAGCGATATCCGCAGGCGCTATCCGCAGGCAATCGTCGATTGGGCCGTCGAAGAGGCGTACGAGCCGATGGTTGCGCTGCACCCCGGTGTCGATCACGTGATCCCGGTGGCGGTCAGGCGCTGGCGCAGAGGGCTGCTGCGCAGCCACACCTGGAGCGAAATCCGCACGCTGCGCCGTCAGCTCGCGCAGCGGCCCTACGATCACGTGATCGATACGCAGGGGCTGGCCAAGAGCGCGCTGATTGCCAGTTTCGCCAGAGGCGAGCACGTCGGCTTCAGCAAGGACACCGCACGTGAGAGCGTGGCGGCGCGGTTCTACGAAACTACCTATCACGTGCCACGGTCGATGCACGCTGTCGAGCGTAATCGTTCGCTGGCCGCGATGGCGTTGGGCTACTCGCTCGATGGCCCGCCGCACTACGGACTGCGTCCGAGTGGCGCTGCCGTGGCTGGAGCCGAACATCCCTACGTCGTGCTGCTGCACGGCACCGCGCGCCCCGCCAAGCAGTGGCGCGAGGAAAGCTGGCGGGCGCTTGCGGCGCGATTGAGCGCGCGAGAGTTGGGCGTGGTGCTCCCCCATGGGGCGGCGAGCGAACAGGAGCGCAGCCAGCGCATCGCGCAGGGTATCGATCGCGCCGTCATACCCGAACGCCTCGCGCTCGATCGGCTTGCGGCCGTGATTGGCGGTGCGCGCGCGGTCATCGGTGTCGATACCGGGCTGCTTCATCTGGCCGTGGCGCTCGAAGTCCCGACCGTCGCGGTGTTCACTGCGACCAACCCGGCGCTCACCGGACCGGTCGGCAGCGGCCGCATCGTCGTGTGCGACGGCCGCGAGCATGCGATCAGCATCGATGATGTCGACACGGCATTGTCGAACGTGATCGCCGAACCGCGGCACTGAGATCGTGGCGCTCGTGCTGCGGGTGCTGTATCGGCTGGCGTGGTTCGCGATCCTGCCGTTGTTGCCGCTGCGACTGTGGTGGCGCGGCCGGGCCGAACCGCTCTATCGCGAAGCGATCGGCGAGCGCTTCGGGCTGCATGCGGGCGCACCGCGGCAAGGGGTGATCTGGGTGCACGCGGTGTCGCTGGGTGAGACGCGCGCCGCGCAGCCGCTGGTTCGCGCGCTGCGTGCGCGCTATCCCGATCGCCCGCTGCTCGTCACCAGCATGACGGCGACCGGACGCGCCGCCGCGCGTGAGTTGTATCCCGATGCGATCCACGCCTGGCTGCCGTACGACCTGAACTGTGCGGTGCGCCGCTTCCTGCGTCACTACCGACCCGCGCTCGGCGTGATCATGGAAACGGAGGTATGGCCGACTCTGGTGCGGCAGTGCCGGCGTGAACACGTCCCGGTGCTGCTGGCGAACGCGCGGCTGTCACCCAAGTCGGCGCGAGGCTACGGGCGGATCGAAGCGCTCGCACGCCAGATGTTCGGCACGCTCGATGCGATCGGCGCGCAATCGAACGACGATGCCGATCGGCTGCGAAGCCTGGGCGCGCGCGATGTCGTGGTGACCGGCAATCTCAAGTTCGACGTGCCAGTTCCGCCCGACACGGCGGCGCGGGCCGACGCTCTGCGCGCGCTCTACGGCACGCGCCCCGCCGTGCTGGCGGCGAGCACGCGCGATGGCGAGGAGGCGCTGATTCTGGATGCACTGGCACGCCAGCCGATGCCGCAGGCACTGCTGGTGATCGTGCCGCGCCATCCCCAGCGATTCGATGCCGTGTGCGAACTGGTGCGTGCGCGAGGACTGCGTTTTGCACGACGCAGCGCGAACGAGCCGGTGGGTGCCGACTGCCCGATCGCGATCGGTGATTCGATGGGCGAACTGGCTGCTTACTACCGAGCCTCGGAGTTGGCATTCATCGGCGGTAGTCTGCTGCCGTTCGGTGCGCAGAATCTGATCGAGGCGTGTGCGGCCGGCACGCCGGTATTGATCGGCCCTTCAACCTTCAATTTCGCCGAAGCGGCCACGCTGGCGATCGAGGCCGGGGCGGCAATCCAAGTCGACGATGCCGCGCAGATGCTGACCCAGGCGAAACGATTGTTGGCGGAACCCGCAGCGCGGATGCAGATGGGGGAACGCGGGCGCGCATTCTGTACGCAGCATGCCGGGGCAACGCAACGCACGCTGGCGCTGTGCGAGCGGCTGATCGAGGCGCGCCGCGCCTAGTTGTTTCCCAGCAACCCGTTGATCGCGATGATGTCTTCTTCGTTCAGCGCACCGCCGGCCGCCTTGAGTCGCAGGCCGTTCATGATGGTGTCGTAGCGAGCCTTGGACAAGTCGCGCTTGGTCTGGAACACCTGCTGCTGCGCGTTGAGCACATCGATGTTGATGCGAACGCCGACTTCGTAACCGAGCTTGTTCGAGGCGAGCGCGGTCTCGCTCGACTTGAGCGCCTGTTCGAGCGCGCGCACCTGTGCCAGGCCGTTCGACAGGCCGAGGAACGACTGGCGGCTGGCAAACTCGGCGATGCGCTTGACGTTGTCGAGATCGGCCAGGGCCTTCTCGCGCAGTTGAACGGATTCGCGTACGCGCGACTCGGTCACACCGCCGGTGAAGATCGGCACGGCGAGTTGCAACCCGACCGCGTTGATGATGGTGTCGGTGCGGATGCCGGTGTTGGCCGCATTGCCGCCGATATTGCGCGAGTGGGAGCCGACCAGGTCGAGCGTGGGATAGTGCGCGTAGCGGTTGCGATCGATCTCGCGGCGGGCGATCTCCAGCGCCAGGTCCTGCGCACGCACCGTGAAGGCGTTGGTCGTGGCCGACTCGACCCAGTTGTTCATGTCGTTGGGCTGCGCACCCGGAATAGCCGCATCGGCGCGCAGTGGCACCAGATTCTCGTAACGCAGCCCGGTGATCTGAGCGAGCGCACGGCGACGGATTTCCAGATCGTTCTCGGCGGCGATTTCCTGCGCGGTGGCCAGATCGAATCGTGCTTGCGCCTCGTTGGTGTCGGTGATGGTGGCGGTACCGACCTCGAAGTTGCGCTTGGCCTGCGCCAGTTGCTCGGAGATGGCGATCTTCTGCGCGCGGATGAACGCGAGCGAATCCTGGGAGGCGAGCACGTCGAAGTAGGCCTGCGCGGTGCGCGTGGTCAGATCCTGACCGGCCTGACGGAACACCATCTCGGCCTGCTGTTCCTGCAGTTCACTCTGCTTGTAGACGATCCAGTTCTGCGGCCGGTACAGCGGCTGATTGAGCGTGAACGCGTAGCCGTGGCTGTTGAACGAGAACTCGCGCTCGGTGGTACGCGCGTTCACGTCGTTCCAGGTCGTGTTCGCCGTGGCATTCGCAGCGGGCAACAGCCCGGCCAACCCCTGTCGTGGCCGTTCGCGCGCCGCTTGATAGGCGAAGCGCGCCGCGGTGAAGGGCGCATCGGTCGCTTGCGCCGCACGCAGCACCTGCAGCAGATCCTCCGCGTGCGCGGGCATTGCGAGCGACAGCGCACCAAGGGTGCACGAGGTAAGCGCGGCGAGCAGGCGAGGGACGTTCATGGGATTTCTTACTCGAGTCCTCCGGCTGAACGGCGGTCGGAGGGAATGGATGTCAGGGTTTGGGGGCTTCCCTGTCAAGAAGGTCAGCGGCTCTCAATAGCGCGGCATGTCCGGATCGACGGTCTGCGACCAGCCGTGCACGCCACCGGCCAGGTTGAACAACTGCTCGAAGCCTTGATGCTCGAGAAAGTGCGCAACCTGCATGCTGCGCCCGCCGTGATGGCAGATCACCACCGTCGGGCCAGCCGCCTGCAATTCGGCAAGTCGACCCGGAATTGTCCGCATGGGAACGTGGATCGAATTTGCGATTCGACAAATCTCCCACTCCCAGGGCTCGCGCACGTCGAGCAGCAGCGGTTTCGGCCGCGCCGCGTCGGCGAGCCATTGGCTCAATTGCTGCGGGGAGATGTTGGTCATGCGGCCATGCGCGAAGACGCGGGAATCGATTGCTTGATGTAATCGTGCGTTATGCGGGCTCGTGAACGCTCAAAACCTGAACCGCTGCGGCTGGGGTGCGTTCTTCAACGGCGCGAGCACGGTTTCGAACAGATCGATCGAGTTGAACGAGCCGGGCCGCATGCACGTGACCAGCCGTGCCGCCATCACCGGCGGATCGCCGATCACCGCGAACAGCCGTCCGCCCGGGGCCAGTTGCTCGAACAGCGATTGCGCCAGGAGTGGCACCGAGCCCGACAGCACGATGACGTCATAAGGTGCCTTGGCGGCCCAACCGCGCGCGCCGTCGCCCAGCTCGACAGTAACGTTGTCGACCCCGGTCTTGTCGAGATTGCTTGCCGCCAGATCCTTGAGCCGCGGATTGACCTCGATGCTCGTCACCTCGCGCGCCCGGGCGCCGAGCAGCGCGGCCATGTAGCCCGATCCCGCGCCAACCTCGAGCACCTTGTCGGAGGATTTCGGCGCGACTTCCTGCAGGATCCGCGCTTCGATCTTCGGAAACATCATGCGCTCGCCCGGATCGGTGCCGAGCGGAATCTCCAGATCGGAGAAAGCCAGCGCCCGGTACGCGGAGGGCACGAACTCCTCACGGCGAACGACATAGAGCAGATCGAGCACCGACTGGTCCAGCACCTCCCAGGTGCGGATCTGCTGCTCGATCATGTTGTAGCGGGCGCGTTCGATGTCCATGGTCAAGGAGCGGATGGCGAGTTGGAGGGGTGTCTTCCCGAACCGATGCCCGGTTGTTTCGTGTTCCGCGAGGACGGTGCGCGATCGGGGCGCTGATGCACGCGGAGCGGGGCGAAGCCAGGAAATTGAACGGATGCGATGCAAACAGCGGAGGCCGTGAAAGCCGCATTGCTGGCGAGGAAGTTTAGCATCACGCCCCCCGTGGAACCCTGAACCATGCCGCATACAGCGCGGGCAGGTAAAGCAACGTCAGCGCGGTGGCAACCACCAGCCCGCCCATCATCGCCACGGCCATCGGTCCGAAGAACGCACTGCGTGACAGCGGCACCATGGCGATGACCGCCGCCAGGGCGGTGAGCACGATCGGACGCAGGCGTCGCACCGTGGCCTCGATCGTGGCTTGGCGCGGCGTGCGGCCATCGCCGATGTCCTGGTCGATCTGATCGACCAGGATCACCGAGTTGCGCATGATCATGCCGGTGAGCGCGATCGTGCCCAGCATCGCGACGAATCCGAACGGCTTGTCGAACAGCAGCAGGAACGCGGTCACGCCGATCAGACCCAGCGGAGCGGTCAGCACCACTAGCAACACCCGCTGAAAGCTCTTGAGTTGCAGCATCAGCACAGTGAGAACGACCACCACGAACAACGGCATGCCTGCCTGCACCGATGCCTGGCCTCGCTCCGAATCCTCCACGGCGCCGCCGGTGTCGATGCGATAGCCGAACGGCAACTCGGCGCGCAGCGGTTGCAGCGCGGGCTCGATCTGGCTGGTCACGGTCGGGGCCTGGATGTCGCCATAGACGTTGGCGCGTACCGTCATCGTCGGCAGCCGGTCGCGTCGCCACACCACGCCTTCCTCGTGACCGTAGTCGATGCGCGCGAGCTGGGTGACCGGCACGCTCTTGCCCGCGCGGGTGGGCATCGACAGATCGGCGAGCATCGACACCTGCGCGCGCTCGGCAGCCGCGCCACGCAGCAGCACTTCGATCGACTGATCGCGCTCGCGGAACTGCGTGACGCTCACGCCGTTGATCGCGGTCTGCAGGAACGTCGCGACGTCCTGCGACGACACCCCGAGCAGCCGCGCCTTGGCCTGATCGATCTCCAGCCGGACCACCTTGCTCTGCTCGTCCCAGTCGAACTGCACGTTGGCTAGATTGCGGTTCTCGCGCATCACCGCGGCGACCTTCTCAGCAATGGCCCGCACCGCAGGAATCTCCGGACCCGAGACGCGGAACTGCACCGGAAATCCCACCGGCGGACCGTTCTCCAGCCGGTTGATCGAGGCGCGCAGCTCCGGGAACTCCTCGTCGAACAGTTTGATCAGCCGGGTACGTAGCTGTTCGCGCGCTTCGATGCCGGTGGTGAGGATCACGAACTGAGCGAAGTTCGCGCTGGGCTGCTGTTGATCGAGTGGCAAGTAGAAACGCGGGCTGCCGGACCCCACATACGCGACGAACTGCTCGATGCCCGGCTCCTGCGCCAGGCGCGTTTCGATCTGCTTCACCGCGCGTTCACTCGCCCAGTAGGAAGCCCCTTGACTCAGGCGCAGTTCCACCAGCAGTTCCGGTCGCGTCGAGTTGGGAAAGAACTGCTGCTGCACGAACCCGAAGCCGAAGATCGATAGTGCGAACAGGGCGATGGTCGTGACGATCACCAGCCAGCGGTGATCGACGCACCACGTCACCAACACTCGAAACGCGCGAAAGAATCGCGTCTGGTAGACCGCGGCCTCGGTGTCATCGTGCCCGTGCCGGACAACGGCGCCGGGATCATCGACTGCGCGCGCCGTATCGTTCGATTGGCGCGCACTTGAACGACGCGAGGCCATGCGCGTCAGGCGCTGCCACCATGACTGGCGCTGCGGCTGCCGACCCAGATCGGGCAGGAGCTTGTAGCCCAGATACGGGATGAACACCACCGCAGCGAACCACGACAGCAGCAGCGCGATGATGTTCACCTGGAAAATCGAGCGCGTGTACTCGCCGGTGGCCGACTGCGCCGTGGCGATCGGCAGGAAGCCCGCCGCCGTGACCAGTGTGCCTGAGAGCATCGGCATCGCCGTCGAGGTGTAGGCAAAGCTCGCTGCGCGCGCGCGCTCCCAGCCCTGTTCCATTTTGCGGGCCATCATCTCCACCGCGATGATCGCGTCGTCGACCAGCAGGCCAAGGGCCAGGACCAGCGCGCCGAGCGAGATCTTGTGCAGGCCCACGTCGAAGATGCGCATGCAGATGAACGTCGCAGCGAGCACCAGCGGAATCGACAATGCCACGACGACCCCGGTGCGCAGGCCCAGCGACAAGAAACTCACGATGAGCACGATCAGGATCGCTTCGGCGAGCGACTGCGCGAACTCGTTGATCGAGCGCTGGACGGCGATCGGCTGATTCGACACCTCGTTCAGTTCCAGCCCGATCGGCAACTCGCGCTCGATGCGCCGGGTTGCCTCGGCGAGGTTGCGACCCAGAGCGATGATGTCGCCGCCCTTGGCCATCGACACGCCGATGCCGAATGCCGGCTCGCCGCGAAAGCGCATCGCCGATTGCGGCGGATCGACATAGCCGCGTGAGACCTCGGCAACGTCGCCCAGCCGGAACACACGACCGGCCGCGCGGATGTTGGTTTCGCGCACGGCTTCGACCGAATCGAAGTCGCCGCTGGGGCGCAGGAAGATCCGATCCGATGCGGTGTTGAACGCGCCGGCTGCGGAGATGGCGTTCTGAGACGCGAGCGCGCTCATGATGGTGGCGACGTCCACGCCCAGCGTCGCCATCTTGGCGCTCGACAGTTCGATGAAGATGCGCTCGTCTTGTTCGCCGAAGAATTCCACTTTGGCCACGTCGGGCACGCGCAACAGTTCGGCACGGATTCGCTCGGCGTAGCGCTTCAGATCGGCGTGACCGAAATCGCGGCCGGCCAGCGCGTAGATGTTGCCGTACACATCACCGAACTCGTCGTTGAAGAACGGGCCCTGGATGCCGTTCGGAAGCTGGCCGCGGATGTCGCCCAGCTTCTTGCGAACCTGATACCAGACGTTGGCGACCTCGTTGGCCGGCGCCGAGTCCTTGATGAAGAAGAACACGATCGACTCGCCCGGCTTCGACGAGCTCATGATGCGATCGACGTGCGGCGTCTCCTGCAGCTTCTTCTCGATCTTGTCGGTGAGCTGCTGCTCGACTTCACGCGCGGTGGCACCCGGCCAGACCGTGCGGATCAGCATGATCTTGAAGGTGAACGGCGGATCCTCCGACTGCCCGAGCTGGGTGTACGACAGCGCACCGATCACGCCGATCGCGATCATCAGATACAGCACGATCGAGCGGTGGCGCAGCGCCCAATCCGACAGGTTGAACTGGCTCATGCGGTCACCGTGGCCATGCGCTAGTTGACGAGGCGGACGACGGTTGATGTCTGCGGACCGACGCCGCCGAGGCTGGAGGAACTCGGGTTGGAGGAATTCGCGCTGGTCGGAATCGCGCCGCCGATCGGTTGCCTGCTCGCGCCGATGAAACGCTCGCGTTCGGCGTCGCTCGCCAGTCGCACCGTCTGCCCGGGCAGCAGCTTGTGTACTCCGGCGATCACGATCCGTTCGCCGCCGGCCAGCCCTTGCTCGAGGATGGCGCCGTCTTCGCGGTAGGCGCCGATCTGCACCGATTGGGGCTGGACCTGCAGCGTCTTGGCATCGATCACCCACACGACCGGCTTGCCGTCGCGATCGCCGATCGCGCTGAGCGGCACTATGATGCGGGAGATCGTCGTGTCATTGCCGAGCAGGACGTTGGCGGTCATGCCGAGCTTGATCGCGTCGTCGGGTTGCAATACCGTGATCTTCGCGTTGAACGTGCGCGTGGTCGCATCGGCGTTCGGCGCGAGTTCGCGCAGTCGTGCCGCATAACGTCGGTTCGGGTCACTCCACAGCATCACGGCCAGATTGGTGGCGCGACGCAGTTCCTCGATGCGACCCTCGGGCACGTTGATCAGCACTTCCTTCTCGCTCGGCCGTGCTACGCGCAGCACGGCCTGGCCTGCGGCGACCACCTGACCGGGTTCCAGATTTGCCGCGGTGACGACGCCGTCGCTCTCGGCCACCAGCGTGGCGTAGGTCGATTGGTTTTGCGACACCGCCAGCTGTGCGCGCATCTGGCGGGTGCGCGCCTGGGCGGCGTCGAACGCCTGCTGCTTTTGATCGAGCACCGCGGCGCTGACGAAATTCTTCTCGCGCAGCATGCGATAGCGTTCCACTTCCGCGCGAGCCCAGGTGAGTTCGGCTTCGGCCGACGCCAGTTGCGCCTGCGCACTGTCGGCCTGCAGCCGCACATCCTGGGGGTCGAGACGCGCGAGCACCTGTCCGCGCTTGACCATCGTGCCGACTTCGACCTGGCGCGCAACGACCTTGCCGCCGATGCGAAAAGCCAGATCGTTCTCGTAGCGAGCGCGCACCTCACCTGCATAGGCGGCACCGATGCCTGCCGCCGCCGCGGGCTTCACGATGCTGCTGAGCACCGGTCGCACCGCTTCTGGTTGCGGCTCGGGCTTGGTACAGCCGATCATGACCAGTGAAAACAGCGGAAGCAGCACGGCGAGGTTACGTCGTGTCATCGCGATTCCTTTCGTTGCTTGCCGCCGGCGCGTGGACGCGGCGAGCGTCCGCTCGTTGCGGTGCGTTTGGCCGGCAGCGATCGCGGGCGGCCAGGGGCCAATGCGCGGAGCCGTTCACGGTCGCGCACAGCACGCTCGCCGTAATGGCGCAGCCCTGCCAGCATCATCTCCACGTGGGTGCGCACGAACTCGAGCGGATCGCGATTCTCCCGACCGCAGAAATCGACGGAATGGCGTGACACCGCGAGCATCACCATCGGTGCGATCACCACGTGCGCGACGTAGTCGAGATTCAGAGGCTGAAACTCGCCGCGCTTCACGCCGCGTGCGATCACGCTGCGAATCAGATCGGTGCCGCGCTGAATGACTTCGCGGTGATAGAAGTCGGCGATCTCGGGGAAGTTGCGCGACTCGGCGAGCATCAGCTTTGGAATGCCACCGAGCGGCGTCGACAGGATGCGATGCCACCACTCCCAGAACAGCGACTCGAGCGCTTCTTCGGCCGAGCCGTTGTGCTGCGCCAGCATGTCTTCGGCTTCCACCATCGCCGGTACGATGCTCTCGCGCACCACCGACTTGAACAGCGCTTCCTTGCTGTCGAAGTACAGGTAAAGCGTGCCTTTGCTTACACCAGCGCGTGCGGCCACATCGTCCAGCCGGGTAGCGGCGAAGCCCTTTTCGACGAACAGCTCCAGCGCGGCCAACGCCAGTTCCGCCGGGCGGGCCTGCTTGCGACGTTCCCAACGGGGCTCGGCGCTGGTGGGCGACGGGGCTTTGGCTGGATGCTGTGCCACGAT
The DNA here is from genome assembly GCA_902826155.1 of uncultured beta proteobacterium. Next base: position 38,589 of record CADEDU010000013.1, read on the forward strand.
GCAATCCGATTAAATAACTGACCGGTCAGTAATGTACCGAGTTACTGACTGTTCGGTCAACTATTTATTGCCCCTCGGGATTCACTGGTGGGCAATGAATTCGCAGCCTGAAGGCGAATCCGCAGCCGCCACGCAGGCTCGCACGCCGCGATTACCGCTCGATGTCTCACATATGAAGTTGTGCGAAGCGCAGTCGCGCCGCGTGAAGTGCTTCGGCAGCCTGCGGGAGACGCGCCAATCAGGCGCGATGCACCACGAGCGTGCGGTTCAGCGGCCGATCAACGCCGCACCAATCACACCGGCGGAATCGCCGAGGGTATGACGCACGATAGGGGTATCGAAAGCATCGGCGAACACCTGGCGGCACACCGCGTCCACGCCAAGCGTGTACAGCTCATCGATGTTGGACAGCCCGCCACCCAGCACGACCACGTCGGGATCGAGGACATCGATCAGGTTGGCGAGCGCGCGGCCGAACCGATCGAAGAACACGCTCATCGTCGCGACGCAGGCCTCGTCGCCTTGGCGAAAGCCGGCCACGATGTCGATCGCGCTGCACCGTGCGCCGGTGCGCTCAGCGTGACGTGCTTCGATTCCAGAGCCGCTGATGAACGTTTCGACGCAGCCGCGCTGGCCGCAATAACAAGGCGGGCCATCTGGATCGATCGACATGTGTCCCCATTCGCCGCCGATCGCCAGGCGCCCCACATGTACGCGTCCGTCGACGATGAGTCCACCGCCGCAGCCTGTGCCCATGATCACGCCGAAGGCGATCGACGCGCCCCGCGCCGCCCCGAGCCGCGCCTCGGCCAGCGCGAAGCAGTTTGCATCGTTGGCGAGCGTGAATGGACGACCGAGCAGGCGTGCGAGATCTTGCGCGAGCGGCTTGCCATTGAGTGCGACGGTGTTGGAGTTGCGTAACAGATCGCTCCGCCGCGACAGTGCACCCGGCGTGCCGATTCCAAGCGTGTGATCGCCGGCGCCGACTTTCGCAATCAACGCTCGATAGACGTGCGTCACGCGTTCGAGGATGTGCGCGTAGCCTTGATCGGCCCGCGTCGCCACGCGCAGGCGGCACAGCTCGGCGCTATGCTCGTCGAGCGCGATGCCTTCGATCTTGGTGCCGCCGAGGTCGATGCCGAGTTTGACCATGCGATAGGATAGCCATGACACCCTCCCGCCGTCCGAGATGAAACGAATCGCCACGCGTCTGATCGCTTTGCTGGCAAGTGTGCCGCTGCTTGTTGCGTGGTGGCCGTTCGGCAAGCTCGACTGGCCCACCATCCTCACGAAGGTGCGCAGCGAGTTTCCCCAGGTGCGGCAGATGTCGACGGCTGAGCTCGCGGCGCTGGCGCCGACATCGGTGGTGCTGATCGATACGCGCACCGC
>CADEDU010000013.1:40077-113322 GCA_902826155.1 uncultured beta proteobacterium
CGCGAGGTGCACCCCTACAACAACCGGTGGGGCACGCTGCTAGAGAAGAAGTACTGGCCGGCGGGTGGTTGGCGCGCGGTGTGAACGCTCGCGCGCGGATGCAGGATCGGGGTACAGCCGCTTCAGACGACGATCAGGCCGCTCAACATGAGCAGCGCAACCACGATGACGAGGGTGAGAATCAGCTTGCCGTCGAGCGTTTCCATCGCGATCCTCCGTTGCGCATGCCCGATCTGTCTCGGACGAAGATCAATGGCGCGCAGTACGTACGAGGAGGAGTCTAGAACGCGCCAACGCACTGCGGCTCGATGCAAACTGTCAAGCAGTAAGCCGCATGCGTGCATTGTCACGTTCGTGCACTGCAGCGTCACCTCGATGCCGTGCATTTAGTCGCGGAGAACTCGACCGCGCAACCCCTCGATCGACGAGCGGCGTCATTGCACGGTCGGCGAGGCGGGGTGCGGCTATCCGCCGACGAACGGCACCAGCATCAGCCCGAAACCAATCGCCCCGAGGACGAATACAAACGCACGCAGCAACAGAATCCAGGCGCGGTTCGCCAGTGCGTGATGCATCGAGTTCCCCTTTGAATGCGATCGTGGGTCGCGTGAATCGCGACGCCGCAAAATCTAGGGGGCGGAATCGATCGATGCCAGGGTGCGCGGGTAACAACTGGTGCAACCCACGCGCCAAGTGGTGACAGTCGTCGCGGCGATAATCGTCGCGAAACGGCTCAGGCGAACTGAAGCATTGCCCACAAAGCGGCCGTGGACTGGTTCGTGTCGCCGTCCAGGACGGCGTCGACGAAGCGTGTCGCAACAGCTTGATCGAGGCGCTTGGGCACGTAACCGAAAAACTTCGCACGGACCGCTTCGGCATCGAGCGGATCGCCACGATCGCCTTTGACGCTATCGACCTCGGTCTTGAGCGTTTCGTTCGGCAGCTGCACCGTCAGCGTTGCACCGCGTACATTGCGTGCCGTTCGATCCGGATCAGGGATGATCGTCACGAGTTGCTCGAGCCGCCGCATTCCGGCCTCAAGAAAGCGATCGTCGCGATAGACCGCCGGGCTCAACTCGCCGAAGCGCAAGGCGCTGGCCAGGCCGAACGACAGGCTGAATTGCGCGGCGATGGGCGTCTGCGGATCGCGATTGCCGCAGTAGGTGAGCGCCTCCTGATAGATCGCCAGCTCGATCGACTCGATTTCGGCCAGTCGCGCGTACAAGCGCTCACGCAACGCCAGCGCGGCGGTCGCGCCGTAGTGGACATGGCGGACCGACGCGAACGGCTTGAGATAGCTCTCCAGGATCAGGAACTCACCGGCCGGGGCCAGACGCGCCGACTCCGGATCGAGGCCCAGTGCAATGCGAGCGTATTCACCGAGAGCCGTCTGCGGCGCATCCATGCCGCTGGCGGCGGCGCGCGCAGCCTGCAGCCCAAGTGCGCAGGCGTGCGCCAGATATATGTTGCGTGCATTGGCGCCGGCGCGGACCGGGGCATACAGGCCGAACGGGATCTGACACGCCGCGATCTCGATCGCCGCGAGCGCTTCGTCGGCGGAGCGTCGCTGCAGGCGAGCGACTGCCGCCGCGACACCTAGTGCCGGCCAGCCGGCATCGACATGCATGCCCGGGCGAATGCGCAACCACTCGCCCATGCGCGCGCCGACCTCGTACCCGGTGATGAGTGCGGCTAGCAGCTCGCCTAACGATCGTTTCAGGTGGACAGCAAGCGGCAGGCAGGCTGCGATGACCCCCACTCCGGGCCGGCCGTGCGCTCGGGCCAGCCCTTCGCAGGCCTCATCCCAGACCGCTGCGGTGGCGAGCAACTCGCTCGCCGCGGGGGCACTGACGCCGGCCGCATCCGGTGCGCACGTGAACGTTCCGGGTTGCTCGTTGTGCAGCAGCTGTCGTTGCGCACGCAGCACTGGAGCCTCCAGGCCGGCAAGCGCGCAACCGATCGTGTCCAGCAGCAAGTGCCGCGCCTTGCGCACGACGTCTTCGCGTTCCAGCAGGTTCGAGCCGAACAGCCAGCGCAGAATCGGCACGAGTTGGTCGTGAGCGGAGGAGGGCATGGCGGCGGTGGTGAATTCGCGCTCGTTGTCGTCAGTGCGATGGTGATGGGCGCGCCGGGGACTGCGCGATGCGAACGGCGCGACGGCTACTCGATGCGCACTTTGGCCGAGGCCACCACCGGGGCCCACTTCTTCGTCTCGGCGGCGATGTACGCGGCGTACTCGGCAGAGGACAGCGGCCCCGGAGTCATGCCGATATCGGAGAGCTTGGCGCGCACATCGTCCGAGCGCACGGCACGAATCACCTCCTGTTCCAGCAGCTTCACGATCGACGTGGGCGTCTGCGCTGGCGCCGAGACACCGAACCACGCCACACCAATCGCGCCAGGCACGACCTCGTTCATGGTCGGCACGTCGGGAAACGTCGCCAGCCGATCGCTGCCGGATACGGCCAACAAGCGAACCTTGCCCGCGCGTACGTTCTGCGTCGCAGTCGGCATGCCGTCGAACATCGCTTCGATCGCACCACCGAGCAGGTCGGTCGTTGCCGGTCCGGTGCCCTTGTACGGCACGTGCTCCAGATTTGCGCCTGACATCGACTTGAGCAGTTCGCCGGTGAGATGGCCGGCCGAACCTTGTCCGGCCGAGCCGTACGAGACGCCGCCGGGCTTGGACTTGGACATCGCCAGCAGTTCGGCAAGCGATCTGGCTGGATGATCGGCGCGCACCACGAAGCCGTTCGGAAAGGTGCCGATGCGCGCGACGTGAGCGAAGTCCTCCAGCGGTCGATAGGCGAGCTTCGGGTAAAGCAGCGGCGCGGTCGACATCGAGGTGTTGGCGGCCATCACCAGCGTGTAGCCGTCGGGCGCCGACTTGGCTACGAGTTCGGTGCCGACGGTCGAACCGCCCCCGCCCCGGTTCTCGACCACTACTTGCTGCTTGAGTGACTCGGTGAGTTTCTGCGCGAGCAGCCGCCCGACCAGATCCGTCGCGCCACCGGGCGCAAATGGCACGACCAGTTTGACTGGTCGCGTCGGATAGCCCGATTGTGCGATCCCAAGCAACGGCAGCGCTGCGAGCAGCACGAACAACCCCATTCGACGCAGCATGACACCTCCGGATTGATGACGTGGATTATCGGGCGAGTGTTCGCGCAAGTTGCGGCGCGACCAGCTCCAGCGCCGGCGATGCCGGCGCGCCGATCGCCTTCAGCAGCTGCCACGCCCCGCACAGGTTCGACGACAACACCGGTGCCGCGATCTGCGCGCGCATTGCAGCGATCACGCGCAGACTCATCATGCCGGTGCCGCTCATCACGATGGCGCTGCCCGGCGGCGGTTGCACGCTCGATAGCCGCTCGGCAACTTCAGCGTCGGTGAGCTGGTAGGCGCGAAACTCTTCGCCGAACTTGATCACCTGATGCACGCGCAGCCCAGCACTTTCCCAGTAGGCGATCGCCCGTTCGGTGAGCCACTGCGGATACGGCGAGATCAGCACGACCGAATTGGCTTGCAGCGCCTGCAATGCTTCGGCGATCGCGAGGCTGGCGGTCCACACCGGCGCGTTGGCGTGGACGGAGAGCTGCTGCGTCAGAGCGCGATCGCCGTCGATCTTGAGACCATAGGAAGCGCCGGTCATCGCGATGTAGTGCGCATCGAGCCGCAAATTGCCGAAGCTGGCGAGCGCCGGCGCGTAGCCGCTCGCATAGCGCGCGGTGCGCTCCTGCAGATCGCCCGGAAATACCGGAAGGCGGGTCGTGTACATCGCGATGTCTGCCGGCATCAGCGCGCGCAATTCCGGCTCCACCGTCGGATTCGCCGGCGGGGTGACGATGCCGACGCGCTTGGCGTCCAGGGTGGCAACGGTCAGTCCGCTCGTAGTCATGGTCGCTCTCCAGAGGTTGATGTGCGCGGCGCGATATCGAGCATGGTGGTGGTCATCAGGTATGCGTGGGCGCGTTCACGGTCGGCGGCGATGGCGCACATCTCAGCCAGGCGTTCATGTCCGGCAGAGACATTGCGATCGCTGCGTGGGATCAACTTGTCGAGCGCCACCGTACGGCGATCGGCAGCATAGGCAGCAAGCTTTGCTATCGGATCGGCGCCCTCCAGCGCCGCTACGACGCTCTCGGCGAGCACGATTGCGTCGTGGATACCGCAGTTCATGTTCATGCCGCCACGGGTGTTGGTCAAGTGTGCGGCGTCGCCGCACAACGCGACGCGCCCCGCGTAGTACGCCGTAGCTACGCGACGGCTCGCGCCGTAGATGTCGCGAAATACCACCGGTAGCGTGCGATTACCCAACGGCAGAAACTCCCGCACTTGCTCGGCGATGAATGCATCGCTGAGTGCGCGTGTGTCATCGACGTCGTCGGCTATGCGGATCACCACGCGCCAGTTGTCGCGCCCGGCAAGAAGGCTGGCCGAGCGATCGCCCGCATAGATGTAAGAGACCGGCGCGTAGTCCGGATCGAGCGTGGTCAGATCGAGCGGTGTCATCACCCGCAGCACGCGGTGGGTGTAGTCCGCGCCCTCGAACGCGATGCCCAACGACTCGCGCACTGCGCTCCACGCGCCGTCGGCGCCAATGGCGAACGCCCCACGCTCGTCGTGCTCGCCGTGCGCCGAACGCACTCTCAGTACCGCATGTGATCCGATCGTGCAGGCACCGAGCACCTCGTGATCAAAGCGGATCTGCGCGTTCGGGTAGGTCGCGAGCTTCTCGAGCATCACGCGCGTCAGCTCGGGCTGTTCGAAGTGCAGCCGGTGCGGAAACCGCGTTTGATCAGAGAGGACGCCCAGATCGAAGCGCGCGGCGAGTCCTGTGTCCCGATCGAGGAACGCGATCGTGCGCACTTTGAGGCCGCGAGCGAGCGGTTCATCGGCGACACCGAGTCGATCCCAGATCTCGATAGTGGGTGGATGAAAGGTCGAGGCCTTGGAGGCGGTGTTGCGCTCATGGCGCTTCTCGAACACCGTGACCGGCACGCCGCGTTGCGCCAACGCAAGGGCCGCGGTCGCGCCGACCGGCCCGGCGCCGGCGATCAGGACGCGATCGGTGGAACGCTGCATGGCGGATCGCTCCTGTTCAGCGAATTTCTGCCGCACGACACTAGATGCTGGCGAGCATCGCAGCCAGTTCGGCCGGCGCGCTGACCATCGCGTCGTGCCCAGTGGCGATCTCCAGTACACGCCATGACGGATCCTTGCGCACAGCTTGGCGATAGGGATTGATCGCTGCCAGCTTCGGCTGGGTGCAATCGATGAACGTCCTGGGCAGTGCGCGCCAGCGCTCGGTCAGCCGCACGGTGCCGGTATAGGGCCCGCCCGGTTGAGGAGTCAGGCGCCGGTCGACCCACGCCTGATCGCGCGCATCGAGTACGCCGAACCCCGCGGCCTTGGGAACCGGCCAGCCGCCGTTGAACTCGGCCATCCACCGCGCCCGCTGCGCGCGCAATTCGGGCGAGTGATGGCTCGACCACGATTGGTCGTCCTGCAGCACGATCGCATCGAGATACACCAGCTGCGCGACACGGGCACCGATCCGCTCCAGCGCCTTGGTGATGACGATTCCGCCGTAGCTGTGCCCGACCAGCACGACCTGATCGAGCTCTTCGCAGGTGATTACGTTGGCGACGTCCAGGCCGTGCGTATCCAGCGTAATGGGAGCCAGCGGCAGATGTGCGCGCTCGCCCAGGCCGCTCAGCGTCGGCGTGAACACGCGGTGACCCGCGGCACGCAGGCGATCGGCCACGCGCACCCAGCACCAGCCGCCATGCCATGCGCCGTGCACCAGCACGAACGTCCTGCTCGCACTGCCAGCGCCTTGAGCGTGCAGCGAGGCACTGCCCGACAGCGCCGCCGCTGCGGTGACACCGGATAGGAAGGTGCGACGTTTCATGATGTCCCTCGTAGTCCGGATCTCGTATGACCGGCATCAACGTCCGCGAACCGGTTGAAGCTTTCATGCACCGCGCACGCGATCGATCAACGTATCGCAGTCGTGCGGCAGCGTGTCGCCGCGCCAGGCAACGTGGCCGTCGGGCCGCACCAGGGTGAGCGCCCGCTCGAACAGTCGCTCGACGACCGGTTCGTGAACGGTGATGTCGCGCAGCGGTACACCCGCACGATGCGCGGCCTCGCGAATCGGCGTTGCATCGGGTGCGTCTGTCCGCGAGCGCACCAGAACGAAGTCGCGTCCGAACCAATCGAGCGTGGTGCTGCCATCGGACCGCCACGCGTGCGGCGCGCGCGAACCCGGCCAGGTGCTGGGCACGACCTGGGTGAAATCGTCGGGTGGCTCGGGGGTGCCGTCGGCGATGACGATCGGCGAATCGACGTAGCGATAGCCCAGATGCGTGCCGGCCGAGTTGAACTGCCTGGCCATCCAGCGAATCTTCTTCTGTAGCGTGGCTCGCAATGCGTCGCCCGCCGGACCTTCCTGCTCGATCTCCGCGGGTGTTTCGTCCATGACCATGTCGATCTTGTCGGAGTTGTTGGCCGAGATCACGCTGTTGCGAACCGCGATCGGTTTGCGTTCGGCCTCGTAGCTGTCCAGCAGACGCGCCCCGCCCCAGCCTTCAAGCATGGCATGGAGCTTCCAGCCCAGGTCGATCGCATCGCCGATGCCGGTGTTCATTCCCACGCCGCCGGTCGGCACGAACAAGTGCGCGGCATCACCCGCCAGGAACACTCGGCCGCCGTTGGAACGCCATTGCCGGGCCACCGACTGGTGATGATGCCAGTGCTGTATCGCTCGCAACTCGAACTCGAACGGCACACCCATGGCGCGCCACAGTACGTCGCGGGCATCGAGGTCGCGCGTCTGTTTTGCGGGGTCGAGAAAGTAGTGTTGGTACAGCCACTCGCCTTTGCCGTCGATGGCCGTGAACAGGCCGAAGCTGTCTGGCGTGAAGATGAAATACAGGTTGCACACGCCGAGCTTGTGCTTGGCGAGGAAGTCGGTCGAGCGGAAATAGAAACTCACGTTGGCGCGCATCTGGCCGCGGCCGTTGTAGCGGATCCCCAGTTGCTTGCGCACGGCGCTGGTGCCGCCATCGCAACCGACGAGATAGCGCGCGCGAATCGTTCGTTCCTTGCCGCTTGCGAGCTCCATGACGCGCGCGGTGACGCCATGGGCAGATTCGGTGAAATCGAGGAAGCGCCAGCCATGATGCAGGGTCACACCTGTCTGCCGCGCGGCGAATCGCCATAGCACCGGCTCGAGCGCCTGCTGGCCGATCTGCGTCTTGTAATAGGGCGACCAGCCGAGCTCGCGGTTGCGGGCGAGCACCTCCGGGGAATGGCGCTTGGTCTCGCGAATCGACGGTGCGTCGATGCGATGGATCAGATGACCCGCGAGCCGCGTGGAGAAGGAGATCGAGTAGGGCAGCTGCTCGGGAATCGCGGCGGCGAATACCTCGTCGGCGATGCCCCAGCGCCGCAAGTACTCCATCGAGCGCGCGCCGAGGAGCGTAGCCTTGGGATGATCGGTCGGTGCGGTGCGCTCCTCGATCAGCATGCACGGCGTGCCGCGCCAGCCCAATTCGGCTGCGAGCGTCAGACCCACCGGCCCGCCGCCGACGATCAGTATCGGCGTGTCGTCATGCATCGTTTGCGAAGGACCACAATGGCGTCATCACCGCGTGTGGGTTCGTCGTTGCGCGCGAAGCTACTCGACCTTCGCCCCGACCTGCTTCACCACTTCGCCCCAGCGCCTTGATTCATCGCGCACGAACTGGCTGAACTGCTCGGGCGGCATGTCGAACACTTCCACGCCCATCCGCGCGAACCGCTCGCGCGCCTCGGGCGAATTCTTCACGCGCTGCAGGTCCTGGTAGAGCTGCGCGACGATCTCCTTGGGCGTGCCGGCCGGAACCGCCATGCCCTGCCAGGTCGACACGATGAGCCCTGGGTAGCCCAGTTCGATCAACGTCGGCGTGTCGGGCAACTGCGAAGCGCGCGTCTCGCTGGTGATCGCGATCGCCTTGGCCTTGCCCGATTTGATGTAGTTGAGTGCGGTCGGAATCGGGTCGAGCGTCAGATCGGTTTCACCCGCCACCACCGCCTGACTCGCCGCCGCCGCCCCCTTGTATGGCACGTGCAGCACCTCCATGCCGGTGGCCCGCAGGATCATCTCCATGCCCAGATGCCCCGACAGGCCGATACCGGGCGAGGCGTAGGTCAGCTTGCCTTTGTTGTTGCGCGCGTACTCGACCAGTTCCTTGAGCGTGTTCGGGGCAAGCCGCGAATTGATGAGCAGCACGCTCGCCTGTTTGACGAACGGCGCCACATAGATGAAATCACGCACCGTGTCATAGGGCACTTTGGCGTACAGCGTCGGCGCGACCGCATTGGCGGCCATCGTGGCGTGAAGGACCGTGTGGCCATCGGGTGCGGCTTTCGCCACCGCTTCGGTGCCGATCAAACCGCCGGCGCCACCGCGATTCTCGACCACCATGTTGTGCGGCCAGATGCGGCTGAACTCCTGCGCGAGCAGCCGGCCGATCACGTCGGTGGGTCCGCCGGGCGGAAATGGAATCAGCAGCTTCACCGGCCGGTTGGGGAATGTCTGCGCCCACGTGCTGGCGGCGAAGCCGAAGCACAGCACCAGGCTGGTCAACAGCTTTACGAAGTACATGGGGGCCCTCTTGGTAGTTTGTGGTCAGTCGATCTGCAGCGATTGTCGCAGCCCTTCGATCATCGAGCTGCGCATCACATGGGCTTTGAGCCGGTCGCGGTCGCGGGTGATCGCCTGCAGCTCGGCGAGCATCGCAAGGCGTTTGGCCGGATCGGGCTCGCGCATGCGGGCGCGATTGCGATCGGCTTGCGAGAGGATCTCGGCCATCGCGGTCGGGCGGCGCTGGCGTTCGTAGCGATCGAGCAGCGAATCGGGCGCGCGGCCGGCGATCACCGCACTCAACTTCTCGCACAGGTTGAACGCATCGTGCAGACCGCCGTTCATGCCCATGCCGCCGGTCGGACTGTTCAAGTGCGCGGCATCGCCGACCAGGAACACGCGCCCGACGCGATAGCGCTCGACGATGCGGTTGTGCGCACGATACGGGCGGCGCGCGAGGATCTCGTAGCGCCCGGCGCGCGGCGCGATGGTCTGCAGCATCGCCTCGATGTTGGCGTCGGAGAGCTGTTCCTCGACCGTCATGCCGGCCAGCGGATAGATGCCCACGCGCCAGCGATCGGGCAGTCGCAGCATGGAGAAGTTCCCGCCATCGCGCCAGCAGTACATGCTGTAGGACAGCTCGTTCAGGTGTTCCTCGAACCAGTAGCGCGTCTCGACGATCAGGATCGTCTCGGGATAGGTATCGCCGGTGAGCGGCTGGCCGATCGCCTTGCGCACGAAGCTGTGGCCGCCATCGGCGCCGATCAGCCAATCCCCCTCAACCTGCTCGATCCGATCGCCGCGTCGCACCTCGATCCGTACCCGATCCACCTCCTGCTTGAGGCCGCATACCTCGGAGCCGAACGCGAACTCGACGTTCGGCATGGATCGCAGCTGCCCGTGGACTTCACGCGCGAGTTTCCACTGCTCGCACTGCAGGCGATACGGGTAGCGCGTTTCGTCCTGCAGCACCGACAGGTCGAATACCGCCCGCTCACCGCTCGGATGCATTCGAACCTGCCAGTGCGGACAAACCATGCCCTGGCGGATCAGTCGCTCGGTCACGCCGAACCGCTCGAACATCTCCAGCGTCGGTGGATGGAAGGTGGATGCCCGGCCGTCCTCGGGCAGCTGGGCAAGTGGATCGAACACGCGCACGCGCGCACCGGCTTCGGCGAGGATCAATGCACAAGTGAGGCCCACCGGTCCGGCGCCGGCGATGAGTACGGTCTGCGTCATCTCGAATCTAAGGAAGGGTTGCCCGTACTGGTCAGCCGTTGTCGTAGTGCTTGCCCAGCTCCAGCATCTGCGGTGTACCGATCAGCTCGTTCAGCGCATTGAAGTCCAGCATGCGCGGCAGGTACGGCTGCGTCGTGCCGTTCCGCTTGAGGCTGGCGTAGTAATCGCCCAGCGCGAACGCCGCCGCGCGCGCCGTGCCGCCCGGAAAGATCACGATGCGATAGCCGAGCCGCTCCAACTCGTCGGCCGGCAGTAGCGGTGTCTTGCCGCCTTCGACCATGTTGGCGAGCATCGGGACGCGTGGAGCGAACCGGGTGAGCGCCTGATTCATTTCGTCGGCAGTGCGCAACGCTTCGACGAACAGTACGTCGGCGCCGGCTTCGACGAACTTGTGCGCGCGCTCGAGCGCCGGACCGATGCCCTCGACGGCCACCGCGTCGGTGCGCGCGATGATCAGCGTGTCCTCGCTCGCGCGGGCATCGAGCGCTGCCTTGATCTTGCCCACCATCTCGCCCGCGCTCACCAGCGTCTTGCCGTCCAGGTGCCCGCAACGCTTGGGCAAAGTCTGATCCTCGATCTGCAGCGCCGTCGCACCTGCGCGCTCGAAGCACTTCACCGTGCGCATCATGTTGAGCGCGTTGCCGAAGCCGGTGTCGGCATCGACGATCAGCGGCAGCTGCACGCGCTCGCGGATATTGGCGATGGTCTGTTCGACCTCGGAGGCGGTGACCAGGCCGATGTCGGGCCGTCCCAGTCGCGTGTACGCGATGCTCGCGCCCGACAGGTAGAGCGCCTCGAATCCGGCGCGCGCGGCGAGCAACGCGGTGAATGCATCGTAGATCCCCGGTGCGACGACGATGCGGGGTTGGTTGAGGCGCTGGGCGAGACTCATGGCAGGGGCTTTCGGCGGCTGAGGGTGTGAACAGCGTCGCAGTTTAATGCGGCGTTCGTGCACGTCGATGCACCGACGCGCTGGCGCGATGCCGATGCGTGCTGCTGAGCGCGTTGCGTCGAAGTGCACGGTGGGGGCGTGCAATAAGTCCCAAGCATCGGTGTGCTCGCCTAGGCCAAATGGTTATGCGAGACATAGTTGTGATGCGTTTCAAGATGTTGCAGCTAGTGTGCGCGGCGGGGCACAAAAAAATTTGCTGAGCGCGTCGCACCTGGACGTAAAGGAGGACCACCCCGATAAGGAAGAACATGAACGTGGTCCGCTCCCTGGCAGTGTCGATTGGGTCCGCTGCCACCTTGCTTTGCGCGACATCCGCGCCCGCCGAAACCATCGATCTCGTTGTAGGCGAATGGTCTTCGTTCCAGTTCGATCAGGCCGGATCCAACTGGCGACTGCTCGGTCTACCTGGGGCGGCGCAGTTCGAAATCACCACCGATACGCCCGCCCAGCTTCAAGTCACGGACACATTCGACTCCGGGGATCAGTTCGCCGTGTTTGACAACGGTCGGGCTCTAGGTCTGACGAGTGAGGCCGGACGCGGCAACTCGATTCAGAACATACCGGTGCCCGAGGCGTTCGACGTCGCGTACGGCGATCCCAATGCGCGGTGGAGCCGGGGCCTGTTCGAGCTTTCGCCCGGTCGGCATGTGTTTACCGGGATCGTGATCAGCTCCACCGGCACCGGCACCGGCGGCCTGCGCGTGATGCCGATTCCGTTCACGGATTCGTCGCGCGTGCCCGAGCCGTCGATGTGGACGCTGCTCATCGCCGCGGTCGGACTGGCCTGGCACCGTTTGTTCGGGAGCGGCCACAGCGTCAGCTAGCGATGGTCCAGGCGCTCAATCGAGCACCATTCCACCGCTCACGTTGAGGCACGCGCCGGTGATCGACGCGGCGTGTGCCGAGCATAGAAACGCGATCGTCGCCGCAACCTCGCTGGCCTGCGCGTAGCGACCGAGTGGAATCGCAGTCTTGAGCGCCGCGTGCTCCGCGCTGGTGAGCCGGTCGAGCATCGGCGTGGCGACCGGCCCCGGTGCCACGCAATTCACGCGAATTCCCTCGGCCGCCCATTCTTTCGCGAGGTAGCGGGTCAGGTTGATGATGCCGGCCTTGGCCACCGCGTAGCCCGCGCCGGAGAGATGACTGCCTCCATTGCGCCCGTTGGTGGAACTGATGAACACCATCGCCCCGCGTGAGGCGGCCAGGTGCGGATGCGCCGCACGCGCCAGAAAAAACGCCGGATCGAGATTCACGGCGAGCGCATCGTCCCAATCCATCTTTTTCGTGTCGACGAGCTTGCCTGCACCAACGCGCCCGGCGGTGTTGATCACGTAGTCGAGCCGGCCGAAACGCTCGACGGTGCGTTCGACGGCTTGCGCGCAATCGCGCTCGCTCGAAACGTCGCCGGTGATCGGTACCACATCGTCGCCGCTGATGCGCCAAAGCACCAGGTCGAACAACCCCGCCCGCGCTCCCGCCGAACGAAACAGCTCTACCGTTGCGCTACCAATCCCGCCCGCAGCGCCGGCGATCAACGCCACCTTGCCGGTCGCATCGATGAGTACCGGCGGTATCGACGGCGTGGTGGTTTCGGGTGTGCGCGATGTGGCCATGGTGGTATGTCGCGCTTCGGGTCGTCTGGGGTGCGGTGGGTATGCGCTTGGAGTCCGCGACGGGTGCGCTCTGATCAGGCCGCCTTGCGAGCCAACTGCTTCCAGCTGCCCGACTGCAACGCCGCCCAGATGCCATCGAGCATTGCCAGTCGCTGCGTGGCCGAAGCACTCACCGCGGCGATCGCCTTGCGTTGCAACTCAGGCGTGGTGGCGTAGCGCCAGGTGATTTCCAGACCTTCGCCTTCGTGGCTCGGATCCTCGTCGATATGGATCTGGAAGAACTCCAGGTCGTCGGTCTTGAAGCCGAGCTTGCGACAAGCGGCGACGTACTTCGGGAACAGCGTCGGTGTCTGCCCTTCGAGCGCGACCATGATGCCGGCCGCGGCTTCGGCCAGATCGCGAAAGGCCACCAGCTCGTAGATCCACGCGCGCATGGCACGGGTGCTGGGCAGGATCTCGCCGCGCGTCTCGGCGCTCTTCACCCTTTCGGTCGATACGCCGCAGGCACGCGCGAATTTGAGCAACAGATCGGGATGGCGCTTGTGCGGCTTGTTGGGCATCTCCTCACCGATCAGGTTCTCCAGCATGTGCCGGCGCGCGTCCAGATCGGGCAGCCGGCAGAAGAAGTGGCCGAACTGCTGCGGAATCAGCTCGATGTAGTAGTAGTGCTGCATCGCCCAGAAGCCCAGCTCGGCGCGCGACAGCTCGCCGTTGGCCCACGCCATCGAAAACGGATGCGCGCCGGAGTGGCGCACGGTACGTGCCTTCACCAACGCCGCGAAGAACTCCTTGCGGCTCATGCCTTTGCTCATCGAGATCCTCCGGATGTTGTGATTGACGATCGAGTGCGGGGTGCAATCGATCAGGGAATCAACTGCCCGCCGTTGATGTAGAGCACGGTGCCGGTCATGTAGCGCGAGCCCGGTCCGGTAAGGAACAGGATCGGCCCGACCACGTCCTCGGGCAAGCCCAGGCGGCCCATCGGAATCATCGCCTGATAGGCCTTGAAGTCGACATGAACGTTCAGGCGCTTGCGGCCGGTGCCACCGCGCAGGAACTGCGTGTCGACGGCGCCCGGCGCCACGCAATTGGCGCGGATGTACGGACCATTCTCTTTCGCGATCGCCTTGGTGAGCGCGATCACGCCCGCCTTGGCCGATGAGTAGGGCGAGAAACCCGGGCGCACGTTGGTCGCCAGGCCCGAAGCCGTATGCACGATCGCACCACCGCCGGCCGCGCGCAGCATCGGGATCGCCGAGCGTGCGCACAGGAACGAGCTGCGCAGGCTGCCCGCAAGAATGTCTTCGAACTCGGCGAGCGAATACTTCTCCACCGGCGTGAGCGTGTTCATGTAGCCGGCGAGATTGACGTGCGCATCGAGCGACGACCAGCGCCGCCCCAGCGACTTGAACGCGGTGCCGACGGACTCCTCGCTGGTGGCATCGACCGGAATCGAAATCACACCCTTGGGCGGTGCGTGCTTCTCCAGCGACGCCGGCAGATCCATCACCGCCACGCGCAGGTCGGCCTTGAGCGCTGCGGAGACGAGCGCGCGGCCGATGCCGCCGCAGCCGCCGACCACCAGCATGCGTGCGCCCGCGCGCGGACCGAGCCGGGCGGGGTTGAGAGCATCGAGCGAAACGTTGCGCGGTTTGGGCATGGGAGATCGTCCTTTTTATTGGAGTGCGGTTGGGGTGGGTGATTGGATTGTGCGGTTGCAGTGCGCGATCAGCCGGCGCGTGCGATGCGCGCGGCTTCGTGTTGCGGAAATTCGTGCTGGCAGTGCGGGCAATGTAGCGGGATCTCGGCGCGCGCGAGCAGGCTGGCGCCGACCGCGAACCATTGTGCGCATTTCGGACATTGCACGAAGTTCGCGTTGCCGCGTTTCTCGGCTTGCAGCGTGGTCGAGTTCATTGCGTGTTTGCGCCCGTGCAGTCGACTAAAGCGTCGGCCAACGTGCCGCATCCGCGCTGGTCAGCAGCGCCTGCGCGCGTTCCAGTGCAGCTTGAAGCACCGTCGATCGCTGCGGGAACGGTTTGGGCACCGAAGCATCGAGCGCCGGCGGCATCGTGGCATCGACACCGATCTTCGAGGTGGTGCGAGCACCCGGCGGCCACGACGGATCGAGCGAGGAGCCCGACATGCCGGCGAGCTGGAACGAATCACGATCCCATTGCACACGCGTCGCCAGCGCCCACAGCAGCGCGTGCTCATCGAAGATGTCGACGTCATCGTCGACGGCGAACACCGCCTTGACCCGGCGGTAGGCCAACGCGGCCGTCAATGCGTCGCGCGCTTCGCCCGGTTGCGGATCGTGCAGTTGCAGATAGGCATGCATGCGTCGCCCCGACACCGGCACGTGGACGTTGCGCAGGCTCGGCGCGATCGCGCGCACCAGCTCGTACAGCCGCGCCTCCATCAGCATGTTGTCGGGCACCAGCATGTCGGCCAGGCCCGAGCCGTAGTCGTGATAGATCGCATCGGTGCGCCGCGTCACGCAACGCACGTCGATCATCGGTGCGGCGATCTGCGGACCGAGGTAACCGGTGAATTCGCCGAACGGTCCGTCGGCCGCGAGCCGCTCGCGCGGTGCCACGCCTTCGATCACCAGCTCGGCATCGGCCGGCACCATGATGCGATCGCCGAACGTGATCGATGGCACCAGTCGCAGCGCCTCGCCGATCATGCCGCCGGCGGCCGACCAGTGGCTCTCGGGGTAGCGCAGCTTCGAGTTGCTCGCCACCGACACGGCGGGGTGGTGACCGATCCACAGCACGACCGGACAGTCTTCGCCGCGCGCCCAGAATTTGCGCAGGTTGCGCGCGTTGTGCGACGACGGATACGGATAGAAGCTGAGCGTGCGCGCGCCCTTGATCCAGCAACGTTGGATCGCGGTGTTGTCGATGCCCGAATCGGGATCGACCGTGGTGGCATGCGCCGCGGTGAGATATGGTCCCGGATCGCCCAAGTGCTGGGTCAGCGCGGGCAGCGCGCGCAGATCGATGGCGTCGCCCGCCTGCACCACCGCCTGCACCGGCGCGTCGACGCGGTTGACGATGCTTGGCGCAATCGGCCGGGTTACGCGCGCCGAGAGCGCCTGCGCGGCGTGGCGATGATCGTCGAGCCCGAACGCCCGCGCCGTCACGACACGGCTGGCGGTGAGATTGCACACCAGCGGCATCGTGCTCACGCGCCCGTCGGCCAGT
Source organism: uncultured beta proteobacterium (assembly GCA_902826155.1). Next base: position 55,720 of record CADEDU010000013.1, read on the forward strand.
CGCGGTTGCGCGACGTGCACGATCGGCCGCCGGCCGGCGCGCTCGAGCGCATGTTGAAGCGCGGTGATCTCGTGCACGACCGACAACGCCTGTGCCGGGCGGTAGACGTAGTCGCCGACCGAGGCGAGGAACGCGCGCAGATCAAGCACCGGTGCCGAACTCAGAAGCCGTACAGCCGCGCCGGGTTCTCGACCAGGATCCTCCGCTGGAGCGCGGCGTCCGGCATGAGCAGCGGGATCAGATCGACCAGCGCGCCGTCGTTGGGCATGTGCTTGCCGACGTTGGGATGCGGCCAGTCGGTGCCCCACAGGATGCGATCGGGCGCCGCTTCGATCAGCTTGTGCGCGAACGGGGCGGCGTCGGTGAATGGCGGCCCGCTCGAGGACACGCGCTCCGAGCCGCAGATCTTCACCCACGCTTTCTCGTCCTTCATGAAATCGAGCAGCACCTTGAACGGCGCCTGCTCCAGACCGTCGGCGGCGCGCACCCGGCCCATGTGATCGATCACGAAAGGCAACGGCAGCCGCGCGAACATGTCCTTGAATTCCACGATGTCCTGCGCGTCAAGATGCAGGATGAGATGCCAGCCGAGCGGCGCGATGCGCGCCACCGTGCGCTGGAACAACGCCATGTCGGGCCGCCCACCCAGGTGCTGCACGAAATTGAACCGCACCGCGCGGATGCCGCCCTGGTGCATGCGCTCGAAATCAGCGTCGGTGTACGACTCGTCGATGATCGAGGTGCCGCGAAACCGCTGCGGAAAGCGCGCGATCGCATCAAGCGTGGCGCGCATGTCCGCGCCGTGGCAGCTCGCATGCACGATCACCGCGCGCTCGATGCCGAGAAAATCGTGCAGCTTGATCAGTGCCTCCACCGAGGCGTCGGGCGGGGTGTAGGCGCGATCGGGTGCGTACGGAAATTTCGCCGCCGGGCCGAACACGTGGCAATGGGCGTCGCACGCCTTGGGTGGGGGCACGAAGCGCGGCTTGATCGGCTGCGGATCGGGGCCGGGGATGGGTTTGGTCATGGCCTGGACTGGGGCGAGCGCGCGCGCTCGACTGCATGCACCGCAAGGAATGGATCGCGAGTCTACCCGCCGTGCCGACCGCTGCGCGAGCGGCGTGCGGCCGGTGCGCCAGATGCAGACGGTGTGACGCTATGATTGGCTGATGCTGCGGGTAATCGCCCGCCGCGGCTTCCAGGGCGCACAGAGGAGAACCGCATGTCGAACATTTCGATCCAGCGCATCGGCTACGCGTGCGGCGCGCGCGTGACCGGCATTGATCTTTCCAGGCCGCTGCCGCAATCCGCGCTCGATGCGATCCACGCGGCGTGGCTCGAGCATCTCGTGCTGGTGTTTCCGGGCCAGCAGCTCGATCCGCAACGGCTGGTGCAGTTCACGCGGCTGTTCGGCGAACTCGACGACTACGCCACGCAGCCGTTCAATCGCCACCCCGACATCAATGAAGTCATGGTCCTCACCAACAAGTGGACCAACGGGCGGCCCTCGAAAACCTACAACGCCGGGCAGAACTGGCACACCGATCTTTCCTACACGCTGCGGCCAGCCAAGGCGACCAGTGTGTACTGCATGGAGAAACCATCGGTCGGCGGCGACACGATGTTCGCCAACATGTACATGGCCTACGAGACCTTGTCGCCGAAGATGCGCGAGTTTCTCGACGGGCTCGAAGCCGTGCACGACGCGAGCCTGATCGAAGGGCTGGACAAGCGCGGGCCGGAGGTCGCCAACGAGTTTCGCCGGCTGAATCCGCCGGTGGTGCATCCGGCGGTGCGCCTGCATCCGGAGTCGGGCCGCAAGGCGCTCTACATCAACGAGCGCGTGCGCAACTTTCTGGGGCTGTCGGAGGCCGAGAGCAAACCGATCGTGAAGTTCCTGTGCGAGCACTCGATCGCGCCGCGGTTCACCTACCGCCACTACTGGAGCGTCGGTGATCTGGTGATGTGGGACAACCGCTGTCTGGTGCACGTCGCGCTGGGCGACTACGACCCGAATGAGATTCGCCACATGATCCGCACCTCGGGCATGGGCGATTACTACGGTCGGTACCTCGATCCGGAGCAGGCGGCGCGACAGATGGGGTCAGCGCCCGCAGTGCTCCAAGGTGCAACGGATGCGAAAGGTGCGGCCGATGCGAAGGCCGTGGCGTCGCTGCACGACTGACGGGCGCTGCGTGCCGCGCGCAGAGGGCTCGGGGCGACTCCCGGCCGATGCGCGCTACTGGGCTTTGATCCCGGCGTCGCGAATGACGCGTCCCCACTTCTCCTGCTCGTTGCGGATGTAGGCGGTGGCCTGCTCCGGCGTTCCGCTCATCGGCTCGGCGCCCAGTTCCTGGAAGCGCTGCAGGATCGCCGGCTTGCTCACCATCCGATTGAGTTCGGCGTTGAGCAATCGCACGACATCGGCCGGTACCTTGGCCGGGGCGAGCAGCGCAAACCATCCCACCACTTCGAATCCTTCCAGGCCCATGCCCGTCTCGGCGACCGTCGGCAGGTCGGGCAACAACGCGGTGCGCTTGGAACTCGATGATGCGAGCGGCCGCAGCGCCCCCTTGCGGATGTGCGGCATCATGATCGCGAAGTTCTCGAACATCATCGGGATGCGTCCGGCGAGCAAGTCCGGCATCAGCGCGCCGCTGCCCTTGTATGGCACGTGGACCATGTCGACGCCGGCCATGCGCTTGACCAGTTCGCCGCCCAGATGCTGCGCGGTGCCCGGGCTGGACGAACCGAATTCGTACTTGCCGGGATTCTTCTTGAGCAGCGCGAGCAGCTCGGCGAACGTGTTCACCGGCAGCGTGGGGTGGACGACGAACACGTACGGTGTACTGGCCACCAGACCCACCGGCAGCAACTCGCCCTCGGTGTAAGGCAGGTTGGCGTAGAGCGCCGCGGCGGTGCCGTGCGTACTTGGAACCATGATCAGCGTGTGGCCGTCGGGCGTCGACTTGGCCACGTTGCCGGTGGCGATGGTGCCGCTGGCCCCGGCGCGGTTCTCGACGATGAAGGTCTTGCCGGTCTGCGTGCTCAGCTCCTGCGCGACGAGCCTGCCGATGACGTCGGTGGTGCCGCCGGGCGGAAAGCCGATCAGGATGCGCACCGGCTGCGTCGGATACGACTGCGCCTGGACCGACCAGTTCAGCAGCAAGGCTGCGGCGATACCGACTCCACGGACGAACAGGCGGACGAACATCGGCATGGAATTACCTCGGCGACCAGATGAGGCGCCTAGCTTGTGGGGTCGGCCCGTCGATTGCAAGTTCGGCGACACGCTGGCGCTACCGCTGGCCCGCACGGGTCAACCGGTGAATGGCTTGCGCAACCCTGCCTGCTCCATCAGCGGCACCACTTGCTTGATGAACTGCGGCAACTCCTCCTGATAGTTCACGAAGGAGAGCGCAGTGCCGTCGAGCCCCGCGGCCGACATCATCGCGAGCTTGTCGACGATCTGCTCGGGCGTGCCGACCAGGGGAAAACCGCTCCACCCGGCAATGAAATGAAACTTGAACTGCTCGAGTACCTCGTTGGGCAGTGCCAGCGATTGGAGCCCGAAGATCTTCACCAGGTTCTCCACCGCTTCCCAGTCGCCTTTTTCGCGTACGTAGTAGTTGAGGTAGTCCTTCGCTTCTTTTTCCGTTGGGCGGCACACCACGTAGCTCGAGTTCCACACCTGGATGTCGCGCTTGAACTCGCTGTGCGCAAGATCGCGCAGCGCGCCGACGCGCTTCCTGATCGTCTCGGCGTCGTGCCCTTCGAGCGCAACGAACGCCATGTCGGCCTGCTTGGCGGCAAAGCGCGTGCCGACCGGCGAGCCGCCCGCGTTCATGATCGCGGGAAACGGCCGCTGGATCGGCTTGGGCTCATGGAAGCCCTTGGTGACCTTGAAGTACTTGCCTTCATAGTCGAACTCTTCTTCGGCGCGCCACAGCATGCGGATCACATCGATCCATTCCTCGGCATACTCGTAACGGGTGTCGTGCTCCATGATCGGGGCGCCGAACATTTCCATCTCGGGTTGGAACCAGCCGCACACGATGTTGAGCGCGAAGCGTCCGCCGGAGATGTGATCGATCGTGGTCGCCTGCTTGGCCGCGAGAATCGGGTGCACGGTCGGCACGTGCGAAGTGGAGAACACGCCGATCTGATCGGTGCAGGCGGCGATACCAGCGGCCCAGGTGTACGTCTCGAAGCAGCTGCCGTTGAAATTGGTCTTGCCGCCGAAACCCTTCCAGCGACCCACTGGTACCAGTGCTTCAAAGCCGGCGCGGTCAGCGGCGGTGCAGATCTGCTTCGTGTTGGGCCAAGTGGTCTCCAGCGTTCCCTCGGCCAAGGTCATCGCGCAGCCGTTGCTCAGGTTGCTGCCGAAGATGCCGAGCTTCATCTTGTTGCCGTTCCACAGCGGGTTGCTCGCGCGCCGGGTGTCTTCGTCGGCGGCGGTGTGCGGCTTGATCGAAGGTTTGGTTGCCATGCTCAGCCTCCTTGGTCGGTGGACATCGGGCGATCCAGGGCGCATCGGCGTGCGCGGCGACAGCGGGGGCTGAAACCACGCCCCTCTGCGGAGACAAACGACAGCTACTGCACGTTCAGCTTCGCGTCACGCACCGCGCTCGCGTAACGCTCCAGATCGGTCTTCAGGAGCTTGGCGTAGTGCTCGGTGCCGTTCTCGGCGATCTCCAGCCCCAGGCCGGTGAGCCGATCGACGACTTCCTTCTCGCGCAGGATCGAAGCAACGGCAGGTTGCAGGCGCGCGATGATCTCCTTCGGTGTGCCCGCCGCGGCCGCCAGTCCCATCACGCTCGCGACGTCGAAATCGCGTACCCCTTGCTCCAGCAGCGTGGGTACCTCGGGCATCGAGGCCGAGCGCTTCGCGGTACTGATGCCCAGCGTCTTCAACTTGCCGCCGCGGATCGCCTGCATCACGTTGGGAATGCCCGAGAACCCGCCGGCCACGTCACCCGCCATTACGCCGGCCACCATCGGCGAGCCGCCCTTGTACGGCACGTGCAGGAACTCCACTCCCATTCGCGCAGCGAAGATGGCCATCGTCAGATGATGGATCGAACCGTTGCCCGCCGAACCGAAGCTCACTTCACCCGGCCGCGCCTTGGCGCGCGCCACGAGTTCGGCCAGCGAGTTGATGTTCGCGCCTGGATGCAGGATCAGCAGCGTGGGCACGGCCGCGAGCGCGGTGATCGGTGCCAGATCGCGCAGTGGCTGATAGGGCAGCTTCGGATTGAGCGCGGGTGAAATGGCGAGCGCACCCGAATCGCCGATGAGCAACGTGTGGCCGTCGGGGAGGGTGCGCGCGACTTGCTCCGTGGCGATCGCGCCGCCCAGGCCGGGCACGTTCTCCGCAACGAACGGGCGTCCGAACGAATCCGATAGCTTCGCGGCCAGCACGCGCGCGATGACGTCGGGGTTGCCGCCGGGTGCCGCCGGCACGAGGATGCGTACCGGGCGCGATGGCCAGCCCTGCGCCGACACGCTCCACGACGCGACGGCGATGATTGCGCCGATCGTCCAGCGTGCCAGCGTTCTCATTGCGCTCCCCAGACCTTGCGTGCCGTCTCGACCACGAGTTCCAGCTTGCGGCGTTGATCGTCTTCGCTGAGCAGATTGCCCGATACGTCAGAGGCGAACCCGCATTGCGGACTGATCGCGAGCTGCTCGATTGGCAGGTAGCGGGCAGCTTCGTCGATGCGCGCGCGCAGTTGATCGACCGTCTCCAGCTGCGGCACCTTGGTGCTCACCAGTCCGAGCACGACCACGCGCCCCTTCGGCACGAACCGCAGCGGCGCGAACGAGCCGGCGCGCGGACTGTCGTACTCGAGCAGGAAGCGCTGATGCGGCAGTTCGTTGAACATGCGCTCGGCGATCGCGTCGTAGCTGCCCTCGCGATGCCACATGCTCTTCTGGTTGCCGCGGCACAGGTGGATGCCGAACGTCACGCCGGGAAAGTCCCGCACCAGCTTCGCCTCGGCAGCCAGACCCCGCGCGAGGTTGCGCGCCGGATCTTCGCCGCGCGCGCGCATCGCTTCCATCGATGGCGCATCGACGTACGCAGTCAAGCCCGGTGCGTCGATGTGCACGTAGCGGCAGCCCGCTCCGACGAGTTGGCTGATCATCTGCCGCTCGACGGCCACGACGTCGTCGACGAACGCATCGGCGTCGGCGTAGACCGCTCGCGAACCCGGCGCGTCGAAACGCTGGCCGATGCGATCGGGCCCGATGAGACTCACCTTCACCGGATGAGTCGCGACCGATGCGGCGAAGCGATACTCCTCGAGTGGCAAGTTGCGCGCGAGCGCGATACGCGTCACGGCTGGGCGTCGATGCGTGACCGGTGTGCCCGCCGCGCCGAGATCGGGCATGTCGAACCGACGCAGCGCCTGGCCGGTGGCGGCGCGCTGCTCATGCGCGGTCATCGTCATCGGTGCAGCGGCGAATCCGCTCACCGATGCACCGAAGCTGTCCTGAAAGTTCAGGCGCCGCAGTTCGCCGTCGGTGACGACCTCCAGGCCGAGCGCCTCCTGCAGGCGTATCGCGCGGCGAATTTCGTCATCCTCGATCGCGCGGAACGCGGCTTCATCGAGAGCGCCGGCATCGAACTGCGCGCGTGCTTCTTTCCAGCGCGACGGGCGCAGCAGACTGCCGACCGTATCGGTGCGCAGCAGATCGAGCTCGCCGGCTCGGAGTCGACTACTCATCGCGTGCCCCTTACTGCCGCGGCTTTTGCTGCCCGAGGCTGGAGAAGCCGGTGCCGCGCTCGATCGCCTTCACGTCATCGGGTCGCGGGAAGGGCGCGGGCGCCACCTCGCCTTCTTGCCGCGGCCGGCCGATTGCGGCGAAGAATTTCTCCAGGCCGCCCGGCAGGATCGTCCAGGCGAAGGTGAGCGGCTCGGTGCCGGTGTTCACGAACTTGTGCCGTGTGGTCGGCCCCAGGTAGAACAGTGCGCCGGGCACCATCGGATGATCGACATCCTGCACCACCGCGATGCCCTGGCCCGACAGCACGAAGATCAGCTCCTCCTGGTCGGTGTGCGCATGCTCGCGCACGAAGCATCCCGGCGCGATCGTCTGCGTGCCCATGGCGACGTTGCCCGAGGCGGTTTGGTCCGCGCGCAGCAGTACGTTCGCATAGCCGTTCGCCGGCACCGGCTGCCAGTACGAAGCTGCCTGCCCGGGTTGCATCGCGACGAAGGTGGGGTTGGTGCGAGGATCGCGGGCATTCATCTTTGCCTCCTGGCGAGATTGCGTCGATCGGTCGAGCCGATTAGATTGCCCGCATCGACCGAAGTCAATTCCAGCTGCGTGCGTCGTCAAAGGAGGCAATCATGGCGAACTATCTCGGAGAGTTGTCGCGTCGCGATCTGCTGCGTATCGGATCGGCTGCCGCAATGGGCACGATGGCTGCTGTACTGACCGGCGGCGCCAAGCCTGTGCGCGCGCAGGCGTTGAGCGGCCCGGTGCCCGAAGTCGATCGTCTCGCGGTGCGCATCGTCACCGACTCCTATCATCACGCGTTCGAGCCGAGCCGCAAGGTCGGCGAAGTGCAGGTGCAGCGCTACGCGTTCGAGCTTGCCAAGGATCGTCCGCCGCGGCGCACGATCCAGAACGAATGGGGCTTCGCGCTGCACTTGGAATCGGCGCGCGGCAGCGAAACGAAGCAGGTGATGATCGACTTCGGCTACACGCCTGAAGTGCTCAACAACAATCTGGACATGCTGCGGATCGATCCGGCACAGCTCGACGCGCTGGTGCTCTCGCACGGGCACTACGATCACTTCGGCGGCATGGTCGGGTTTCTCGAGCGGCACAAGGCGCGGTTGAAGAAGGGGCTGCCGTTCTATCTCGGCGGCGAGGAATGCTTCTGCACCCGCGAGGCCGGCGTCGGCGATGCGGCGGGCAGCTTCGGTGCGCTCGATCGCAAGGCGATTGCGGAGGCGGGACTGTCGATCCAGTTCGCCGATCGCCCCTCTGTGCTCGCTGGTCACGGCTTCACCACCGGCGGGATCGCAGCCGCATCGTTCGAACGCGTGCTCGCACCAACCCGCATGTCGGTGGGCATGCGAGATGGCTTGGGTTGCGCCCCCGAGGGCTTGCCCGAAGCCAAGCGCAACGCGACGATGGTCCCCGATGATTTCTCGCACGAGCAGGCGACCTGCTACAACGTGAAGGGCCGCGGTCTGGTGGTGATGACTTCATGCGGCCATCGCGGTGTCGTCAATTCAGTGCGCCGTGCGATGCAGGTGTCGGGTGTCAACAAGGTCCATGCCGTGATCGGCGGGTTCCATCTGGCGCCGCATTCGCCGGAGTACTGTCGCGACACGGTGATGGCACTCAAGGAAATCAATCCTGATCTGGTCGTGCCGGCGCATTGCACCGGCGAGACGTTCATCGCGATCGCGTCGCAGGAGATGGCCGGCAAAGTCGCGCGCTCTTCCACCGGCACGCGGCTGATCTTCGGTGGCTAGATCGTGACCGCTGCGCTGCGCGCTGCCAGCGGGCCGGCGATGTCCCTCGCTGGCCGGCCGGCCATGCGTCATGCGCTCGATGTCGGGGCGCACCGTTGACCCCGCCCGACTGGCTGTGGATCCCGATCACCATCCTCGCCGCGGCAGCGCAGACACTGCGTAACGCGGCGCAGCGCCATCTCACTTCATCGTTGGGAACGCTCGGCGCGACGCTGGTGCGTTTCCTCTACGGCTTGCCGTTCGCCGCGCTGTGGCTGTGGAGCCTGCACGCGATCGGCGGTCATGCATTGCCCTGGCCACCGTGGACGTTCTGGGCGTGGATCTTCTTCGCTTCGTTCGCGCAGATCTCGGCCACCGCCTCGCTGTTGAAGGCGATGGAGGCGCGCAACTTCGCGCTCGCGGTCGCCTACGGCAAGACCGAGATCATCCAGGTGGCGCTGTTCGGCCTCGTTTTTCTGGGCGATCGGGTGCCGCTCGCGGTGCTGCTTGCCATTCTGTTGGGCATGGCCGGCACGTTCCTGCTCTCGCCGGTGGATCCGAAGCGACCGTTCCGATCGTTGCTCGAAGGCCTGACCGCGCCGCCTGCGCTGCTGGGGATCGCTGCGGGCGCCGGGTTCGGGTTGTCAGCGGTGTTCTATCGCGGCGCGGCGCAGACGCTGCCCGACACGCCGTTCCTGGTTGCCGCGGCCTGCGTGCTGGTCGGCGCGCAGCTGCTGCAGTCGGTGATGCTGGGTGGCTGGCTGTTGCTGCGCCAGCCCGAGGTGGTGCGCAACGTGCTGCGGGCATGGCGCGCGTCGCTGTTCGCCGGATTCATGGGCGCACTCGCCTCTGGTGCGTGGTTCACCGCATTCGCGATCCAGACAGTGGCGCACGTGCGTACGGTGGGCTTGATCGAGATCTTCTTTTCGCTGCTGGTCTCGCGCCGCTTCTTTCGCGAGAAGATCACGCTGCTCGAGCTGGCCGGCATGGCGCTGCTCGGTTTGAGCCTGGCGCTCGTATCGTTGCGTTGATCAGACACCGTTGCCGCTACACTGCCGCGCTTCGGCAAGTCGGCATCGCGGTTGCGCTATCGGTATCCGGCTCGACCGCCAATAAAACGGGAGGCGTACGCGTTGGTTCGAGTGCTGTCGGTCGTGCACGTGATGGGGATGATCGTCTTCATTTTCGGGCTGACCATCTTCGTTCCTTTGACCCTGTCCTTCGTCTTCGATGACGGTGCGCTGGTCGCGTACGACGAGTCGCTGGCGATCTGCCTGATCGGCGGCTTCGCGATGTGGTGGCTCACGCGCCGGCGCCAGCGCGAGCTCTCGCCCCGCGACGGCTTCCTGCTGGTGGCGCTGATCTGGATCCTGCTGCCGGCGATCGGCACGCTGCCGCTCTACCTGCAAATCCAGGGCTTGAGCTTTACCGATGCCTACTTCGAGGCGGTCTCAGGCCTGACTGCCACTGGCGCAACAGTGCTCTCGGGCCTGGACAAGCTGCCGCCTTCGATCAACTTCTGGCGCGTGCAACTGCATTGGTTGGGCGGACTGGGCATCATCGTGCTGGCGGTGGCGATCCTGCCGATGCTGGGCGTGGGCGGACGACAGATCTTCCGCGCCGAGACGCCGGGTCCGTTCAAGGACGCCAAACTCACTCCACGCATCACGCAGACCGCGAAGGCGTTCTGGCTCATCTATACCGCGCTCACTGCGGCGTGCGCGCTCGCCTATCACGTCGCCGGCATGGCGTGGTTCGACGCGATCGTGCACGCCATGAGCACGATCTCGCTCGGCGGGTTCTCGTCGCACGACGCGAGCATCGGCCACTACAACTCGCCGGCGATCGAGGTGGTGGGCATCGTGTTCATGCTGATCTCGGGGATCAACTTCGCCACCCACTTCCTGATGATCACGCGTCGCAGCGTGCGTCCGCTGCTCGCCGACACCGAAGCGCACTGGTTCCTGGCGATCCTGGCGGCGAGCTGCGTCGGGATCGCGATCTATCTCTGGAGCAATGGCGTCTACGCGGAGTTCTGGACCGCACTGCGCTACGCCACCTTCAACACGATGTCGGTCGCCACCACCCTCGGCTTTGCGAGCACCGACTACGGCCAGTGGCCGATCTTCGCCGGGCTGTGGATGCTCTACCTGTGCGGCTTCGTTACCTGCGCCGGCTCCACCGGTGGCGGCATCAAGCTGGTCCGCATGCAGATCATGGTCAAGCAGATGACGCGCGAGACCACGCTGCTGCTGCATCCGCAGGCCAACGTTCGGCTCAAGCTGGTCGGACGGGTCGTGCCCAACCAGGTCGCGTTCGCGGTGCTGGCGTTCATGTCGTTCTACGGCGCGAGCATCGTCGTGTTGATGTTCGCGATGACGATGACGGGGCTCGACCTGCTCACCGCACTCTCGGCGGTGCTCGCCTGCGTCAACAACACCGGTCCGGGCCTGGGCATAGTCGGGCCGGCGAGCACATACGAGCCGTTGTCCGACGTGCAGACCTGGCTCTGCAGTATCGCGATGCTGCTCGGACGACTCGAACTGCTCACGCTGTTCGTGGTGCTCTCGCCGGGCTTTTGGCGCCGCTGAGCCAAGCACATGTGAAGCAGGTGAGGGCCCTTCGGCCGGCGTATTGGTTGTAGGCTACGCGCGGCTGAACATCCCGCAACGTATGCCTGCCGCTGCGCGCGCGCCGGCACGTCACAAAGGAGATCCACCTTGATCTACGAAATCCGGACTTATCAAGTCGCCGCCGGCAGCGTGCCGGAGGTCCAGAAGCGCTTCGCCGAAGGCTACGAGCATCGCAAGAAGCTCTCGGAGATCACCGCGTTCCTGTACACCGAACTCGGTCCGCTCAACGAGATCGTGCACATCTGGAAGTACCGCGATCTGGCCGAGCGCGATCGCATCCGCGCCGAGGCGGGCAAGACCGGCCACTGGCCGCCCAAGATCAGCGAGTTCATCCGCACCATGCGCTCGGAGATCGTCGTGCCGTTCACGTTCCTGCCGGAGCTGCCGCCCGGGCCGGTCGGACCGTACTTCGAACTGCGCTACTACACGCTGCGCGCCGGCAAGTTGCCCGATCTGCGCAGCGCCTGGGAGGCGCACATCGGCGAGCGTTTGAAGATGTCGCCGGTGGTGCTCGCCGGTCCGGTCGAGTTCGGGGTCGCCAACGCGTTCGTGCACATCTGGGCCTACAAGAGTCTCGATCAGCGCATGGCGATCCGCGCCGAGGCCGCCAAGAAGGGCGTGTGGCCGCCGCCCGGCAGTGGCGACCGGGTGTTCACGCAGGACTCGAAGATCCTGATGCCGGCGTCGTGGTCGCCGCTGCAATAGGAGCCATCGATGTCCGAGAAGGAGCTGAATGTCGGCCGCCAGCTGCGCCGCAAGCTGCTGGGAGATGCGTACGTCGATCGCATCGCCGCGACGACGTACAAAGACCCGCAGATGCAGAAGTTCATCGATCTCGCCAGCGAGACGGTGTTCGGCACGCTGTGGACCCGCGTCGGCGTCGACCTCAAGACGCGCACGCTCGTCACGGTGGTGGCCGATGCGTCGACCGGCCGCGAGCCCGAGCTGGCGATCCATCTGCGCATGGCGCGCCGGCAGGGCTGGTCGGAGGATGAGCTGATCGAGGTGCTGCTGCATCTGATGGGTTACGTGGGCGCGCCGCTGGTGCGCGATGCGATGCTGGTGGCCACGAAGGTGTTCGCCGAGATGCGCGCAGAGGGGCCGCAAGCGCTGGAGTAAGCGTCAAGATGATTCGCGCTTGGCTGTTCACCTTCATGCAGCCGTACATGCGGCAGCATCCCGACCCGTTCGACCCGGCGATCGCGCAGGCGGCGATCCGCTGGCATATCGACGAGCTGTTTCCGCAAATCGAGGATGTCGGCTTCGAAGGGATCTTCTTCAGCGAGCATCATTTCCACGGCAATCTGAGCGCCTCGCCGCATCTGTATCTCGCCGCCACCGCGATGCGCACGAAGCGGGTGCGGCTCGGCGTGATGGGCAGCGTGCTGCCGCTGCACAACCCGTGGCGCGTCGCCGAGGAGATCGCCATCCTCGATCACCTCACCGGCGGGCGCCTGGAGATCGGCTATTCAAGCGGTACGGGGCCGCAGGAGCCGCTGATGGTGGGCTACACCGCTGAGGAGCTGCGGCCGCGCTTCGACGAATCGCTCGACATCATCGATGGCGCGCTGGCCGAACTCGAGCACAGCCACAAGGGCCGCTACTGGAACTTCGACCGGCTGTGCGTCACACCACGCCTGTTGCAGCAGGCGCCGCCGAAATGGATGACGGTGGTCACCGCCAATTCCGCGCGTATCGCCGCCACGCGCGGCTACAAGATCTGCACCGCGTTCATGTCGGCGAAGGACGCGGCCGACGTGTTCGATGCATATCGAGAGGCCGCGGCCGGTGCCGGACGTGCGGGCACGCCCGACATGCTCGGCTTGCGCCGGCGCTGTCTGGTGTGGGATACCGATCGCGAGGCCGAGCAGCTCGGGGCGGAAGTGCTGAAGGTCGGGCTGGAGCGCACCGGTCAGTTGTTCAAGCGCATGATCGAGCACGGCGTGAATCCACTCATCGGCGTGGCGCATCTCGACAAGGCGATCATGGCGTCGCGCCGCGCCGAAGCCGTCGATGCACCGGCTGCCAAGTTCGTCGCCGAGCCCGACGAGTGGGTGGTCGGATCGCCCGAGACGGTGGCCGAGAAAATCATCGCGCAGTGCCGCACCACCGGCGCGGGCCACTTCCTCGCCTACACGCTCGGCAGCATGGAACGCGCCGAGATGTCTCACAGCACCGAGCTGTGGCGCAAGGTGATGCCGATCCTGGCGAAGGCCGAGGTCGCGGTGCGGGCCGGTTGAACCGGCCTAGGCCTGCGCCCACATGCGCAACAGGTTGTGATAGCAGTTGGTGAGCTGAATGACCGGCGCCGATTCGCCCTGCGTGCCGCGCAATTCGAGCATCGCCATGTCCATGTCGAAGAGCACGCGTCGCTGCGCGTCGTCGCGCACCATGCTTTCCATCCAGAAGAACGATGCGATCCGCGCGCCACGCGTGACCGGTTCCACCCGATGCACGCTCGATGCGGGATAGAGCACCATGTCGCCCGCCGGCAGCTTGACCTCGCGCGTGCCGAAGGTGTCTTCGATTACCAGCTCGCCGCCGTCGTAGTCCTCGGGCGCCGACAGGAACAGCGTCGCCGATAGATCGGTGCGCAAACGCATGCCGGTCGGTGGATGGGTGCGGATCGCGTTGTCGACGTGATTGCCGAACGCGTTGGTCGCGCCGCTGTAACGGTTGAATAGCGGCGGATAGATGTGTCGGGGCAGCGCCGCGGTGAAGAACAACGCGCTTCGCTCCAGCCCCGCCTGCACGATGGCGCGAGCTGCGCGGGCTGCCTCGCTCGTCTCGGGCAACTGCAGATTGTTCTTTACCGCCGCCGACTGGGTGCCCGCCGTGATGCGTCCGTCGGCCCAGTCGGCCTGCGCGATCAGATGCAGACACTGGTGCACCTGCTCGGCGTTCAGTACCGCGGGAATGTGGATCAGCATCACGGCACTCCGCGCATCACATGAAGCGATAGCCGAATGTCACCAGCACCGTGCGTAGCGGCCCCGGGATCACGTGTCCGCCGTTGTCGTACACCTCGGCGTAGTAGCGGCGGTTGAGCACGTTGATCACGTTCAGGCGCACGAAGTGACGCTCGCGTTCGTAGGCGAGCAGCGCATCGAGGCGGTAGTAGTGCGGGGCCACGTTGGCCTGGATCGGCGCGGTGCCGCCGGTGCCGTACGCCAGCCGGTTGCCCTTGCCCTCGATACCGCCGCCGACGCGCCAGTAGTTGAACAGCCGATAGGTGCTCCATAGGCTGTAGGTATAGGGCGGGGCGTTGCGCGGTCGCATGCCCTGCGTGTTGGGATTGGCCGTCGGCGCGGCCTCGTCGATCTCGGCGCGCATGAACGCCACGCCGCCGAATACCTCCCAGCGCGATGTGATGCGGCCAGCGGCTTCGAGCTCGATGCCGTCGGTGTGGCGCTTCTTCGATAGCAGCGTGGCGGTCTGCGCCGATTCGAAGTCGGTGTTGCGCTCCCAGGTCTTTTCGGCGCGGTAGAGCGCGGAGCGCAGCGACAGGTTGCCCCCGAACAGTTCCCACTTGGCGCCCAGTTCAGCGGTTCGGCTGCGCTCGGCCCGATAGACGACCGACGCCGCGGTGAACTGGTACAGATCGGCAGTGGGATTGAATGAATCACTATAGGCTAAGTAGTAGGTTTGCAGATCGGTGGGTTGGTACAGCAGTCCGCCGCGATAGCTCCATTCGCCATAGTCGATGTTCGCACCGTTGCTGTACTCGGCGCTCAGCTGATCGCGTCGCACGCCGCTGAGCAGCTTCCAGCCGCGCACGATCTCGACGGTGTCCTGCGCGTAGATGCCCAGGGAGCGGCCGTCGTAGGTGTTGATGCCGTTGCGGATCTGATTGCCGTAGCTGGCGGGCAGCGCCGGTGAGCTGTTGGGATCGCCGAGGGTAGTGGCCGGAGCGATGGCCGCCGCGATGCTGTTGTAGTTCCAGCGGCCGGCGCGTTCCTTGAGCAGTTCGAGGCCCACCAGTCCTTCGTGCTTCAGACCCAGTGCGGTGAAGCGCGAGACCAGATCGGTCTGGCTGGTGATGGTGTGCTCCTCGCCGCCGCGCGCCTGGCGGTTGCGGTTCACGACCGTCGCGTCGCTGATGGTCGTCGTGCCCGCCGCAAGCCGCGGCGCGACGCCCCATAGATCGCGCGCGTAGTCGGCCATCCGCAGGACCGAGCGCAGTTCGGTGCCCGGCGCGATGCGGAACTTGTAGGTCGCGGTGGCCATCCGCGTCTCGTTCTCTTCGTAGTCCGAAGTGGTGCCGTAGAACCGGCTTGCGGGCACGTCGACCGGACGCAGATTGAAATAGGGCACGCCGTAGTCGGTGACGTTGCGGGTGTGCAGGTACAGGTAGCCGATCGAGAACTCGTGGCGCGTGCCGATGCCCCAGCTGAACGTCGGCGCCACGCCTTCGCGCTTGGAGTGCACCCAGTCGCGCGTGCTGCCGGCGTCGGTCTTCATCGCATTCAGGCGCAGCGCCGCGTTCTCGCCGGTCACCCGATTCATGTCGAGCGTGGTACGTAAGTAGCTGTCGGTGCCCAGCGTGGCGGCCACGTCGCTGCGATTGATCAGCAGCGGCTGCTTGCTTACCTGGTTGATCACGCCACCGGCTTGACCCTTGCCGAACAGCATCGCCGCCGAACCGCGCAGCACGTCGATCTGCTCGAGATAGAACGTCTCGCGGTTGTATTGCGCCACGTCGCGGATGCCGTCGAGATAGGTGTCACCGAACGTATAGAAGCCGCGCAGATTGATGTTGTCGCCGATGCGTCCGCCTTCGCCTGCGTTGAACGTGAGCCCAGGCACATAGCGCAGCGCCTCGCGCATCGTGCCGGCGGCCTGATCCTGCATCAGCGCATTGGGCACGATCGTGAGCGACTGCGGCAGATCCTTCGGCAGCTGATCGATCTTGCCGGCGCGCGTGGTGCCGCCTTGATAGCCGGTGTTGGCGCTTTCACGCTGGCCCTGCACGTTGACCGGCGGCAGCGCGGTCTCCGCCGCGGCAGGTGTGTTCTGGGCGCCGGCCTGCGCGAGTGCGCTGTTGGGCGTAAGCGCGATCGCCGTGAGCATCGCGCCGATCGGCATCAGATCGAACGCGAGGCGTCTCGGCGTAGCCGATGTGCCCGACGCTATCGATCGGCCAGACGCAACCGACGTTTCAAACGCTGCCGACGTTTCAGGTGCGGCCAACGCTCCGGAAATTGAGTGCTGTTCGCTGGCGTCAGACCGAGCCGCGCGCGATAGGCCGCGCCGGAGCGCGAGGACCAGCGGACACGGCCGCAGCAGACATTGACCCGAGACCGGGCGTGAGCGGGTAGACACCTTCTTTCTTCCTTTCGTCATGGTTCATGTTCTGAACTCGCTACCTGGCGAAAGGCTGGGTGGCTGGGGCCCATCGAGTGTCGGACCGGTCGATCAAGAACCTGCCCGGTTGCCGGAAATCATGCTTTGCCAATGATAATCATTCGCATTTAAATCGACAATAGCGCGATACGGCGAATCGACATTCGTTGTCAGAGCTGCGGTTGTCGCGGCGCTGGACTCAAGGCTGCGTGGGGCCGTCAGCGCACTCATTCGCGACGCGCGCGCTCTTGACGCAGTTCGATCAACAGAAGGGCTTCGGACCATCACGCTGTCGCGGCGAAGCCTTCCATCGCCGACGAGCGTGCGCCGATGTGCGCGTGCATGTCTCGCTCTCCCTGACGGAATCGCGCGCGCGACGAGTGGCCTCGACCGGCTGCGCGATCGACGCCACCATCGGAATGGAATGCGATGCGTGCGTACGACGTGCGCGTCGCGCGCCGATCGTGAATCTTCCTGACTGATGCGAGTGTGCTGAACATGAAGTGGGGCTCATCGATATTGAGCGTTGCCCTGTCGGGCTTGGTGCTGACTGGTTGCCTCAACGACAGTCAGGACTCATCCAACGCGGGCAGCGCGGGCGCGGCGAGTTCCGCCGCCAATTCCAGCGGGAACGCCGGCGCCAACCCGCCCGCATCGACGGGCCCTGATGTGCAGGCACCGACCGTCCCGTCCAACGTGATGACCACGGCAGTCTTGCCGACGCGGGTCGATCTGAGCTGGACGGCTTCCACCGACAACGTGGGCGTGACGGCCTATCGCGTGCTGCGCAACGGGACCCAGGTCGCCACTAGCACCGGTACGACCCACAGCGATACCGGGCTCACGCTCAACACGAGCTACACCTATACCGTGATCGCCGTGGATGCGGCCGGCAACGCATCGTCCCCGTCGGCGAGCTTGAATGTGCGCACGCCCGCGGTGGCCGATACGCAGGCGCCCAGCACGCCCAACGGCCTGGCCGCTACGGCCGCCGCGAGCCAGATCAGCCTTGTGTGGAGTGCCGCAACCGACAACACCGCTGTCACCGGCTATCGCGTCGAGCGCTGCCAGGGCGCGGCCTGCACCAATTTCGTGCAAGTCGCAACGCCTAACGCGACGGGCCACGTCGATTCCGGTCTCGCTGCGAGCACTACCTTTCGCTATCGCGTGCGTGCGGCGGATGCGGCGGGCAATCTGTCCAACTACTCGAACATCGCCGACGGCACGACGCCCGCTGGATCACCGCCATCTACCGTGGTGCCGACGTTGACCCGCACGACGTTCATGGCTGGGCTGAGCTCGCCGTGGGACATGGCCTTCATGCCGGACGGCACGATGTTCTTCACCGAGAAGTGCCGGGGACTGTCGGTGCGACTGCCCAACGGCACGGTCAACCGACTGCTCGGCATGGGCGGCACTTCAGGCTTCGCCAGCACCGCGGCCGACCTGTTCTGCGAGGGGCAGAGCGGCATGCACGGCGTGGCGCTCGATCCGGACTTCGCCAACAACCGCACCCTCTATGTTTTCTCTGCATCCAACCTGAGCAACAACCCCCGCACCAATCGCGTGTTGCGAATGAGCGTCAACGCCGCGTTGACGGCGGTGTCGGGGCGCACCGACATCATCTCCGACATCGCGTTCAAGCAAGTGGGTACTGCAGTCGGTGGCTCCGGTGCTCACAGCGGCGGGCGCATCGCCTTCGGCCCCGATGGTTTTCTCTACGTCACCACCGGCGACAATCACAACCCGTCGCTGCCGCAGGATCCGGTGCGGCTCGGCGGCAAGGTGTTGCGCGTGGACCGCAACGGTGCCGCTGCGCCGGGCAACGGCGTGCCGGCCGGATTCGACCCGCGGATCTATACCTACGGCCATCGCAACGTGCAGGGCATCACCTTCCGTCCGGGCACCGGCCAGCCGTTCAGCGCAGAACATGGTCCGAATCACAGCGACGAGGTCACCGCTCTGGTGGCTGGACGCAACGCCGGCTGGGATCCGCAGAATCGCCCTGGGCTGAACTGCCCCGAAAACTACTGCGGCTACGCAGGCAGCGCGACCACGATGCCGATGACCGATACGGCGCGCTTCCCCACGGCACTCCCGCCGGCGTGGACCAACTCCGGCAGCTCTCAAGGCATGGGCCCGGCAGCGTTCCTCAGCGGTGCCCAGTGGAAAGCTTGGGACGGCCGGCTCGCCGTGAGCATCATGGGCGGCAATCGCACCGACATCCTGACGCTGAACGCGGCGGGCGTCGCCACCGCGAATGCGAATTCGGGCTTGCCGAGCGCGCGCATGCGATCGCTTGTGCAAGGCCCCGACGGCAACCTGTACGTCGCGACCGACGCCGGGGAAATCTGGCGCGTGGTGCCGAACTGAGGCGTTGTCCGCGCCGCAACCCGCACCACCACGTGCTTTATCTCGTGCGGCCGGCGGCCTCCATCGTGTCGGGCTCACTCACGAAACCGATGCGAGTCACGCCGCGTCGTGCCGCGTCGGCCATCACGCGCGCGACGTGTTCGTAATGCGTGAGCCGATCGGCGCGCAGATGTAGTTCGGGTTGCGGCACGGTCGCAGCCACTGCCGCGAGACGTTCGATCAACTCGTCGCGCGTCACCGCATTGCCATTCCACAGCACTTCGCCGGAATCGCGGATCGCCAGTTGCACATTGTCGGGCTGCGTTACGTTCGGCGTGCTCGTCGCCTTGGGCAGATCGATCTTCACCGCGTGGGTGAGCAACGGCGCGGTGACGATGAAGATCACCAGCAGCACCAGCATCACGTCGATCAGCGGGATCATGTTGATTTCGGCGAGCGGCTGATTGGCGCTGCTGCGATGGAGGTCGGCCAAAGCCATGATCAGCGCGCCTGCATGACGATGCGGCCGAACACGTCGTGCGCGAATCGTTCGAGCGTGGCGATCGTCACCCGATTGCTGCGCACGAACGCGTTGTAGGCCAGCACAGCGGGAATCGCCACCGCAAGGCCGAGTGCGGTCATGATCAGCGCTTCACCCACCGGCCCGGCAACCTTGTCGAGCGTGCCCTGGCCCGACAGTCCGATGGCGAGCAGCGCGTGATAGATCCCCCACACCGTGCCGAACAGCCCCACGAAGGGCGCGGCCGAGCCGACCGAGGCGAGGATGGTCAGCCCCGATTCGAGCTGAGTCGTCGTGGCCGCGATCGAGCGGCCGAGTGCGCGCGTGACGAACTCGTTGGTCGCACCGGGATCCACCACCGTGCTGCCGCTCGCGCCGCGCACCTGCTCAACGGCGCTCGATGCGTCGCGGACCAGTTCGGCGAAAGGATCGCGTGGCTGCGATTCGCGCAGGCTGGACTGCACGCTGGGCAAATCCGATGCTGAGCGAAACGCCTGCACGAACCGGCGCGACTGCAAGTGACGCAGCGCAAGCCGCACGCTCTTGACGATGATCACCGTCCAGCTCGCGATCGACATGATCAGCAGCAGCGCCAGCACGGCGCGGCCGACCAGATCGGTCTGGCCGATGAAGTGGGCCACGCCAAGTGATTGCTGGAATGCCCCGAATGGTTCGGGTTTCAAGAGTTCCTGCACGTCAGCTCCCTTCACGCAGATTGAAATGGATCGGAATCAGCACCCACGCGGCGATCGTCTTCTCGCCCTGACGCGCCGGCACGAACTTCCAGCGCTTCACTGTCGCGATGGCCACGTCGTCGAGTCGGTCGAAGCCGCTGGTGCTGCGCAACTCCACGCGTTGCGCCAGACCCTGCGTATCGACGTACACGCGCAGTACCACCTTGCCCTGCTCGCCCATGCGCCGCGACAAGTTGGGATAGGGCGGTGCCGGGTTGGCGAGATAGCCGGCGTTGAACAGCGGCGGTTTGATCGGCTCCGGCGTGGACGGTGCCGGGAGCGCGGGCACAGGTGGGGATGGTGTTGGTGCAGCGAGCACGGGTTCTGCAGTGGGTTGCGGCGGAGTGGGGTGCTCCTGGGCGCGCACCGATTCCGACGGTGCAACGGGCGCTTCCGCGACCAGGTTGTGCATCGGCACCGATTCGGCGACGAGTTGTGGCGGCGGTGGCGGTAACGGCGCGACCTTGCGCACGACCGGCTTGAGCGGAACCGGCGCGACGGGTTTGGGCTCGGGCGACTTGATGACGGGTTGCGGCGGTTGCGGTGATGTCGGCGCCAGCAACATCGCCTGAATCGGGTGCGGCGGCGTGGGTACGCGCAATGCGGGGCGAAGCGAGGCGAGCCAATGCAGAGCGAACGCGTGCGCGATCAGCACCACGACCAGTGCGGGCCAGATATCGATCGAATGCCAGCGGGAGCCGCGCATTGCCTGCTTGCCGTCCGAGTGCGCTCAGTGCAAACGGGCGGGTGTCGTGACGGTCGTCGCGCCGGGTGTGACTTGCCACGCCGTGCGCAGGCTTGCGCACATGTCGCGCACGATCGCGTCGGCCTTCGGATGCAGCGCCAGCCATTGCAGGTGCCCGTCGACGCAGCGCGCCAGGCGCGGGCACTGCGTGCGGCCGTACTGCGTCATCAGATAGATCAGTGACGCGACCACGATTTCGTAGCGCGCATCGTCGGGAAAGTAGTTCGGATTCATGGCCAGCTCCTTTCGCTTGTCGGCAATCGGCGGCTGGCTGGTTCGAGCGCGTGAGGCGCCGAACGTGGCTGGCGTGGAGGGTGCTGCTGCAGCGTCGCTTGCGCACCTCCGACGGCAAGCGATGGGTCGATCAGATCGTGCTCGATCAGGCAGTCAGAATCAGCTTGCCGTTCTGGGTGATGCGCAACCGGTACTCGCGTCCGGCGTGCTCGATCAGCAACTCGCCGGCGCCATCGAGTAACGCCTCGAGGGTGGTGCGCCGGGGCGAGCGTGCGGCGGTGCCAGTTTCGTCGCGACGTAACACCAACTCGGCGCGCTTAATTTGCGCCGACGCCGGAACGGTTTGCGGATTCGGTCCTTGACGACTCATAAGCAAATGATAATGATTCGCATTTGCTGAAGTCAAGCCTGAATTCACACCACTTCAAGACGCAGCTTGGTTCCGCAGCCACTGTGTAAAGCACGGGTAAAGGTTGCGTACTCGACAGCCGCGCATCGCGAAACTGCGCGCCGTGCGGCAACCGCCACGGCGAATCAGTCTCTCGTTGCTGTGCGGCGCGCACCCGCTGTGGTCCGCATCCCCGGCGGTTCGGCCCTCACCGCGGTGCACCCCTCTCGTAGTCCGCCAAAGCCACGCACCGCGGTGGGTGCCCATTCTTTGGGCCCGCATTCGGCAGGCAGCAATGCCGCAAGAGAACGGCGCGGCGCAACTCATCCAACAAACTTCTGTGGAGGTATTCCCTGATGTCGATGCATCGCAATCGAATTCCGGCACTCAGCGCGCGTCGCCAGGCGCTCGCGTTACTTGGCACGCTTGGCACCAGCACCCTGCTCGGCTGTCTCGGCTCGAATGACAGCTCGGGTGATGGCAGCACCAGCGGTGCCAGCACGACGAGCACCACCACCGGATCGACCGCGACCGGATCAACCACCACCGGGTCGACGACCACGGGATCAACCACCACCGGCTCCACGACCACTGGCTCGACAACCGCGGCCGGCTCGTGCGTGCTCATCCCGCAGGAGACTGTTGGGCCCTATCCACTCGACCTGAGCGCGAACCCCGCCTTCTTTCGCCAGGACATCACCGAAGGCAAGACCGGTGTGCCGCTCACGCTGACTCTAAATCTGGTGAACACGTACGCCAGTTGCGGGCCGATCGCCAACGCGCGGGTCGACGTCTGGCATTGCGACAAAGACGGTCTGTACTCGGGCTACAACCAGAGTGGGGCGAACACGGTTGGCCAGACGTTCTGCCGCGGCATCCAGCTGAGCGATGCCAACGGCGCGGTGAAATTCACCACGATCTATCCGGGCTGGTATCCCGGGCGCATCACGCACATCCACTT
The DNA here is from genome assembly GCA_902826155.1 of uncultured beta proteobacterium. Next base: position 78,104 of record CADEDU010000013.1, read on the forward strand.
CCAGGTCTACTTGAACAACGGGTTGGTCGCGACCTCGCAGGTCGCGTTTCCCGAAGACATCACCCGCGCGGTCTACGCCACCGCGCTCTACGCCGCGCGCGGCCAGAACACCTCGGTGACCAGTTTTGCGATGGACAACGTGTTCAGCGACGGCACCCAGTACCAGATGTGCACGATCAGCGCCAACGCCGCCACCGGCGGCTACGATGCGACCCTGAACGTGGGCATCATCGCGTAGCTGTCGCGAGCACAACGCATGCGCATCGAGCAGCTGCTTGTGGTCACCGTGTACCCGCCCTACGTTGACGAAGCGCCTGCCATGCGAAAAGAATCGCTCGATGCGCCCGAACCCTGCCTCGCCATGAATCACGGCGCGACGCCCCGAATTCTGCTGGTCGACGACGATCGCAAGCTTGCCCGCATGCTGGTCGAGCTGCTGCTCGCCAACGGCCTGAACGCCACTGCCGTGCACGACGGGCAGGCCGGAATCGAACGGGCGCGCGAAGAGCAATGGGACCTGATCGTGCTCGACGTGATGCTGCCCAGCATCGACGGATTCAAGCTGCTCAAGCGTCTGCGCACCACCTCGCAGGTGCCGATTCTCATGCTCACGGCGCGCGGCGGCGAGGCCGATCGGGTGGCGGGGCTCGAAGACGGCGCCGACGACTATCTGCCCAAGACGGTGTCTGCGCGCGAGCTGCTGGCGCGCATCAAGGCGTTACTTCGCCGCGCCGCCGCACGCAGGTACGAGGCCGATCAAGAGCGCACGACGCTGCAGGTGGGCGAGCTGCTCATCGACGTGTCTGGTCGTAAAGCCGCCTTGGCCGCCACCGCGCTGTCGCTCACGCCGGTGGAATTCGATCTGCTGTGCGCGCTGGCCCGGCGCCGTGGCACGGTGTGCTCGCGCGACGAACTGATGGAACAGGTACGCGGGCGCGAGCTCGATGCTTTCGATCGAGCCATCGACGTGCACATCGCGGCGCTGCGCCGCAAGCTCGGCGACGATCCGCGCGCGCCGCGTTTCATCCGTACCGTGCGTACGGCGGGTTACGTACTCGACGATCCGGGCGCGCCCGCGTCGTGAAACCCGCGCTGCCGCTGTTCGGCAAACTGTTTGCGCTATTGGCGATCAACGCCTTATTGATTGCGCTGCTCTATTGGTTGATGCCGGGCCGTGGCAACGTCGGCTGGGATGCGCTGCTCACTACCGCGGTTCGCGACCGCCTGGTGTCGATCGGGGCATCGATCGGTCGGGAGCTCGCCGCCGTCGACCAGGCCGAGTGGAACGAGATCCTCGAGGCCAACGGCCAGATCCACGGCGTCGCCTTCACCTTTGCGCGTGTGGGTGGACCCGGAGCACCGCCGCCGCCCGGGGAGCGCCCGATGAGGCCGCCACCGCATGAGCCGGGCCCGACCGCGCACGACGCACGCCCTCGCGACAAGCCCCCGCCACCGCCGCACGATCACGGCGAGCATCAAAAGGGCCCGCCGCCTCCAGGCGGCAAGCGCGACCGACCGCCGCCCCGGGCAGAGCGCGAACGCGCGCTTGCTGAAGTACGCGTGGTCGGCACTACGGTGCTCGGACCGTATCGCGTCGAAGTTCCCGTCAACGTGTGGCGTACAGGTGGTCCGCCTCGCAACATCCACCTGCATGCCACCACCGCGAATCTCGTTCCGTTTCTGCGCTTTCTCGGCGTGACCGAGTGGCTCGCGTTTCCAGCGACCGCGCTGTTGCTCAGTTTGCTGTTGTGGGCGCCGTTCATGTGGCGCCTGACGCGCAGCATCCGCCAGATGACCGACGTGACCGAGCGCATCGCGATCGGGCGGTTCGACGCACGGGTCACCACTGAAAGGCGCGACGAGTTGGGCCGCCTCGGTCAATCGGTCAACCGCATGGCCGAGCGGCTGGGCGATCACCTCAACGCGCAGAAGCGCTTCGTCGCCGATGTCGCGCACGAAGTCACCTCACCGCTTGCGCGCGTGCGCATGGGGCTGGGTCTGCTCACTCCGCGCGTGCCGATCGAGGCGAGCAGCGCGCTCGCCGATATCGAGGAAGACGTCGAGCAGATGTCGCAGATGCTCGACGAGTTACTGCTGCTGTCACGCGCCGACCTGCAATCCGATCGTGCGCCGCTGGTGCCGGTCGATCTGGCGGTACTCGTCGACGAGGCGCTGCATGCAGAGAATGCGATCGAACGCATCAGTGCGAACATCGCGCCCGGTTTGATCGTCGCGGCGCAGCCGACGCTGCTCAAGCGAGCGCTGGCGAACCTGATTCGCAATGCCATGCGCTATGCCGCCGATGCCGAAGGGCCGATCGAGATCGTGGCAGACCGCGCAGACGAACAAGTGCGCGTGGTGGTTCGCGATCGCGGTCCGGGCGTGCCCGCGAGTGCCGTGCAGCACCTGGGCGAGCCGTTCTATCGGATCGAAGCTTCGCGGACGCGCGATCGCGGCGGGTTCGGCTTGGGCCTGGCGATCGTCAAGCGCTGCACCGAGGCCTGCGGCGGGCGCTGCGTGTTCCGCAATCGAATCGGTGGTGGTTTCGAAGCCGAGCTGTGGCTGCGGCACGCGGCGCAGGGCAGCGTGCCGGCGCGATGAGCCGCGGCCGACGGGTCGCGGTGCGATCCGTCGGAGCCGCGAAGGCTAGGCGCGAAGACGCGGCAGGATTCGCAGCGCGTTGCCCCGATCGATCGCGTGCAGGTCGGCGCCGCCGAACAGCTCGGTCAGCCCCTTCACGTGATCGGCGCCGGTGCGATACGGGTAATCGGTACCGAACACGATCTGCGAGGTCGGCACCATTTTCGTGAGCGAGGCCATCGCCACCGGATTGGAAGCCTGCGCGGTGTCGTAGTAGAAGCGGCGAATTTCCTTCCATACGCCTTCGCTGGTGAAGCCACGCTTCTGGAACGGCGGGAACATGATGATCTGAGTGGTGAAGCGCTCGGTCAGCGCCGTGAGCGTGCCGCCGCCATGGGAGAAGATCCAGTTGATGTTCGGGAACTTCGCCGAGGCGCCCGAGAAGATCAGGCTGGCAATGGTGCGCGTGGTGTCGGTGCCGTACTCGACGATCACCGATGGCACCGCGGTGGCCAGGTTGCGACAGCACGCGGGCTCGTTCGGATGCGTATAGGCGGTCGCGTTGCGGCGATTCAGTTCTTCCAGCACCGGCGTGAAGGCCGCGTCGCCGAGGAACTTGCTGTCGTAGCTCGTCATGAACGCCACGCCGTCGCACTTCAACACGTCGAACGCGTAGGCGATTTCCTTCAGCGTTTCGTCGACGTGCGGCATCGGCAATAGCGCGAACATGCCGAAGCGGCCCGGATGATCGCCGGTGAGCTTGCGTGCGTAGTCGTTCGAGGCGCGGGCGACGTCAGCGGCGTCTTTCGGTCCGAGGAAACCCAGTGCAGGCAGCGTCGGCGAGGTCATCGACGTTGCGATGCCTGCCTTGTCCATATCGTCGAGCGACTGGCGCGGGGTCCAGTTGTTCACCGGCGGCGAGTCGAGCTTGGCCGCCTTCAGCGCGTTGACCCACGCCGGTGGCGAGATGTGGTGATGCACGTCGATCCGATGCGGCCCGGCGGGCGCCATCATGTTGGCGCAACCTGTGGCAGCAAGCGTGCCCATTGCTCCCATCGCACTCAGGAAGCCGCGGCGGGTGAAGCCGGCGCCGCAGGCACACAGCGCGTTGTGCTGATTGCTCATGTCATCCCCCTTTGGTGGTCATTCGATACGAACGCTCGCCTGCGCGAGGCGTGCGGCGATCTTGATTCGCGGTGAGCCGATACGTCAACCGCAATCGCTGGCCACGCCCGCCTCGACCTTCGCGCGGGCAGCGATTGATTCGATGAGTGCACTGGGCGAATATCTCGACCTTTCGACGACACCGAGGAGGACACCTCATGGATGCCGATGCCAAGAAGACTGCGCTACGCATGATTCCGTACGGCCTGTACGTGCTCACCGCCAAGGGCGCCGACGGTCAGGTTGCCGGAGCCACGATCAACTGGGTGACGCAGGTGTCGTTCGCCCCGCCGCTGATCGTCGCCGGCGTGAAGGCCGATTCGGGCGCGCACGCGATCGTCGATCAGACCAAGGAGTTCGTGCTCAACGTGCTGGGCAAGGGCGGCAACGGCATGGCATTCACGTTCTTCAAGCCGGCGGTGGTCGAGGGCAACAAGCTGAGCGGCGAGCCGTTCTCACTCGGCAACACGGTCAAGGCGCCGGTGCTCGACAACTGCCCCGCGCACATCGAGTGCAGGGTGGTTGATGCGGTCAAGCGCGGCGATCACACCGCCTTCGTCGCCGAGGTGGTCGATGTGCGCGTGAAGACACCGCCCACCGGCCGCGCCGACGACGCGATTCTGTGGATGAAGGATCTGGGTGAGAAGGTGTTCTACGGCGGCTGAAGCGTTTGCGGAAAGTCTTGCACTCATCCGGTGGCCATCGATCCCACTGACTATCTCGCCAGGCTCGGAGTGACGATCGATGTCACTCCGACGCACTGCATGGTCGCGCATGGCGCAGGCAGCGCCATGTTTCCCGGCATCGCGCCGGACACGCTGCGCGACAAGCTGAACGACGCGATGCATGACGCGGTGATCCACTACGACGCCACCGTCGCGCGCACCGACGTGCAGATCTCCCGAACGCAGATCGAGGAAGCCGCGCTCGCCGTCGTCATCAGCACGTTGTATGTCTACAACCAGTGGCGCCAGATCCATGCCGAGCACCGCGATCATCCGCTTCGCCTCGCGCCATCGGATCTCACTTCAGTGCAGGCGCACGATCAATGCTGGTTCTATTGCCAGCGGGTGTTCGGCAAGCGCTACCTGCCATACGCAGCGGCCCTCACGGGGATGTCGCAGGACGCTTTTCAACAGTACGAGCAAGGTCGACGCCGCTACTTCGACCGCTGAGCGGGAGGTTGCTCGCGCAATGGGTTCCATGGGGTCAAGCGTGGACCGCGCGTCATCGTGCGCGCCCGGCGCAGTCGAAATTGCGCGGGGCGATCAATCGGAGTAGCCTCGCTTGCACGACCTGGGGGTCCAGTCCGCATCGCGGGCCGGTGAGAGAAACCCTTTGAACCTGATGCGGTTAATACCGCCGTAGGAAAGCGTCGGCAGCCCGCCCCTTCTGCCTGCCCGCTCCTGCGGCGCCTTTTGCGTGCAAGGAGCGATGACCATGGCAGCCAATCCGAAATTTCTCGCAGCGACCGCGCGCGTCGACGACGCGGCAGTCAAGCCGCTGGCCGGCTCGAAGAAGATCTACGTCGAAGGCTCGCGCGCCGACGTCCGCGTGCCGATGCGCGAGATCGCCCAGTCCGATACGCCGGCTTCGTTCGGCGCCGAGCCCAATCCGCCGATCTTCGTGTACGACACCTCGGGTCCTTACACCGACCCCAATGCGAAGATCGACATTCGCCACGGCTTGAAACCGCTGCGGCTCAACTGGATTCTGGAGCGCGGCGATACCGAGGAACTCGGCGGCCCCTCATCGGATTACGGCAAGGTGCGCGCGATCGATCCGAAGCTCGCCGAGCTGCGCTTCACCGGGTTGCACCGCAAGCCGCGCCGCGCCAAGGCCGGCAAGAACGTCTCGCAGATGCACTACGCGCGCGCCGGCCTCATCACGCCGGAAATGGAATTCATCGCGATCCGCGAGAACATGCGACGCAAGGAGTACATCGAGTCGCTCAAGCATGCCGGACCCACCGGCGCGAAGATGGCCGCGCTGCTCGGCCGTCAGCATCCGGGCCAATCGTTCGGCGCATCGATTCCGGCCGAGATCACGCCGGAATTCGTGCGCAGCGAAGTGGCGCGCGGGCGGGCGATCATTCCGTCGAACATCAACCATCCGGAAACCGAGCCGATGATCATCGGCCGCAACTTCCTGGTGAAGATCAACGCCAACATCGGCAACTCCGCGGTCAGCTCGTCGATCGCCGAAGAGGTCGAGAAGATGACCTGGGCCACCCGCTGGGGCGGCGACACGGTGATGGATCTGTCGACCGGCAAGAACATCCACGAGACGCGCGAGTGGATCATCCGCAACTCGCCGGTGCCGATCGGCACGGTGCCGATCTACCAGGCGCTCGAGAAAGTGAACGGCAAAGCCGAAGAGCTCACCTGGGAGATGTATCGCGACACGCTCATCGAGCAGTGCGAGCAGGGCGTCGACTACTTCACCATCCACGCCGGTGTGCTGCTGCGCTACGTGCCGCTCACCGCAAGCCGCATGACCGGCATCGTCTCGCGCGGCGGCTCGATCATGGCGAAGTGGTGCCTCGCGCATCACAAGGAAAGCTTCCTCTACACGCATTTCGAGGATATCTGCGAGATCATGAAGGCGTACGACGTCGCGTTCTCGCTGGGCGACGGCTTGCGTCCAGGCTCCAACTACGACGCCAACGACGAAGCGCAACTCTCCGAGCTGCGCACGCTCGGCGAGCTCACGCAGATCGCCTGGAAGCACGACGTGCAGGTGATGATCGAAGGGCCGGGCCATGTGCCGATGCAGTTGATCAAGGAGAACATGGACATCCAGCTGAAGGACTGCTACGAGGCCCCCTTCTACACGCTGGGGCCGCTCACCACCGACATCGCGCCAGGTTACGACCACATCACTTCAGCGATCGGGGCGGCGCAGATCGGCTGGTACGGCACGGCGATGCTGTGCTACGTCACGCCCAAGGAGCACCTCGGCCTGCCCGACAAGAAGGACGTGAAGGACGGCATCATGGCCTACAAGGTCGCCGCGCACGCAGCCGACCTGGCCAAGGGTTTTCCCGGGGCGCAGATACGCGACAACGCGATCTCCAAGGCGCGCTTCGAGTTCCGCTGGGAAGATCAGTTCAATCTCGGGCTCGACCCCGACACCGCGAAGGACTTCCACGACGAGACGCTGCCCAAGGACAGTGCCAAGGTCGCGCACTTCTGCTCGATGTGCGGCCCGCACTTCTGCTCGATGAAGATCACGCAAGACGTACGCGACTTCGCAGCGAAGACCGGCGTGGCGGAGGCTGAAGCGCTCGCCAAGGGGATGCAGGAGAAATCGCGCGAATTCAAGGAGAAGGGCGCGCAGATCTATCACAAGGCGTAATGCTGACGCGCCAACACATCTGAAAGGTCGGTTCGACGCGCGCGAAATTCCCGCCAGCGCATCGCCGACCCGTCCTGCAAAGGCACAGTGCCTCATCGGCGTGCGAAAGCGCGCCTGCACTCTACGCGGCGGCGTACACTCGTTTCGCGCTGTTTGGATGATTGCCGACTCGTGTTGATGCACCGGGTCGGCAGGTGCGCGGTGATTCGAACGCATCGCCACGACCGAGGACACCATGGACGCGCGACTTGCCTTTACCTCCGGCGGCATGCAGGTTTTCAACGCTGACGGCAGCGGGCGCATCGTGCCCGCCGGACCCTGCTACATCCTGCCGCCGTCCGCGCCGTCGCAATCCAGCACCGTGCGCTGGGAAGAAGGCGGCATCACCCGTAGCGCAACCATCTCGCCGCAGGCATTGCGCGGCTATCTGATGGGCTGCATCGTGCAGTATTCGTAGAGCGGGCGCACCGCACCGAACTCGACCGGATATCGTTCAAGGCTTCAGTTCACGGCTTCAGATAGCCCGACCAGCGCGGCAACGCCGTCACCAGATCGGGCACCAGTACCATCAGGAACAGCAGCGCCATCAAGACACCGATCAGCGCCCAGCTCTCGCGGATGATTTCGCGCAGCGGAATCCTGGCAAGCGCGGCGAGCACGAACAGCAGCAGGCCATAGGGCGGCGTCACCAGTCCGATCGTGACATTGAAGATGATCACGACGCCGAAGAAGACCGGGTCGATCTTCAGCGCCAGCACGCTCGGAATGAGCACCGGTACCAGTACGAGCAGCATCGTGGTCGCGTCGATCAGGCATCCGAGCACCAGGAACAGCACGTTGACCGTGAGCAGGAAACCGAGCGCCGACAAGCCCAGGCCGCCGATCCACGCCGCAAGCGTCTTGTCGAGCTGCTCAGCGGTCACCGCGTAGTTGATCGCGAACGCGCCGCAGATCATCAACAGAATCACCGACGTCTGCCGCGCGGTTTCGACGAACACGGCGAGCAGCTTCGTCGCGCTCAGCTCGCGATAGATCGCCCCCGCCAGTACCAGCGCGTAGAGCGCGGCTACCGCCGCCGATTCCGTGGGCGTGAACTTGCCCGAGTAGATGCCACCCAGCAGCACCACCGGCATCCCGAGCGGCGCCAGCGCGCGCAGGACGAGGCGCCTGCGCTCCATCTTGCCAACCGCGTGTTCAACGGGGAAGCGACGCCGCACGGCGGTAAGGTAGACCACGATCATCATCGCCGCCGCCATCAGCAGACCCGGAATCACGCCGGCCAGAAACAGTGCGGCCACCGACACGTTGGCGATCAACGCGTACAGGATCATCGGGATCGACGGCGGGATCATCGGTCCGAGCGTGGCCGAGGCGGCGACGATGGCCGCAGCGAATCCGCGCGGATAGCCCGCCTGCGTCATCGCGCGAATGGTGACCAGGCCCGGACCCGCAGCGTCGGCCACTGCGCTGCCGCTCATGCTCGCGAACAGCACGCTCACGACCACGTCGACCTGCGCCAGCCCGCCGCGGATACCTCCGACCAGGGCATGGCAAGCCGCGAACAATCGATCCGAGATCGAGCCCGCGTTCATCAGATTCGCCGCGAGCATGAACATCGGGATCGCGAGCAGCACGTAGTTGTTGGCGAGCGTGTTGAGGATCTGATCGGCGAGCAGTCCGACATCGCGCCCGGCGGCATACAGGTACGCGAGGCTCGCGACGATCATCGCCAGCGCGATCGGCACGCGCACGAGCGACAGTGCGATGAACACCGCCAGCAACAGCAGGAACGCGCCGCTCATGGCGGGCGCCTAGAGGCGGTCCTGCCAGCCGGCGCGCAGCAGCGTGGCCGCGCGGGCAAGCAGGCGCAGCGCCACGGCCACGACAAATACCACGAAGCAGAAGTACACGAAATCGAGACGCCACTGCAGCGCGGCGGTGCGCTCGCGCCACAGGAACACGATGAAGTCCGCAATCTTGGGTGCGGCGGCCAGCAGCACCAAGCCTGCGAACCCGCATCCAAGTACGCCAACCCAGCGTCGTGCCGCGCTCGGCAGCGTCGAATCCAGCAATTCGAACGCAACGTGATCGGCTAGCCGTACCGCGAACGCGCCGGTGATGAATACGCACCACAGAAACAGCACGACCGCCAGCTCATCGATCCACACCAGCGGCGCGCCGAACAGATAGCGGCGTACGACCCCGAGGAGTATCGCGACGAGGACACCGGCGAGCAACAGCGCGGCCACCCATTCGCCACCACGCTGCAGCCAGAGAAACGCAGAACGCCGGTCCGCGCTAGCGGACACGCATCACCTCTTCCATCATCTTGCGATTCCACGGCTTGGCCGCTTCGGCGTTGGCGTACACCTTGTCGGCATTGGCGCGAAAGCCGGCCAGGTCTGGTCGGGCCACGGTGAGTCCTTTGGCCGCCAGGCCATCGATAACGGTCTTCTCGTCGTTCAGCCGCTGGTCGTCGTTCCACTTCGTCGAGGCAACCGCGGCGCTCTGTACGGCCTTTTTCTGGTCGGCCGAGAGCTTGTCCCAGAACGGCTTGGCGATCGAGTAGAACACCGGCTGCACCAGGTGGGAGGTGATCACTAGCTGCTTGGTGACCTCATGGAACTTCGCGGCGTTCATGATCGTCGGTGGATTCTCCTGGCCGTCGATCGTGCCGGTTTGCAGTGCGAGGTAGACCTCGGGCATCGCCATCGGCGTGGGCGTGACGCCGATCGATTGACCGAGGAGCAGCCAGTCGGGGCCACCGGGCATGCGCATCTTCACGCCAGCGAGGTCGGTGGGACCGCTCACGTTGCGCGCCGCGCGCAAGTTCACCTGCCGCGTGCCCAGATACGTTGGCGCGAGGATCACGATGCCCATCTTCGCTGCGACCGTGTCGGCGTAGGTTTTGCCGATGGTTCCGGTGAACGTCTTGTGCGCGTGGTCGTAGTCGCGAAACAGGTAGGCGCGATTGAAGAAACCGAACTCCGGGATCTGCTGCGCGACCTCGAACGTGGTCATCGTGCTCATCTCGAGATTGCCGCGCTGCAGGGCGGGGACTTCGGTCCCCTGACGAAACAGCTGACTGGCCGGAAACAGCTGCACGTCGATCGCCGGGGCCGCCTTTTCGACGTCGGCCTTGAACTGCTGCAGCGACCGCGACAGAAAATCCGACGGCGGCGCCGCCGTTGAGAAGCGCAGCACGGTCTTGGTTTGCGCGATCGCCGCGGACGAAGCGAGCGTGAGCGCGGCAAGGACGATTGCGGAGGTGACGCGACGATTCAATGCCATGGGGCTCATCCTTTCGTTCTGCAGTGCGAAGGTGCATCAAGACTTGAATTCAGCGTATCACCAACTCCGTGTCGCGCATGACGCGCGCTCAAACCGCTGGCGGCACCAGCACTACCTTGCCCAATCCCCCGCGCTCGGCCACCAGTCGATGCGCCTCCGCGGCCTGCTCCAGTGGCATCACGCGATCCATGATCACGCGGAATTCGCCTCGCGCTGCCGCGCCCAACGCGAGCGCGAGATCCTCGCCGGTGATGGTGCCGACCGAACCTTTGATCATGATCTGATTCAGATACAAAAAACTCACATCCAGCGGAACCGTGCCGCCGCCATGACTGCCCGCGGTAACGAGGCGGCCGCCACGGGCGAGGCTCTTGAGTGCTCTCGGAAACAGTTCCGGATCGCTGATGTTCTCGAACACCACATCGACCCCACGCCCGCCGGTGATCGCTCGCGCCTCGGCGGTGAGATCCTGCTTGCGATAGTTGATGCCGACGTCCGCGCCGAGCGCCATCGCCGCGGCAACTCGTTCATCGCCACCGGCCGCCGCGATCACTTTCGCGCCGTACGATTTCGCTACCTGAATGCCGGCGCTGCCCAGCCCACCCGAGGCACCCATCACCAGCACCCACTCGCCAGCCTTGAGCCCGGCGTCGTCGCGCAGCATCGAGTACGCCACCGGCGCGTGCCGCGCGATCACGGTCGCGACCGGAAAGTCCACGCCATCAGGCAACGGAAACGTGATGCGCGCCGGAACCTTCACGTACTGCGCGTAGCCGCCCCACACGTGCACGCCGAGAATCACCGGGGGTGCGCTCGGGCCGAACGGCTTGACGATGAGCGAGGTCACGACGCGATCACCCACGCGCCGATCAGTCACCTGCGTGCCCACTGCCGCGATCACGCCGGTGGGATCCACGCCGAGCACCAGCGGCGGCTGCACGCGAATCGGATACTTGCCCGATCGCACCACCAGATCGAGTGTGCGATTGACCGACACCGCCTTCACCTCGATCACGACCTCGTCGGGGCCGGGCTGCGGCGTGGGCACCTCTTCCATCCGCATGACTTCGGGGCCGCCGAACTCGCGGACGACCATCGCTTGCATGGTGGGGTTCAACATGGGTCTCTTCGCACGAGAAAGCGTAAGGATATCGCCCGACTCGAATATGACTATCCCTTCTCACCCCTCAAGCACCCGCCGCAGCAACGTGGGCTCGAGATGCCGCTCGATCAGGTCGGCCAGACGATCGAACGTGTGCTCGAGCGAGGGCGCAGTCGCACCGAACAGCGCGCGCAGCACGGCTGGCTGCTCGAACAGCCCGTGCGCGTACAGGCCCAGCACCGAACCCTGTTGCCAGCCGATCGGCTCGCCGGTGTCGTCGCGCAGCACGACCCCTGTGCCGTCGGTGCGTCCGCAACGGATCTGATAGCCGCTTGCCGCGACACCCGCGAGTCCTGCCCACGGTGCGGTAGTCGCGCCGAAATGCATCGCCGACTGCAGCAATTGCTTGTCCGCCTCGAATCGCGTCACCAGCGGCAACAGCCCAAGACCCGGCAGCGCCTCATAGCGCACGCCATCGTGACCAAGCGGATCGTGCAGCGTGCGTCCGAGCATCTGCAACCCGCCGCAGATGCCCAGCACTGCGCCACCACGCAGCGCATGGCGGTGAATAGCCGCATCGAGTCCGGTTGCGCGTAGCCAGTCGAGATCACCGCTCACCTGCTTGCTGCCGGGCAGGACGATCCAGTCGGCGCGCTCGAGCGTCGCCACCTCGCGTGCCCATGCCAGTTGCACGCCGGGCGCCTGTGCTAGTGGCGCGAACTCGTCGAGATTGCTGATGTGAGGCGGCGCGAGGATCGCGATTCGCAGTGCGGGCTCGCCATGGCCGCGCGACGTGTTCGCGTCGAACAGTCCGTCTTCTTCGGGCAGGCCGTGATCGCGCTGCATCGGCAGCACGCCGGCCAGCGGCACACCGGTGAGGGCCTGCAACTGCTCCGGCCCCGGCGCGAGCAGCGTTGCGTCGCCGCGGAAGCGATTGAGCACGTAACCCTGGAGGATCGGCCGGAGATCGGCGGGCAACAGCGCATGCGTGCCATGCACGTGCGCGAACGCGCCGCCGCGATCGATGTCGGTGACGAGCAACGCGGCGGTGGGCCCGCTCGCCATCGCCCATCGCGCCGTGCCGAGATTCACGTAGTCATCGGCGGCGAGGTTGATCTCGGCCGGCGAGCCCGCGCCTTCGACGATGATCAGCTCGTGGCGCGACGCAAGCCGCAGCCAGGCCTCGCGCGCCGCCTGCGCGAGCAGCGGGCTGCGCTCGCGCCACGCGAGTCGCCCCAGTCCAGGCGCCACCTTGCCGTGCAGCACGACCTGGCTCGCGGTGTCGTGCTCGGGCTTGAGCAGCACCGGGTTGTGATCGGTGCTTGGCGCGGCACGCGCCGCGAGCGCCTGGAAGTACTGCGCCGAGCCGATCTCGCCGGCGATGCCGTCGGGCCGTGCAACGACGCGCGCGTTGTTGCTCATGTTCTGCGCTTTGAACGGTGCCACGGCGATGCCGCGCCGCGCCGCCAGCCGGCATAGCGCGGTGGCCAGGAAGCTCTTGCCGGCACCGCTGCTGGTGCCCCAGACGATCAGCGTGCGAGGCATGCCGCGATCTCCTGACTAATACGGAACCGGAAAGACGCGCAACTCGAGCGACCCCAATCCGAGCGACTCGCCGGACGACTGCACGGCGGCTACTGGTAGCGCACGCCGACGAACACGTTCGAGCCCGGTGTCGCGAAGTTGGTCGCCAACTCGTACTCCTTGTCGAACACGTTGTTCCAGCGCGCGAAGATCCGCCACTCGCGATTGAAGCGGTAGCTCGCTACGAGATTCAGCAGGGCGTAGCCATCCAATGGCCGGGTGTTGTTGAGATCGTCGAAGCGTCGGCCTGAGGCCACGACCTCCGAGGAGAATGACCACGACCCGACTTCGTAGTCGAGCGAGGCGCTGCCGTAGCGCTTGGCTCGCCGCGGCAGCACGCGGCCGGAGGCACGATCTTTCGGATCGGCGAGATCGAACGTGCCGCGCACCGACCAGTTGCTCGTCAGCCGCGCCTGTGCAGACATCGAGTAACCCGCGAGTAGTGCCTGGTTCACGTTGACCGGGCAGCCGAATGGTCGGCCCGCCAGCGGGCACACGCCGGTGAACGCGATGAGATCCTCCACGCGATTGCGATAGTAGACGGCACTACCAGAGATCCTCTGGCCGTCGTAGTGCACACCGCCTTCGGCATTGCGCGCCTTCTCGGGCACCAGTGTCGGATTGTCGAAGCTCGGAAAGTAGAGATCGTTGAAGGTCGGCGCCCGGAAGGCCGTGCCGCCGCTCAGCGTGGCGCGCCAGCCTCCGCCGAACCGATAGCCATACGCGAGCGAGCCAGTCGTCCTGTTGCCGAACTGATTCGAATCGTCGTTGCGCACGCTGCCCTGGAACAGATGCGCGCCCGGCGCCCACTGCAGCACGCCGACGCCGGAGTTGGTGTCGCGCTCGTTGGTCGAGAACAGCGTGTTCGAGATGACTCGCTCTTCGCGCCGCTCCGCTGCCAGTTGGAGCCTGAGCCCGCCGAAGCGAAGATCGTTCTGCCAGGCGTATTGGCGCTGCTTGGTGTCGAACCGGCTGGTCGAGAAGGCCGATCTGTTCTCGTTGAGGTCGGCGGTCTCGCCCAGACGCAGGCGGGTGGTCCAATTGGGCAGGAGTTGGTGCGCGCTGTGAATCGCGCCGGTGCGTACAGTGGTCTCTGCGCGATCGTCGAAATTCGCGCTCGTGTCGTACTGCGAAACGATCCGACTCTCGAGGAACTGGACGCCGATCTCGTGGCCGCGCGCCGGCGTGAAGCCGAACTGGCCGCTCGCGTGTGCGCGCCGATAGCCGTCGCGGTCCGGATTGAAGCCGAATGCGGACGGATTGCGGATGGCGTTGAAGCCGCGGCTGTCTTCCCTGCCGACCTGCACGCTGTAGCGCGCGATGTCGGTGCCGCCCGATACGCCCGCACCGATGCGCCAGGTGTCGTAGCTGCCGTAGCCGCCTTCGACGTTGAATCGCGTTGGCCCTTCGCCCTTGCGCGTGAAGATCTGCACCACGCCGCCGATCGCATCGGCGCCGTACAGGCTCGATGCCGGTCCGCGCAGCACCTCGATGCGCTCGATCTGTTCGATCGGTATGGCCTGCCAGCTCGCTGCGCCCGCGGTGGAGGAGCCGACGCGCTGGCCGTCGATCAGCAGCACCACCTGCGTGCCGTTCGAGCCACGCATGAACACGTTGGTGGTCGAACCAGGGCCGCCGGTGGTGGAAATCTCGATGCCGCGTTGGCGCCGCAGCACATCGACCAGGTTCGACTGGCCCGACGTTGCAAGCTCCTCGCGCGTGATGATGCTCACGTCGGCCACGCTTTCGGCGACCGGCGTCGGCGTGCGACTGCCGGTGACGACGACCTCCGGCAGCGTGGCCCCGGATGCTTGCTGTTGAGCGAGCGCGGAAGGCGTGAATCCAACCGACAGGAACGCTGCAGGTATGAATACGGCAGCGTACGCGGCTGCGAGATTGGGTGCGCGCGTGAACGCGAGTTTGGGCGCGTGATCAGACGACGGGCAACGCGGCCGACGCCGCGGCAAGGCAGATGTGGACATGTGAGGTGACTCCCCTTTGTTCGAGGCCAGGGAGTGCATCCCCGCACTGCCGTGGCCAGCAAGACATGTGGGAGCTCAACGAAGCGCTGACAGCGGCTTGTGGCGCCGCACACGTCTTTAACCAGCGGAAGACGGCGAGCGAGCCCAACTGCAGCACCGTGCGCAGCGACCCCGCAGCGCTCCCGGTCAGCATCGCCGGCCGGTCTCCGGGCTTGCGAGCCCGACGCGAAACCATTGCGGTTCGCGCCGGAGTGTTGCGCACGGCCTTCCCAAGGTTTTCGCCTCAGTGGCCCGTGGCGTGCGCCGTTTGTGCTCGCCTACCGTTGCGGGGGCAGCGCAGGCGTTGACGCACGAATCAATACCGTCGTACGTCGCACCTGCTTCACGTTTCACCCGATGCGCGCTCGGATCGCGCACCAGGCACCGTCGATGACGGCGGAATCTTAGCACCCGTGGAAGGCGAAGCCGGACGGAGACCGATTTGCGCGTTTCGCTGTTGGTCTGCGGGTGCTGGCTTCATTCGATTCGATATACCGTCCGTAATCCAGACGTAATTTGATCCCTTTCTGCGAACCGCGTGTGATCAAGGCGGGATATTCACGGGAAACTGCAGGAGAAAGGCACGCGATCCGGATCAATAAATCTCGCCATAATTATCGTCATAATTCCAGTCTATGCGCTCTCCGAACCAAGCCGCCCGCCAGCAGATCGCCGCCGCCCTACGCCGTGGCCCGATCAGTGCACCCGCGCTCGCCGAGGTGCTGGTGATTTCACCGCGCACTGTCCTGCGATTGATCGGTGAACTCGGTGAACGCGTCGTATCGATGGGCGCCGCGGGGCGACGGCGCTATGCCTTGGCGCGTCCGCTGCGTGGCGATGCACGGCCGATCCCGGTGTTTGCTGTCGATCGACGGGGAAGCGTGCATGACGCCGGCACGATCCAACTTGTCGATCCAGGCGGCAGTACGTTCGATCTCGCGACCCTGGGCTGGCCCGTCGACACCTCCGCCCGCGACGGCTGGTGGCAGGGCCTGCCCTATCCGCTCTACGACATGCGCCCGCAAGGATTCATTGGTCGGGCGTTCGCGCGCCTCGAACATCGCGCACTGGAGGTGGCGAGCGATCCGCGTGCCTGGGGCGATGACGACATCGCCTATGTGCTGAGTCGGCGCAGCGCTGACGTACCGGGAAGCTTGATTGTGGGAGAGCCGGCGCTGCGCCTTCATCAGGCGCAGCGCGCGCTCGCCGCGGCGCCGATCAAACCTGCCGCGTTGACCGATGCCTATCCTGCGTTGGCGGAGGCGGCCATCGGGCACGCGGTGCCAGGGAGCAGCGCGGCTGGGGAGTTCCCGAAGTTCACCGCGACGCGCACGATGACCGCGGCTCGAACGCCCCATGTGATCGTGAAGTTTTCCGGACAAGCTGGCGGCGATGCAACCCAACGCTGGTCCGACCTGGCGGTGTGCGAGCACCTCGCGCTCGAGCAGATCGATGAGGTGGGCGGTTTGCAGGCGGCCCGCAGTCGCATCATCCAGGCGCGGCAGCGCACCTTCTTCGAGTCCGAGCGTTTCGATCGTCATGGGCTGTTCGGCCGCTCGCCGGTGGTCAGCCTGGAGGCGATCAACGGCCATCTGCTGGGGCTGGCCAGCGGTGACTGGCGCGATCACGCCGCCGCGCTGCTGCGGCTCAAGCTGATCGACGAATCCACCGCGCGATCGCTCGTGCTGCTGTGGTGGTACGGGCGGCTGATCGCCAACAGCGACATGCACCTTGGCAACCTGAGCCTGATTCCTGCCGATGGCGCGCTGCGCCTGGCGCCGGTCTACGACATGCTGCCGATGGGCTATGCGCCGCTGCCCGGCGGCGAGGTAACGCGCGCGCCATGGTCGTTCGAGCTGCCGCTGCCGCGCGAGGCGCGTGTGTGGACGCAAGCGTGTACCGCAGCGATCGCGTTCTGGCGCACGGCGGCCACCGACGCTCGGATCTCATCGCGCTTTCGATCGCTGTGCAATCAGAACGCTGGTGAGTTGGAGCGCTGCGCGGAGAGGTTGTAGGCGGGGCGGTCGTTTCTAAGATGCTGGAGAACAGGTGGTGGGCGGGGTAAGGCGATAGCCAGACTGATACCCTTCAGGATCCGTGCGTCAACGCCCGCCATGTCCAGCTTCGTGCGCCTTCTCCTCACCACCGCCCTCGCCACGCTCGTCAGCGCGTGTCGCATCGACGACTACTTCCTCTACTACCCGCAGCCGTTGAGCGAGCAGGCCGCCGCCGCGATCGCCAAGCGGCACGCGAATGCCGAGGAGATCGTGATCGAGCCGCAGCAGGGCGTGCGGCTGCACGGCTGGCTGATCGGACATCGCGACGCGGGCACGGCGCGCAAGCCGTTGGTGGTGTACTACAGCGGCAACGCTGAGGAAGTGTCGTGGCTGTTGGAGGAAACGAAGCGCTTTCCGTCGCACGCGTTTCTGCTGATGAACTATCGCGGCTATGGGCGCAGTACCGGCAAGCCGCACGAGTCGACGCTCTTCGCCGATGCGCTCGCGGTGTTCGATGCGGTCGCGCGGCGTCCGGAGCTCGATCGGGATCGCGTGCTGCTCTGGGCACGAAGCCTCGGCACCGGCGTCGCGGTGCATGTGGCCACGGAGCGGCCCGTCGCCGGTCTGGTGCTGGTGTCACCCTACGACAGCATCACGGCGCTGGCGACGCTGCATCAGCCGCTGCTCAAGGGCCTGCTCACTCAACACTTCGATTCGATCGGCAAGGCGCCGCGGGTGCGGGTGCCGATGACTGCGCTCGCCGCCATACGTGACACGCTGATTCCCATCGCGCATTCCGATCGCCTGGTCAAGGCGTGGGGCGGATCGGCGCGCCTCGTGTCGCTGCCGCAAGGCGAACATCAGTCGCTGCATCGCTATCCTGAATACTGGCAGGCGATTGCCGAGGCGTTCAGACGCAAGGATTGATCGTCGCGGTCGAACTTCGGGCTCAAGCGCATGTGGCATGGAGGCGCGCGCGCTACGAATCGCCCGGCCCGCAACTCGCGAAGCAAAACGCGTGGCTCCATGAATCTCAGCGGTTAAACTTGCCGGCCATGACGTCCACCGATTTGTCGACCGTTCGCGCCGCGGCACGCGCGATCCCAGAGCAGTGAAACGCAACCGCCTGCGCTACGACGGCATCGTCGTCGCCGTACCGGTGACGGTTCCGTACGTGCGCTATTCGATCCGCTCCGCGCACTGGTTTCTCGGCCGCGCGCTGGCCGAGCTGATCAAGCGTTCGGGAATCGCCAAGCGCGAAATCGACGGGCTGTGCGTGTCGAGTTTCATGCTCGCGCCAGACACCGCGATCGGCCTTACCCAGCACCTCGGGGTGAGTCCGCGCTGGCTCGATTTCCTGCCGATCGGCGGGGCGAGCGGCGTGGTGGCGTTGCGTCGCGCCGCGCGCGCGGTGCAGGCGGGCGATGCCGACGTCGTGGCCTGCATCGCCGGCGATGCCAATCAGACCGAATCGTTTCGCCTGAACGTCTCCAACTTCAGCGTGTTCTCGCGCGACGCGTCGTATCCGTACGGCTCGGGTGGTCCGAATGCGAGCTTCGCGTTTCTCACCGCGCACTACATGCGCAAGTTCGGCGCGACGGCGGAAGACTTCGGCCGCATCTGTGTCGACCAGCGCACCAACGCGCTTTCGTTCCCGCACGCGCTCATGAAAAAGCCGCTCACGATGGACGAGTACTTGAACGCGCGACCGATCGCCGATCCGATCCGCCTGTTCGACTGCGTCATGCCTTGTGCGGGCGGCGATGCGTTCCTGGTGCTCCGCGAGGAGCACGCGCGCGATCTGGGTCTGCCGTTCGCGCGGGTGCTGGGCACGATCGAGCGGCACAACGCGTTTCCCGACGATCCGATCCAGATGCGCGGCGGTTGGGCGATGGATGTCGACGATCTCTACGCGCAGGCCGGCGTGCGCGCGAGCGATATCGATTTCTTCCAGCCGTACGACGACTATCCGGTGATCGTCGCGATGCAGATCGAGGATCTGGGGTTTTGCGCCAAGGGCGAGGCGCCGGCGTTCCTGCGTGCCAATACGATGACCTGTGACGGCACGTTTCCGCTCAACACCAACGGCGGACAGCTCTCGGTCGGCCAGGCTGGCGCGGCCGGAGGGTTTCTCGGACTGGTCGAGGCGATTCGCCAGCTCACCGGCGAGCAGCTCGGTGCGAAGGTGCCCGATGCGAAGGTCGGCATGGTCAGCGGCTTCGGCATGATCAACTTCGATCGCGGCCTGGCAAGCGGCGCGGCGATCCTCGCACGCGCCTGATACTCACGACGAATCGCGCACCGCAGCCAATCGACACCCGCATGGTCAAACCGCTTACCGCACCGAGGCGCAAGAATCCGATCCTGCGCACGCGCCTGCCGACGTTGCCGCCGGGTGCGCGCAGTCGTCCAGCGCTGGGCATGACGGCCGCGGCGGCCGAGGGGCGGTTTGCGCTGCAAACGTGCAAGGACTGCGGCACGGTGCAATACCCGGCGCGCGAAATGTGCGTGAGCTGTTTGTCCGACAAACTGCTGTGGCGCGACCAGGATGGTGCGGGCGAGCTGATCTCCGAGACGGTCGTGCATCACAGCAACAACTTGTTCTTTCTCGAACGCCTGCCGTGGCGGCTGGGCATGGTCAAGCTCGATTGCGGTCCGAGCGTGGTCGTGCATCTGCATGCAGACGTGCCGGCGGCGCCCGCTCGCGTGCGCGTGGCTGCGTGTCTCGATCGCGCGAGCCAGGCGGTGCTGGTGGCATTTCCTCCGGAGGACACGCCCAACATGGCCGATGACCGTCAACTGCGTGAGATGACGTGCGATCCGAAGTTCCGCAAGGTGCTGGTCACCGACGGCAAGACCGCGGTGGGACAGGCGCTGGTGCAAGCGCTGGCCAAGGCGGGCGCGGGCCTGATCTGGGTGGGTTACGCCGAGCCGTGGAAGAAGTATCCCGGGTTGGAAGCCCTAAAGCAGTTGCCGCAGGTGACGCTGGTGCCGCTCGATGTCACCAACGGCCAGTCGGTGAAGGAACTCGCCGGTGAACTGGGAGCGCGCGTCGACATCCTCGTCAACAACGCCGAAGTTCATCGCGCCTACGGCATCGCGGCGCGTTACGGTACCGACGTCGCGCGCGCCGAGATGGACGTGAACTACTTCGGCCTGCTGCGGTTGGCGCAGGAATTCGGGCCGGTGATGCGCGCGCGTGGTGCCGATGGACAGAACAGCGCGGTGGCGTGGGTGAACCTGCTGTCGATCTATGCGCTCTCGAATTTTCCCGCGCACGGAACGTTCTCGGCATCGAAGGCCGCGGCGTACTCGCTGTCGCAATGTCTGCGCGCCGAGATGAAACCTTCAGGCGTGCGTGTGGTGAACGTGTTCCCCGGACCGATCGACGACGAGTGGAATCAGATGCTGCTGCCGCCGAAGGTGGCGCCGGGCGCGTTGGCCGGTGCGATCGTCAAGGCGCTGCAGGGCGGCGTGGAAGACGTCTATCCGGGCGACGTCGCACAGGAATGGCTGGTGCGCTGGCGCGAGAACCCCAAGGGCCTGGAACGCGAGCTGTCGGAATGAGCAGGCAACGGGAGCCGCGATGAGCATGAACACCCTGATGCAACTGGCGAGCGAACTGGCGAGCGGACAGATCCGCGTGGTCGATCTCACGCAGACACTGTCGCCGGATTTCCCGCAGATCACCCTGCCGCCCGAAGCCGGTCAGTGCTGGCCGTTTCGCATCGAGGAGATCTCGCGCTACGACGATCGCGGCGGCGGCTGGTACTGGAACAATTTCTCCTGCGGCGAGCACACCGGTACGCACTTCGATGCGCCGATCCACTGGGTGTCGGGGCGCAACCTGCCCAACAACGCCACCGACACGATCCCGGTGCAGAACTTCGTGGGGCCGGCGTGTGTGCTCGATTGCTCGCGCGAGTCGGCCGCGAATGCCGATTTCCTGCTGACCAAACAATGGGTGCTCGACTGGGAGGCGCGGCACGGTCGCATTCCGGCGCGCGCCTGGGTGCTGATGCGCACCGATTGGTCCAAGCGCACCGACGCCGAGGCGTTCCAGAATTACGACGAGGAAGGGCAGCACACGCCAGGCCCCGATGCGCAAGTCGTGCAGTTTCTGGTGCAGGAACGCGATGTCGCGGGCTTCGGCACCGAGTCGATCGGCACCGACGCAGGGCAGGCGATGCATCTGAACCCGCCGTTTCCGTGCCACTACTTCATGCACGGTGCGGGGCGCTATGGCCTGCAATGCCTCACCAATCTCGATCAGCTCCCGCCCACCGGTGCGGTGATCTTCGCCGCGCCGCTCAAGATCAAGCAGGGCAGCGGCAGTCCGTTGCGCGTACTGGCGCTGGTGCCGGGGCGCTAGAGAGCGCGATGGTCAGAAGATCCGGTTGAACCAGAGCAGCGAGAGCAGCCCTGAAAGTGTCGCCAGGAGTGCGGCAGCCGCAGCAAACAGCGCGGTGATTTCGGTTTCGCGTTTCTCGAACGCGAACTTGGTGTTGAGCGACTGGTAGATTTTCTTCAGGTCGGCGGCGTTGCCGGCGAACAGATACTCGCCGCGCGTGGTGTTGGCGATCTGCTTGAGCGATTCTTCATCGAGGCGCACGCGGAACGACCAGCCCTCGAACTGCAGCGTCGTACCCTTCGGGGTGCCGATGCCAACGGTGTAGACCTTCACGCCGCGCTCAGCCGCCATCTTCGCGGCCTTCATCGGATCGGGACCAGCGGTGTTGTGGCCATCGGAAAGGAGCACGATCGCGGCGCTCTCGAACGAACCCGGCGGCACCGGCTTGACCTCTTCCTTCTTCTCGGCGAAGCGCTGCGCGAACGGCGTGCCTTTGAGCGCGGCATCGCGTCCGCCACCAAACTGCAATTCGCCCAGGTCGATGCCGGCGTTGGGGAACAGCGTCGCCAGTGACAGCACGATGCTGCTGCCGATCGCGGTGCCACGCTGTAGCTGAAACCGGTCGATCGCCGCGAGCACATCGTCGCGATTGGTGGTGGGTGCCTGCGCCACGGCCGCTGTGCCGGCGAACGAGACGATGCCGATTTTGGTCGACTTGGGCTGTTCGTTCACGAACGCCTTTGCCGCCGTCTGCGCCGCCGCGAGCCGGTTCGGTTCGACGTCGGTGGCGCGCATGCTGCCCGAAACGTCCATCGCCAGAATGACGGTCTGGTTCTGCACCGGAAGTGTGACCACCGCTGCCGGCCGCGACATAGCACCGATCATCGCCACCAGCGCGAGCAGGAACAAGGTCGGTGGAATCGCGCGACGCAGCGTCGTGCCGACGCCGCCCGCCGGCGCCATGAGCGCGAGATTGGCGAACTGCATTGCCGCCTTGCGCTTGCGCCGTTGCAGCCAGAGATACAGCGCGATCAGCAGCGGCAGCGCGGCGAGCAGCCACAGGAACTCCACCCATTGGAACGTCAGTGGCAGCTTGGTCATGGCTTACGAACCCAGATGCTGCGGCAGGCCCCCGCTCGCAGCGAGCCGGCTGCGGCGTTTGCGCAGGTCGGTGAAACGCATGATGGTGTCGACCAGATCGTCGGCGGTGGACAGCTCCAGCGCATCGACGCCGGCGTTCTGGAACCCGCTGCGCAGTTCGGCCTCGCGTTGTTCCGCCGCGGCCATGAAGCGCTTGCGGAAACCGCGGTTGTGCGTATCGACGAACAGTTGCTCGCCGGTTTCGGCGTCCTGGATCATCACCATGCCCATGTCGGGCAGTTCCATCTCCAGAGGATCGTAGAGCCGTACCGCGAGCACCTCGTGTCGTTGCGCCAGGTGCGCGAGCGGCTGCGCCCAGCTGCGGGCGCTGATGAAGTCGGACACAAGGAACACGATCGAGCGCCGCTTGATGATCTGGAACGCCTCGCCGACGAACGCCTGCAGATCGGTGCTGTTGGCGCGCTCCGGCTTCGGTCGGGTCAGCATGCGGTTGAGGATGTGCAGCACGTGGCGTCGCCCGTTGCCTGCCGGGATCACCGTGTCGAGCCTGTCGCCGTACAGGATCGCGCCGACGTTGTTGCCGTGCCGGGTGAGCAGCCGCGCCAGCACCGTGACGAACTCGGTCGCGATGTGCGCCTTGTCGGCGCTTTGCGAGCCGAACTGCACCGACGGGCTCAGATCGAGCAGGAACCAGGCGGTGACTTCGCGGTCTTCGTTGAACTCGCGCACGTACGGCGTTTGCAGCCGCGCGGTGACGTTCCAGTCGATATGGCGTACGTCGTCGTGGTACTGGTATTCGCGCAGATCGGCCAGATCGAGCCCGAAGCCGCGGAACAGCGTGCGATAGTCGCCGTGCAGCAATCCGTCGAGCCGGCGGATGACGGTCCACTCCAGCCGCCGCAGCACCCGCTCCGGGTCGGGTTTAGCGGCTGGTTGGGCGGCCGGTTGAGCCGAGGGCTCAGGCCTCTTGGGGGACACGAACGTGCGTCTCGAGTGGTTTCTCCGGCGCGGGCACGTGCGCCATGATCCGCTCGATCAGCTTGTCGGCGGTCTGACCTTCGGCCAGCGCTTCGTACGACAGCACCAACCGGTGCCGCAGCACGTCGGGGACGAGATCGGTGACGTCTTCAGGCCACACGTAGGTGCGTCCGCGCAGGAACGCCAGCGCACGTGCACCTTCGATCAGGTTGATCGTCGCGCGCGGACTCGCGCCGAACGTGAGGAACCGCGCGAAATCCTTCAGGCCGGCGCGCTCCGGATCGCGCGTGGCGCTTACCAGGCGCACGGCGTACTGGATCAGCGACGGATCGACATACGCGGTGCGGCATTCGCGTTGCAGCGCTGAGAGCTGCTCGGTCGAGGCGACTGCGCCGACCACCGCGGCCGGGCCGGTCACGCGCTGCACGATCACGAACTCCTCCTCGTCGGAGGGGTAGCCCACCAGCACCTTCATCATGAACCGGTCGACCTGCGCCTCGGGCAGTGCATAGGTGCCTTCGGTTTCGATCGGGTTCTGCGTGGCCATCACCAGGAACGGCTCGGGCACCCGATGCGTTTCGCCTGCGATCGTGACCTGCCGCTCCTGCATCACCTCCAGGAGCGCGCTTTGCACTTTCGCTGGCGCGCGGTTGATCTCGTCGGCGAGCAGCAGGTTGGTGAACACCGGCCCGAGCGAGGTGTTGAACTCGCTGGTCTTCTGGTTGTAGATGCGCGTTCCCACCAGATCGGCCGGCACCAGATCGGGCGTGAACTGGATGCGCCGGAACGCGCCGCGCATCGTCTTGGCGAGCGTGTTGACGGTGAGGGTCTTGGCCAGCCCGGGCACGCCCTCGACCAGCAGATGGCCCTGCGCCAGCGTCGCCACGAGCACGCGCTCGAGAAAATGATCCTGCCCCACCACGACCCTCTTCACTTCGTAGAGGATCTTCTGCATCAGCGCGGCGACTTCGGAACGGCCGGAAGCGGTGTTGTCCATGGAGACCCGGTTGGTGGGAACGCTGCGGTGGAATCGCGGAAACGAAACAAGCGTGGGGAGCATCTACTGCGGCAGCAACTACGACAAACGGGGCAACTACATCGGCGACATGCCCATCCCACCGGCGGCGTTTTCGATCGGCACGGCGAAGCCGATGCCCACGAACACGCGCTGCGAAGTCGGATTGAGGATGGCGGTGACGATGCCGACGACTTCGCCTTGCATTGTCACCAGTGGTCCGCCCGAGCTGCCCGGATTGGCGGCGGCATCGAACTGGATCAGATTGGTCAACAACCGCTTGCCTTCGGGCGATTGGAATTCGCGTTTGAGGCCCGACACCACACCGGCGCTCACCGAAGGTCCGATGCCGAACGGAAAGCCGACCGCCACCACTTCGTCGCCGGGTTGCAGATCGCCGGTCGAGGTGAGTGTTGCGGCGACCAGATCATCGGGAATGGTCTTGGCCTGCAGCACCGCCAGATCGTTCTCGGGCTGCACCGACACGACGTCGGCGTCGGCTTCCAGCCCGTCGAAGAACACGACCTTCACCTTCTTGGCGCCGGCCACGACGTGCAGGTTGGTGAGGATGATCCCCTTGTCCACGACCACGACGCCGGAGCCCACGCCGCGTTCGTCTTCCTCCTCGGAGTTCTCGCTCTGGCCGATCCCTTTCACCCTCACTACCGAGGGTCGGATGATCTCGGCTGCCTTGGCCGGGCGCGAAGGCAGTGGTTGCGTTTCGAACGTGCGCAACACGGCGGCGTCGATGTCTTCCTGCGTGATCTGACGCGGCATGGGGCGCTGGCCTGTCAGCAGGCTTGCGAACGCCAGCGCCAATGCCGCACCGGCGCCGATCAACAGCGGACGTTCGAACCGGCGCAGCCAGTTCCGCCATCGCGAGGGTGAAGCTGCCTTTGCAGGTGATGCTGCAGGCACTTGCGATGCGGCAGCGCGCCCGGAGCCTTTGGCTGGCGCGGCAGCGGCGCTATTGGCGCTGGCGCTAGTGGCGCTTGCCGCACGCGTGCGCGCGTCGATCGTTGTGGTTTGCCCGTGCGGCAATTGCGACGTGCCCGTTGCACGGGAGCGATTCGAATTGCTGTAAAGCGCAACGCGTTTCATAGCCGCTCAGACCATCGCATTCGAGGCTGCATGCCGAAGACTATCCGCCATCCGAGGGCGCGGCGCGAGCCATATCGAGAGATCAACGTACGTCCGAACGGTAACACAGGCCACGACGTTCAGGACTAGCTGGCACGTGCGACATCGACCCCGAAAAAATTCGTTCGGCTGCGAACTATTTGCAATGAGCGTGGTCGTGCGGGCGTAGCGGCGGCGTCGGTTCAATCGCGCCGCTCCGCTGCCACTACTCCTGTGTCACGCGCCCGCCGCGCCGAACGCGTACGCGCGCCCGAACCGAGGTGCTAAAGTCGTCGCGTCACCGCAAGGATGCCGATGAAGTTTCTCTGGCCCCAGTTGCTCTGGCTTTTGCTTGTCTTGCCGCTGCTCGTGGGGGCTTACGTCTGGCTGCTCCAGCGGCGCAAGCGCGCCGCGCTGCGTTACGCGAACGTCGCCCTGGTAAAGGCGGCGATGGGGCGCGGTCATCAGATCCGCCGTCACCTGCCGCCGGTGCTCTGGTTGCTCGGGCTGAGCGCCGTGCTGCTTGCGGTGGCTCGGCCCACCGCGACGCTCACGCTCCCTTCGCAGCAGTTGCGCCTGATTCTGGCGATCGATGTCTCGCTCAGCATGCGCGCGATCGACGTCGAGCCCAATCGCTTGCATGCAGCCCAGGTCGCGGCCAAGGCGTTCATCCAGGATCTACCCAAGGATGTGCGCCTGGGCATCGTGCAGTTCGCCGGTACCGCGTCGGTCGTGCAGACGCTGTCGAACAACAAGGAGGATCTGCTCGCGGCGATCGATCGGCTGCAGCTGCAGCGCGCCACCGCAACGGGCAGCGGCATCCTGGTCTCGCTTGCCGCTTTGTTTCCCGATGCGGGCATCGACATCGAGTCGTTGGTGTTCAGCAGCAGCTTCTCGCGCTTCGGGTCGCGCAGCGCGCCGATCGAGCAATCGGGCAAACCCTTGGCGCAGGGCCCGCAGGCGGTGCAGCCAGCATCCAACCAGTCCGCGGCGATCATCCTGCTCTCCGACGGTCGGCGCACGATGGGACCCGATCCGTTGATGGCGGCGAAGATGGCGGCCGATCGCGGCGTGCGCGTATTCACCGTCGGCTTCGGCACCCATAACGGCGAAACCGGCTTCGGTTCGTGGTCGATCTACATGCGCCTCGACGAAGAAACGCTCAAGTCGATCGCCGACATCACGCGCGCCGAGTACTTCCACGCCGGATCCGAGACCGAACTGCGCAAGATCTACGAGCGGCTCACCGCGAAATTCGAACTCGAGCGCCGCGACACCGAGATCGGTGCATTGCTTGCCGCCGTCGGTGCTTTGCTTTCACTTGTAGGCGCCGCACTGTCGCTGCTTTGGTTCAACCGCCTGGTCTGAACACGCTTTTGTTCTCACGCCGCTGACCGAATTTCCACGCCCGCCGAAGCAGTGAGTGCGGTGCGATTCAAGTCAGTACTCGCTGCGGAAATTCGCGTGGATTTCACAGGACTGCGACGATTCTCGGACGCGCGGACGAGCCCTTCTTTGCGTGAATTTTTGATCACCTGTCGGCTTCTCGCCGACCTTGTCGCGATACCGATAATCGGCTACGACCTTCTGATGATCGGTCTTGTGACTTTTTCAGGATTTCATTTTCAGATATGTCGCTTGGATGATTGCGGCGCCGTTACAGCCCATGCAGCATTTACATCCGTAATCGTTCCCAACCCTTTTGGGTCCGACACACCTAGAACAGAAAGGACTCCGAAATGACCTCCAAGACCTTCGGCTACATCGTTCTCACCGTCACCCTTGTATTGGTCGGCATGGCTGCCAGCGAGCGCAGCCTGTCGACCATGGAAATCGCACTCTCCGTCATCGGCGTCGTGGTCTCGCTGATCCTGATCAGCAGCGCCGCGCCGACCCGCACGCGCAAAGTCGTCAAGCCGTGCTTCATGCCGGTGGCGTACAAAGACTAGAACGAAGGGTTCCGCGCTGATCAACAGCGCGCGCCGCGGCAGGGAAGGGCCACAGCTTCCCTGCCGTCTGCGAGGAGGCAGTCCCGCGAGGGCACCTGGATTCAGGTGCCCTCGTTGTTTTTCGGCCCACGGTTCACGCGGCGCGAGCGCCGCGCTGTGTGACAGGCCCGTCGCTCGCGTCCGATAAACTCCGGCGCGAACGACGCCGCCGCGCGCAACGAGCAGCGCGGCGTGGCAAGGCGTTGAGGCCAAAACGAAGGGGGAGCGAGCGTGTTCGAATATTTTCCGACCAACTACGTCTGGAATCTGGGCGTCAATCTGGCGATGGGCGCGGGGGCCGCGATCGGCGAAGTCGACGAAGCCTGCCGGGTGCTGCGCGACGCCGCGTATCGCAACGACGACGCCGCGCAGGAGGAGTGGTTCCAATCGTGGAGCAAGCTCGCGCAGCGGGTCGAAGCGCAGGGCCGCGCCGATGCGCGCGCCGGCAATGAACTGAGCGGCGGTCGCAAACTGCTGCGCGCCACGCTCTACTATCAGAACGCCGAGCGCATGGCGCATCCGAAAGATCCACGCAAGCGCATCGCCTATCGCAGCATGATCGATTGCTTCAAGACCGGCGCGCGTTATCGCGGCGAGCCGTTCGAGTGGGTCGAGATCCCATATCGCGGCGCGTCGATGCCGGCGCTGTTCGTGCCGGCCGAAGGTGGCGGCAAGGCGCCGTGCATGATCCACTTCGACGGGCTGGACGTGATGAAGGAGTGGATCTACCTGTCGGGCGTGGCCCTCGAGCTGCGCAGGCGCGGGGTTGCCACGCTGATCGTCGACCATCCCGGTGTGGGCGAAGCGCTGCGCGAGCGTTCGATGTACAGCTTTCCGGAGATGGAGATTCCGGCGGGCGCCTCGGTCGACTATCTGGCCACCCGCGCCGACGTCGACGCCAACCGAGTCGGCATCATGGCGCTGTCGCTGGGCGGCTATTACGCGCCGCGGGTGGCCGCTTTTGAGCCGCGCATGAAATGCGCGGTGGCCTGGGGCGGCATGTGGGACTGGCATCGCACCGTCGTGGCACGCCTCAACCCCAACGCGACCACGCAACGCTCGGTCTCGCACTTCGGCGATCACCTGCAATGGGTGTTCGGCAAGAACTCGATCGAGGAGGTGCTCAAGGTGACCGAGCAGTTCACCCACGAGAAGACCGCGCAGAAGATCACCTGCCCGCTGCTCATCGTGCATGGCGAGAACGATAGGCAGATCCCGCTCGTCGACGCCGAGCAGCTCTACAACGCGGCAGTCAGCAGTTCCAAGCGCGAACTGAAGGTATTCAAGCTGATCGACAGCGGCGCAGAACATTGCCAGGCCGACAACGGCTCGCTCGCGGTGGACTACATGACCGACTGGATCGCGCAGACACTCGGTGGACGGGTGAAGCGCGGTTGATAATCGAAGCCGCGACCAGCGCAGTGCGTCACGCCGATGGACATGCCGCGTGCCCCGCATGGTCAGGCTGCGTAGCGCCCGCAAGGAGAGATCGATGAGCAATATCCGCCTGCCCAACCGACTTCGCGTCGGATTCATCGCGCTGCTGGCAGCAGCTGCGACCTGGTCGACGAGTGCCGTCGCGCAGTCCGCGTATCCGAGCAAGCCGGTTCGTTTTGTCGTCGCGTTTCCGCCGGGCGGTCCCACCGATCTGCTGGCACGCCTGATCGGCCAGAAAGTCGCCGATGCGGTGGGCCAGCCTTTCGTGATCGAGAACGTGGTCGGCGCGTCGGGCACGATCGCGCACGGGCAAGTCGCCAAGGCACCGCCCGACGGCTACACCATCCTCATGGCCTCAGCGAGCAGCCACGTCGCGCCGTACCTGCTCAAGTCGCTGCCGTTCGATCCGATGAAGGACTTCACGCCGGTCATCAACGTGGCGGTGCTGCCGATGGCGCTGTTCGTGCATCCGTCGGTGCCGGCGAACACGGTGCAGGCGCTGATCGCGCTGGCGAAATCCAAACCGGGCGAGCTGAACTACGCCTCACCGGGAAGCGGCAGTATCGGCCATCTGGTGACGGCGAAATTCCTCACCGAAGCCGGCGTCAACGTGACGCATATTCCGTTCAAGGGCGCGGGTCCGGCGAGCACCGCCGCGATTGCCGGTCAGGTGCAGGTGCTGTTCGACACCATCTCCACGTCCGGTCCGCACCACAAGGCCGGCAAGCTGCGCATGCTCGGCGTGACCACCGCCAAGCGTTCGGCGGTGATGCCCGACATCCCCACGTTGCAGGAAGCCGGCGTGAAAGACTTCGATGCGACGATCTGGTTTGCCGTGTTCGCGCCGGGCAACACGCCCGCACCGATCGTGGCCAGGCTCAACGCGGAGATGACCAAGGCGCTGGGCACGCCGGAATTGCAGGCACGCATTGCTGCGACCAGCGGCGAATTCATTCCGAACACGCCGGCGCAATTCGCCGAATTCCTCAAGCGCGATACCGACGCCTGGGTGAAGGTGATCCGCGATACCGGGGCGCGGGTGGAGTAGCGAGCGGAGGCCGGCCCTCACCGCAATTTCGGCAGCACCCTCTCGCCGAACAACTCGACCGTCCGCACCGGATCGGCCGCCAGGCTCACGGTGAACATCAACCGTTCGACGCCGGCGGCCTTCGCGCGCAACGTCTGCGCCAGACAGTCTTCGGCATTGCCCCAAACCGCCAGCCGGCCCGACAGGTAGTCGAACAGCCCCAGCTCGTCGACCATGCGCGCATCGGCATCGCCCGGCCGCGTGCTGTAGCGCCGGCGCAGCTCCTGCAGTGGACCGATGTACTGCGCCGGCACACCGCGCGCGGCCAGATCGCCGGTGCCGATCACGTAGCCCGAGACGAACGCGAGGATCGCGCCGATCTTCTTGCGAGCGACTTCGCGATCGTCGTGGCAGTCGAGGCAGGCGATCTGCCACAGCTCCAGCTCGCCCGGTGCACGCCCGGCGCTTGCCGCGCCTCGCGCGACGTAACCGATCGAGGCGCGCACGCTGTCCGGATCGAGCCCATAGTTGATGAACACGCCGTCGGCGGCACTGCCTGCCGCTTCCAACGAGCGCGGCAGCGACGCGGCCTGAAACACCTTCGGCGCGCGCTTCACCCACGGCAGATGCGCCTTGCCACTGTCCCGGCCGCTTTCATACGTGGCCGGTTCGCCGCGCAACAACCTGCGAATGAACGTGACGCCCTCGCGCAGCGCGTCGGCTTTCGATCCGCCCACGCCGAGGTTCTTCGTGCCGCTGTTGCCCGCGCCGATGCCCAGCACCGCGCGTCCGCCGCTCAGCACGTCGATCGAAGCGATCGCAGCCGCAGTAGTGGCCGGATGGCGCGAGGTGAGGTTGGTGACGCACAGCGCTACCTGCGGATGCTTCGTGTGCTCGGCGAGCAACGTCGCGCTGACCCACGGGTCCATCGCGTTGCCCGGCGTGTCGGCCACGCCGATCATGTCGAAGCCGTACCGCTCGGCCGCCGCTGCCAGACGCATGGTGAGATCGACGTTGAACGGCCAGTAGAAGAATCCGATCTTCATGCCCGGCTCCGATCTGGAGTGGTCGCTACTTCAGGATGCGGTAGACGTTGGAGAAATCGTCGGTCCACAGGCCGACGCTGCGTTCGGCGGTGAGCTTCTCTGCCTCCTTGCCGAACAGCTCCGAGTTGAACACTTCCGGCGAATTGCCGAGCAGCACCCAGGTGGCACCATAGGTGCCCAGCGCGTCCTCATCGTCGGTATCGAGCAGCACCGCGTGCTTGCCGTGGTGCTCGGCCGCCGCCAGCAGCACCGGCTTCAGATCCAGATAGCGATTGGAGATGTGCACCGCGAGGATGCCCTCGGGCTTCATGTGCTTGAAGTAGATCGCGAACGCCTCGCGCGTGAGCAGATGCACCGGAATCGAATCGCTGGAGAACGCGTCGACCGCCAGCACGTCGAACTGCTGCGAGGGCTCGCGCTCGAGCGACAGGCGCGCATCGCCCAGCGCCAACTCGATCGTCGCCTTGGAATCGTTGAGATACGAGAACTGCTCGCGCGCCAGCTTGATGACCTGCGGGTCGAGCTCGTAGATCCGGATGGTGTCGCCCTGTCGCCCGTAGCTCGCAAGCGTGCCAACGCCCAGGCCGACCACGCCCAGCTTCACCGGCCCGTTCGCTTGACGCGACAAGATCGAGGTGCCCACGCCCGATTTCTTGCCGTAGTAGGTTGTCGGCCAACCGCGCTTCTCGCCTTCGAGAAACTGCTTGCCGTGCGTGATGGTGCCGTGCGTCAACACGCGCGCGGTGTTGGCGCCCGAACCGGTGTCGGAGATGCGCAGGGCGCCGTAGAAATTGCGCACCATCACCAGGTGCTCGCGCTTCGCCCCGGCGTAGCCATACGCCAGGCCGCCGGCCAGCGTGGCAGCGAAGGCGAGGCTCCAGGCCATGCCGGCACGGGCCAGCCGGCCGTTCTCGCGCGCGAACACCAGCGCCAGCACCAGCATCGTCGCGACGATGCCGATCGGCAGCTCGAACAGGTCGGCGAAGAACTTCGGCGCGACCACGCTCACCAGCAGCCCGCCGAGCGCACCGCCCACCGACATCATCAGATAGTACGAGGTGAGATAGCGCGGATGCGGCTTGGCGCGCGCGAGTTCGCCGTGGCACAGCATGCAGGCGCAGAACAGTCCGCCCATGTAGAGCGGCAGCATGATCGACAGCGGTTGATTGTGCTGCCCGGGCGAGAGCGTGTAGCCCATGCCCGCGAACGCCGCGACGGTGAGCGGAATGAAGATGCGCCGCTTGTACCAGCCGCTCGACTCGAAACACAGAATGAAGGTCAGCAGATACAGCGCGAGCGGCAGGATCCACAGGAACGGCATCGGCGCCACGTTCTGCGAGACGTGGCTGGTGATGGCCAGCAGCAGCACCGACGCGCACGCGGGCAGGGCGATCCACAATCCGTAGTCGCTCGCACTGGGCGGGACGGCGGTGCCGGCGATCGACTCGCGCGGCTCGGGCGGCAGCGCTCGTCCGCGCCAGGCGATCAGCGCCACCAACAGCGCGAACGCGACGAACAGCACCGACCACACCCAGCCCTGCACGCGGTTGGACAGCCACGGCTCGATCGCCACCGGGTAGGTCAGCAGCGCCAGCATCGAGCCCAGGTTCGACAGCGCGAACAGCCGGTATGGCATCGCACCATGACGCTCGCGCGAGTACCACGACTGCACCAGCGGCGTGGTGGTCGAGAGCAGGAAGTACTGCAGCCCGACGGTGAGCGCGAGCACCAGCAGGATCATGCCGATCGGGTCTTCGCTACCGGTGGGCTTCCACGATTCGCGCGGCAGAATCGGCAGCAGCACCGCGGCCACCAGCAGCAGCGCGATGTGCACGACTGCCTGGGTGCGCGGCCGCACGTGGTGCACCAGCAAGTACGAGTAGAGATAGCCGGCGACCAGCAGCAGCTGGAAGAACAGCATGCAGGTGGTCCAGACCGCTGAAGAGCCGCCGAACCACGGCAGGATGATCTTCGCGATGATCGGTTGAACCTGGAACAGCAGAAACGCGGACAGGAAAATCGTGAGGCCGTAGAGCATGTTCTGAGTTGAGTAGAAGGATTCGGCGGCGGTGCTGGCGATGGCGCGATAACGGTACCAACGCGGTACCAACGGTGACCCCGGGAGCGGACCTGTCAAGCCGGCCCTGACGATTCCGAGGAGCTGCTTCCTTGGACGTAGGTAAGACGCCGTCGCCACTCAACGCGGTGAGGCGTGCTTCGGTTGATGCAGGCTGCTTGTCGAGGGATTCGAGCGGGCCGCTATTCTGAGCGATATCGAAGGGGAGCGACATCCACGCCGGTCGTCTCGTGACGCAAGTTGGGGAGCCTGACGACTGCGAAGCTGACGTGCGGCACCGCCGGTGCTCCATTCAGCGGTGGCGATTGCCGGCGCGGTCCTTTAACATCATTGCCATGAATCGAAGCGGCGCCACGCAGCGCCCGCTCGGCAAAAAGGGGGCAACAACGTGGCCGCGCGAGCGGCCATCATTCATTGCCTCTCCCTTCCGTTCGAGGTCGAGCCCATGTCGAAGAAGACGATTGCCACCGCTCACGCACCCAATGCGATCGGCACGTACTCGCAGGCGGTGATTGCCGGGGGCTTCGTCTACGTGTCGGGTCAGATCGGGCTCGATCCGCTGTCGATGCGACTGGTCGATGGCGGCATCGAAGCGCAAGCGCACTGCGTGTTCAGGAATCTGCGCGCCATCGCCGAGGCCGCCGGCTCCTCGCTGGCGCAGGCGGTGCGCGTGACGATCTATCTGCTCGATCTCGATCAGTTTGGGCGCGTCAACGAGATCATGGCCGAGTACTTCCCGCAGCCGTACCCGAGCCGCGCCACCGTGGAAGTGTCGCGCCTGCCGCGCGAAGCCGAGCTCGAGGTCGACGCGATCCTGCTCGCCGATAGTGCCTAAGGGGCTGGTTTCCGAACGCAGGCCTGCGCCGCCACAAGCGCGCGCTCCCGCCACGGCGCTGGCTGCCAATCCGGCGCTCGCCAAGAAGCTCGAAAAACTCGGCGTCCGCATTCCGTTCGATCTCGTGCTGCATCTGCCGATGCGCTACGAGGATGAAACCGTGCTCACGCCGATCGGCGAAGCGCTCGATGGCTCGATCGCGCAGATCGAGGGCGAGGTGGTACGCACCGAGGTCGCGTACCGGCCGCGACGCCAGCTCATCAGTCACATCAAAGACGTCACCGGCGCGGCGGTGCTGCGGTTCTTCAACTTCTACCCGAGTCAGCACAAGGCGCTTGCGGAAGGCGCCCGGGTGCGCGCGTTCGGTGAGTTGCGAGCCGGCTTCTTCGGCGCGGAAATGGTGCACCCGCGCTTTCGCGTGCTGCGCACCGACACGCACGATGCACCGCTGCCCGAGACGCTCACGCCGGTGTATCCCAACACCGCCGGCGTCTCGCAGTATCAGCTGCGCGTGCTCATCGGCCAGGCGCTGCAAACCGAATCGCTGGACGACACGCTGCCCGAACCCATCCGCGCCGAGGCGGGGCTGATCGAGTTCTCCGAGGCGGTGCGCACGCTGCACCATCCGCCGCCCGACGTCGACGAGCAGGCGCTGCTCGATCGCTCGCACCCCGCGTGGCGGCGCGTGAAGTTCGACGAGCTGCTCGGCCAGCAGTTGTCGATGCGCATGCACTATCGTGCGCGCCAGGCGCTGGCCGCACCGGCGCTGCCGGCGCGCAAGTCGCTGATCCCGAAACTGCTCGAAGCGCTGCCGTTCAAGCTCACCGGTGCGCAGCGGCGCGTGTGGAAGCAGATCGGCGACGATTTGGCACGATCGCATCCGATGCATCGTCTGCTGCAAGGCGATGTTGGCAGCGGCAAGACCATCGTCGCGGCGCTGGCGGCGTTGCGCGCGGTCGAGAATGGCTATCAGGCCTCGTTCATGGCACCCACCGAGATCCTCGCCGAGCAGCACTATCGCAAGCTGTCGCAGTGGATCCGTCCGCTCGGCGTGGAGATCGCCTGGATCTCCGGCGGGCAGAAGAAGTCCGAGCGCAACCGCATCGCGCGCGGCGTGGCCGACGGCTCGATCGCGATCGTCATCGGCAC
>CADEDU010000014.1:0-38090 GCA_902826155.1 uncultured beta proteobacterium
CCCGACCAACTGCACCGCACCGAGCAGTTCGCCTCCGAGGTGCTGCGCAAGTGCGTGGAGGTGGGCGGCACGATCACCGGCGAGCACGGCGTTGGCATCGAGAAGATCAACGAGATGTGCGTACAGTTCACCGCCGAGGAACTGGCGCTGTTTCGCGGCATCAAGAGCGCGTTCGATCCGGCCGGCACGCTCAATCCGGACAAGAACATCCCCACGCTGCATCGCTGCGCCGAGTTCGGCAGGATGCACATCAGCGCCGGGCGCCTGCCGTTTCCGGAGCTGCCGCGGTTTTGAGCGCACCGGCCGCACTGGCAGACACACTCGCAGCGCTGCAACGGGCAGTACGCGCTGCGATCGGCGCGAAGTCCACGCTGTCGATCCGTGGCGGCAACACCAAATCGTTCTACGGCCAGGCCCCGGTCGGCAGTGCGCTCGATACGCGTGGCTACTCGGGCATCGTGGCCTACGAGCCGAGTGAACTGGTGATCACGGCCCGTTGCGGTACGCCGCTGGCCGAGCTGGAAACAACCTTGCGCGAGCGCGGTCAGACGCTCGCCTTCGAGCCGCCGCATTTCGGCGCGGCAGCGACCGTCGGCGGCATGGTGGCAGCCGGCTTGTCCGGCCCGCGGCGCCAGGCTGCCGGCGCGGTGCGCGATCACGTGCTCGGCGTGCGCATGCTCGACGGTCAAGGCAACGTGCACAGTTTCGGCGGCCAGGTAATGAAGAACGTCGCCGGCTACGACGTGGCACGCTTGCTGGCCGGCTCGATGGGAACGTTAGGCGTGATCCTGGAGGTGTCGATCAAGGTCCTGCCGCTGCCGGTAAGCGAGGTGACGTTGAAGTTCGAGCTGCCGCAGGCGCGCGCGATCGAATCGCTCAATCGCTGGGCCGGCCGGCCGCTGCCGATCAGCGCTTCGGCCTGGCATGGCGGTGACCTTGGCGTTCGGCTGTCGGGGGCGCAGGCTGCAGTCCGCGCCGCGCGCGAGAAACTCGGCGGCGAACTGATCGAGGCGGAGCAGGCCGCGCAGTACTGGCAGTCGATACGCGAGCAGGAACTGGCGCTCTTCAGCGGCGCGATGCCGTTGTGGCGCGTATCGGTTCCGTCGCCTGCCGCGCCGCTCGAGTTGCCGGGGGAGCAGTTGATCGAGTGGGGCGGGGCATTGCGCTGGCTGGCGTCGAACGCCGATCCGAAAACCTTGCGCGAGGTGGCCCAGCACGCCGGGGGCCACGCCACGTTGTTTCGCGGTGGCGACAAGTCGGTGGGCGTGTTCACGCCGCCCGCCGCGCCGCTCGATCGCATCCATCGCAATCTCAAGGCGACGTTCGATCCGCACCGGATCTTCGACGGCGGCCGCATGTATCCGGGCTGGTGATATGCAGACCAACCTCGCCACCGAATTCCAGGGTACGGCCGACGGCGAAGAGGCCGAGCGCATCCTGCGCAAGTGCGTGCACTGCGGGTTCTGCACGGCCACCTGCCCGACCTACCAGTTGCTGGGCGACGAACTCGACGGACCACGCGGCCGGATCTATCTGATCAAGCAGGCACTCGAGGGCGCGCCGGTCACTGCGAAGACGCAACTGCATCTGGACCGCTGCCTGAGCTGTCGCGCGTGCGAGACGACCTGTCCGTCCGGCGTGCAGTACGGTCGCCTGCTCGACATCGGCCGCAAGGTCGTCGATGACCGCGTCGACCGGCCATTGGCCGATCGGCTCACGCGCGCCGGCCTGGCGCAGGTGGTGTCGCGGCCCGGCGTGTTTGGGCCGCTGATGAAGCTCGGCCAATCGGTGCGCGGAATGCTCCCGGGGTCGCTGCAGGAGAAGGTGCCCGCTGCGCCACGACCCGCCGGAGCGTGGCCTTCGCCGCGGCATTCACGCAAGATGCTCGCGCTTGCCGGCTGCGCGCAGGCGTCTATGGCCCCTGACATCAACGCTGCGGCCGCGCGCGTGCTCGATCGACTCGGCATCAGCCTTATCGAAGCGCCGGGCGCGGGTTGCTGTGGCGCGTTGCGCTTTCACGTCGGCTATCAGAACGATGGGCGCAACGACATGCGCACGCTGATCGACGCGTGGTGGCCGCGGATCGAACGCGGCGAAGTCGAAACGATCGTCATGACGGCCAGCGGCTGTGGTGCGGTGGTGCGCGAGTACGGCCACCTGCTTCGCGGCGATGCCCGTTACGCCGAGCGCGCCGAGCGCGTTGCTGCGATGACGCGCGATCTGTCCGAAGTCGTGCACGCCGAGCTGCCCCGTTTGCAGGCGCTGGTGGCGGCGCGGCCGCGTGAGCGCGTCGCATTCCACGCGCCGTGCACGTTGCAGCACGGGCAGCAGATTCGCGGCGTGGCCGAAGCGATCCTCGGTGCGTGCGGTTTCGATCTCACGCCGGTGGTCGATGCGCATCTGTGCTGCGGCTCGGCCGGGACCTACTCGGTATTGCAACCGCAACTTTCGCAGCAATTGCGCGCCAACAAGCTCGCTGCGCTGCAGGCGGGCAGTCCGGCTGCGATCGCCACGGCCAACATCGGTTGTCTCACCCATCTGCAGGGCGGTACCCCACTCCCGGTGCGGCACTGGATCGTCGCGGTGGACGAGCGGTTGAGCCGCTGAACGGCCGCCGCCGAACGGGACGCAGTTCACACGTGCTTCTGATGAGATGTCGTCAGAAGCATGAAAGATCGCTAACTTTCGCACGTTGAACTCGGGGTTTGCGCGCGTGGCGCCGCCCGGCGATCGTGCCATCCGGCACCCGCTCCCGACATGCTCTCCAGGAGCCCAACGTGACCCTCCGTTCCATCCATTCCCATCGCTTGACGATGGCCGTCGTAGTCGTCGGCATGGCGCTGGTCGCAGGCTGTGGAAAACAGGATCCGGCCAGCTACACGAAGTCCGCGCAGAGCTATCTCGCCAAGAAGGACTACAAGTCCGCCGCGATCCAGTTCAAGAACGCGATCCAGCTCGATCCCAACGCGCTGGAGACTCGGCTCACCTATGCGAGCGTGTTGTTCGAGACGGGTGACACCGCCGGCGCGCTAACCGAGTTTCGGCGCGCGCGCGAGTTGGGTGCCGCGCCAGATCGCGTCAATCCGATGATGGCGCGCGCGATGCTCGCGGCGAGCAACTATCAGGCGGTCGTCGACGAGTTCGCCGAGAGCAGCCTGGCCACCCTCGAAGGCACTGCCGAATTGCAGTCGCTGGTCGGCGCCGCGTACACGCGCCTGGACAAGACCAAGGAGGCCAACGCGGCGTTCGCCAAGGCGCTGCGGGCACGTCCGGACCACGAAGGCGCGACCGCCGGCATTGCGCGGCTGGCGCTGATGGCGGGCGACCTGAAGCAGGCGAGCAGCCTGATCGATCGCCTGACCGCGCAAGCGCCGGATGGTGTCGAGACCACTTTGTTGCGCGGCGAGCTGGCGATGGCCAAGGGCGAGGTGCTCGAGGCGATCGATGTGCTGGAGAAGGTGGTCAAGCTGCGTCCGACTTCGACCCAGGCGCGCTACGCACTGGTCTCGGCGCTCTTGCAGAAGCGCGAGTTCGAACGTGCGGCGCAGTATCTGGAAGCCGCGCGCAAGCTTGGTACCCCGGTTCCGGCGATGCTGTATCTGGAGGCCTCGCTTGCGATGATGCAGGAGCGCGTCGGCGACGCGCGCAACCTGGTGCAGTCGGTGCTCAAGGTGCATCCCGAGCACGTGCCGAGCCTGGTGCTTGCCGGCTCGGTCGAACTGCGCGCCGGCTCGCTCGGTTTCGCCGAGGAGTATCTGCGCAAGGCGCTGCTGCTGGCGCCTGACAACGTCACGGCGCGACGCATGCTGGTGGGTTCCTACTCCCGCGGCGGGCAGGCCGATCGCGCGCTCGAGACGCTGCAGCCGCTGCTCAATCGCGTCAACCCCGATGCCGCCACGCTCGCGCTCGCCGGCGAGGTTTATCTGGCCGCCGGCGACATGAAGAACGCTGTGCAGTTCCTGGAGCGCTCGATCGCCGCCGACAAGAACAATCCCGCGATTCGCACCCGGCTTGCGCAAGTGCGGCTGTCAACCGGTGACGCTGCACGAGCGGTGCCTGAGCTGGAAGCGATCGCCCGCGGCCACGACACCGACTACAACGCGGATGTCATTCTGGTGATGAACTACCTGCGCCAGAACGCTCCCGACAAGGCGCTCGCGGCCGTCGCGCGGCTGGCGCAGAAGCAGCCGAACAATCCGCTTACCCACCAACTGGCCGGTGCGGCGCACCAGGCCAAGCGCGATCTGGCCAGCGCGCGCACCAGTCACGAAAAAGCGCTCAGCCTGCAGCCGGCATACGTACCCTCGCTGCGCGCGCTGGCGCAGATCGACGTGCTGGAAGGCAAGTCGGGCGCTGCGCGGCAACGCTACGAGGATCTGGTCTCCAAGAACCAGGCGAACAGCGCGGTGCTGCTCGCCTATGCCGCGACGCTGCGTGGCACCGGCGCCGATGCCAAGGAGATCGGCTCGGTGCTGGAACGGGCCGTGCGAGCGGACTCCGCTGCGGTCGAGCCGCGACTGGCGCTGATCGATCACCTGGTTAGCACTGCCGACGCGCGACGTGCGCTGCAGGTGGCGCAGGAAGCCAACACCCTTATTCCCAACAACCCGCGCATCATCGAGGCGCTAGGGGTAGCACAGCAGGCGGCCGGCAACATCCATCAGGCGATCGAAACGTTGCGCCAGAACGCGTTGCAACAACCGAAGGCCGCACAACCGCAGATCAGGCTTGCGGGCGCATTCGCCGCGGCCAAGGATTACACCCGCGCCGCGCAAACCCTCAAGCGCGCCATCGCGCTCGATCCGCAACGCGTCGATCTGCATCGCGACGTCGCCATCTATCTGGCGCAGGCTGGTCGCACCGACGAGGCGCTGGCCGAAGCGCGCGCGGTGCAGAAGGCGCGGCCCACCGACGCACTGGGCTGGGTGATCGAGGGGGATCTGCAGCAAATGCGCAAGGAATGGCGCGTCGCGCTCGATGCCTATCGCACCGGACAGCGTCTTGGCGGCGAAGCGTTGGTGTCACGTCGGATCATGGCGACGCTCGCCGGCGTCGCCGACAACGTCGAAGCGCGACGCTATGTGGAGCGCTGGAGCAAGGAGAGTGTCCGCGATCCGTTGCCGCGCGTGTTCCTGGCCGAGCGCGAAATGCACGACCGCAAGTTCGCGGCTGCAGCCGATCGGTATCGCGAACTGATCACGCTGCAACCCAACAATCCTACTTTCCTCAACAACCTCGCCTGGGTGAGTGCTCAACTGGGTGAGCCCGGCGCACTGAAGTACGCCGAGGACGCACACCGCCTCGCTCCCGACAGTCCGGCCGTGCTCGATACGCTGGGGTGGCTGCTGATCGAGCAGGGCGACGACAAGCGTGGCCTGGAAATGCTCAACCGGGCGGTCAGCCTGGCGCCGCGCGCGAACGGGATCCGCCTCAACCTCGCGCGCGGACTGATCAAGTCGGGCGACAAGGTCGCCGCTCGCAAGGAACTCGAGTTGATCGCCAAGTCGACCGATCCGAGCCCCGCACGCGACGAAGCGGCGGCCATGCTGAGCAAGCTGTGAGGCATGGCTGAGGGGCGTGATGCGGTAGCGCCGAGCCTCGCGTGCGACGTGCTTTACGCTGACGCGGGTGAGTGGCGTGCCGGCCACTGATACCCGGGCCGCGCTGCCGGCCGTCTTGTTCGTGATCGGTGCCATCGCGTTCTACTGGCGCACCGCGTGGACGATGCTCGACACGTGGCTGCGCAGCGACACGTTCGCGCACGGGTTGGTGGTCGTACCGATCGCGTTGTGGCTGGGCTGGCGCGAGCGACACCGCTTCGATGCGGCGGCGATCCGTCCATTCCTGCCGGCGCTGCTGGCGCTGCTTGGTGCTGGCGCGCTGTGGCTGGTCTCGCAATTGGCGGTGGTGAACGTCGGCCGGCAGTTCGCGCTGGTGTTCATGCTCCAGGCCGGACTGATCGCGCTGCTTGGCTGGCGGTTCGCGCGAACCTTCGCCTTTCCGCTCGCGTTCCTGCTGTTCGCGGTGCCGTTCGGAGAATTCACGCTGCCCACGCTGATGGAGTGGACCGCCGATTTCACCGTCGCATCGCTGCGCCTGACCGGGGTGCCGGTGTATCGCGAGGGCATGGACTTCGTGATTCCGTCGGGTTCCTGGTCGGTGGTGGAGGAATGCAGCGGCGTGCGCTACCTCATCGCTTCGTTCATGGGCGGCACGTTGTTCGCGTACCTGGCCTATCGCAGCATCTGGCGTCGTCTCGCGTTCATGTTGCTCGCACTCGCGGTGCCGATCGTCGCCAACTGGGTGCGTGCGTATCTGATCGTGATGCTCGGCCATCTGAGCGACAACAAGATCGCCGCAGGCGTGGATCACCTGATCTACGGCTGGCTGTTCTTCGGCGTAGTGGTGTTTCTTTTGTTCTGGCTCGGCGGCCTCTGGCGCGAACCCAGGTCGCAGTGGCGCGAACCCAGGTCGCAGTGGCGCGAACCCAGGTCGCAGTGGCGCGAACCCAGGTCGCAGTGGCGCGAACCGAGGTCGCAGTGGCGCGAACCGAGGTCGCAGTGGCGCGAATCAACGTCACCGGCCGCGAGCGGTGCGGGATCCAGCACGCCACGGACCGACACAGCGCCGGACACCGGCCGACCGGTCGGCACCTGGCTGGCTGCGATGGCGGCAATCGTCGTCTGGGTGGGGTTGGCTCACTACCTCGAGCCGGTGGCCGACGATCGTCGTGTCGACGTGAAGCCAGTGCAGCCTGCGAGTGGCTGGAACGAGACGCTCGCGCCGATCGCCGCATGGGAGCCGGAGTACACCGGACAACGTGGCGCAGGCACGTACACGTTCGAGAATGGGGCAATGCGAGTCGGCGTGTATCTGGCCTACTACCGCGCGCAGGATGAGGCGCACAGCCTGATCAGTTCCAGCAACGCGCTCGCCACCTCCGGCAATCGCAACTGGCGCGTGAGTGCGCAGGGCCCCATCGCGCTGCAATGGGGTGGCGGTGAGGTCACGTTCCGGCGCACCGAACTGGCCGGTACGGCCGAGCGATTGCTCGTGGCCGATGCCTACTGGATCGACGGGCACGTCACGCCGAACGCGCATCACGCCAAAGTGTTGCTGGCGATTGCGAAGCTGCGAGGCCGAGGCGACGACGCGGCGCTGATCGTGATCTCGACGCCCAAGCGCGAGAGCGATCGCGATGCCGACGCGCTGCGGCAGTTCACCGCGCAGATGTCACCGGCCATCGACGCGGCGCTGAGCGCGACCCGCGACGCACGTTGAGGCCCGCCTCGTCAAGTCATCGACCCGGAATATTCGCCCGCACCGCTGAATGGTCGCCCGTGTGAGACGAGTGCGCCCGCACGTCGGGAACGCATGGGCGCAATCCGCGGTCATTCCTGCGCGAACACCGTAGCGGCCCGCTGCGGGGGTGTTCACTCGCAACGCAACCAGGTTGCGATCGCCAGGAGAAGGCGCATGAACGAGTTGTTCCGCGGCGTGGCCGCGATCGGATCGTCGTTCTGGAGCGATCTGGGCGCAAGCGGCGCACGCGTCACCATGATCGTCGTTGCGGCGTGGGTGCTGATGCACATCGTGCGTCGCGTGCTCGCCATGGCCAAGGACCAGCTCAAACGCGGCATCACCGACCCCGAACTGCTCAAGCGCCGCGAGACCATCGGCGCAGTGCTGGGCTACTTCGCCACGGTGTTGATCAGCGTGCTGACCGTGCTCCTCATCCTCTCGGAGCTGGGAATCGCGATCGCGCCGATTCTCGGTGCAGCCGGCGTGGCGGGCATCGCGGTGGGCATCGGCGCGCAGAGTCTGGTGAAGGACTACTTCAACGGCATCTTCCTGCTGCTGGAGAACCAGCTTCGGCAGGGCGATGTGGTTACTGTGGCCGACAAGAGCGGGCTGGTCGAAGACGTCACGCTGCGCTACGTGCGACTGCGCGACTACGACGGCAACGTGCACTACGTGCCTAACAGCCTGATCACCACGGTCACCAACCGCACCCGAGACCATGCCTGCGCGGTGATCGACATCAGCATCGCCAGCCGCGAAGATGTCGACGAGGCGCTGGAATCGATGCGCCATGTCGGCGAGGACATGCGCGCCGATGCCGAATTCGGACCGAAGATCCTGGCCGATCTGGAGATCGCCGGTCTGGAGCAGTGGAACCAGACGCAGGTGACATTGCGCTGCCGGTTCACGGTCGTGCCGCTGTCGCAGTGGAGCGTGCGGCGCGAATTCCTGCGCCGGTTGAAGAAGGCGTTCGATGCGCGTGGCATCGAGATTCCGCAGAACAACGTGGCGGCACTCGGCACCGGCGCGAAGACGACGCAGCCGCGCGCGTTTGCCGCGCCGTTCGGGCCGGTGGATCTGGATCGCAAGCCCGCCGCCTGAGGCTGGGCTGTTGATGCCATTCGTTTGACCGCCCCGGAGGGGTGGCATAGCATCGCGCGGCCTTCCGACTCCTCGCCCCGCGATGACCGATTCCAATGCTGCCGGCGCTGCTGCGCGCCCCGGATTCCTTGCCGCGATCTGGCACTGGATCGATCGCACCATCCTCGAGCTGGGCCGCGAGATGCGGCTCGACTACATGCCGCCGCTCATGGTGTACGTGGCGGCGGGCATCTCCGGACTCACCGGCATTGCCGGAACGTTCTTCGTCAAGGAGTACCTCGGGCTGTCGGCCGAGTTTCTCGCCGCGCTCGGATTCTGGGCAGGGCTGCCGTGGGCGCTCAAGATGCCCGTCGGTCACATCGTCGATCTGATCTGGAAGTGGAAAGGCGGGCTGGTCTTCATCGGC
This sequence comes from uncultured beta proteobacterium, assembly GCA_902826155.1. The sequence goes on from CADEDU010000014.1 coordinate 8,810, forward strand.
GCCGGGCTGCTTGCCGCAAGTCTGCTCATCATGATCGGCCTGGTCGGATCGCCCGATGCGATGAAGTCGGTGATGTCGATCGAGAAGTGGTTCGTGCTTGCCGCGTTGCTCGCACCGATCGGCTATGTGGTGCAAGACGTCGTGGCCGACGCGATGACGGTCGAAGCGGTGCCGCGCGTCGACGAAAACGGCAAACCGGTGAGCGCCGAAGCTCGCCGGCTGATGCACACCACCATGCAGATGCTCGGACGCGTGGCCATCATCGGCGGCGGCGTGCTGGTTGCGGCGATCAACGTCGTCATCTTCGACGGCGCATCGAGCCTGCCCGAAGCGGAGAAGGCACGGCTGTATCGATTCGCCTACGAGCTGGGCCTGATCATTCCGATCGTGTCGGTGGCCGGTGTGGTGCTGGCGGCGTGGCTGCACCGCCGTCGCTCCGCAGCGTTGCGGGCAAAAGGCTTCAGCGCGGACGAAGTCAGCAAGATGCTCGAAGTGCACAGCGAGCGCCCGCCGATCAACTGGTGGGTCCTGGGCGGGGGCATCGCGTTCGCGCTGGTGTCGGTGGCGGTCGGATTGTCGGGGGTGAAGTTCAAGGAAGAGATCATCTTCTGCCTGTCGATGGCGATCATCGTCTTCCTGATGCTCAAGCTCTTGCGCGAACTCACGCCCGAGGCACGCAAGGTGCTGCTCGGTACAGCGATCCTCGTGTTCGTGTTTCGCGCGTTGCCGGGCTCGGGTGCCGGCACGACCTGGTGGTACATCGACGAGCTGAAATTCGATCAGGCGTTTCTCGCCAAGCTGTCGCTGGTCGCAAGTCTGCTCACGCTGCTGGGGCTGTTTCTGTTCCGACGCTTCATGGCCGAGCGCTCGATCGCCTACATCGTGGTGTTCCTGACGATCGTCGGCACCATCCTGGCGCTGCCGACACTGGGCATGTACTACGGCCTGCACGAATGGACCTCGCGCATGACCGGCGGCCTGATCGATGCGCGCACGATCGCGCTGATCGACACCGCGCTCGAGTCGCCGCTGGGTCAGGTGTCGATGGTGCCGATGCTCGCCTGGATCGCCAATTCGGCACCCGACAAACTGAAGGCGACGTTCTTTGCGGTGATGGCTTCGTTCACCAATCTCGCGCTGTCGGCTTCGCAGCTCGGCACCAAGTACATGAACCAGATCTTCACCGTGACGCGCGAGGTGAAGGATCGCGCTACCGGTGCGATCAAAGTCGCCGCCGATTACAGCCAGCTCGGCGATCTGCTGATCGTCGTGATCACGATCGGGTTGATCGCACCACTGGCGGCCGTGTTGTTCCTCCGATTCGTCCGCCTGCGCTCGGCGTGAAGCAACCCGCACCTTGGCTCGCGCCCGCGCTACCACCGAAGATCGTCCCGCCAGCAAAGACCTGCGACCGCTGTTGAAGGTCGTGGGGTTTCTCGCGCCGTACAAGGCACGCATCGCCCTGGCATTGGCGGCGCTCGCGGTTGCCGCGCTGTGCATGATCGCGCTCGGACAGGCGTTGCGGCAGGTGATCGACGAAGGCTTCGCGACACGCGATACCGCGGCGCTGGATCGCACGTTCTACGCGCTGATGGCGGTGGTGATCGTGCTGGCAGTCTCGGTCTATGTGCGCTTCTACAACGTGTCGTGGCTCGGAGAGCGCGTCACCGCGGACATCCGCCGCGCGGTGTTCTCGCACCTGCTGCGGCTGGAGCCGAGCTTCTACGAAACCACGCGCACCGGCGAGGTGATTTCGCGCCTGACCAACGACACGACGTTGCTCGAAACGGTCGTCGGATCGTCGCTGTCGATGGCGCTGCGCAACGGCGTGATCATGATCGGCAGCATCATCATGCTGGCGGTGACCAGTGCCAAGCTCACCGCGCTGGTGCTGATCGGCGTGCCGCTGGTGATGGCGCCGATCCTGATTTTCGGTCGGCGCGTGCGGCGGCTCTCGCGCGACACGCAGGATCGCGTCGCTGACGTTGCCGCGTACGTCGACGAGACACTGCACGAGATCCGCACGGTGCAGGCCTACGCGCACGAACCGCACGATCGCGCGCGATTCGCCGATCGGGTCGAGTCGGCGTTCGCTACCGCGCTGCGGCGCATCGGCAATCGCGCCTGGCTGGTGGCACTGGCGATGTTCCTCACGCTCGGTTCGGTAGGCGTGATCCTGTGGATCGGCGGTCACGACGTGCTCGCCGGACGCGTCACCGCGGGCGAGCTGTCGGCATTCGTGTTCTACGCCGTGCTCATCGCCGGTGCGGTGGGTGCGATCTCCGAGGTCTATGGCGACCTGCAACGGGCAGCCGGCGCGACCGAGCGATTGATGGGGCTGCTGTATGCCGCGCCACAGGTGAGCGCGCCGGCGCATCCGGTAGCGATGCCGGCAGCGCGCCATGGATCGATCGCGCTGGAGGGCGTCGGCTTCAGCTATCCGTCGCGCCCGGAACCGGCGGCGCTCGCCGATATTTCATTTCGGGTCGCGGCAGGCGAGCGGGTGGCGCTGGTCGGTCCATCCGGCGCGGGTAAAACCACCGTGTTCCAGCTACTGCTGCGCTTCTACGATCCGCAACAGGGGCGTGTGCTGGTCGACGGTATCGACGCGCGCGATGCCGATCCGGGCGAGTTGCGCCGGCGCTTCGCACTGGTGCCGCAGGAACCGGTGGTGTTCGCCACGTCGATCACCGAGAACGTGCGCTACGCGCGACCCGAGGCGAGCGACGACGAAGTACGTGCCGCGTGCGAGGCGGCGTTCATGCTGGAATTCATCGAGCGGCTGCCCGAGCGATTCGACACGCAGCTGGGCGAACGCGGCGTGCGTTTATCCGGGGGCGAACGCCAGCGCCTGGCGATTGCCCGCGCGCTGCTCGCCGATCGGCCGATCCTGCTGCTCGACGAGGCGACGTCCTCGCTCGATGCGCAGAGCGAGGCCTACGTGCAGCACGCGCTCGACCGGCTGATGCGCGATCGCACCACGCTGGTCATCGCGCATCGACTGGCGACGGTGCGCGACGCCGACCGCATCATCGTGCTGGAGGCGGGGCGTATGGTCGCGCAAGGAACGCACGACGAGTTGGTGCGGCAAGGCGGGCTCTACGGTCGATTGGCGGCGCTTCAATTCGTGCAGTAGCGGGTCACCTGCGCCAGCGTGCAGGTGTGTTGCTGGACAAGGTGCGATCGATATGATTCGATCGTTGCGGACCGATGTATCAAGGAGCGATTAGATGCCTGTGAGAACAGGTCAGCAGTTCATCGACGGCCTGCGTCGTCGACCGCGCGACGTGTGGTTGTACGGCAAGCGCATCGAGGATCCGACCACGCACCCCGCGTTTCGGCGGCCGGTGCAGCGGCTCGCGCACTTGTACGACATGCAGCACGACCCGAAGTACGCCGACGTGCTCACTTACCGTTCGCCGACCACCGGCGATCCGGTCGGCACTGCGTTCATGGCGCCGCGCTCGCACGCCGATCTGCTCAAGCGGCGCGAAGCCTTTCAGCTCTGGGCCGAAGCCACGCTCGGCTTGATGGGGCGTTCGCCCGATTTCATGAACACCGTGCTGATCGCTTTCGCTGAAGCGCGCGAGGTATTCGCGCGCGGCGGCGAGCGCTACGCCGAAAATATGGTCAAGTATTACGAGTACGTGCGCGAGAACGATCTGTTCCTCAGCCATGCGCTGATCTCGCCGCAGACCGATCGTTCGAAGAGCTCGTCTCAACAGGTCGATCCGCATCTGCACATGGGCGTGGTGCGCGAGACCTCGGAAGGCCTGGTCATTCGCGGCGCGCGCATGCTCGCCACGATGGGTCCGATCTGCGACGAGATGCTGATCTACAACCTGCCCGGGATGCGCCCCGGCGATGAGCCGCATGCGACGGCGTTCGCGGTGCCGATCGATGCGCCCGGCCTGCGCCAGATCTGCCGCGAACCTTACGACCGCGGCGATCGCGCCGAGTACGATCATCCGCTGGCGGCCAATTTCGAAGAATGCGATTCGGTGCTCATCTTCGACGACGTGCTGGTGCCGTGGGAACGGGTGTTCATCTACAACAGCGTGCCGCTCGCCAACGCGCTCTACGTCGACACCGCGTTGCGCAACCACACCGCGCACCAGACCAACGTGCGCGCGCTGGTCAAGATGCGCTTTGCGGTCGGCATCGCACAGGCTGTCGCGCGTGCCATCAAGGCGGATCAGTTCCTGCACGTGCAGGAGAAGCTCGGTGAATGCATGAGCTACGTCGAGCTGGTCAAGAGCGCGATCGTTCGCGCCGAGGTCGAGCACGACAAGCTGCCCTCGGGCAGCGTGCGTACGACGCTGGCGCCGCTGCAGGCGCTGCGCGGGCTGTTGCCGAGCTTCTATCCGCGCGTGATCGAGGTGCTGCAGACGATCGGCGCGGGCGGATTGCTGATGACACCCACGGCGGCCGATTTCACCACGCCGGAGATCGCGAACGACGTCGCGCGGTTCTATCAGGGTGCCGAAGGCATGGCGTCGGTCGATCGCGTTCGCCTGTTCAAGATCGCATGGGATCTCGCCGGCGACGCGTTCGGATCGCGTCAGCTTCAATACGAGCGTTACTACGCCGGCGATCCGGTGCGCATCCTGGCGATGACGTATCTGGGCAGCGATGATCGGCAGTATCAACAACTGGTCGAACAGGCGATCGCGATCGCCGGTAAACCATGAACGAAACAAGTCGAACGGAACCAGGGGGAGGGTGTATGCGCAAAGTGACAGCGAAGATTTTCGGGGCGCGCGGAGTCAGGCTGGCCGGAATCGGGATGAGCGTGGTCGGGATGTTCGCGCTTGCGTTGTCTGCAATCGCGCTGTCCGGCGCTGCGCACGCGCAGGAATTTCCAAACAAGCCGGTGCGACTGGTCGTGCCATTCCCGGCCGGCGGTAGTGGCGACATCACCGCGCGCGTCGTCGGTCAGAAATTGGGCGAACGCTGGGGCCAGCCGGTCGTGGTCGAAAACCGGCCTGGCGGCAACACGATCGTCGCCACCGAATTCGTCGGCCGCGCCGCGCCCGATGGCTACACGTTGCTGATCGGGCTCGATGCATCGTTCACGATGCTCGCCAGCGCGTACTCGAAGCTGCCTTACAAGCCGTTCGAGTTCGTGGCGATCACCACGCTCATCGAGCAACCGCTGTTGATCTCGGCGGGCCCGAAGCGACCCGAGGTGCGCACGTTCGGCGACTTCCTCAAGCTCGCGCGGGAAGCGCCTGGACAGCTCAATGTGGGGTACGCGGCGCTGGTGACGCAGGTGATGGCCGAGATCGTGAAGTCCACCGGCAAGATCCAGTTCACGCTGATCCCGTACCAGGGCAGCGCGCCGGCGCTCAACGCGCTGATGGGGAGTCAGGTCGACGTGTCGATGAGCGATATCGGCGCGTTCGCAGGCGCGATCCGCGACGGCAAGGTGCGCGGGCTCGCGGTCACCGGTCCGAAGCGTTCTCCCGCCATGCCCAACGTCCCCACGGTGATGGAATCGGGGCTCGACGTGAACGTGGTGTCGTGGTTCGGTCTGATGGCGCCGCCGGGAACACCCGCCGCGGTTGCCGAGAAGCTCTCGGCCGACACCCGCGCGGTGCTGCAACAGCCCGACGTGCGCGAACGGCTGATCGCAGTTGGCCTGGAAGCTTCGCCGATGGCACCCGCGGCGTTTGCCGAACGCATCCGCAGCGAAGCGCAACGGTTCGAGAAGGTGATTCGCGACGCGAACATCAAGCTCGACTGACTCGGTGGTGTCGCGCGCCCGCGGCTGGGATGAAGCCGGCCGCGGGGTTCAGCGAGGCAGCTGCGCTTTCGTCGCGCGCGTCAGCGTACGAATCGGCCCTTGCCGTTCACGACGACGGCTTCGACGAAATCCGAGCCTTTGCGCGAAGTCGGGCTGAAGTGCACGATCATCCCGCCCAGATCGAAATCGTTCAGCTTCTCCAGACCCGTCACCAGCGTTTCGGGCGTCGGTTTGTTGCCCGCCCGCCGCAGGCCCTCCACCAGCACTTTCGCGCTCAGGAATCCTTCGAGTGAACTGAACGACGGCTCGGCGCTCGGATCGGTCCGCCGCAGTTCGGTCTGGTACTCCTTGACGATCGGCGTGACGGAGAACCACGGGAATGGAACGACCTGCGCGAAAATCAGGCCCGGCGCATCAGGTCCGAGCCCTCGTGCCAGATGCTGGGCGCCGCTGTTGATCGCGAGAAACTGGGTTCGGACCCCGCGTTTCTTCGCCTCCTTGATGACGTTCATGTACAGGCCGTACGAGCCGTGATTGAACACCGCATCGAGATTCGCTTTGGCGATCGCGTCGACGATGCGGGCGTGATCCGGGTTCGACTCGAGCGGGATGGCGGCGGCCAACTCCACGCGGTGCGCCGAGACCAGCTTGGTCACGTTGGCCAGGTGCTTGCGGCCGGTGTCGCCCTGGGCATGGATGAAGCCGATGCGTTTAAAACCGAGCGATTGTGCGATCTCGATGAGCGAGTCGAATTCGTTGTAGTGCGGCGCACGCACCGGGAATGCATAGCGGTTGAACGGTTCGCGCAATTCGGGTGAACCGGCGAGGCACGCCACCAGCGGGACGCGCTGCTCGGTCGCCACCTTCATCGACGCGACGCATGGCCCGCCTTCGGCGCCGCCGAACAGCGCGAGCACCCCTTGCTTGATCAGCGCGAGCGAGTTCTCGGCGGCCCGCTTTCCATCACCGCCGTCATCCATCGTGGTGAGCGCGATCATCCGGCCGTTGACGCCGCCTTCGCGATTGACGCGACTGATGTACGCCTTCGCACCAAGCACGACGGCCTGGCCATGTTCGGCGTTCGAGCCGGTGAGTGCGATGGTCTGCCCGATCAGAAGATCGTCCGCGTTCGCGCTCGTTGCCAGCGCGGCAAGCAAGCCGGCGATCCACAGGCGCCAGGTTTTTCCGGTTTCCACTTCAAGCTCCAGTCAAAGACCCCAATTGCCAATCGGCACGATCGAGAACCTGTTGTAGGGAGCGGGCCGGGGTGTTGATCGTGGCCGCACACTCGGTCACGTTCGGCAGGTGCATTGCGCCCGCCAATGCTGCAGGTTGGTTTTTCGTCGCAGACCGCACCTGCTGGTCAGGCTGGTGCCGCGAATGGGCGAAAGATCGGGATGAAGCACTCCGCCGGACGCTCATCCCGCTAGACTGCGGGGGTTGCATGGCGCAGCCGCAGAGTGCGCATCGTTGAATGATGCGGCGTGCGGTTTCCCGTCACGGTACCCACTTCCCGGCCAATCCGATGGTTCAAACAATCCAAAGCACCGTCCGTGACGAGATCCGCGACCACGGCGCGCGCGTCACCGGCGCACGCGTGCGGCTGCTCGAGTTGCTGCGCGGCGCCGATACCGCACTCAGTCATGCCGAGATCGAGGAGCGCGCACGCAATCTGGTGGTCGATCGCGTCACCATCTATCGCGTACTCGACTGGCTGGTCGACAACGGCCTGGCGCACCGGATCGCCGGCCCCGACCGGGTGTGGCGGTTCAGTACCGGGCCGAACCCCGACGGCGGGCACGCGCACATTCATTGCACGCAGTGCGGCCGTACCGTCTGCATGGGCGAGATTCCGAAACCCATCTTGCGCTTGCCCAAGGGGTTCAAGCTCGAATCGGTGGAACTGAAGGTCAACGGGCTGTGCGCGCAATGCGATGCCGGCGGCTCGGCGGGGCCAACCCAGCGCGGTCGTGCCGCTTCGGGTGCCGCCGTCAAATCACGGCGAGCGCCCGCATCGCGGGGCCTGCGGCGATCGAAGTAGCGAGCGAACCAGGGACCGAGGGGCGATCGAAGCAGCAGTGTCGGCGTCAGGCTAGCCGGGCGACGCGGGCCTGGCCTCGGTAAGGCGGTAGTACAGACCGAGCGGGTCGCTCTTGAGCACGTTGAACTTGCCGGCGAGCACGATCGGCTCGACGGTGAACTTGACCGGCTCGCGGGCGATCACCTCTACCACCGACTCCGGACCGCCAGGCAGACAGAACGAGCACGATGGCGGCAGTGCGGCGAGGATGAACCGCTTGTGCTTCTCACCCACCTCGATCGGCAGCATGAAGCCGTGCAGTTTCACCTGCTGCGCATCGAGCTTGTCGACTTCCGGATCGAATCGCGCAGACGGCTGGGCCGCGGGTTCCACCTGCACCCGTGCAAGTTGCTTCCAGGAGACCACGCCGGGAATGTCGGGCATGGTGAGCACGTAGTTCGAGTAGTGCGGGATCGGCTGGGCGGCTTCGCCCGATTCCTGGGCGTCGTCGGATTTGCCAAGCGGCGATGTCAGCTCGCGCTCGGTGCGCAGCCTCGGCGCGCCCGCAACGTCGACCGCGGGTTGCGCCGGCGCCTGCATCGTCGCGTTGCCTCGCGTCGGCTCGCCTTGCCCGTCGCCTACCTGCTTCGAGCAGCCGGGGGCAAGCAGTCCGACCGCGAACAGGCTCAGGACACCCAGCAGGGCGTTGCGTGACGATCGCATAGGCGGGCTCACTGTTTCGACGCGAAACCGTTCGACGCGAATGGTCGGCTAAAGTTTCTTCGTCGCACGCAGGGCCGGCAGCATCAGTGTCGATGGCGCATACCGCAGTACTTGCCGATCCCCACGCCTTTGCACTCCTTGGCCACTTGCTCGTGGCATTCCTTCTCTGATTTCCCGGCCTCAAGGCACTTGGCGGCGTTCTCGTGCACCTGCGCAAGGGCGCGATGCGCAGCGATGTCTGCTGCGACCGCCTTCGGATCGGGTTGCTTCGGTGCGCTCTGCTGAGCGGTTGCAAGGCCCGTCATCGCGATCATCGCGAGCGCGGCGACGAGGGCAAGCTTGAGTGGCATAGGCGATGCTCCTGGTTGAGAACTCGAGGGTAAGGATCGTGCGCGTGCATGGCGCCAATGCTAGCAGAGGGCGGTTGGGCCGCAGGCGGTCTGTCGCGACTGAATCGCTGTTGCTCAACCAAGCTTAGAGCAATGGATATACTTATGCAATTGAGTTGCAGAAAAGCATGGCGAGGAGCGGTGGATGGCAAACGGGGCGGATACAACGATGGCTCTACAATGAACGGCTGCGTGAGGCAGGGCTGACGACCGCGCGGTAAATCGAACCTCCTATTTGAGACGGTCCATTGGCTAGACCCTATCCGCACGCACTTGGGCACGACGGCCTGTCGCCGCTCGGCCTGGTCGCCGTCGTCGGCGCGCATGTGCTTGTGCTCGGTGCGTTGCTTGCGTACCAGCCCACGCGCGCGTTGCTGCTCGATGCTGCGCCGGTGTTCGTGCGCATGATCGAGCCTGAGCAGCCCAAACCGATCGAACCGCCCAAGCCTCTGCCGGTCGAGCCACCGCCGCCGACCAAACCAACACCGAAACCACCACCACCGGCGCCGAAGAAGGCCGTGACGCCACCGCCCGCGCCGGTCGAGCCGCCGCAACAGGTTGTTGTGCCGGAGAGCGCACCGGCGCCGGCGCGCATCGAGGCGCCAGCGCCACCGCCCGAGCCACCCAAGCCGGTTGAAGCGCCGCCACCGCCACCGCCTGCGCCGGTCGTTGCCGCACCGACGCCCGCACCACCGCCGCGCGTCGTACCGCCGGGCTTCAATGCCGCCTATCTGTCTAATCCACCGCCTGCGTATCCGGCCGTTTCGCGTCGCCAGGGCGAAGAGGGCAAAGTGATGGTGCGCGTGTTCGTATCGAGCGAGGGATTGCCGCAGAAGATCGAGTTGGGCACCTCATCGGGATTCGCGCGGCTCGATGAGGCGGCGATGGATACCATACGACGCTGGAAGTTCGTGCCGGCGCGCCAGGGTGATCAGGCGGTGGCCGCGTGGGTGGTGGTACCGATCGTTTTCACGCTGAATCAGTAGAAGTAGACGCAGAATCTGGCGCGACAACCGCGCCGAACATCGACAAAGGGGCAGCATGGGAAGCCATCTGAGCGTGCCGGAGCACTTCGGCATCGCGCATTTTCTCGGACAGACCGATCTGGTCGGCCGCATCGTGCTGGTGGTGCTGATCCTGATGTCGATCGCGAGCTGGTACTACATCGTCACCAAGGGGCTGCGCAGCGTGCTCATGCGCGCACGCTCCAATCGATTCTTGCGGTCGTTTTGGGAGGCGACCGATCTGGACGCGGTGCGTGTCCAGGTGGTGAGTGCCGGCGCGCGCGATCCGTTTTCGGCGTTGATGCGCGATGGATTCGCCGCTGTCGATCAGCTCAATCGCGGCAGCGGGTCGCGCCTGATTGAAACCGGTTCACCCGACGATTTCCTCACGCGTGCGCTCAAGCGCTCGATCGCCCGCACCACCGCGCGGCTGGAATCCGGTCTGACCGTGCTGGCCTCGGTCGGCTCGGCCGCGCCTTTCGTGGGCCTGTTCGGCACGGTCTGGGGCATCTACCACGCGCTGCTCGCTATCGGCATGAGCGGGCAGGGCACGCTCGACAAGGTGGCCGGCCCGGTGGGTGAAGCGTTGATCATGACCGCCATCGGCCTTGCGGTGGCGATCCCGGCGGTGCTCGGCTACAACGCGCTGGTACGTTCCAACCGCGTCGTGCTCGCCGAACTGGACAGCTTCGCGCACGACGTGTTCGGTTTCATGTCCACCGGCCATCGCGCCGCCGCCGTGGCCGAGACGACCATCCGCGACGTGCAGGCGCGTGCCGCCAAGCAGGAGCGCTGATCATGGCGTTCGGCGGATTCGACCGCGAGGCGAACACCCAACCGCTGGCCGAGATCAACATGATCCCGCTGATCGATGTGATGCTGGTGCTGTTGGTGATCTTCATCGTCACCGCGCCGCTGCTCACCCACGCGGTCAAAATCGATTTGCCTAAAGCATCGAGCAATCCCAATCTCACCCAGCCCGACAACATCCAGCTGGCGATCCGGGCCTCCGGCGACGTGTTCTGGAACGGCGAGCTCGTGGATCGTGCGACGCTGAGCGAGCGATTCATCGCCGCCGCGCGCATCACCCCGCAGCCGGAGCTGCACATTCGCGCCGATGGCGTGGCCGAGTACCAACACGTCGCCGACGCGATATCGCTCGCGGCCAAGGCCGGGTTGGTGCGCATCGGCTTCGTCACCGATCCCCGGCGACCGTGAGCCTGTCGCGATACGATCCTGCTCTCTTCAATGTGCCCCGAGGGAATCGTGTCTCGTTCCATGACTCGTGTGCTGCTTGCTCTGATGGCCGTTGCGTTCGGCGCATCGTTCGACATCCCGGGCGCGCGTGCGCAGTCGGGCGCCTACCCGAATAAGCCGATCCGCTTCATCGTCCCGTACATTCCCGGTTCGGTGCCCGATGTGATCGCGCGCGTGGTCGCGCCGCGGCTCGGCGAGCAGCTCGGTCAGCAACTCGTGATCGACAATCGTCCCGGCGCGGGCAGCAACATTGGGAACGAAGCGGCCGCGAGGAGCGCCCCCGACGGCTACACCATTGTTCTCGCCACCAACGCGGTGGCGATCAATCAGGCGCTCTACTCGAAGATCAACATCGACGCGTCGCGAGATTTCGCACCGATCTCGTTGTTGACCCGCATGCCCCATATCCTGCTCGTGCCGGCGTCCTCAACGATCAAGACCGTGCCGGAGCTCGTGGCTGCGCTCAAGGCCGATCCGCGCATGACCTACGCCTCGGGCGGCAACGGTTCGGGCGCGCATCTGTCCGCCGAAATATTCAAGACCGCAACGCAGACTGACGCGGTACACGTGCCCTACAAGGGCGCACCCGACATCATCAATGCGTTGCTCACCGCGCAGACACAGTTCGGCTTCCCTACGCTCGGCACGGCGGTGCCGCATATCAAGGCAGGCAAGCTGCGCGCGCTTGGCGTCACCGGTCCGAAACGTTCGCCGGCGTTTCCCGACGTTCCCGCGATTGGCGAATCGGTGCCCGGCTTCGCGTTGGTCTCGTGGTTCGGTGTAATGGCGCCGGCCAAGACGCCGGACAGGATCGTCGAGCGGCTTGCGGCGGAGATCGGCAAGGTGTTGAGCGATCCGGTGCTGCGCGAGCGGATCCAGGCCGATGGCACCGAGGTCGTCACCAACACGCCGGCGGAGTACCGCGCGTTCTTCAAGGACGAGATGGCCAATTGGGCGCGCGCGGTGAAGGCGGCTGGGGCTAAGGTGGACTAGGGCGCTCCCCCGCCCCCCGCCCTCGCCCCTCTCGCGCCGCTGCGCGGCTAGAGGGGGAGGGAGCCTGGTTTGCGGCGCAGCTTGTGCGCCGCTTGGAGTGAGGCGCTCCCCCGCCCCCCGCCCTCGCCCCTCTCGCGCCGCTTCGCGGCTAGAGGGGGAGGGAGCCGAGTATGCGGCGCAGCTTGTGCGCCGCTGGATGTTGGATGTTCTCCCGCGCTACGACCACGCCGCGCTTACGCCCGGCGGCGGCGAGAACGGCAGATCTCCACGCTTGATCACCGCCTCTTCGCCGCCGTTGGCTGCGAGCGTCGCCTGTTGCCGCGCTTTGGCGCGCGCATCGACTTCCTTCGGTTCGCAATAGCGGCGCAACTTCTTCGCGCATTCGGTCAGCACCTGGGCGTGCCCCGGATCGCCGGCGAGATCGTTCAGTTCCTCCGGGTCGGCCGCCATGTCGAACAGTTGCGGCGGGAAGCGCACATGCTCGACGTACTTCCAGCGGCCGGTGCGCAGCATGAAGAACGCGGCCGACGAGCAGGTCGCGTGATATTCGGAGAGCACCTCGCGATCGTGATCGGCCGCGGCGGCCAGTTCGATCAACGAGCGCGCGTGCGGCAGCGGCTCGGGCTTCGCGCCGATCGATTCCAGCACGGTCGGATAGAGGTCGATCAGGTTCGCGGGTGTATTGACCACGCGGTCGGCGGCGATTCCCGGTCCGGCGAGAATCAACGGTACGCCGGCCGACTCCTCGTACATGGTCGATTTGCCCCACAGCCTGCGCGCGCCGTTGTTGTCGCCGTGATCGCTCGTATAGAGCACGCGTGTGTTCGCCGAAAGACCGGTGTCGTCGAGCACCTTGATGATCTTGCCGACGTGTTCGTCGAGCAGGCTCACCAGACCGAAGTAGCCGGCAAGCGCACGCTTCACGTCGGCCTCGCCGCGAAACGGATCGTTGTAGGGAATGGTGCGCGCGTACTCCTCGACGTAGGGATGGCGCGGGCGACGGTCCCCATACGCCTTGGGCATCGGAATCATGTCGGGCGGATAGCGATAGAAATGCTCGGGCGGCGCGGTGAGCGGAAAGTGCGGCGCGACCAGCGACACGAACAGCACCCAGGGTTTGTCGCGCAGCTTCGGCGCGGTTTCGCGCAGCCACACCTGGGTGCGCGCGCAGATGTCGCGGTCGTAGCGCGTGTAGTCCGACTCGCCCGGCCCGGCCATGCCGATCAGCTTCTGCGCGCCGCCGCGCACCGGCATATCGGGGCGTCGCAACAGGCCGAGCAGATCGCCTTTACTCTGCACCACGTGCATCGGAATGATCTCTTCGGTGAAGCCGTGATCGTCGCCTGGCAGTCCGCGAAAATGCAGCTTGCCGATCGACACCACGCTGTGGCCGGCTTCGCGCGCGGCGTGATGCCAGCTGCGCACCGCGCCTTCATAGGGATCGGCGTTGTCCCAATAGCCGATATCGAAGTTGTACCGGCCGGCAGCAAGCGCGGCCCGGGCGGGCACGCAGATCGGATTCGGCGTGTAGGCGTGCGTGAAGCGCGTGCCACGTCGGGCGAGCGCATCGAGATGCGGCGTGTGGATGAACGGATGCCCCGCGGCACCGAGCACCTTCGGGTTGTGTTCGTCGGAGAACAGGATCAGCAGATTGGTCGGTTGGGTCATGAGCGGGTCGTGTGTTGAGCGAGACAGGACTCCGGCGAGCATAACCGCTGCGCGGTTCGTGACTGGCTGCTGCGCGGTTCGTGACTGGCTGCTGCGCGGTTCATGCCGGCCACATCGCAGCCGGCACTCGCCCTCATGATTGACCGCGCGGCGAGGCGCCAATAGAGTCATCGCCATGACCCAAGAGCCTGTCGACATCCTCATCATCGGTGCCGGCGCCGCAGGTGGCGCGTTCGCCTGGAGCATGGCCGACACGCGCATGCGCATCTTGTGTCTGGAGCAGGGCGAGTGGATGAATCCGTCGCACTATCCGAGCACGGGGCTCGACGGCGAGTTACGCCACATCGGCGAGTTCAGCTCCAACCCGAATGTGCGTGGCCTGGTCACCGACTATCCGGTCAACAACCGCGAGTCGCCGATTTCGATCGCCAACTTCAATGGCGTGGGCGGCGGCACGGTGCTCTACGCAGCGCATTTCCCGCGGTTCCATCCGAGCGATTTTCGCGTGAAGAGCTGCGATGGCGTCGCCGACGACTGGCCGATCGACTACGAGACGCTTGCGCCGTTCTACGCGCTCAACGATCGGATGATGGGCGTGGCCGGGCTGGCGGGCGATCCGGCTTATCCCGATCACGATCTGCCGCTGCCGCCTCTGCCTTTGGGCGCATCGGGCGAGACGATGGCGCGCGGCTTCAACAAGTTGGGCTGGCACTGGTGGCCCTCGGACAGCGCGGTGGCCAGCCGCCCCTATGAAGGCCGCGATCGCTGTCTCAATCTTGGACCGTGCACGAGCGGCTGCGCGCAAGGCGCGAAGGGCAGTACCGACGTCACCTACTGGCCCGAGGCGATCCGCCGCGGCGTGCGGTTGCACACGCGCTGTCGCGTGCGTGAGATCACCGTCAATGACGAGGGCATGGCCAACGGCGTCATCTACTACGACGCCGAGGGCACCGAGCATTTTCAACCGGCCGAAGTCGTGGTGCTGGCGGCAAACGGCATTGGCACGCCAAGGCTGCTGCTCAACTCGCGATCCAAGCAATTCCCGAATGGCCTGGCCAACAACAGCGACGTGGTCGGACGCAACCTCATGCTGCATCCGTACGCCTGGGTCACGGGGACTTTCGAGAAACGGCTCGATGGCCAGTTCGGTCCATCGGGTTGCTGCATCTGGAGCCAGGAGTTCTACGAGACCGATCGGCGTCGCGGCTTCGTGCGCGGGTACACCATGGAGATCGTGCGCGGGCGCGGTCCGCTGGTCACTGCGCTGAACGGGCTTGCCAACGGGCAGATCCCCTGGGGCGCCGGGTTTCACGAAGCGTTCGGCAAGGTGTTCGCGCACACCACCGGCATGGTCAACATCTGCGAAGACCTGCCCGAGGCCCACAACCGCGTGACGCTCGACCCGACGCTGACCGATCCCGACGGCATCCCCGCGCCGAAGATCCGCTACACGCTGAGCGAGAACAGCGCTCGCATGCTCGCGCACTCGGTCGAGAAATCCACCGAGGTGCTCAAGGCCGCCGGTGCCACCAGCGTGCAATTCGAGGCGCCATGGAAGGTGGCCGGCTGGCACAACATGGGTACCGCGCGCATGGGCACTGACCCGGCCACCTCGGTCGTCAACGAATGGGGGCGTGCGCACGAGGTACGTAACCTGTTCATCATCGACGGCAGCATCTTCACGACCTCGGCGGGCTTGAATCCGACGAGCACGATCCAGGCGCTGGCTCTCTACATCGCCGATGCGATGAAGCAACGCTTGGCGAACCTGTTCGACTAACCATGCGCTCCGCACCCACCCAGGCATCCGCGCCGTTCACCGACACGCAGCGAGCCATGCTCGATGTGATGATGGATCTTCTCATTCCGGCATCGCCCGATGGCCGCATGCTCGCTGCCAGAACGCTCGGGCTGTACGACGACCCGAGCACGCTGCGCGCCGTCGACCGTTCGTTGTTCGATGCGGGTCTGGCTGTGCTCGCTGCGTTGGCCCTCGAGCGTCACGGCCTCGCCTTTGAGCGTCTCGACATGGCCAAGGCGAACGCGCTGGTCGAACACATGCGAACCGAGCATGCGGCCTTCGTGCAGAGCTTCGTCGCGCAGACGGTCGGCCGCTATCTCGCCAATCCGGCGGTGATGCCGCTCATCGGCCTGGAGCCGCGACCGCTGTGGCCCAAGGGGCAGGTGGTCGAGGAGGGGGAGTGGTCGCTGCTCGACGTGGTGAAGCAGCGCGAGAAGATCTATCGAAAAGTGTAGGCGGGCGGTCGTTGGAAGGCGGGCGCCGCGTTGCGCTCGCTCGGGGCCAACCCGGGCAGGACGACTTTGCGGAGCGGTGTGGTCGCCACCCGCGTCCGGAATCGCCCCGAAGCGAAATCTATGCGACCGAAACCGTCGCGATGGGTTACGCGCGGTGGACGCGAGCTGGCTTCGATCCGGCTTCGCAGGTGCTGTTCGCAGACGATGCACATGAGCGCGTCCCCAGGGGTTATGCCATCCGCAAACCGAGCGTCGCGGCCTTGGCGACGATATCGGGCAGCGCCGAGTCGCGCATCAAGCTGATTTCGCCGCTGGCGTCGACCACGTACTTGCGATAGCCCTCTTCGCCGTACAGGATCGGCGCACGGGTGGCGCGCTCGGCGAACTGGCACAACGACACCGGCACATCCGACAGGCCCGCCTGCAGTTTGGCGTGCCAGGCGCGCAGCCAGAAGAAGAACCCGTAGGGCGTATCACGACGCTCCTGCTGCGTGCGCTTCCACTGCGGACCTTCCAGTTCCGCCAAAAGATCTAACGCTTCGGGTTGCGTGATGTGCACCATGACGGGCTCCGGCTAGAGGTACTGCTGGTAGTGCTCTTTGCCTGAGTCACGGGCACGCGAATGCGGGTTCAATAATTCGCTCCGCTCAGCGTCCAGTTGGCCTTCGCGGCGTGCGGGTGGTTCCGGCGAGCGGTCGGCGCTTGAGTCGCGTCCCACAAGGAGCAATCTCAGCGAAATCGAGGAGACGAAGTGCGAAGAACCGCATTGATCGTCGGTGGGACCGGCGTTGCCGGTCGCGCGCTGCTCTCGCATCTGACCAGCCTGGATGAGTGGGACGTGATCGGCGTGTCGCGCCGCCGGCCCGATTTCGACACGCGCGCAAGTTGGGTCGAGGCCGATTTGCTGGACGAGCGGTCGACGTCTGCGCAACTCGGCGCGTTGAAGCAGGCCACGCATCTGTTCTACGCGGGCTATGTGGATGCGCCGACCTTCGCCGAGCAGCGCACGCCCAACACCGCGATGCTGGTCAACGCGGTCGAGGCACTGGCTTGCGCCAACGGCAGCCTCGAACACGTGTGTCTGCTGCAAGGCACGAAGTACTACGGCAGCCACCTCGGGCCGTTCCGCACCCCGGCCAGGGAGAACGATCCGCGCCCGGCCACGCCGAATTTCTACTACGACCAGCAGGATCATCTCGCGCGTCGCGGGTCGCAGCTCGGCTTCACCTACTCGTGCGCACGCCCACACGTGATCTGCGGATTCGCGCTCGGCACGCCGATGAATCTGATCGCGGTCCTTGGTGCTTACGCGGCGATCTGCAAAGCGCTAGGCCAGCCGTTTCGGTATCCGGGCAAGCCGGGCGCATTTCGCACGATCTATCAGGCGACCGACTCCGGTCTGCTGGCGCGCGCGATGACCTGGATGGCCACGACACCCGCCTGTCGCAACGAGGCCTTCAACGTCACCAACGGCGATTTCTTCCGCTACGAGAATCTGTGGACCAGGCTGGCGGAGTTCTTCGAGATGAAGATGGACGAACCGCGCCAGACCGATCTGGTCGCCGCGATGGCCGACAAGGCGCCACTCTGGGACGCGATCGTGGCGCGTCATGGTTTGCTGGCCAATTCGTTCAGCCGTGTTGCCGATTGGCGCTTCGCGAACTACGTATGGAGCAACGACTGGGACGTGATGTCGAGCACGCTCAAGTGCCGCCAGGCGGGATTTCTGGAGTTCGTCGACAGCGAAGAGATGTTCTTGCGGGTGCTGGGTGAGTTTCGGGCGCGCAAGGTGATTCCCTGAGCGGGCGGCGCTTGCTTGGCTTTCACCTGCACCGTGCTATAGCATCGGCCAAGGCGTCGCTTTCACGCGATCGGTCGCAGGTATCGCTCCGAGTCGCTTGCCATCCAAGGAGGAGTCCATGAAACGCAGCATGCCCGTGGTGGCCATCGCCGCCGCGTTGTTTGCCATCTTCAGTACAAGTGCAACTGCCGCAGATTTCAATCTGCGCCTCGCCAGCTTCGCCACCGACGCCTCGACCTGGGGACGCGGACAGGCCGAGTTCGCCAAGCAAGTCAAAGAACTCACCAAGGGCCGGGTCGAGGTGCAGATCTTCAACAACAGCTCGCTCGGCTCGAACCGCGAAGTCACCGAGCTGGCCAAGCTGGGCAGCGTCGACTTCGTCGTGTCGGGGGCTTCCAACGCCACGCGTTACGCGCCGCAGGTCAATACCGTGTTGCTGCCGTTTCTGTGGAAGGACCGCGACACGATGTTCAAGGTGCTCGACGGCCAGATCGGCACCAAACTCAATGGCATGCTCGCATCGAACAATCTGCGGATCGTCGCGTGGTGGGACAACGGCTTTCGTCATGTGAGCAACAACCGCGGGCCGATCACCAAGCCGAGCGACATCCAGGGCTTGAAGCTGCGCACGTTGCCTTCGAGCGTGCACGTCGCGTTCTTTCGCAAGCTCGGTGCGATTCCGACGCCGATGGACTGGTCAGAAGTGATGCCGGCGCTGAAGCAGGGCGTGATCGACGGACAGGAGAATCCGCCCGGCGTGGTGCACGCGTTCCGCGTGTTCGAGGCGCAGAAGTTCTACTCGCTCACCGGACACGTCAACGAACCGCTGACCCTGGTGATGAGCGAGATCACCCGCAAGAAGCTTCCCGCGGATCTGCAGGCCGCAGTCGATCAGGCGGCCGCGCGCGCCACCGCCGCGCAGCGTCAGATGAACGCTGAAGAAGAGGCCAAGCAGCTGGCCGAACTGCGACAGCGTATGCAAGTCAACGACGTGCCGGCCGATACCGTCGCGGCGTTTCGAAAGGCGGCGCTCGAGGTCTACAAGGACGCCTACGCTTCCATGGGGCCGGGTGCTGAAGCACTGGTTGCCGAGATCATCAAGCTGAACAACTAGCCATGAGCCTCGCAGGATCAGTGGCGCTCGTCACCGGGGCCGGCCGCGGCATGGGCCGGGTGATCGCGGCGAACTTCGTCGCACGCGGCGTGAAGGTCGCGCTGTGCGATCTAGTGCCCGAGCGCGTCGACGCGGCCGTGGCTGAGTTGCAGGCCAAGGGTGGCGACGTACTGGGAGGCGCCACCGACATCAGTCGCGAGACCGACGTGATCGATCTGGTCGGCCGCGCCAAGGCGCGCTTCGGTCGCATCGACTTCCTCATCAACGCGGCCGGCGGCTACGGCAAGTCGTTTCGTGCGACGCACGAAACGCCGGTCGAAGAATGGGACATGGTGCTCGGCTCCAATCTCAAGGGTTATTTCCTGATGGCCAAGCACGTGCTGCCGATCATGATGGCGCAGCGGAGCGGCCGCATCGTCAACTTCTCCTCGAATGCTGGTCGCACCGTATCACCGGTACTGGGTTCCTCTTACACCACCGCGAAGGCCGGCGTGATCGGGCTGACGCGGCATCTGTCGCGCGAGTACGCCAGCCACGGCATTCTCGTGAACACCATCGCGCCGGGGCCCACTCGCGGCACGCGCGTGATGGATCAGCTCTGTTCCGCCGAAGACGTCGCGAAGCTGACCGCCGACATTCCGCTGGGTCGTCTGGCCGAAGAGCAGGACATCACCGACGTCGTCATGTTTCTCTGTTCGGATGCCGCACGGTTCATGACTGGGGCGATCCTCGATGTCAACGGCGGTTACGTGCTTGCCTGAGCATGCCAGCCGTGCGTTGCTTCCGTTGAGCGCCGGATCGGGCGCGCACCGATGAACCGCCTGCTGCAATGGATCGAGCGCTTGGTGATCGCGCTGATGGCCGTCGTGAGCGCGGTGGTGTTCGGCGAAGTCGTCGCGCGCGGCGTTTTCGGCCGATCGCTGATCATCACCGACGAACTGTCGCGCTATCTGATGATCTGGATCGTCCTGCTGGGCGGGGTGTTGCTGGTGCGCGACAACGGACACATTCGCGTCGACATTGCGGTCAACGCCCTGGCGCCGAAAGCGCGCCGGCTCATGCTGGTGTTGGCCGACCTGCTTTCGCTCGCGTTCCTGGCCACGCTCACCATCGTATCGGCGCTCACCACGCAGGACATGTTCGCGCAGCAGACGATCACGCTCGGGCTGTCGATGGCCTGGTTCTACGCAGCATTGCCGGTTGGCGGCGCGCTGATGGCCATGCTGGTCGTCCATGATCTGGTGCGGCGCTTCGCCGGTTCGAAACAGGTGGAGCGCTAGCGCCATGGTGCTGTTCCTGCCGACGTTCCTCGCGGCGCTCGCGATCGGTGTACCGGTGGCGTTCGCGCTTGGCGTGATTGCGGTGGGCTATATCGTGCTGAGCGACAAGGTGCCGCTCAACGTCGTGCCGACGGTGATCTTCGGCGGGCTCGATTCGTTTCCGCTGCTGGCTATCCCGTTTTTCATCATGACCGGCGATCTCGCTACGCGCTGCGGGGTGCTGCCGAAGATGGTCGACTTCGCGCGTGCGCTGATCGGCCAGACGCGCGGCGGGCTGGCCCACGTCAACATCGGCTCGAGCATGCTGTTCGGTGGCGTGACAGGGGTGTCGGTCGCCGACGCCGCAGCGGTGGGCGGAACGCTGATTCCAAGCATGGTCCGCGACGGCTACTCGCGCGGCTTCGCGGCCGCGGTCACCGCTGCCTCCTCGGTCATGGGCGCGATCATCCCGCCCAGCGTGGCGATGTTGATCGTGGCGTACATCTGGGGAAGTGGCCTGTCGGTGACGACGCTGTTCCTGTCGGGCGCCATTCCCGGCATGCTGATCGGTTTGTCGATGATGGCCTACGTAGCGATCGTGGCACGTCGTCGCGGGTTCCCCGGCGGCGGCGCCGGCTGGTCGCTCGTGGAAATCGGTGCGCGCTTTCGTGCTGCCGCGCTCGGGCTGGTGCTGCCGGTGATCGTCATCGGCGGCATTCTCGGTGGCATCTTCACGCCCACCGAGGCTGGAGCCGTCGCCGCGGCCTACGCGCTGTTCCTGGGCGCTGTCGTCTATCGCAACATCGGCCTGCGTGGTTTCGGCGAGTGTCTGCTGGTCAGCGCCAAGATGAGTGCGATGGTCTATCTGTTGATCGGCACGGCGAAGCTCGTCGCCTGGCTGTTGGTGGTCAACATGGTGCCGCAGCAGTTCGGTGTGTGGCTCAAGCCGTTCCTCGGTTCGCAGGAAGCCTTCCTGCTGGCGGTGGTGGCGCTGTTCTTCGTTCTCGGATTCTTCGTCGAGGGCACCGCGTGCATGATCATGCTGGTGCCGATCATCGCGCCGATGGCGAAGCTGTTCGCGGTCGATCCGCACCACCTGGCGCTTGTCATCGTGATGACCGTTCAGATCGCGCTCGTCACACCGCCGATGGCGGTCGGGCTGTTCGTCGTCTGTCCGCTTGCTGGTTGCACCATCGCTGAAGTGTCGGCCGAGGTGTGGCCGTTCGTGCTGTGCATTCTCGGCGTGATCCTTGCGATCGTGTTCTTCCCGGGCGTCGCGATGTGGTTGCCGCGGGCGCTTGGCGCGGCGTGACGCGCATCCACCCCGCTCGCGCTACATCACCAGATTCGGCAGCCACAACACAACGCCGGGGAAGAGCACCAGCACGACGATGATCAGGCAGATCATCGCGACGAATGGCAGCGACTCGCGGGTGAACTCCTCCATCGACGTATCGAGGATCGAGCACACCGCGAACATCGCCGGCCCGACCGGAGGGGTCATGCTGCCCAGCGTCACGATCGACATCATCACGATGCCGAAGTGGACCGGATCGACGCCCAGCTTGGTCACGATCGGCACGAAGATCGGTGTGAGCAGCAGCACCATGACCGTGCTCTCCAGCGCCGTGCCCAGCACGAACAGGAACGCGAGAATGAGCAGCACGATGACGGTCGGGCTGGTCGAGACGCCCAGCAGCCATTCGGCCATCACTTGCGGCGTCTGCTCGAAGATGATCGCGTAGCCGACCGGCCCGGACATCAGGATGATGAACATGATGATGCCGACATCGAGCACGCTTTCAGCGAGCGCCTCCTCGAAGCCCTTCCAGGTCAGTTCCTTGTGCAGGAAGATGCCGACCAGCACCGCATAGATCACCGCGAACGCACCGATCTCGGACGGTGTGAACACGCCGCCGCGAATGCCGAGCAGCAACGCGACCGGAAAGAGCAACGCCCACTTGGCATCGACCACGGCTCGCCACACCGTGCGCGGATTGGGCAGTTCCTTGGCGGCGGGTTGGTAGCCGCGGCGGCGCGAGACGATCCACACCACCGCCATCAGGCCGACCATCATCATCAAACCGGGAATCACGCCGGCGAGAAACAGCCGGCCGACCGAAACGTTGCCGACGTATCCGTACAGGATCAGCCCCAAGCTGGGCGGGATGGTGGCCGTGATGAGTGATCCGACTGCGATCGCGGCGCAGGTGAAGCCTTTGGAGTAGCCGCGACGCAGCATCTCCGGGCCGAGCATGCGCGCCTCCATCGCGGCATCGGCGACGGCCGAACCCGAGATGCCGCCCATCAGCGTCGATAGCAGGATGCACACCTGCGCCAGGCCGCCCGCCATCCATGCGACCAGCACGTTGGAGCAGTTGATCAGGCGCTGGGTGATGCCGGTCTTGTTCATCATGTGACCGGCGAGCACGAAGAACGGCACGGCGAGCAGCGGAAAGCTCTGCGACTGGGTGGCGATCTGCTGCACGGCGATGCTGACCGGCACGGTGTCGCTCAGCACGAAGAAGGCGAAGCCTGCCAGCCCGATGGCCATGGCGACCGGCATGCCCAGGAACATCAGCACCACGAACAGGAGCGTCAGCAGCAGCAAGCCATCACCCCAGCTGGCTGTGCGATCGTTCGAGGTCGCCCGGCTTGTCTGGATAGAACACGAGCGCGCGGCTGCGCACCGAGCGCACCATGTGGATCAGGACTTCCACGCCCATCAGCGCGCAGCCGGCCGGGATCGCGCCGGTGACCCAGGCATACGACAGGCCGCTGTCGCCGTAGATGCGCTGCCAGTTAAGGATCATCAGGTTGTAGCCGGCAACGGCGAGCGTGACCAGGAATCCGAGCACGAGCGCGCCGTTGACGAGCTCCAGGATCCAACGCGGCGTTCGCGCCAGTTTCTTGACCAGAAGATCGACGCCG
Source organism: uncultured beta proteobacterium (assembly GCA_902826155.1). The sequence goes on from CADEDU010000014.1 coordinate 31,971, forward strand.
ATGTGGGCCTTCAGTCGCAACGCACGCACGGCTGCAATGACGCACAGCCACACGAACAGCAACTGCGCCATGTCGTCGGACCAGATGACCGGGTGACCGATCGTCCTCGAGATCGCCGCCACGAACACGAGCAGCGTGATCAGGACCAGCAGCGTCTTGGCGAGCTCGCCCTCCAGCCGGATATACCAGGCGGGCATGGAACCGTGCTCGCGAGCTACTTCAACAGCGCTTCGACCTTGGTGCGCAGCTCGCCATAGCCGAGCTTGTCGTACACGACCTTGGTGGCGTCGATGAACGGCTTCTTGTCGACTTCGGTGACTGTCATGCCCTTGGCCTTGAACTCGGCTTCGATCTTAGGAAGCGAGTCCTCGGTCAGCTTCGAGGCGAAATCGCCGGCCGCGAGCGCTTCCTCCTTGAGGATTTTCTGCAGATCGCCGGGGAGTTTGTCGAACCACGCGGCCGAGGTGACCACGCCGGTGATCAGATTGAAGTGCCCGGTCTTGGTGAGATGCTTGGTCACTTCGTAGAGGCGTGAACCGTAGCTGGCCGGATGTTGCGCTTCCACCGCGTCGATGACTTTCTGCTGCAGCGCCGGGTACACCTCGCCCCATCCCATCGGGGTGGGCGTGGCGCCCATTGCGCGGATCGTCTCCATCCACACCGGGGCACCCGGCGTGCGCATGCGGATGCCCGCGAGGTCACGCGGCAAGGTGATCGGCTTGTTGGTCAGCAGATGCAGTTCGCCCTGCCACCAGTTGAACGCCACAGCGTAATGTCCGGACGCCGTCTTCAGCTTCGCGTTCCACTCGTCGAACATCGGCGAAGTCACCACCTTGCGGATGCCCGCGAAGCCGTTCGCGAGATAGGGTGCGCCGAGCACGCCGAATTCCTTCACGAACACCGCCAGGCGGCCGCCGTCGACCACGACCGCGACATTCGCCCCGGCGCGTGCCTGCTCCAGCACGTCTTCATCCTTGCCCAGCTGCGAGCCGGGGAAGAGCCGGATGCTCAGGCGCTTGTTTGAGCGCTCGGCCACGCGGTCGCGCAACTGCTCGAGTCCCTTGTAGATCGGGTCGTCGCGCGTGAGGGCGGTATTGATGTTGAGCTGCGTCTGCGCCCAACTGGTCGCGGCCCCGGCGGATAGGGCGAGGGCAGAAGCAAGCAAGGTGAGGCGTCGCTTGATGGAAGTGTGCATCTCGTTTCCTCTGGGGATGGGGCGGGCGCGACGATCGATGTCGTGCGTTCGTGTTGCCGGGCGTTGCTGAACACGCGTGCTGGTAGGATGCATCAGCGCCCCGGCACGGGCAAGCAATTGCGATTGCATGCCCACCGAAGCCGACGCCGGCGCACGCGCAAACGGTGCGGGCCGCATCCGGCCGTCGCGCTGATCCGAGCCATACCGTGAGTCGAGCATCGAGTCGCGCATCAAGTCGAGGAGTCGCACCATGCAACGCAGCGCCCAACGCATTCTGACCACACACGCCGGCAGCTTGCCGCGCCCGTCATCGCTCACGCAGCTTTTCTTCAGGCGCGCGCAAGGTCAGGCGGTCGACGAGTCGAAGCTGGCCGACGAAGGCCGCAAGGCGGTGGCCTGGTCGGTGGGCAAGCAGATCGAATCCGGGGTCGACGTCATCAACAACGGCGAGCAGCAGCGCGAGTCGTTCGTGCTGTATCTGCGTCGGCGGCTGACCGGCCTGGCCGATGGCGGCAGCCGGCCCAGCTTCGCCGATCTCGATCGTTATCCGGAGTACAACCGCACGCGGCAGGAGCAGTTGAGCGGCAAGCAGGCAGTGAGCAACTGGGGCCAGCTGCCGCGCACGGTGGGCGCGATCAGCTACGCCGATCCGGCCGCGATCCGCGATGAGTGTGTTGACTTCGCACGTGCGCTCGAACCGGTGCGTGGGCGTTTCGCCGAACCGTTCTTCGCGGCGCCATCGCCTGGCATTCTCGCGACGATCGTGAAGAACGAACACTACGACTCGTTCGATGCGTACGTATCCGCGATCGCCGATGCGCTCAGAGTGGAGTACGAAGCAATCCACGCCGCGGGCTTCCTGCTGCAGCTCGATTGCCCCGACCTGGCACTGGAACGCCACGTCACCTACAAGGATCGGCCCGTGGGCGAATTCGTGGCGTTCGTCGAGACGGTGGTGGCGGCGATCAATCGTGCGATCGTCAACATCCCGCGTGACCGTGTTCGGCTGCATGCATGCTGGGGCAACTACGAAGGCCCGCACGACAGCGACGTGCCGCTCGCCGACATCCTGCCCGCGATTCGCCAGGCCAAGGTCGGTGGTTTCGTGCTGCCGTTCGCCAACCCGCGCCACGCACACGAATACACGCTGTTTCGCAAGCTGCCGCTCGACGACGATCAGGTGCTGGTGGCGGGCGTGGTCGACACGCTCACCAACTTCGTCGAACACCCCGAAGTCATCGCCGAACGGCTCGAGCGGGTGGCCGCCGCGGTGGGCGATCCGACGCGCGTGCTGGCCGGTACCGATTGCGGCTTCGACACCTCCGCGGGCATGGGGCGCATCAGCCCGGACATCGTCTGGGCCAAACTCCGATCGATGAGCGAGGGCGCGCGGATCGCCTCGGCGCGGCTGTTCAAGTGACGTGTCAGCGCAGCGCTTTGTCGACTTCGCCCTGCACCGAGAACACCTGCGCCGGGTCGAATCGGAACTGCTTGTGCACGAAGTCGCCGTTCGGCTGACGCTCGTAGATCGACTCGAATTCCTCGCGCCGCTGTGAGATCGCCGTGAGCGCGGCCACCAGCGCGTCGATATCGGCATCGGTGTTGTAGATGCCAAAACTGGCGCGCACCATGCCGCGATGCATCTCGGCGAGGCGCTCGAGCGCGGCGTTGTCGAGCTGGTCGGCGATCTCCGACAGGCTCATCATCACCATCTCGCGTACGTACGGATGCGCGCAGAAGCACTCGTTTCGCACCGCGACGTTGAAGTAGTCGTTCAGCACCGCGGCTGTGAGCGCGTGATCGATCGCCTTGATGTTGAATGAGATCGCGCCGGTGCGGCCGAACCGCGCGGTGTCGGGGTCGCCATAGATGACGATGCCGGGCACGCGCGTCAGTCGATCGAGCGCGTAGCGCACCAGTCGCGATTCTTCCTCGGCGATCACGTCCATGCCGACGCGATCGAGCGCGCACAGCGCTGCGGCCAGGCCGATTGCGCCGCTGATGTTGGGCGTGCCGGCTTCTTCGCGATCGGGAAAGCGATCGGACACGGTGTACCGGTCGACCCACACCGTGTCGACCATGCCGCCGCCGACGTCCTGCGGCTCGACGCCGGCGAACAGGCTCTGCCGCGCGACCACCACGCCGGGCGAACCCGGCGCGTACACCTTGTGCCCGGAGAACACCACGACGTCCAGATCGCGCGACGCATCGGCATGACCGCTCATGCGGATCGGCAGGTGAGCGGCCATCTGCGCCGCGTCGATCACCACCAGCGCGCCGTGCCGATGCGCTATGGCGGCGATCTCGTGGATCGGATTGACGATGCCCGTCACGTTCGACACGCCGGTCACCGCGACGTAGTTGATGCGCGGTCCGTGGATCTTCAGCAATCGCTCGAGCTGAACCAGATCGACGCTGCCGAGCGATGTTTCGGTGAGGATCGCCGGCACGTGGATCACCTCGCGGAAATGCTTGCGATGCGGCAGATCGTTGGAGTGATGCTCCATGATCGAGGTGAGCACGACGTCGCGATCGGGCCGATGCTCGCGCAACGTGCGCGCAACGCGGTTCATGCCGGCGGTGGCGCCGCTGCCGGCGAAGAAGCACATGTGCGTGGCCGGGTCGGCGCGCACGAAATCGAGCACCATCCGATGCGCCCACTGGTACTCGCGCGTGGAGAGCTTCGCGCTGAAATGCAGATTGCTGTGCGTGTTCGAGTAGTGCGGCAGATAGCGGTCGAGCACGTCTTGCACCAGCTTCAGCCGCAGCGTGCTCGCGGTGCTGTCGAGGTAGATGCGCCGGGTGCGCTCGCCGGTGGCGATGCCGTAGTGCACATCCAGTCCAATTGCTTCGCCACGCAGCTTGTCGAGCCGCGCGTGGGCGGCGGCCGTCACTTGATTCCCAGCATCCATTGAATGACCTGTTTGATGAGAAAACCGAAGATGCCGAACGCGAGCACGAAGAACAAGACGAACGTGCCGAACCGCCCGGCGTTCGATTCGCGCGCCACCTTCCAGATGATGAACAGCATCAGCGCGATGAAAGCGCCGATGCCCCAGGTGAGACCGAACTGCGCGATCTGCGCTTCAGTGAGTCCGAACAGGCCTTTCATCACGCCTACTCGTTGCGCAGCGGCACGCCGTCGGTCACCACCAGATCCTTGTACGCGTGCCAGGTGGCATGCCCGATCAGCGGCACGGTGACGATGAACCCGATCATCGCGGTGGCAAACGACAGTGCGATGGCGAAGATGATGATGCTGGCCCACAGGCCCATGACGATCGGGTTCTCACCTACGGCGCGCGCGCTGGTGAGCAGTGCCTGCCGCAATCCGACCATGCGGCCGAGCAGCAGTGGCGGCGAGACGGCGGCCAGGCCGAAAACGAGTGCCGCGCCCAGGCCACCGGCGATCACCCAGAGCGTGAAGAGCAGGTCGCCTTGTTCGTGCACGGCATAGCGCAGGAAGGCGGTGGGCGAGTCGAGCGGCGTATCGACGAACAGCGAGAACAGCAGCGTCGAGAGCAGGACCCACAGTCCGCCGAGCGCGAACAGCAGAAGACCCAGCCCCACCAGCGGCCGCGACTCGCGTCGCCATGCGTGGATCACATCGCTCCAGCCGGCTCGTTCTCCACGCGCGTGCAGCCGGCTCAATTCGTACAGGCCGGTGCACAGGATCGGCCCGACGATGAGGAAGCCAGACACCAGCCCCGGTGCGAGCCACCAATACGACTGCGACAGCGCGATCACCAGCCAGCCGCCTACTGCGACCACGACGCCTTGGGTCAGGCTCGCAAGCGGCGTCGCGCGCAGATCGCTCAGGCCAAGGGCGAGCCAGCGCGCGACATGCGCAGGGGTGATGCGACGCACCGGCAGGGGGGCGCCGGCATGGTCGGCGCGGTTGGTCGTGGCGGTTGGACTCATGGGTGCGTGAGGGGCGCGCTCATGCAGGCGCAAAGTTCGAACGCAAAGACGTGTGAGGTCCCGTCATGCAAGTGATGCCTGCGTGAGCCGAAGGATGCGTGCGCTAGTATCCTCGAAACCCGCCGCCGATTCGCATTGAATTCCACCGCGCCGCCGTGATCAATCGCCTGCTCGTGTTCATTGCACTCGCCTGTGCCGCCTGCTGCGGGCACGCGCAGCAATCCGGCGCGTCCGAGCGGGTCATGGTGGGCTCCAAGCGCTTCACCGAATCGTTCGTGCTGGGCGAGATCATCACCGAAGCGGCGCGTCGCGGCGGCGCTACCGCCGAGCACAAGCCCGGGCTGGGCAATACTGCGATCGTGTACGCAGCGCTGCGCAGCGGGGCGATCGACGTGTACGTCGAATACACCGGCACCATCGCACGCGAGATCCTCAAGCTCGAAGGCAATCCGTCGGCCGACGATCTGCGCGAGCGGCTGGCACAGCTTGGACTTGCTGTCTCCGCGCCGCTCGGCTTCAACAACACCTACGCGCTGGCGATGCAGACGGCTGCGGCTGACCGGCTCGGCGTGCAACGGATCAGCGATCTGGCGGGCCACGCGGGCCTGCGGCTGGGGTTTTCGCAGGAATTCATCGCGCGCGCCGACGGCTGGCCGGGGTTGAAGGCGCGCTACGCGTTGCCGCACGCGCAGCCTTCCGGACTCGATCACGGTATCGCCTACGAGGCACTCGCGAACGGCCGCATCGATGTCGTGGATGTCTATTCGACCGACGCGAAGATCGCCCGCTACCAGTTACGCGTGCTGGCGGACGATCGAGCGTTCTTTCCGCGCTATGACGCGGTGCTGCTGTATCGCGCCGATCTGCCGCAGCGGATCCCGCGGGCGTGGCCGAGCATCGCCGCGCTGGCGGGCACGATCGACGAACGCCGCATGATCGCGCTCAACGCCCTGGTGGAACTGGAGGGCAGGACATTCGCCGACGCGGGACGCGCGTACTTTGCC
>CADEDU010000014.1:38190-73483 GCA_902826155.1 uncultured beta proteobacterium
CGTACTGGCGCGCGCTCTGGGCGGATGATCTGTGGCGGCTGTTGCGCGAGCACCTGCTGCTCACGTTCGCCTCGCTCGCGCTGGCCATTGCCGCGGGTGTGCCGCTCGGCGTGCTGGCGCTGCGTCACGCTCGGATGGGGCAGTGGATCCTCGGCGCGGTAGGCGTGATCCAGACCGTGCCGTCGATTGCACTGCTGGCGCTGCTGATCGCGGCCATGGGCATGATCGGTTTCGTGCCGGCGCTGATCGCCCTGGCGCTCTACGCGTTGCTGCCGATCGTGCGCAACACGCACTCGGGCCTGACGGGAGTGCGGGGCGGGCTGCGTCAAGCCGCGCTTGCGCTGGGCTTGCGCGACGGCGCGCGTCTGCGATGGGTGGAACTGCCGCTCGCCTGGCCGACGATCCTCGCCGGTATCAAGACTTCCGCTGTCATCAACGTCGGCACCGCCACGATCGCGGCGTTCGTCGGGGCGGGCGGACTGGGCGAGCGCATCGTGCAGGGGCTCGCGGTCAACGATGGCGCGTTGCTGGTGGCCGGTGCCCTGCCTGCGGCGCTGCTTGCGATCGTGGTGCAGGTGATGTTCGAACTGCTGGAACGGCGTACCGCGCCGTGGCTACGCGCGTCGCGTGGCTAGAATGCGCTCGCGGGCGGTATCATTCGGCCCGCCTCGGTTGCCTCCGCGCCTTGCGCGCTGACGATGGCGGCCGATTCGTCGCGATTCGAAAGGGAGTTCAATGATCATCGGTGTTCCCGCAGAGACGCGGGCCGGAGAGACTCGCGTGGCGGCGACGCCGGAGACGGTGAAGAAACTCGCCGCCAGGCACAAGGTGCTGGTGCAGGCCGGTGCCGGCATCCAGGCGAGTATTCCCGACGCGGAGTTCCAGAATGCCGGCGCCAGCGTGGTCGGCAGCGCCCGCGAAGCGCTCGAACAAGCCGAGATCGTGCTTTGCGTACGCGGCCTGGAAGGCGACAAGCTCGCACACGTCAAGCGCGGCGCGATCGTGATCGGCCTGCTCAATCCGTACGACGCGGCGCAGATCGAGACGTACGCCAAGCAGGGCGTGACCGGCTTCGCGATGGAATGGCTGCCGCGCACGACGCGCGCGCAATCGATGGACGTGCTCTCGTCGCAGGCCAACATCGGCGGCTACAAGGCGGTGATGATCGCCGCCAACGAATACCAGCGCTTCATGCCCACGCTGATGACCGCCGCCGGCACGGTGAAAGCGGCGCGCGTGCTGATCCTGGGTGCAGGTGTGGCGGGCTTGCAGGCGATCGCCACGGCCAAGCGGCTGGGTGCGGTGATCGAAGCCTCCGACGTGCGTCCGGCGGTGAAGGAGCAGATCGAGTCGCTCGGCGCGAAATTCGTCGACGTGCCCTACGAAACCGACGAGGAGCGCCAGATCGCGCAAGGTGCCGGCGGGTACGCGCGGCCGATGCCCGAGTCGTGGATGAAGCGTCAGGCCGCGGCAGTGGCCGAGCGCACCAAGGCGGCCGACATCGTCATCAGCACCGCGCTGATTCCGGGACGCAAGGCGCCGGTACTCATCACCGAAGATATGGTCCGATCGATGAAGCCAGGCTCGATCATCGTCGACATGGCGGTGGAGCAGGGCGGCAACTGCGCCATCGCCGAGCTGGGCAAGACGGTGATCAAGCACGGCGTGAAGATCGTGGGCATTCCGAATCTGCCGGCAACCGTCGCGGCCGATGCCAGCGCGTTGTATGCGCGCAATCTGCTCAATTTTCTTGCCGTCATCGTCGACCCGAAGACGGGCGAGCTGAAGATCGATCGCGACGACGAGATCGTCGCCGGCAGCCTCGCGTGCATCGACGGGGCGGTGGTGAAGCGGTCGTGAAGAGTGATGGGTGAAGAGTGAAGGGTGAGGAGTCGAGAGTGATGCGCAGAGGAGCAATCAAGCCGTGACCGGAACCGTCGATCCAACCGTCCTCAACCTGATCGTGTTCGTGCTGGCGATCTTCGTCGGCTACCACGTGATCTGGAACGTGACGCCCGCGCTGCACACGCCGCTGATGTCGGTCACCAACGCGATATCGAGCGTGATCATCGTCGGTGCGATTCTCGCCGCCGGCCCGACCGAGATCGATTTCGGCTCGGTCATGGGCGTGATCGCCGTCGCCTTGGCCGCCATCAACGTGGCCGGTGGATTCCTGGTCACGCAGCGCATGCTGCAGATGTTCAAGAAGAAAGAACGCAAGGGCGGGGAGGCGAAATGAATCCGATGGATCGAGCCGTCGTGGGGCAATCGGAGTCGGCCCGATTGAAGTCGACCCGCTTGGAATCCACCCGCTTGGAATCCACCCGCTTGGAATCCACCCAATGAGCGCCAACCAGGTCGCGCTGTGGTACCTCGTCGCCTCGGTGTGCTTCATCCTGGCATTGAAGGGCTTGTCGCATCCGCTGAGTGCGCGCCGCGGCAATCTGTTCGGCATGGTCGGCATGGCGATCGCGGTGATCACCACGCTCGCCGTCGTGGCCAAGGGTCGACTCGATCTGATCCTGCTGGCGATGGTGATCGGCGGAGCGATCGGCGCGTACGTATCGCGCAAGGTCGAGATGACGCAGATGCCCGAGCTGGTGGCGGCGATGCACTCGCTGGTCGGGCTGGCGGCGGTGCTGATCGCTTTCGCTGCGGTGAACAACCCCGTGGCGTTCGGTGTGGCCGATCCGCTGCCCACCGGCAACAAGCTCGAGCTGTTCATCGGCACGTTCGTCGGCGCGATCACGTTTTCCGGATCGATCATCGCGTTCGGCAAGCTCGCCGGGCTGGGCAAGAAGTTCCGGCTGTTCTCCAGCGCGCCGGTGGTGTTCACCGGCCAGCATCTGCTCAACCTGCTGCTCGCGTTGGTGATGATCGGCTTCGGCGCGGCGTTCTTCTTGGCGCCGGACAAAGCCTGGACGCCGTTCGTCGTCATGACGGCGATCGCCTTTCTGCTCGGCGTGCTGATCATCATCCCAATCGGTGGCGCCGACATGCCGGTGGTGATCTCGATGCTCAACTCCTACTCGGGCTGGGCCGCCGCGGGCATCGGGTTTTCGCTCAACAACACCATGCTCATCATCGCCGGATCGCTGGTCGGCTCATCGGGCGCGATCCTGTCGTACATCATGTGCAAGGCGATGAATCGCTCGTTCTTCAGCGTGATCCTGGGCGGGTTCGGTGCGGCCGAGGGTACGGCCGCAGCGGGGGCCGAGCAGAAGACGGTGAAATCCGGTTCGGCCGATGACGCCGCGTTCCTGATGTCGAACGCCGAGTCGGTGGTGATCGTGCCCGGCTATGGCCTGGCCGTTGCGCGTGCCCAGCACGCCGTGAAGGAAATGGCGCAGAAGCTGATCGCGAAGGGCGTCAACGTGCGCTACGCAATCCATCCCGTGGCCGGACGGATGCCCGGGCACATGAACGTGCTGCTGGCCGAAGCAGAGGTGCCCTACGAGCAGGTGCTGGAGATGGAGGACATCAACAGCGACATGGGCACCACCGACGTGGTGCTGGTGCTGGGTGCCAACGACGTGGTCAATCCGCTCGCGTACGAAAAAGGCAGCGCGATATACGGCATGCCGATCATCGACGTGCACAAGGCGCGCACGGTGCTGGTCAACAAGCGCTCGATGGCTGCGGGCTACGCCGGGCTGGACAATCCGCTGTTCTATATGGACAAGACCATGATGGTCTTCGGCGACGCGAAGAAGGTGGTCGAGGATCTGGTCAAGGCGATCGAATAAAAAAAGCCGGGCAAGCCCGGCTTTTTTTGTTGCTTCTTCGCGTTACTTCTTCGCCGGTGCCGGCGCCGCCGGTTTTGCGGCACCCTCGCTGCCCCAGTAGTAGTTCGCCGCGAACGAGTAGGGCGGGAACATGTAGCGCTTGGCCGGCACGACCTTGGCCGCGTACGCGCGCTGCGACTCGTACACCTTCCTGAACACCTCGTTCTTCGCCGATTCCTCCTTGGCGACTTCGTCCCATGCGCGAAGCGTCGCGGTGAGGATATCGGGCGGCGTACGCAGGATCTGCACGCCATGTTTCTTGAGCATCTCCTCGATCGCGTCGGCGTTCTGCTTCTGCCACTTCATGCCCCAGCGCATCAGCGTCTCGAGCGAAGCGGACTTGATCGCCTCCTGCTGCTGCGGGGTCAGGCTCTTCCACACGTCCAGGTTGATGCCGAGTTCGCCGATCGAGTTGTTCTCGTGCATGCCGGGCGTGTAGTGGTACTTGAACACGCTGTGCAGGCCCAGGCGCAGATCTTCGATGCCGCCGACCCATTCGGCGCAATCGATGACGCCGCGCTGCGCCGAGGGCACGATCTCGCCGCCGGGCATGTTCACCACCGCCTGGCCCATCTTCGCGTACACATCGGCGTTCAGGCCGGTCTGCCGGCATTTCATGCCTTTGAAATCGGCCACGCTCTTCAGCGGCTTCTTGAACCAGCCCAGCGCCTGCGGGCTGGAAGGCAGTATCGGAAACGGCACGATGCTGAGCTTCAGGGTGTTCTGGTAGAAGTCGGCCCACATCTCCAGTCCGCCGCCCTCGAACATCCAGCCCAGATAGTCGGTGTGATCCATGCCGAACGGTCCGCCCGGGGGGCCACTGAACAGCGCTGCCGCCTTGTTCTTGCCGACCCAGTAGTAGGCGATGGCGTGGAAGCCATCGATCACCTTCTTGTGTGTGGCGTCGAGCACTTCGAACGGTGGCACGACCTGACCGGCCGCCATCGTCTCGATCTTGACCTGACCGCCGGTGAGCTTGTCCACGCGCTCGGCGAAGAACCTGAAGTTGTCCTGGAGCGTGAGGCTTGCCGGCCAGGTCGATTGCATCTTGAGCGATCGGGCACCTGCGGCTGCGGGTTGCTGGGCAATCGCGCTGGTCGCGAACGCGGCGGCGACCGCTGCACCCAGGGCGCCCAGTAGGCGTTTGTTCATCGGGGATCTCCCTTCAAAGTTGCGAGCGAAAAGCCCTTCATTATCGCAGACGGCCGCGTGTCGATTCGCACCCGAAACACATGTCTTTGGAGGAGCGTGTAAGAGCGGGGTGAGAGCACAAGCAATAGAACCGAGGCTAGAGAGGGAGGCAAGAGGGCGGACGAAAGTACGTGCAAGGCAATGCGCGAAAAAAAACCGGGCATCGCCCGGTTTTCGATCTGGGTAACAAGCCGGCGCTACTTCTTCGCCGGTGCTGGTGCCGCGGGTTTCGCGCCGCCCTCACCACCCCAGTAGTAGTTCGCCGCGAACGAGTAGGGCGGGAACATATAACGCTTGGCCGGCACGACCTTCGCCGCGTAGGCGCGCTGCGAGTCGTACACCTTTTTGAAGAACGCGTCCTTGGCCGATTCTTCCTTCGCGACCTCATCCCATGCCTTGAGCGTAGCCTGCAGGATATCGGGCGGGGTGCGCAGGATGATGGTGCCGTGCTTCTTGACCATCTCTTCCATCGCTTCGGCGTTCTGCTTCTGCCAGCGGGTGATCCAGGAGATGAAGGCGTCCTTGAGCGAGGACTTGATCGCCTCCTGCTGCGGCATGGTGAGGCTCTTCCACACGTCGAGATTGACCACGAACTCGCCGATCGAATTGTTCTCGTGCATGCCCGGGGTGTAGTGATACTTGAAGACGCCCGGCAGGCCCATGCGCAGATCTTCGATGCCACCGACCCATTCGGCACAGTCGATCACGCCGCGCTGTGCAGCCGGAACGATCTCGCCGCCGGGCAGATTCACGACGGTCTGGCCGAGCTTGGCGTACACGTCGGCGTTCAGTCCCGTCTGCCGGCATTTCATGCCTTTGAAATCGGCGACCGATTTCAGCGGCTTCTTGAACCAGCCCAACGCCTGCGGGCTCGACGGATGCGCCGGGAACGGCATGACGTTGAGCTTGAGGATGTTCTGATAGAAGTCGATCCACATGTCGTGGCCGCCGCCTTCGTACATCCAGCCGTAGTAGTCCATGTGATCCATGCCGAACGGGCCACCGGGCGGTCCGGCGAACAGCGCCGCGGCCTTGTGCTTGCCCACCCAGTAGTAGGAGATCGAGTGCATGCCGTCGATCACCTTCTTGTGCGTGGCATCGAGCACCTCGAACGGCGGCACGATCTGACCCGCGGCCATCGTCTCGATCTTGAGCGAGCCGCCGGTCAGCTTCTCGGTCTGCGCGGCGATGTGCCTGAAATGATCCTGGATGGTCAGGCTCGCCGGCCAGCTCGACTGCATCTTCAGGATCTTGGGCGCGGGCTGCTGTGCGCTCGCGGACGTGCTCAGCCCGCCTATCAGCGCTGCGGCCGCTGCGCCGACGATTGCGCGGCACGTGTTGCGGTGAATCATGGAAGCCTCCTCGATGGACTACGCCTTTAGTGTGGAATTGATCCGGGGCAAGTTCGACATCCGCATCGCTTGCACGATCATCCTAGCAGGCGGCTGAGCCCGCCGTCAGCATTGTTCGTGGATTCGCCATGACGGTCGGTCATGACCGGAACGATCGCCAGCCGTTACACTCCGGCCATGTCGAACAGTGCACGCACCCGCATTCTGGAACGCATCCGCACCGCGCAGGGGCGTGGTCTGTCGCGTCCCTCTTTGGCGGAGCGCGAGGCGGTCGAAACGTATCTGCGCCGCCGGCCGCGCGGTCCGCTGCGGCCGCTCGAGCCTGATCTGGTGAGCCGATTCAGATCGCGCGCCGAATCGATGCAAAGCACGACCGAACTGGTCGAGCGCACCACCGATGTGCCGGGCGCGGTCCGGCGTTACCTCGAGGCGCACCGCCTGGCCTTGCGCGGTTGCGTGTGGCCGCAGCTCGCCGACCTCGCGTGGACGCAAGCCGGTATCGAGTTGCAGGCTCGTGCCGCGGTCGACGCCGACCTGGTCGGTGTCACCGGCGCATTCGCCGCGGTGGCCGAGACCGGCACACTGATGGTCGTCTCCGGTGCCGCCACGCCGGCCAGCGTCAGTCTGCTGGTGGAGACGCACATCGCGATCATCAACGCGTCACGGATCGTTGCTTACATGGAAGACGCGTGGCAGCTCGCGCGCGACGAACTGGGCCAGCTTCCGCGCGCGGTGAACTTCATCTCCGGACCATCGCGCACCGCCGACATCGAGCAGGTGCTGGTGCTCGGCGCGCACGGACCGTATCGCGTCCATCTGATCATCGTGACCGAGGAATAACACACGGGCACGCGCGGCTGGCAATGATCGAGCTAGCAGCGGCGGCGACTTGAGGGGGTCGCAGGCCGGCCGGAGTCGGCGCAGAGAGCGCAGATAGCGCCGCGCGCCATTTCAATGACGACGCTTGTGGGCGAACATGCTGGGACTCCCCTTCCTTCCGACGCAATGGCTGCCGGGCAATCCGATGGTGATGATCGGCACGCTCGTCATCCTGGCGTTGCTGGGCGGCGAGTTGGCCGCGCGCGGTCTGCGCATCCCGCGGATCTCCGGCTACGCGGCCACCGGCATGCTGCTGGGCGCGACCGGCCTGATACCGCCGCCGCTCACCGAAGACCTGCGCATCTTCGTCGACATATCGCTCGGCCTGGTGCTGTTCGAGCTGGGTGGGCGTCTCGATCTGGCGTGGCTGCGGCGCGCGCCGATGATCGCGGTCATGGCGATCGCCGAGAGCGCCGCAACCGGAGCGCTGCTCTATTACCTTCTCGCCGTCTACTTCGATTTCCCGGCGGCCGTCGCGTTGATCGGCGCCGCGATCGGCATCTCGACCTCGCCCGCGGTCGTGATGCGGGTCGCCGCCGATTCCAGCGCGCAGGGTCAGGTCACCGAGCGCATGTTGCTGCTGGCGGCAATCAACAGCACCATCGCAGTGCTGGTGCTGACAACGCTCGTGCCTTCGCTCGCCGGCGGACAGGAGGGCGGGCTCGGGCAGGGCATCGGCCGGCCGCTCTATCTTCTTGTCGGCTCGATCGTCCTGGCGGCTGCGATGACCTGGATCGCGCTCATCGTGTATCGCATCACCGGCAAGCGCGAGGATCGCCAGCTCATCGCCACCCTGGGGCTGGTCGTGCTGGCCGTCGGCCTGGCGCTTGCATGGAAGCTCTCGGTGCTGGTGACGTTGCTGGGGCTCGGGCTGGGCCTGCGCAACTTCGATCGCGGCGGTCACACCATGGCGATCGACTTCGGCGTGGTGGGGCAGTTCTTCTATCTCGTACTGTTCTCGCTGGTCGGGGCCAGTCTCGATCTGGGCACGCTGCTGGTTGCGGGGTTGGCCGGCGCGGCATTCGTGGCGGTGCGATTCATCGGCAAGGCGCTGGCGGTGCTGACGTTCGCGCGGGTCACGCATCAGCCGTTCACGCAGGCGGCGCTGCTGGTCGTGGCTATTCAGCCGATGTCGGGGCTGGCCGCGGTGCTCGCCTATGACGCCGCCAACATGCTCGGCGAGCTGGCTGCCAGCGTGGCGCCTGTGGTCGTGGCCGCGGTGGTGATGCTCGAGATCATCGGACCGATCGCCACGCAGATCGCCCTGCGCCTCGCCGGCGATGCGCAGGCCGGCCCGGCGGGAGTCCGCGCGTGAGCGACGCCGGCCTGGAGTTCGCAGCCTCCGAGGCGTTGAGCCTCGGTGTGGAGATCGAATTGCAGGTGGTGAACGCGCGCGATTTCAATCTCACACGAGGCTCGAGCGCGCTGCTCGCGGCGGTGCGCAAGGCCAAGCACCCCGGCGCGATCAAGCCGGAGATCACCGAAAGCATGATCGAGATCTCCACCGACGTCGGTCACAGCGTCGCCGACATCGAGCAGGATCTCAAAGCCATCAGTGCGGTGCTCAACAACGCCGCGCGGGCGGTCAACGTGGGCGTGTGCGGCGGCGGTGCGCATCCGTTCCAGGTTTGGACCGAACGGCGCATCTACGATACGCCGCGCTTCCAGCATGTATCGGAGTTGTACGGCTATCTGGCCAAGCAGTTCACCGTGTTCGGCCAGCACATCCACATCGGCTGTGCGAGCGGCGATTGCGCGGTGTATCTCACCCAGGCGATGGCCCGCTACATGCCGCACTTCATCGCATTGTCGGCAGCCTCGCCGTTCGCGCAGTCGGCCGACACGCTGTTCGACTCGTCGCGACTCAACGTGATCTCGGCATTTCCGCTGTCCGGCACCATGCCGGCGCTGGCTGATTGGGCGGGATTCAACCGCTACTTCGACACGATGCGCGGCTACGGCATCGTCGAGAGCATGAAGGATTTCTACTGGGACATCCGCCCCAAACCCGAATTCGGCACGATCGAGATTCGCGTGTGCGACACGCCGCTCACGGTGCGCCGCGCCGCGGTGTTGGCCGGCTACGCCCAGGCCTTGGCCGCATGGCTGATCGAGCAGCGTCCTGCGATCGATCCCGAGGCGATCGCCAACACCTACGCGTTCAATCGATTCCAGGCGTGCCGTTTCGGCCTGCACGCGAGCATCGTCGAGCCGCGTACGCGTACGCATATCGATCTGAGTCAGGACGTCTGCGACACGATCGTGCGCGTGCTGCCGCACGCCGAGCGACTCGGTGCCAAGGATGCGCTCACCGAGCTGATGGCGATCGCGCGCGACCGGCGCAACGACGCCCGGCTCATCCGCGAGCAGCACGAGAAACGCCAGGCGCTGGCCGACGTGGTGCGCTGGCAATGCGAGCAGTGGATGGGAGCGTCGTAGCGGCGCGTCGCGCGGCCGCACGATCGCGAGGGCGCGCGATCCGCTCTAGAATTCGCCCGCACACGAAAAGGGGGGATGGACATGCAATGCCCGACAGGCCGACCTGCGGGGCGCTGGGCCGCATTGATCGCGACGCTCGCTCTGCTTTGCGGCTACAGCCTGCCGGCCCACGCCGCCGGGTTCGAACCATTCGGTATTCCGTTCGAGTTCATCCTGTTCGCGCTTACGCTGATCGGCGTGGCGCTGTTCCATCACAAGACCTTCGAAGTGTCGATGACCGGCGTCGTGGTCATCGCGCTCTACAAGATCCTGTTCACCGGCTTCAAGTGGGGACCGGGCGTCGGCGGCTTCATCAGCCACATGGGTCACGAGTGGGTGATCCTCACCAATCTGCTGTGTCTGCTGGTCGGATTCGCGATCCTGTCCAAGCACTTCGAGGAAAGCGAAGTGCCGGCCATCCTGCCGAAGTACCTGCCCGACGATTGGAAGGGCGCGTTCGCGCTGTTGGTCATGGTGTTCGTGCTGTCGTCTTTCCTCGACAACATCGCCGCGGCCCTGATCGGTGGAGCGATGGCGCACACGGTGTTCCGCGGCAAGGTGCATATCGGCTACCTCGCCGCAGTGGTCGCGGCCTCGAATGCAGGCGGTGCGGGCAGCGTCGTCGGTGATACGACGACCACGATGATGTGGATCGATGGCGTCAGCCCGATCGCGGTGCTCGATGCCTACATCGCCGCGGTGGTCGCGCTGGTGATATGCGGTATCCCTGCCGCGTTGCAACAGCACAAGTACTCACCGATCATGAAAGACCAGCAGGCCGGTGTTCATGTCGATTGGGCGCGCGTGTTCATCGTCGGATTGATCCTGGTGTTCGCAATCGCGACCAACGTGTTCGTCAATTCGTACTTCAAGCATCTGGCCGATCACTTTCCGTTCCTCGGCGCCGCGGTATGGGTCGCGATCCTGGTAACGATTCCATTGCGAAAACCCGACTGGAGTCTCGTACCAGGTGCGGTCAAGGGCACGGTGTTCCTGCTCGGGCTGGTCACCTGTGCATCGATGATGCCGGTAGAGCATCTGCCGGCGGCGTCGTGGCCGACAACGCTCAGTCTGGGCTTCATCTCCGCGGTGTTCGACAACATCCCGCTCACCGCGCTGGCGCTCAAGCAAGGCGGCTACGACTGGGGCATGCTCGCGTACGCAGTCGGCTTTGGCGGCTCGATGATCTGGTTCGGCTCCTCGGCCGGTGTCGCGCTATCCAACATGTATCCCGAAGCGAAATCGGTGGGGCGCTGGCTCGCACACGGCTGGCACGTGCCCGTCGCGTACGTAGCTGGATTCCTCGTGCTGTTGGCGATCCTCGGCTGGCATCCCACGCCGCGTGAGAAGGATCTCAAGCCGCAGGCGCCCAAACCGGGCAGCGCATTCGTGATGCCCATATCGGCCTAGCGAGCTAGTCGATAGCGCGATCTCGCGATCGACATCGTAGGAATCACGCTGCGGTAAGGCGCGAGCGGTCAGGTTGCGCCCCCAAGGGGCGGCGCGTACCATCTCGGCCGCTTCGCCCCATGCCCCGTGCGCCGAAACATTCATCGCGCGTACCCGATCCAGGTCGATCCGGATCCTAGTCAGTCGGGCGTGATCCCCATATCGAGAGGAGTGTTTGCATGAGTTCGCACCAAACCAACGCCACGACCCGCCGCAAGTTCCTCGCCGGGTCGGCCGCAGCCGGCGCCGCGACGCTCGGCTTCCCGGCAATCGTCAAGGCGCAAGGCCCGACGTCGTTCCGCTGGCAGTCGACCTGGCCGGCGAAAGACATCTTCCATGAGTACGCCCAGGACTTCGCCACCAAGGTGAACGACATGTCGGGCGGCGATCTGAAGATCGAGGTGCTGCCGGCGGGCGCAGTGGTCAAGGCGTTCGATCTGATCGACGCAGTGTCGAAGGGCACGCTCGATGGCGGCCACGGCGTGGTGGCGTATTGGTACGGCAAGAACTCGGCGATGGCCCTGTGGGGCTCGGGTCCGGCCTTCGGCATGGACGCGAACATGCTGCTCGCCTGGCACAAGTACGGCGGCGGCAAGGATCTGCTCGACGAGATCTACAAGGGCCTCAATCTGAACGTACAGTCGTTTCTGTACGGGCCGATGCCCACGCAGCCTCTGGGCTGGTTCAAGAAGCCGGTCGGCAAGGCCGAAGACTTCAAGGGCCTCAAGTTCCGCACCGTGGGCTTGTCGATCGACATCTTCACCGGCATGGGCGCTGCGGTGAACGCGCTGCCCGGCGGCGAGATCGTGCCGGCGATGGACCGCGGCCTGCTCGATGCGGCCGAGTTCAACAATGCCACCTCCGACCGGCTGCTCGGCTTCGCCGACGTCTCGAAGGTGTGCATGCTGCAAAGCTTCCACCAGTCGGCCGAGCAGTTCGAGATCCTGTTCAACAAGCAGAAATACGACGCCCTCGCGCCCAAGCTCAAGGCGGTCATCACCAACGCGGTCGAGGCGGCCTCGGCGGACATGAGCTGGAAGGCGATCGACCGCTACTCGAAGGACTACATCGAGCTGCAGACCAAGAACAACGTCAAGTTCTTCAAGACGCCCGATGCGGTGCTGCAGCGCCAGCTCAACGTCTGGGACGAGGTGGTGAGGAAGAAGGAAGCCGAGAACGCGCTGTTCAAGAAGGTGAACGAATCACAGAAGTCGTTCGCGCAGCGTGCCGTGCGCTGGCAGCTCGACACCTACGTGTCGCAGCGCATGGGCTACAACCACTTCTTCGCGCAGCAGAAGCCGGCGGCGAAGAAGGCCTGACCACGAGACATCGCGGAGTCGAACCAAGGCCATCCGGGCGAACCCGGATGGCCGTGTTTGTTTCTGGCCCATGCAAAAGCTCCTGATCGCGATCGACAAGCTGTCCACCTGGGTCGGCCAGGCGTTCGGCTGGCTCATCGTCGCGCTCACGCTGCTGATCTCGTGGGAGGTGTTCTCGCGCTACGCGCTCGATCGGCCGCATGCCTGGGCGTTCGATGCGCAGATCATGCTGTACGGAACGCTGTTCATGATGGCCGGCGCCTATACCCTGGCCAAGAACGGCCATGTGCGCGGCGACGTGTTGTACGGGTTCTTCCGGCCGCGCACGCAGGCAAGCATCGACCTGGTGCTCTACATCCTGTTCTTCATACCCGGCGTGGTCGCTCTGGCCTACGCCGGCTACACCTTCGCCGCGGAGTCGTGGCGTATCAACGAGCACTCGTCGATCACCGCCGATGGCCCGCCGATCTATCCGTTCAAGACGGTGATACCGATCGCCGGCACGCTGCTCCTGTTGCAGGGGCTGGTCGAGATCGTGCGCTGCGTGCTGTGCATCAAGAACGGCGCCTGGCCGCGGCGCGAGCAGGACGTCGAGGAAGTCGACGTCGAGAAACTCAAGGAGATGGTGCACGCCACTGACGCCCCGGCCGCACCTTCCTCGAGCGCGGGGCGATGACCATGCGCAAGGAGCTGTGGTTCGGCTTTTCGATCATGGGGATCATCGTGCTCACCACGGTGATCTTCACGCCCTGGACGCAGCTCAGCAACGGCCACCTCGGCCTGTTGATGCTCTCGCTGGTGGTGGTGGCGATCATGCTCGGCTTTCCCACGGCGTTCACGCTGATGGGCATGGGCATGATCTTCACCCTGTTCGCGTATCTGTCCGAACAGGGTGCCACGCTCGAGCGCTCGGTCGAGAAGACGCTCGATCTGATGGTGGGCTCGACCTACGGCAAGGTGATGCAATCGGACGTGCTGATCTCGATCCCGCTGTTCGTGTTCATGGGCTATCTGGTCGAGCGCGCCAATCTGATCGAGAAACTGTTCCGCAGCTTGCACCTGGCAATGGCGCGGCTGCCCGGTTCGCTCGGTGTGGCCACGCTGGTCACGTGCGCGGTGTTCGCCACCGCCACCGGCATCGTCGGTGCGGTGGTGACGTTGATGGGGCTGCTCGCCATGCCCGCAATGCTGCGTTCGGGCTACAGCGTCCAGCTGTCGGCGGGCACCATCACCGCAGGCGGGTGTCTGGGCATTCTGATTCCGCCGTCGGTGATGCTCATTCTCTACGGTGCGACGGCAGGAGAGTCGGTCGTCAAGCTGTATGCCGGCGCGTTCTTCCCGGGGCTGATGCTGGCCGGGCTGTACATCGCGTACGTCATCATTCTGGCCAAGATCAAACCGGGCCTCGCTCCGCCGCTGTCGGAGGCGGATCGACGCGTACCGTTGCCCGACGTATCGCAACGCATTCAAGGGAGCGGTCGCAGCAACGCGCTCATGGGTCTGCTCACCGCAACGCTCGGGCGAATCGGCGGCGTCTCACCTGTCGCGGCCTTGCGCCAGTTGAGCGTGGCAATCGTTCCGGCGCTGGCCGTGGCGCTCATGCTTGGTCTGGTGTACCGCAGCGTGACCACGCCGCAGGTGGAACAGTCCACCGCAGGGTTGGAGCAGATGGGCCTTGGCGCGACAGGCGCCGACAGCACTGCGAGCGGCGGTGGACTGGCGGAACCGCCGGCCGCCGAGAGCGTTCAGGAGCCACCGCAGGAAGGTGAACTGAGCGAACCCCCGCAAGAGGCGCGCGCCACGGATCAGGGTGGGCAAGCGCCGGCGCAAGGCGAGACGCCGCGGGCAGCCGAGCCACCAACCGGCGGCACCGGCGTGCAGGAACCCGCAGCGCTGACAGCCGAGTCGACGGCGAGTGCGGCGCGCGTGCCTGCACCTTCGTGGTTCTGGAAAACGGTGGGTGTTGCCGCGGTGGTCCTCGCGCTCTTCTACGCGATCTTCACATTGACCCGCCTGGAAGTGTTCAAGCTGCTGCTCGGTTCGTTTTTTCCGCTGGCGATGCTGATCCTGGCCGTGCTGGGCACGATCGTGTTCGGTCTGGCCACGCCGACCGAGGCGGCGGCAGTGGGCTCGCTAGGCGGGTTTCTGCTGGCGATCGCGTATCGCTGGATCGATCATCGTCGGCGCGATCGCGCGAACGCCTTGCGCACGACCATGCGCGAGGTCGGCGCCATCACGCGTGAATCGTCATTCCTCACCGCCAAGACCTCGGCGATGGTGTGCTGGCTGTTCGTGGGCTCGGCGATCTTCTCCTCGGCGTTCGCGCTGCTGGGCGGCCAGGAGCTGATCGAGAAGTGGGTGCTGTCGCTGGGCTTGTCCAAGCTGCAATTCATGCTGCTGTCGCAGTTCATCATCTTCGTGCTCGGCTGGCCGCTCGAGTGGACCGAGATCATCGTCATCTTCATGCCGATCTTCCTGCCGCTGCTGAAGGTGTTCGATGTCGACCCGCTGTTCTTCGGCCTGCTGGTCGCGCTGAATCTGCAGACGGCGTTCCTGTCGCCGCCGGTGGCGATGGCCGCGTTCTATCTCAAAGGCGTATCGCCGCCGCACGTGTCGCTCAATCAGATCTTCGCCGGCATGATGCCGTTCATGGTGATCCAGGTATTCGCGATGTTCCTGTTGTACGTGTTCCCGCAGATCGGACTTTGGCTGCCGGGTGTCCTGTACGGTCGCTAGCGGCGGCTGATCGAGGGCAATATCAGTCGGGGCCTGTTCGGGGATAGTGCCTCGCGCATGCAACAGCCAAACGGCCTAATGGCGGGGGCGTAGGGCTGTTGGATACTCGCTGCCCAGCCGATCGATCATTCACCGAGAAACATAGTTGGCCAGCCTCATCAACGTCCTGCGCGGCCTCGCAAGCGGAGAGTTGCCGGCGCAGGAATACCTGGAACGCGTGCTGCATCGCGTGCTGACGCGCGAGCAGGTCGTGCACGCGTTCGCGCATATCGACGTGGCGCGCGCGCGTGCGCTCGCCGAGGCATGCGACAAGCATCGTCGCTCGGGCGGAACCATCGGGCCGTTGCATGGCCTGCCGGTGGCGGTCAAAGACACGTTCGATACGGCCGACCTGCGCACCGAAGCCGGCTTGCCGTTCATGGCCAATCACTACGCAGCCGAAGACGCGCGGCTGGTCGTACGCATTCGTCAGGCGGGCGGGTTCGTTCTGGGCAAGACGGTGACGGCAGAGGCGTCGTTCGCGCATCAGGGCGAAACGCGCAACCCGTGGAATCCGCAGCATTCGCCGGGTGAATCCTCGGCGGGCTCGGCGGCGGCGATCGCGGCGGGATTCGCCCACGCGGCGATCGGTTCGCAGACCAACGACTCGGTCATCCGCCCTGCGGCGTACTGCGGTGTGGTCGGATTCAAGCCCACGCAGGGGACGCTATCGCTCGAGGGGGCGTTCTGCTTCAGTCCGACGTTGGATCAGGCCGGCGTGTTTGCGCGCTCGGCACTCGATGCCACCGCGTTCTGCGCGGGGCTCGTGGCCGACAGCAAGTCGAGGCCCGCCGCGCACCAGCTGGCCGCGCCGCCGCAACTCGGTGTGATCGTCGACTTTCCGTGGACGTCGCTCGAGCCCGAGGCGGCGCAACACTTCGCCCAGATTCAACGGGTGCTGAACGGCCACGGCGCCCGTATCACGCCGGTCACGCTCCCGCCGCCCTATCTCGGCGCGAACACGGTGCATCGTCTGATCATGCTTCACGAAGGTTCGCGCCAACTGCGCGAGTTGCAGGCGCAGTTCCGCGGACAGATGTCCATCGAGTTGAACGACGCGCTCGACGAGGGACGACGCATCAGCCCGGCAACCTACGGCGAATCGATGGTGCGCCGCGCACGCCTGATCGAGGGAGGCGAGACGCTGTTCGGCGAACTCGATGCGATCATCACCCCGGCGGCGAGCGGACCGGCGCCTGCACGATTCGGCACTCGCGGCGATCCCGGATACAGCACGTTGTGGAGCCTGCTGGGTATGCCCGCGATCACCGTGCCCACCGGGTTCTCGGGCAACGCGCTGCCGCTGGGCATGCAGATTGCCGCACCCGCCGGCGCCGACGACCGCTTGCTGTCGGTGGCGCATTGGATCCAGGCGACGCTCGGTGCGTCGGCGCAGTCCAGGCAGCGCAAGAGCGAATCGAACTGACCAGGGCCGGCTATTCGCTGGCGGCGACGATTTCGCTAACATTCACGGCGCTCCAGGGTTCCGTTCGATCAGTGCCGTGAAGAAAGTATTCACCTCCTCGCAAGACGCCGAGAGCGCCTTCTACGACGCGCTCGAACGCGCCGATCTCGACGCGATGATGACCGTGTGGTCCGAAGACGACGATATCGTGTGCGTGCACCCGGGCGGACCGCGGCTGTCGGGATTCGAGGCGGTGCGCGCGTCCTGGGCCGAGTTGTTCGGCAGTGACCAGAAGATGCAAGTGCGCCTGACTCAGCCGGTGTACGTGCAAAGCGGCCTGTTCGCCATCCACAACGTGCACGAAGTCATCTCGACCAAGGACGGCTCGCGCACTGCCGGCCCGATCGTCGCCACCAACGTCTATGCACGCACTACCGACGGCTGGCGCATGATCGTGCATCACGCTTCGCCAGCACCGGCGCTGCCCGAACGAGCGCTCGACGCGCCCAAGACGTTGCACTAGTGGGCCACGCATCCGCCTCGCCACCGCAGCCCTATCGCGCCCCGTGGTGGCTGCCCGGCGGACACGCGCAGACCATCTACGCACGGCTGTTCGCGCGCTGTCCGCGGCCTCGGTTCGAGCGCGAAACCTGGACCACGCCCGACGACGACGTGATCGTGGTGGACCGGGTCGTGGGCGCGGCCTCCGCACCGATGGTGGTCATGTTCCACGGACTGGAGGGCGGTGCCGACAGCCACTATGCCCGCGCGATGATGGCGGCGGTCGCGGCGCTCGGGTGGCGTGGAGCCGTGCCGCATTTTCGCGGCTGCGGCGGGGTGCGCAATCGCCTGCCGCGCGCGTACCACTCGGGCGATTCGGGCGAGATCGATTGGGTGCTGCGCCGCTTCCACGGCGAAGCGGCATCGTCGCCGCTATTCGCCACCGGTGTGTCCCTGGGCGGCAACGCACTCACGAAGTGGCTCGCCGAGCAGGGCGAGCAGGCGCGTGTGGTGGTTCGTGCGGCCGCGTCGATCTGTGCGCCGCTCGACCTCGCCGCCGGCGGGCGCGCCCTCGAGCGCGGTGTGAGCCGCATCTACAGCCGCTATTTCCTGCAGACGCTCAAGCCCAAGGCGCTGGAACTCACGGAGCGCTTTCCGGGCAGGTTTGATCCTGGGCGTATTCGCGCGGCGCGCACGCTGCGCCATTTCGACGATGCGGTCACCGCGCCGATGTTCGGATTCGACGACGCCGAAGACTACTGGCGCCGCTCCAGCGCCAAGCCGTTGCTCGATCGGGTGCGCGTGCCGGTGCTGCTGATCAACGCGCGCAACGATCCGTTTCAGCCCGATGATGTGCTGCCCGGAACGCATGCGCTCAGCCCGAGCGTCGAGACGGAATTCACGGGCGAAGGCGGGCACGTCGGCTATGTTACGGGCCCGTTTCCCGGGCAGGTCGACTGGTTGCCCGCTCGTATAATCGCTTTCTTCTCCCGCTTTCTCGACGCCTGAACGCCTCGTCGGCGCTCGACGCCTGAACGTCTTCAACGGACGCATGAAGCGACCCCTCCCATCCGCGACGCAGCAGCGTCTTTCAGGTCCTCCACGCATGAGCGCACTCCTCCCGCAAGAGATCTTCAAGGCCTACGACATTCGCGGCATCGTCGGCAAGCAGTTGACCGCGCAGGTGGTCGAGCGCATCGGTCAGGGGCTCGGCACCCTGGCGCGCGAGCAGGCTGTGCCGGGCGCGAAAGCGACGATCGCAATCGGACGTGATGGACGCCTGTCCGGTCCTGAGCTGGCGCGTGCGCTGGCCGATGGCATCCGGCAGTCCGGCGTAGACGTCATCGATCTGGGCATGGTCGCCACGCCGATGGCCTATTTCGCCGCGCATCACCTGGGCTGCGGCAGCGCCGTCATGGTCACCGGCAGCCACAATCCGCCCGACTACAACGGGCTGAAGATGGTGATCAACGGCACCACGCTTTCGGGCGATGCGATCCAGACCCTGCGCAAGCGTTGCGAGAGCGGTGATCTGGCCACCGGCGCGGGGCACTATGCGACGCAATCGATCAACGACGCGTACATCGAGCGGATCGGCTCCGACATCCGTCTGGCCCGGCCGATGCGCATTGCGATCGACTGCGGCAACGGCGTACCGGGCGATTTCGCCGGACGGCTGTACCGGCGCATCGGCTGCCAGGTGCAGGAGCTGTTCTGCGAGGTCGACGGCAATTTTCCCAATCATCATCCCGATCCGTCGCAGCCGAAGAACCTGCAGGACCTGATCCGTGCGGTCACCACCGGCGATGCCGAGGTCGGTCTGGCCTTCGACGGCGATGGCGACCGGTTAGGCGTGGTGACCAAGCGCGGCAACATCATCTTCCCCGACCGTCAGTTGATGCTCTTCGCCAAGGACGTGCTGCAGCGCCGGCCTGGTGAACCGATCATCTACGACGTCAAGTGCACCCGTAATCTGGGGCCATGGATCGAGCGCAATGGCGGCAAGCCCTCGCTGTGGCGCACCGGCCACTCGCTCATCAAGGCACGCATGAAGGAACTGCACGCGCCGCTCGCCGGTGAGATGTCCGGACACATCTTCTTCGGCGAGCGCTGGTACGGCTTCGACGACGGCATGTACGCCGGCGCGCGCCTGCTGGAGATCCTGTCGCGCGAGTCCGATCCGAGCGCGGTGCTCGAAGCGCTGCCCGATTCGGAGACCACCCCTGAATTGAACCTGAAGCTCAACGAAGGCGAACCGCACCGCTTGATCGCAACGATGCAGCAAAGCGCGAAGTTCAACGGCGCGCAGCAGGTCATCACCATCGACGGGCTGCGCGTGGAATACGCCGACGGCTTCGGTCTGGCGCGCGCCTCGAACACCACGCCGGTGATCGTGCTGCGCTTCGAGGGCGATTCACCCGCGGCGATGCAGCGCATCCAGGCCGACTTCCGCCGCGCATTGCTGGCAGTCAAGCCTGACGCACAGTTGCCGTTTTAGCGGCTGCGCGCTCGCCGGCCGTGGCCATCGGCGCCACGGCGCCGAGCGGCGCGCGGCCGACTGCGCCACTGGCTTCACCGGGCGCGATTCGATCGTTGGATACCACTACACACAAAGAGGAGCGTGACATGGCACGAGTGCCGCTGCAGAACGAATCCACATTGCCCGATCATCAGGCGCTGATCGCGCGCATCAAGGCTGAACGCGGCGGCAAGCTGCTGAACCTGTATCGCGTGCTGCTCAACAGTCCGGCGATCTGCGAGGGCTGGCTCAATCTGTTCACGGCGATCCGCCAGAAAGGCAAGCTCGCCGATCGCTATCGTGAGTTGGCCATCATGCGCGTGGCGGTGATCAACGGCGCCGACTACGAATACGACGCGCACGTGCCGTTCGCGCTCAAGGCCGGCATGAATCAGACCCAGTTGAACGAACTATCGCGCTGGCGCGGGTCCGACAAGTTCGACGAGCGCGAGCGCGCAGTGCTCGCCTACACCGACACCATGACCAAAAACGTGCAGGTGTCCGACGACGTGTTCGCGCCGATCAAGAAGTTCTTCGATCCGCAGGAGATCCTCGAGTTGACCGCGACGATCGGCGGTTACAACCTCGTGTCTCGCGTCCTCGAGGCGCTGCAGGTCGATCACGAGTAGCGTGGCGACAACCGTATCGTCGCGGGTGCGTTGAACTCGGGTGGCGGCGTGATCGAGTCGAAGCATTGGGAAACGTGAAGTCCTCCGAGAGAGGTGTCGACATGCGAGCGGTTGTGCTGAGCGTGCTGATGTCGGTGCTGCTGGGCTGCGCGGCGGTTCCGGGAGAACCCAAGCCGCCGCCACCGTCGATCGCCGACATCGTCCGGATGTCGCGCGAGCCGGTTCCTGAAGACGAGATCATCCGTCTGCTGCACGAGTCAGGCGCGGTGTATCGGCTGTCGGGCTCGGAGCTGGCCAAGCTCAAGGACGACGGTGTCGGTCCGAAAGTGCTCGACTATCTGAACCAGGCGCAGATCAATCAGGCGCGCTACGAGGAGTGGGCGCGCAGCCGGGAGCCGGTCTTCTGGTACGGCCCTTCGTACGGGTATTACTACTACGGCCGTCCGTTCGGTCCGCCCTGGCCGCACCGTCGTCCACGCTGAGCCGCGTTCACCGGTTCGCCTGTTTGGCCCGCGCTCGAGGAAATCGCTCGCGGGACGCCTAAATCGCTGTGCTAGGATCGCGCGCCGTCCGACACCCGCGCGCCCCTTCCTCGGTGCTTCTCCTCCCGGAAACCCTGCCGGTCCTGCGTCTGCTGAGCGACGGTACGCCGCATGCGGTGACGGCACTCGCCTCGGCGCTCGGCGTCGCGACACAGCGCGTCGGTCGCGCGATCGAGCAGCTTCGCGAACTCGGGCTGGACGTCGGGCACAACCGTGTCGACGACACGATCGGTCTGGGCCGGCCTATACAGATGCTCGATGCGGCCCGGATCCGCGCGCAATCCAACCGGCTGCAGGCGACTCGTCCGGCCCTCCACGTGCTGGACCAATGCGACTCGACCAACGATGCGCTGCGTGAGCTGGCGCTGAGCGGTGCTTCCAGCGGCACCTGCGTTGCTTGTGAAGTGCAGACTGGTGGCCGCGGCCGCCGCGGGCGCAAATGGATCGCGCCGCCGGGGGCGAGCGTCGCGCTCTCGGTGTTGTGGCGCTTTGGGTGCGACGTGCAAGCGCTCACCGGACTGTCGCTCGCTGCCGCGGTGGCTGCGTTGCGTGCGCTCGAGCGGTGCGGCGTGCGCGAGTTGGCGATCAAGTGGCCGAACGATCTGCTGCGTCGTGGCAGCAAGGTCGGCGGCATCCTGGTCGAGACCGTGAACGTCGACGGAGCATGCGCGGCCATCATCGGTGTCGGCGTGAATCTGCGCCTTGGCCGCACGGCACGCGCGCTGATCGATTCGCTGCGTGATCCGGTTCGCGGGCCGGTCGCGGCAGGGCTGGCCGACGATGAGTCGGATGCCGTCGCGCCCGCCGACGACACGCCAGAGCGCAATGGGCTCGTCGCGGCACTGGTGGATGAATCGAGTGCGGCATGCGAGGTGTTCGCGCGCGACGGGTTGGAACCGTTTCGCGATGCGTGGCGCGCACGCCATGCGTTTCAGAGTGCGCAGGTCACGATCAGTGCCGGCTCGGAACCGGTTGCGACCGGCCGCGCAGTGGACATCGCTGAGGACGGCGCACTGATCGTCGAGACCGCGCAGGGTCGGCGGCGGTTCTACGCCGGTGAAGTGTCGCTTCGATCATGATTCTGGCCATCGACTGCGGCAATACGCGCGCCAAGTGGGGCTTGTTCGACGGCGCGGCGTTCGTCTCGGTCGGCGCCGCGGCGATCCAGGATCTCGACCAGTTCGAGCGCGCGATGGGCGCGCTGCAACGGCCCGATCGCATCGTCATCAGCAACGTTGCGGCCGCGACGATCCGCGCTCGACTCGATCAGGCCACCTACCGGTTCGGTGTCGCGGTGCAATGGGTGAGCGCCCAGGCCGAGGCCGGCGGCGTGATCAACCGCTACGAGAATCCGACCAGCCTGGGCACCGATCGCTGGGTGTCGCTGATCGGTGCGCGTGCGCGTGCTCAGGGCGAGTGTGTCGTGGTCAATTGCGGCACGGCGACGACCGTCGATCGCTTGAGCGCGACCGGCGAGTTCGTCGGCGGCATGATTCTGCCGAGCATCGCCCTGATGAAGAAGGTCTTGGCTGAAAATACCGCCCGGCTGCCGCTGGCCGCGGGGCAGTATGCAGCGCATCCGCGCAAGACGGTGGATGCGATCGAAACCGGATGCATCGAAGCGACGCTTGGCGCGATCGAGCGCGCGCGCGACCGCGCCGGTCCGAACGCCCGCCTGTTCGTCACCGGCGGCGCGAGCGGGTTGATCATGGCGCACTTGCGTGCACCGGTGGATCACGTGGAGCATCTCACTCTGGAGGGCTTGGTGAGGTTGGCGCGATGAGATTGCTGCTGATCATGCTGGTGGTCGCCAACGTGCTGTTGGCGGTCTACAACGCATGGCCAAGTCCGCCGGCGTTGGGCGAACCGGCGCAACGCGAGATCGCGCCCGAGCGCATCCAGTTCCTCACGCGCGATCAGGCGAGGAAGATCTCCACCAAGTCGGGGCCGCGCGCGTGTTTCGAGTGGGGGCTGTTCACACTCGCCGATGCCGCCCGTGCAACCGAGGCGCTCGAGCGCCTCGGTGCGCCGTTGCGCGTGGCCGAGCGGCGCATCGAGCCCGGCCAGGCCTTCTGGGTGATGATCCCGCCCCAGCAAGACAGGCGCGCGGCCGACTTGCTGCTCACCGACGTCAAGCGGATCGGCGGCGATGACTACTACGTCGTGCAGGAGGCGGGTCGTTTCAATAACGCGATCTCGCTCGGGTTGTTCAACAGCGAGGCCGGTGCACACGCGCGGCGCGAGGCGCTGAGCCGGCAGGGCGTGCGCGACGTGCAGGTCACGACCCGCGAGACGGCCGCACCGCGCGTGGTGTTGCGCGTGTCCGAACTGGCCGAAGCCGATCTGCAACGGATCGAGCGCTTGCGTCCCGATTTCGCCGGGGCTGACCTCAAACCCTGCTAGAGAGACAGTACTCGCGGCTCGTTCGCGCGGGCCTCGATTGGCTGAACGGACGTCGCTGCAGCCGCGCGTTATCAGAGCGCGCGAATACGCTCGAGCAGCAAAGTGGTCGAGCGCTGATGCTCGAAGGCGATCGAATGCACGCTGCCGCCCCAGGCCCGCACTTCGTCGGCACCGACGATCCGGTCGGCGCTCCAGTCACCACCCTTGACCAGCACGTCGGGCCGGCACAATCGAATCGTCTCGAGCGGCGTGTCCTCGTCGAACGCGACCACCAGATCCACCGAGGCGAGCGCGGCAAGCAGCGCCATGCGGTCGGCGAGCGGATTGATCGGGCGATCGGCGCCTTTGCCGAGCCGACGCACCGACTCATCGGCGTTCACCGCGACGATCAGTGCCTTGCCGAGCGCACGGGCCTGCGCGAGGTACGTTGCATGACCGCGGTGAAGGATGTCGAACACGCCGTTGGTGAACACCACCGGACCCGGTAGCGCGCGGGCACGTTCGGTCAGTTCGGCACGCGCGCAGAGCTTGCGCTCGAACTCGGGCACCGCGTGGCGCTGCCGGCCGGTCATGACGCCGCTCTGCGGATCGGCTGTGGGCGACGACGACGGCGTGGATGGTTTGGCCATGCCCAATTGGAACAAGAAACCCGGAACAAGAAAATCGGCACACGAAAAAGAAAAGCGCGCGTTGCATCAGACCGAAAGGTCTCTACAGCGCGCGCGAAGGGGGCTACAACAAACTGTTGGGAGCAAGCCGGGCAGGGCAACGACCGATTCGTCGCGGCGGGTGCCCGGTCTTGGCCGGAATTCAGTGGGCGGGTGTAACTGGGGTGCGTCCTCCTCGGGTCGACGCTTGTTGGTTCCGCTTGTCCGCCTTTTCAACCGACGGGCTGGGCGAGCACCGCGTCGTGTCGAAAGTCGAACGGATTTTACAAGTATGCAACACGGATGCCAATGTTTTTTGCATCAATCGTTCGCGAACGATCGGCCAGCACATATCTTATTGATCGGAAAACGCTTTTCTCGCGGAATGCCGGGGAGGCGGGCGTCACTACCCTGTGAACCAAGGGCTGAATCCGTCAGAAATGCGACGTGGCTGGCAGCAGATGGGCTGCGGTTGCGCCCTGCGAAGCAACGGTTGCCGCGAGTCGCGGCGCACTACCGCCGGATCCGCCGGCGCGCGGTGAGTGCGTCCGGCTACTTCGACGTGCCGGGCGTTGCCGGATCGGACACGTACTCGAACGCCTTCACGACACGCGAGACCCCTTGCGTGGTCGCAGCGAGCCGCGCGGCCTGATCGCCTTCGGCTTCAGTGACCAGCCCGAGCAGGTACACGGTGCCGGCTTCAGTCACGACCTTCACGTGGCCTGGGTTGAATTTTTCTGCGCCGATGAAGCGTGTCTTCACGTTGGTGGTGACGACGGTGTCGGTACTGCGCTGACCGAAGTTGCTGAACTTGCCCACAACCAGTTCATTGATTACGCCTCGCACGCCCGGAATCTCCGAGACGATGCGTTCGGCGGTGCCGCGCACTTCCTCGGAGGAGGCCTGGCCGGTGAGCAGCGCCATACGGTTGAAACCGGTGATGTTGACGTTCAGGTTGTCCCACTGACCGGAGCCGCGCAGCCGGCGGCTCGCTTCCCATTCGATGCGTTCGTCGGCGAGCATCGTCTCGGACTGGCGTCGATCATTGGCCGCGGCCGCTGCCGCGCCAAGCCCGCCGGCTACGAGCACCACCGGGCACCCCTGCAGCAAAGTCACCGTCGCCAGGACGATGCAGACCATCGGTCGAATTCTCATGATTCGGCTCCCATCAGCATGTGGTCGATTCCGTCGCAGAGGCAATGCAGCGTCAACAGGTGCACCTCCTGAATGCGCGCCGTACGCGAGTGCGGCACGCAGATATGGACGTCGCGTTCGCGCAAAAGATCCCCGAGCACGCCGCCGTTCTTGCCGGTAAGGGCCACGATCGTGATATCGCGCTCCTGCGCCTCCTTCACTGCGGCCAGCACGTTGGGCGAGGAGCCGCTGGTGGAAATCGCGATCAGCACGTCGCCCGGCCGCCCCAGGCCCGCCACCTGTTTGGCGAACACCTGTTCGTAGGCGTAGTCGTTGGCGATCGAGGTGAGCGTGGAGGTGTCGGTGGTGAGTGCCACTGCGGCGAGCGGCGGTCGCTCGCGCTCGAAGCGGTTGAGCAGCTCGGCGGCGAAGTGCTGGGCGTCGGCAGCCGACCCACCGTTGCCGCAGGCCATGATCTTGCCGTCGTCGAGCAGGGTGCGAACCATCGCCTGGATGGCCCGCTCGATGTTGGGGGCGAGCACTTCGAGCGCCTGAAGCTTGGTCTGAGCGCTTTCGGTGAACTGCTCGCTGATACGCGCGCGTAAGCTCATTGCGGGCGAGAATTCTACACGCGGGCCACCGAGGCGCCGGATCGATGCGAGGATCGGCGCGTCTTGCATGCCGTTGCTACTCGATGAACACCTCGAAGCGCACGCGTTCGCGCGGATTGGGGTGTTCGAGCAGTCGGCTCACCCGGGCCCGGACCCGCTCGCCACGATCGAGTGCCCAGGCTAGCGTCTGATTCTGCGAGCGCGGCACATAGCCCAGCATGTGCCCGCGCCATTCGACGCGAATTGCCGCGCCATCGTGCGGATTCGCCGGCTCGCGAACCAGATCGAGCGCATCGCCTGCGCGTATGGCGCTGAACATGGTCGGGGCTTCGTGATAGCGAAATCCGGCGAGCGGCGAGTCCTGCACTACCAGACGTGTCGCAACCCCTGCGTCGTCGGCCCTCGCCACCGGCTGCGACGTAACGATCACTCCCATCATCACCGCGTCGATCAACACCGCGGCGGTCACGTTGCGAACCGCGATTCGCGATCGCCTGAAGGCGACGCTAGGCGGCCGGGAACGCATCTTTGATCCATTCGATGCTGGCCGCATCTAGGTCGCTCATCGCGATGACGTCGAAGCGGCATGCACCGGGCGTCTTGCCGATCAGATAGTGCTGGGCTGCCAGGACGACGCGGCGCTGCTTGTGGAACGTGACGCTCGCGCCCGCTCCGCCGAAGTCGCTGCGCGTGCGCAGCCGCACCTCGAAGAACACGAGCGTCGCGCCGTCGAAACCGATCAGGTCGACTTCGCCGCCGCGGCAGCGATAGTTTCGCGCGACGATGCGTACACCTCGTGCCTCGAGGTAACGCGCCGCGATCGCTTCGGCTTCGATGCCGCGCGCGCGTCGTTCGCGTCCTTGTTCAGTGCTGGGCGTGCGCCGCAGCGCCGCCGATCTCGTGTTGCGCAACTCCGACCTCCCCTCCACAATCGAACGCGACCTGCGGCGTCGTGCAACGATCATCCCGCAGCCCTTGCCCTCGGCCGTCGAATCCGGCCCATCCTATCGCCGATGAGTGATCCCGCGCCGCCGACACCCACCGCCGGCACATTGTATGTAGTGGCCACGCCGATCGGCAATTTGCGCGATCTGTCGGATCGCGCGCGTGCCACGCTGGCCGAAGTGGACCTGGTGATCGCCGAGGACACGCGCGTGACAGGCGGACTGCTCGCACACTGCGGTCTGCGCAAACCGATGCGGGCGATGCACGCGCACAACGAGGCGCGCGCGACGGCCGAAAGCATCGAGTCGCTACGCGCCGGTCAATCGATCGCGTTGCTCACCGACGCCGGAACGCCCGCGATCGCTGATCCCGGCGCGCGCCTGGTGCGTGCGGCGCACGAGGCGGGTGTTCGTGTGGTGCCGATTCCCGGACCGAGCGCTGCAATCGCTGCGCTGTCGGCTGCGGGGTTCGAAGGATCGTTCCTGTTCTTCGGCTTCCTGCCGGAGAAGTCCGTGGCCCGTCGCAAGCAACTCGTCGCGCTGGCCGATCGGGCCGAGACACTGGTGATCTACGAAGCGCCGCATCGGATTGCCGACACGATCGCCGACATGCTGGAAGTGTTCGATGCCGATCGACGCGTCGTGATCGCCCGCGAGCTGACGAAGATGTTCGAATCGATCCGCGCGATGCCGCTGCGGGATGCGCCAGCCTGGCTCGCTGCCGATCCGCACCACACGCGCGGCGAGTTCGTGCTGGTGGTTGCCGGGGCGCCCGCGCTCGCTCAGGCATCCGAAGAACGGTATGACGCGGTGCTGCGCGCGTTGCTGAGCGAGTTGCCGCTCAGCCAGGCAGTGTCGCTGGCAGCGAAGATCACCGGAGCGCGCCGCAATGTACTGTACGAACGTGCCCTCGTTCTGAACGCAGCGAGCAAGCCGTAGTGCCCATCCAGCGGTCACCGAGATCCCACCTGGAGGTCCGCCGGACGTCCCCGGTGCGGCAGATGAGGTGGCCTGACGCCCACCTGAACGCGTCCCACCTCTAAGCCGGCGTTAGACCTCGCGTCCCACCGGCCGCACTGCAGCAGCGCGCGCGCATTTACACATCGTGACATCCGCGCCAGAATCGGCCGAGGATCCGGCGCCTGTCCGGGTCGACCAAAGGGAGACGGGAGTATGTGCCAGCTATGCGATGAAGGGCGTCCGCAGAACCACGAGGAGGCGGCACGCGAGGAAGGGCAACTCGGCCGCCGCGATTTCCTTAAAGCAACTACTGCGACGGGCGCCGCTGCAGCGGGGATGAGCCTGTTCGCATCGTCGCCTGCACAGGCGCACGACGACGAACCGCCGCGCGATCACGGCCGCGCCGGCCGGCGCATCGTCATCCGTGGCGGCCACGTGATGACGCTCGATCCGAAGCTCGGTGACAAGGGCAACTTCGTCGAAGCCGACGTGATGATCGAGGGCCGGAAAATCGTCGCGATCGGGCCGAACTTGCACAACTGGGGCGCCACGATTATCGACGCGCGCGGCAAGATCGTGATGCCCGGGTTCGTCGACACCCACCACCACCTGTTCGAAACGGCGCTGCGCAGCACGCTCGCCGACGCGCTGCTGTTCGATGGACTCGATCCGAACATCACGCAGAACTACTTTCAAAAGATGCTGCTCACGTACGCGCCGGCGTTCCGGCCCGAAGACGTGTACATCAGCACGTTGTTCGGCGTGCTCAGCGCGTTGGATGCGGGCGTGACGACGGTGCATGACATCTCGCAGATTCATCACTCCCAGGCCCACAGCGACGCGCAGATCAAGGCGCTGTACGACGGCGGCGGTCGGGCGGTGTTCGGGTACTTCGAGAGCGCGGGCGGCGTGGCGGGCAACCAGTATCCGGGCGACGCGAAGCGAATCAAGACGCGGTACTTCAGCTCCAGCGACCAGTTGCTGACGATGTTCATGGGCGGGGAAATCTACCTGCCGGGCTACGAGGCTGCGTGGAAGATCGGGCGCGAACTCGGCCTTCCGGTGGCGGCGCATATCGTGGGCACGTTTGGGATGCGAGACACGTTCGATGCGCTCGCGATGGGCGCGGGCGGCGACAGCAAAACGCTTGGATTCGGTCCGGACAATTTCTTCATCCACGTGACCGGCATGTCCGACATGGCGTGGGGAAAGCTGCGCGATGTGGGCGCGGGCGTGTCGCTTGCGGTTCCGATCGAGATGAACATGGCGCACGGCACGCCGCCGATCATCAAGGCGCAGCAACTGGGCGTGAAGCCGTCGCTGTCGAGCGATGTCGAATGCACGCTCACGGCCGACTTCTTCACCCAGATGCGCAGCGCAATGGCGTTGCAGCGGATGTTCGTGAACGCCAACACGCTGGGCGAGGCCAACATGCCGGCCACTGGCGGGGTGCCGCGACTCACGGCCAAGGACGTCATCGAGTACGCGACGATCAACGGCGCTCGCGATCTGAGGCTCGATAGCAAGACCGGCACGCTGTCGCCGGGCAAGGAAGCAGACCTCATCATCCTCGACGCTCAAGCGCTCAACGTTGCGCCGCTCAATCATGTTCCCGGCGCAGTGGTGTCGTTGATGGAGCGCGTCAACGTCGATACGGTGATGGTCGCCGGACGCATCCGCAAGTGGCACGGACGCATGGTCGACGTCAATCTGAACCGGCTGCGCAATCAGCTGGAGAACACGCGCGACTACATCTTCGCCAAGACGGGAACCCCGCACGATCTGTTCCGGGCGAGTTGATCGATCGGTTCGCAGTCGGCGCGAGCACTGCGGTCGGCCCGCGTCGATGTGAATCGGCGCGGCCGGTGTAGCTGCGCCGCATCGAACCGAAGCGAGTCGTAACGGATCGCGATCGAACAGGAGTTCGCCGATGACGCGCAGCATCGCCGTTGGCCTGGGTCTACAGGACTTCCCGTTCGATTCGATCGACGGCTACTGGCGCTGGGTCGATCTGTGCGAGGCGGGCGGTGTCGACTCGCTGTGGCAGACCGACCGCATCATCAGTCGCGAGCCGATCCTGGAGTGCATGGTCACGATGGCCGCGCTCGCCGGCCGCACCCTTCGGCTGAAGTTCGGCATGAACGTGGTGTCGCTCGCGCTGCGCGACCCGGTGCTCGCGGCGAAGCAGTGCGCCACGATCGATGTGCTCTCGCGCGGACGTCTGCTGCCCGGTTTCGGCATCGGCAGTCCGCTCGCGCCCGAGTGGAGCGCGCTCTCGATCGAGCCCAAGACGCGCGGCAAGCGCACCGACGAGGCACTCGTCATCCTGCGCCGGCTGTGGACCGAAGATGTCGTCGATTTCCGCGGCGCGCATTGGACGCTTCAAGGTGCCTCGATCGCGCCGCGCCCGGTCCAGGCTGAATTGCCGATGTGGATCGGCGGAAGTTCCGAGGCCGCGATCCGGCGCACCGCGAAGCTCGGCACCGGCTGGCAGGGCGGACCGGAAACGCCCGCCGAGGTCGAACGAGTCGTGGCGGCGATCAAGACGGCGACCGTGGAGGCCGGTCGATCGATCGATGAGGATCACTACGGCGCGGCGTTCCCGTTTCACTTCGGCACGGCTGAGCCGACGCGATTCGAGCGCTTGCAGGCGGCTTACCGGCAGCGCACCAATAACGATCCGGCCGGCTACTTCGTCTTCGGTGATGCCCAGGCGATCGTCCGGCGAGTTGGGGAGTACGTGGATGCGGGTGCCTCGAAGTTCATCCTGCGTCCGCTTGGCCGCGGTGATGCGGAAATGATGGCGCAGACGCAACGGCTTATCGACGAAGTGCTGCCCGAAGTAGCGAAGCGTTGGCCCAGGCCCGCGAAAGCCGTAGCCACGTAGCGCATGAGCGAGGCAGCGACCTAGGCGCGTGGCCGCGGCGCGAAGCTGAGCTCAATCGCGCGGGCGGACCAGCGACACTGCCGCGGCGGCGCAAGCCAGTGCGACCGCACCGTACGCCAGCGCGTAGCTCCCGGTGAGTGTCACCACCACGGTTGCGAGCGACGGGATCAGCAGCACGCCCGCGAACATCGTTGCTGCGCCCAAGCCGGTGGCCTCGGTGCGACGCGCGCCGCCCAGCCGCGCGAATTCCGCGTAGGCGATGCCGGTGTAGCCGCTGGCACTCGCGCCGGCCACGGCGCAGGTCAGCAACACCATCGCGCCTGACCATGTCGCATCGAACTGTCCGGCTGCGATTGCCGCAACGGCCATCACCAGTCCCTGCAGCACCAGCAGCGATCGTGCGGACGTGAAGCGATCGGCGATCCAGCCCCAGATCGGCCGACTCACCACGCCGCTGATCTGGTAGAGCGCGAGCGCTTGCCCGGCAGCCACCACGCCGAAGCCCGCGCGCGAGGTGAGATGGACGGTGAGAAAGGCGACATAGCAAAGCTGCATGCCCGAGTAGAAGAAACTCGCGATGGTGAGCACGCGCAGTTCACGGTTCTCGCGTAGCAGCGTCCGCAGCATCGCGATGTTTCTGCGCGGCGAAGAGCCTGCGTGCGGGGTGCGATGACGATCCCAATCGCGGCGCGGCAGCTCCAGCAGCGCAATCAGCACGAGCACCGGCACGGCGAGAACGAGCATTGCGCGCTGCCAGCCGATCAGCAACGCCAGCGGCGGCAGGATCAGACCGGCAAGCACGCCGCCGAGCGGCACGCCGATCTGCCGCAGCGACATCACGAAGTTGAGAATGCGCGGCGGAGTGCGCGGTACCAGCAGGTGCGCGCTCGAAGGTGCCGTGGCGCCGTAGGCCAGGCCGAGCACGACTGCGCCGATGGCGACGGCGGTGACGCCACCGAGCGAACTCGTCAGCAGCATCGCCAGCGCGCACAGCAGCACGAGTTGGCAGGCGCGAACCGCGCCGCGGCGCTGAATGAAATCGGCGGCGAGCAACGATGAGCCGATACCCACGCCGTAGACGACTGACACGAAATATCCGGTCAGCGCGCCGTCGACGTTGAGGTCGCGCGCCAGAACCGGTGCGAGTGCGGGCACCGAGTACGCCGCCATCGTGGCCAGCGTCTGCATCGACGTGGTGGCGATGAGCGGCCAGGTCGGAAAAGCCTCGGGCAGTGCGCTGGCGCGCGCGTCGTGCCGCTTCGTCGATGGATCGATCGGTGCTCCCGCTTCAATACCCGCGCGCGCGATCGACCAGCATGGTCAGGGCTTCACCCGCGAGGTAGCGCCGCAGGTTGTCGACGAACAGTTCGGCGGCGATCTCGTCGCGGCGCGGATGCCCGCCACCCACGTGTGGCAGCACGAGAATGCCCTCGGTGTGCCAGAACGGATGTTCGGCCGGCAGCGGCTCGGTGCGGAACACGTCGAGTACTGCGCCGGCAATCGTCTTGTTGCGCACGGCGCGGATCAGATCGTCGTCGACGATCAGCGCACCGCGCGCGAAATTGAGCAGATAGGCGCTCGGCTTCATCGCCGCGAGCCGATCCGCGTTGAAGAATCCCTCGGTATCACGCGTGAGCGGCATGAGCAGCAGCACGAAGTCCGCTTGCCCCAGTACGTCGTCGGTGGCCTCGGGTGGATAGACGCGCTCGACATGCGCAAGCGGTTGCGGCGTGCGCTTCACGCCGATCACGCGCAGCTCGAGCGCCGCGGCCTTGCGGGCGAGTTCCTGGCCGATCGTCCCCAGTCCGAGGATGGCGAGCGTCTTCCCGGCCAGCGGCTCGTGCATGCGCCGCGACCAGCGGTGTTCGCGCTGGTTGTCGACGAAGGTCGCGAAGTGCTTGGTGAGATGGAACAGCGCCGCCAGGATGTTCTCCGGCATCTGCACCCGGTGAATGCCGCGCGCGCAGCTGAGCGCGATGTTGCCGCGCAGATCGCCACGCTTGAGCCAGCCTTCCACACCGACGCTCAGGGTCTGGATCCAGCGCAGGCGCGGCATGCGATCGAGCAATCCCGGCGGCACCGGCCAGGCGAGCATCAGCTCGGTCCGCGCGAGCACTTCGTCAGGCGGCAGCTCATCGCGCCGCAGCGCGTGCACCGCGACGCGCGTTTTCAGCCCCGCGTGCTCGATCGCGCGCTGATAGACCGCGGCCTCGTCGGTCCAGAGCAAGGCGAGCGGGAGTGCGCTGCCGGGCATCGTCGCGAATCAGCGGCGGGTTGGTCGGTGTTTCAGGGCGACAGTCGGT
The DNA here is from genome assembly GCA_902826155.1 of uncultured beta proteobacterium. The sequence goes on from CADEDU010000014.1 coordinate 70,903, forward strand.
TCAAGCCGCCGGCGCTTTGGCGCGCTCGGTCAGATCGCGTATGACCGCGAACGTCGCCGCATCGGGCAGTTCCCCGACCTGCACGTGCCGCACCTTTTCCCAGTAGCGATGGATGTCGGCCATGACGGCGGCGTCTGGTCGCTCGATGTCGATCGGAATCGCGATGTTGACCCACGAAGGCAGGCCGGTGAGCCAGAAGATCTCGGTGGTGTTGCCTTCGGGGTCGCCGAAGTAGCAGCCGATCGCGCTCACGTGGGTGACCAGTCGCTGGATCGTCAAGCCCTCGGCCTTGATACGGCGCGCGAATTCGCGCAGGTCGTTCAGCGTCGGTACGCGCAACGAGATCTGATTGATCAGGTGCGGATCATCGGGCGATGGCCGGCCTTTGACGAGCACCACCTCGTGGTCGGAGCGGCTCGGATCGGTGCTGAAGAACGCCGCCTGGCCATTGGTCTTGGTGAGCGTCATGCCGAGGAACTCGCGATAGAACGCGGCCATGCGATCCAGATCGCGCACGTAGATTCCCACGTGCCCCAGTCCTACCACGCGTGCCGGCATCGCTGTCTCCATCTTCAGGCAATCGAGGCACAAGTGTAGCGCCGAGTCTTGGATCGTCGCTGATTGCGCTATCGTTGGAATCGGCCCGTCGCTGGCGGGCATCGCAATAATGCATTCAATCAGGCAAGGTTCAGTCGCATGACAGGCAAACTCAAGGTGGCAACGCTCGGCAGCGCGGGCACGTTCGCAGGCGAGGCGACGGCGATTCTGTGCGGCAAGTACAGCGAGTTCGGCGAGGTGGTGTATCGCCCATCGATGGAGGCTTGCTATCAGGCGCTCGATGCCGACGAAGTCGATGTCGTCGTGCTCGGCCAGGAGCGCACCGGGCAGCCGCACCCGGGCAAGGAGGTCCTGGCCAAGGGTTACACCATCCTCAAGCAGCAGATCGTGCCGCTCGCGTGCAACCTCTACGTCAAGCCCGGCGCACGGCGCGAGCAGATCCGCAAGATCGTCGGTCACGGCTCGATCCATCAATGCACCGCGTACCTCGACCAGCACTTCCCCGGCGTGCCGCGCGAAACGCACGCTCTCAATTCGGTCGAGGCAGCCAGGGAGATCCTTGCCGGCGACGGTTCCATGGCGGTGGTGGGCTCGCGTTCGCTCACCAAACTGGTGAGTGGCCTGGAAACCATGGCCGCCGACATCGACAGCGGCGCGGCTGCGAGTTGGTGGGCGTATTCCAACAAGCCGCTGTTCAGCGACAAGCCGAACCGGCTGGTCATCACCGGACGGTTCGGACCCGATGGCGCGCTCGGCGAGCTGATCGCCGGCATTCTCGGTGCGGGCTTCCGGCTGCGCACGGTCGGATCGTTCCCGGTGAACGAAGGCGTGCATCGGTACGACTACATCCTCACGTTCGCAGGGCAGGGTACGCGCGGGGTGGTCGAACAGGTCGTGCGTCGATTCGCGAGTGCCCGGTTGGCGGGTGCGTTCAATCAGGACGATTGAATCTGCACGCTTGCACGCCACGGTCTTGAGCGCGAGCGATGAGCACATCGACGCAGGACGAATCGACCCGATCAACGGTATTGGCGCGCGCGCACGCGCTCGCCGAGGGCTTTCGCGAGCGGGCCGCCGCGTGCGAAGAGCTGCGCCGCATGCCTGACGAGACGATCGACGCGGTGCGCGCATCGGGCGTCACGCGGCTATGTCAGCCCGAACGATTCGGTGGCTTCGAGCAGGGCTGGGATACGTTGTGCGAGATGTCGCTCGCGCTGGGACATGGCGACAGCGCCCAGGCGTGGGTGACGAACATCTACACCGAGCACAACTATCTGGTCGCGCTGTTTCCAGAGGAGGCACAGCGCGAGGTGTGGGGCCGCGATCCGTTGACGATGGTGTCGAGCTCGATCTCACCGGTGGGCAACAAGGTCGAACGCGTGAGCGACGGCTTCGTGCTGACCGGTCGTTGGCCATTCGTGAGCGGCCTGCATCATTCATCCTGGACGGTGGTCGGCGATCTCGCACCGGGCGCCGAAGGGCCCGCGCACCACTTCTTTCTCATTCCGGCGGCCGCGCGCACGGTGGTCGATGACTGGCACACGATGGGCATGGCGGGCACCGGCAGCGCGTCGATCACACTCGATCGCGTATTCGTGCCCGCGCATCGCGCTTTGCCGCACGCGAGCGTCGTGGCCGGCGAAGCGCCCGGCACGCGCGTCAACACCAATCCGATCTACCGCATGCCGATGTATGGCTTCTCGTTTCTTGCCCTTACCGCTGTGACGGTCGGTGCGGCGAGCGCGATGACCATTGAATTCGGCAAGTACGTGGGCGAGCGCGCCAATCGCGCCAAAGGGGCATCGGTCGTGCCGCACCTGCAGACACGTCTCACCGAAGCCTCCGTCGAGACGCATGCCGCGCGATTGCTGGTGCTGGATGCGGCGCGCGAGAACATGGCAAAGCTGCGTGCGGGTGCGCGACTGGACCCAGCCGATGCCGCGCGCACCTCGCGCAATGGCACCTACGCCGCGTTGCTCGCGCGACGCGCCGCAGCGCGCATGTTCGAAGCCGGCGGCGCCCA
>CADEDU010000014.1:73583-79111 GCA_902826155.1 uncultured beta proteobacterium
TCGGCGAAGTTCACCAGATCCTGCGGCCGGGACGATTCGTTCGGCAGCGCCGAGAGCGAACACGCTTCGATCATCGTGCGGGCGCCCACGCTTGCGGCAAGGCCGACGATGTCCTCCGCGGCCAGTCGCAGTGCGCGCAGATCGTTGCGCGAAGCGGCCGTCCGACATGCCTCGACGGCGCGCTGCGTCTCGCGTACGTAGCGTTCGATGAGTCTGCCGATCAGCCCGCCGCGGTCATCGAGCGACGCGATGGTTGCCAGTACTTCCGGGTCGATGATCGATGAGGCGAGCGTCGCCGACTGCGCGGTGCTCGATCCGGAAGGAGTCGATGGCAGGCTCGTACGCGGCGCGACGGTGTGCAACTCGGCCACAGCGCGCAGCAACTCCTTCGAGTTGATCGGCTTGCTCAGCATGAGGTCGGCCCCGGCGGCGAGGACGTCGGTGCGCGCTTCGGGCGTCACGTCGGCGGTCAGCACGATCACCGGCACGTGTTGGCCCGCATCGCTCGTCATCAGGCGAACGGTCCGGGTAAGCGCCAGGCCGTCCATGCCCGGCATGTGCAGATCGGTGATGACCAGATCAAATGCGCCCGGCTCGCGCCGCAACGCCTCGAGCGCTTCTTCGCCGCTGCCGACGCAGATGGCACTGTGACCGGCCTGCATCAGCACCTTCTTGGCCACGACCAGGTTCATGACCGTGTCATCGACCACCAGCAGGCGCAGCGGCGATTGCGGCGCCGAGCCGCCGGAGCGATCGGCCTCGTCGGATTGTGCTGCCTCGGTGACCACCGCGGCGCGAACCGCGTTCACGATCAATGCATCAGCCCAACCGGACTCGACGATCGTCGCATAGCCCACCGATAGATAGACGCTTCGCTCCGATTCGGAGGGTTGATCGATGCACAGCATCAGTGGCGGACGATCGCGTCGCGTCTGCCCGTAGTACCGTGCCGCAATGCTCTGCGCGGCCGAGGAGTCTGCAGCGTGCACCAGCACGCCTCGTGCGCCGAACGCGGTCGGCTCGTTGCGCGTCGCGACCTCATCGATCGATCCCACCGCAGCGACCCTGCCGCCAGCGCCGGTGAGGGCTTCGTTGAACCGAACAGCCATCGCGGGTTCGAAACCCACCAGCACGAACGTGCCTCCCAGGCGGGGCGCGCTCTGTTCATTCGGTTCGGGTGCCTTGCCGAATGGCAACTCGAACCAGAACGTGCTGCCCTGGCCTTCGATGCTCTCCACGCTCATGCGTCCGTGCATCAATTCGACCAGCTGTTTGGCGATGGTCGTACCCAGTCCGGTGCCGCCGAACTTGCGACTGATGCTCGCCTCGGCCTGCGAGAAGCTCTCGAACACGCGCGCGAGCGCCTGAGCGCTCATTCCGATACCGGTGTCGCGCACGGCAAAGCGCAGCACGACGCCGTCATCGTCGCCATTGAGCATCGAGACTTCGACGGTGACCGATCCCTTCTCGGTGAACTTGAGCGCGTTGCCGAGCAGGTTCATGAGCACCTGCCGCAGATGGTGCGGATCGCCCAGCAACGCGTGCGGCACCTCGGGCATGACGGCGACGTGCATCCGCAGCCCTTTCATCTCCGCCTCGGGCCGGAAGATGCGCACCGTCGTGTTGATGAAGGCGTGCAGATCGAACGGGATGCGCTCGATCTGCAGCTTGCCCGCCTCGATCTTGGAGAAGTCGAGCACGTCGTTGATCAGTTGCAGCAGCACCTGCGATGCGCTCGACAGCGTGTCGAGCAGGTCGCGCTGATCGCGCTTGAGCTCGGTCTGCGCCAGCAGTTGCGACATGTTCACCACGGCGTTCAGCGGGGTGCGCATCTCGTGACTGACGTTGGACACGAAGCGACGCTTGGCCGCGTTCGCCGCTTCCGCCCGCGCGATCGCGACGAAGTTCTTCCGTACCAGGCTGAGTACATCCCAGCAAAGCGCCGTGCCGACCAGTGCGATCGCCAGGCCGATCGGCAGATGGCTCTGCCACCAGGGCACGAGTGCGATCACCGTACAAAAGCCCAGCAGACTCAGCCCTGCCGATAGCAGCAGGTAGCGCGGCCCATAGCGAAAGCCGTTGGCGATGGTGATCCATACGTACAGCAGCGTGAGCGGCTGGCCCTCGGGCCCGGCCAGCCAAAGGAAGTAGCTGACCGCGGCGGTGTCGGCGAGCGCTCCATACACGCGCCGCGGCACGTTCACGGCCGGGCGCGTCACCAGGTGGATGCAGATCGCGAACGTGCTGATCAGCAGCGCAACGAGAACCCACGGGAGCGGCAGCCCGACGGCGCTGTGATCGTCAGTGATGAGGAGTGATCGCGCCGCGAAGTACGCGGACACCAGGCAGACGAGCGCCAGCCGCACGAACGCTTGCTCGTGCTCGCTGTCAGGCCGGCTGGCCAAACGCTGCCGCAAGGCGTGGAGCATTGGAGATTCCCGCTGTTGACTACAGTCCTCTGAATAGATATCGGGTGGCTGAGCGGACCGAGTAGGGTTGGCCTTACACAGCGGCGCGATAGCCGGTGCAAAGGCACGCTTGCCGCGAGCACTAATGCACGTTGCCGGCGACGCGCCGGTCGACTTGGCGGGCTGCGTATCGGGTCGCCGCTTCGCCCGAAGGGCGCGACGTCAGGCCGGCGCGGCGGCCGATCCCTGCGTGGGTGCGTCGGTCGATTGATCCCCGGCGCGGTCGGGCACTAGGCCCTGCAAAACAGCAGCGAGCGCGGGTCGGCTGATCGGCTTGGCCAGGTGCCCGTTCATGCCGGAGTCGAGACAGGCGCGCACGTCTTCGGCAAACGCGTTCGCCGTGAGCGCGAAGATCGGCGTGTGCTGATTCGGACCGGCCGCCGCGCGGATCCTGCGGGTCGTCTCCAGGCCATCGAGCTTGGGCATGAACACATCCATCAGGATGACGTCGTACCGCTCGCTCGCGGCCATCGGCAACGCGAGTTCGCCGTCCTCGGCGATCTGCACACTCCAGCCCAGCCGCTTGAGGTGCTCACGGACGACGTAGCGGTTGGTAGGGTTGTCTTCGACCACCAGCGCAAGGCCGCCCAGCGGCGCGGTACTTTCAGCGGTCGTGCCTGCGGGGGTGGTGCTTGCAGGCGTTGCCGCGACGCGTGTGTCGACGTTGTCGCCTTGCGGCGAAGACGCATTGGAGCTTGCGCTGTCCTTCGCTTCGCGCTGCGGCGCTGCGGGCACCGTGATCGCGTCGATCTGCGCCAGCGTATCCCGCAGTTTGGCGCGCGTGAGCGGTTTGACGATGATGTGGGCGATCCGCTCGCTCAGCGCTTGCAGGCGCGTCGCATCGAACGTTGCGGAGATGATGGCCACCACGCTCCGGGCCATTGGACCGGGCGGTTGCGCGGTGAGCTCCTGCAGCATCGCCTCGTCGACAATCATCGCCCGAAGGGTGCGCGTTTCCGTCGCGCCATCACCCGTGTCGGAAGGACAGTCCACCGCGGCGGCCAGCGACTCGACGGCGCGCACATCGAGCGCCTCTGAGCGTAGCAAAGCGCTCCACGATGCAGCCAGCCGCGGGTTGCCGGCCACGATGGTTGCAGCGCGTTGCTTGCCGATAGACGAACCGGCGACCGGCGGACTGGCAACCACGCGCGGTGCCAGCGTCAATTGCAGGCTCACGCAGAACTTCGAACCCTTGCCGAGCTCGCTTTCGATGCGGAAGGTTCCTCCCATCGCCTCGGCGAGCTGCTTGCAGATTGCCAGTCCCAGGCCCGAGCCACCGTACTCGCGACTGGTCGTGCTGCTGGCCTGGACGAATTTTTCGGTGAGTTTGGGCAGCACGTCCGGTGCAATCCCGATGCCGGTGTCGGCGACTTCGAGCTCGACCCGCGCCATCCCTTCGATCGTCGAGCAACGTGCATGCACAGCTACCTCGCCGTGTGCCGTGAACTTGATCGCGTTGCCGATCAGGTTGAGCACGATCTGCTTGAGCCGGGTCGGATCGCCCATCAGCTTGCACTCGAGTCGTTCGGTCTCGACGATGAGCTGCAGTCCCTTGCGGGCAGCCTCCACCGCAAAGGTGTCCGCGGCGCCCTGGATCACCTCGTCGAGCTCGAACGCGATCGACTCCAGTTCGAGGCGCTCGGACTCGAGCTTCGACAGATCGAGCACGTTGCCGATCAGGTTGAGCAGCTGAGCCGCGGCCTGGCGCGCCAAGCCGATCTGGAAGCGCTGTTCCTGGCGCAGATCGCCGTCGCTCAGGATCTCGATGATGCTCACGATGCCATTGAGCGGCGTGCGGATCTCGTGGCTCATCGCCGCCAGGAATGCCGACTTGGCTCGGCTCGCTGCGAGCGCGTCGTCCTTGGCGCGTTCGAGCTGCCCCTGCGTGTGCTTGATCTGCGAGATGTCCACCCACAGCCCTACCGATCCGATCTTGTTGCCGGATTCGTCGTGGATCGGAGTGGCGTTATTGAGACACGGCACGTTGCTGCCGTCGGGCCGCTGCAGCGCGACTTCATAGGGCCCGACGTGGCCGTGCTTGCGTGCCTCGATCTCCGTGCGGAACACGTCGGCGTTCGCGGCGTCGACGAACTCGAAGATGTTGCGCCCGAGAATCTGTTCACGTGAACGGCCGAGCAGAGCGCACATCGCTGGATTGACGTCCACCGTGTTGGCCGCGTTGTCGATGTACCAGAACCCTTCGCTGGTACTGTGCAGCAGACTTTGCATCATGCGCTGACTGTTGCGCAGCTCGCGCTCGATTCGCTTGCGATCCTCGATGTCCGCCGACAGCCTGGAGGTGGCTTCGTGCAGCTGCCGTTCCTTGTGCGCGCTGTCGGACTGCTCCAGCGCCAGCGCGACCAGATTCGACACCGCAACCGCGAACAGCCGTTGCTCGGGCGACCAAGCCGTGGGTGCTCCGACGTGCTCGATGCATATCACGCCGACGACCTCGCCCTTGCGCACGATCGGTGCATCGAGCATCGAGCCGATGCCAAGCGGGGTGAGGTAATTCGCCGAGAACTCGTTGGTACGGGGATCGGAGTGCGCGTCGTGCGCGATGATCTCTTCGCGAGCCACGAGCGCCGCGAAGTAGCGCGGGTAGTCCGCGCGAAGCAGCTGCACGCCGTTGGAGTGTCGACTCGCCCCAAGCTCGTACAAATCGAGGCAATCGATTGCGTCGTGGCTGCTGTTCAGGCGCCAGATGCTCACGCGGGCCACGCTCAGCGACTGCGCAGCGGTCTCGGTGATCAGTCGCAGTGCGTCGTCGAGCGCTCCGCCGCGAAACTGTTCGCTCTTGAGCACTGCGCTCAACGCGAACTGCTGGGTGATCAGCAGATCGCGCTTCGATTCGAGCTTGGTCTCGGCGCGGCGGCGCACGTTGACTTCCTCGTGCATCTTCGCATTCGCCGCGGTCAGCTCGGTGGTGCGTTCGGCGACGCGCGCCTCGAGCTCGCTCATCAGCGATCGCAGCGACGCATCCGCTTCATGGCGCGCGCGCTCGGCGCGGCGCACGATCAGAAGCAACAGAACGTAGAGCACGAGCAATGCGCTCACCAC
>CADEDU010000014.1:79211-107644 GCA_902826155.1 uncultured beta proteobacterium
GCGCTCCCGTCCTCGCCGATCTGCGCCGCGTCGGTGGAGAAGATCGTCATGCCGCTCAGGGCATAGATCTTGACTTTAGCTACGCTCAATCCGCGCATGGTCTGCGCGACAAACCGGTCGAGCTCCTCGGTCATCGGATGGTGCCGCAGCTCGCCCAGATCGAGGTAGCCGGCAACGGCCAAGAACAGTCCGTGCTCGCCGCGCAGGGCATTGCCGAACAGTTTGGTCAGTGCCAGATTGTTCCGTTCGCTGAGCTTGACCAGATTGCCACGCGCGATGTGCTCGTAGCTGAAACCGAGCGCGAACGCGATCGCGGCAATGGCGAGCAGGCTGGCGATGGAGAAGGAGCGAAGCATCGGGCGCGAGGTGACCGGGTTTTTCGAGCCCCAGTGGGCCATCGAGTGGTCGTCACCGGGCTATCGGCCTGGTGTCTGGACGACTGAACCGTGCACGGGGGAAAAGTTGGCATGGAGGCGTAGGAGGACCCTGACGATCGGGCACCGAATGCAGAGTGCGACACGGTCGGGTTTCGAGTTGCGCGCTCCGAGCCGACCGGGTCCGTCGCAACGGGCAAAGTGCCGTCGCTGCGGCTCGAACCGTCCGGATGGCCCGACTGGCGGCAGCCGGAATTAATTCATCCTTAAGGAATCCGCGAATAAGCTATTCGCCTGTACGTTGCTGCGGGTCGGCGCCGGGAGAACAACAAGGTGCGCGTATTGCTGATCGAGGACGACCGCATGATCGGCGAGAGCCTCGAGGAAAGTCTGCGGCATGAAGGCTATGCGCTCGACTGGGTCGTCGACGGTGAGGCCGCATTGCTGGCCCTGCGCGGCGAGATGTACGACGCGATCCTGCTCGACCTGGGCTTGCCGCGTCGCCACGGACTCGAGGTGCTCGCGCAGTACCGCGACCGCGGAGGCTCCGCGCCGGTCCTGATCATCACGGCGCGCGATGGGGTGGCTGACCGGGTGCGCGGTCTGGACGCGGGTGCTGACGACTACCTGATCAAACCGTTCGAACTGGAGGAACTGTTCGCCCGCCTGCGCGCGATGATTCGTCGGCGCTCCGGGCGCGGTCGGCCGCAACTCAGTCATCGCGGATTGACCCTGGATCCGGCGACGCACGAAGCGACCTTCAACGGGCAGCCAGTGGCGCTATCGGCACGTGAGTTCCAATTGCTGTTGGCGCTGATGGATCCGCCGGGTGTGGTCGTGTCCCGCACCGCGCTGCAGGACAAGCTCTACGGCTGGAACCATGAGGTCGAAAGCAATACCGTCGAGGTCTATGTGCATTCGCTGCGGCGCAAGCTCGGGCGCGGCTTTGTGAAGAACGTGCGTGGCGTCGGCTACAAGCTCGCCAATGATCCATGAAGGCCATCCGGTGAGAGCGATCCGAACACAGCTGTTGCTGGGCCTGATGGGTGGCGTGGTGGTCGCGCTCACCGGCGCCGGGGTGTGGACCTACACGCAGGTCCGCCACGAGGTCATCGAGATCACCGATTTCCAGTTGCGCCAGATCGCCGAGGCGCTTCCCCCGGGAATGCCCACGCAGACCGTCGCCGAGGCGGGCGGTCCGGAGGAATTGATCGTGGTTCAGTTCTTCGACGATGCAGGCCAACTCAGCTACGTGTCGCATCCGGAATTGGCGCTACCGCTCTACCCGGGAACCGGGTTGTTGACCGCTTCTGCGCACGGCCAGCAGTGGCGGGTGTTTCGCATGCATCGGCCCGGGCAACTGATTCAGGTGGCGCAGACGCTCGCATCGCGCGACGCGATGGTCCTCGAAGTTGCGGTGCGAACCCTGCTGCCTTTTGCGCTGCTTGTTCCGCTGCTGTGCATGCTGGTTTGGTTTGTCGTGTGGCGCAGTCTGCGCTCGGTGCGGGAGCTGACCGGCCTGCTGGGCAGCCGATCGGCGCACTCCCTCGATGCGCTGGAGCCTGCCGTGGTGGCGCCCGAACTGCGCCCAATTGTCGAGGCGCTGAACCGGTTGCTCGCGCAGCTGCGCATCGCCTTGGGGGCGCAACAGGCTTTCATCGGCAACGCGGCGCATGAGCTGCGCTCACCGCTCATGGCACTCAAGCTGCAGTTGCAATTGCTCGAGCGGGCGCATTCGCCGGAGCGACGCGCTGCGGCACTTGGCAGACTGCATCAAGGCCTGGATCGCTCGACGCACCTGGTGCGGCAGCTGCTGAATCTCGCTCGCTACGATCGGCCGATACGTAAGGAGGATCTGGAAGTCGTCGAACTGCGCGAGCTCGCGCAGGGCGTGGTCGCCGAACTTGCCGGCATGGCTGAACACCATCGGGTCGACCTCGGTGTGATCGACGACGACGGTCGGGCCGTCCGCGCCTTGTCCGAGCGCGATAGCCTGCGCATCCTGTTGATGAATCTCATCGACAACGCGGTGCGCTACAGCCCCGTCGACGAACGCGTCGACGTGCTGGTGTCTGTCGACGAATCGGGTTGCCCGACCCTGCGTGTTCTCGATAACGGCCCGGGCATCGCGCCGGTCGATCGCGATCGAGTGTTCGATCGCTTCTATCGCGGCGAGGGCAACCGGTCCACCGGCAGCGGGCTCGGACTGGCCATCGTGCAGAGCATTGCCGAGCGAATCGGTGCGAGCGTGGCGCTTGCCGACAATCCCCTTGGCAACGGTTTGCTGGTGACGGTGCGGCTGCCGGCTGGCAGCCTCGTGGCAAGCGATGCGCCGGGTGTCGACACCGATGCTCCCCGTCATCCCTTGAGCGGCGGCGGATCGGATTCCTCCGCTGCTTCGCGCTGATCCAGGCAGCCGCGCGCTGTCCGCCTGCGAGATCGCCTCTCGTCGCGGAGGCCCTTAGGTCGGCGCCGCGGACCGCAGCACTTCAATCGATTCGACCAGGCGGCAGCGCGAGTACTCAAGCAGCGCTTCGACGCCAACCGTCACCCGAATTCGGTCGTCGCGGTCGTCGCTCCACCGAACGGCGACTTCGAGCGACAGTTCGTCGGCCGCGTCGATGCAGGTCTGGCCGCGCATGCCAACGAGCGAGAGCAAATCGCCGAACACGAGCGAGCGCCAATGTGAGAGTTCGCGCGTGAGCATCGCCCGGGCGAGTGCATCAAAGGTGGAGAGCTCAAGAGCCATGTCGCGCTTTCATGTGCGTGCGCCGGGAACCAGGACCGGCGCCAAAGTGAAACACCCTTCGCGAGGTGACGGGCGGACCCGCCAAGCGAGGGGTGCGGTATTCCGGAAACCGGCATCTGCGGCGCCGCGCGTTGCTGCACCTTAACGCGACCATCCTTAGGCCAACCTTAATAAAGCGGCTGGACGCGGTGCCAGTTGGTGAAATAGTGAGCCGCCCCCATCGCCTGTACGGGACATTCGATCGACAAGTATCGGGAACGCAAAGTTGAATGCCGGGGTCGTGAGGAACTGAGCGCGTAGAAGATCGCGTGTTTCCGACGTTCAGTCGTCGCCGGCTCACGAACAGTGAGTGGGAAGCGCGCTCGCGACACCGCGTTGTGGTGCCGCGAGCTGACGCTGGCTAGTCGTCATCCTTATCGTCGTCGTCATCGCCGTCCTCGCCGGCGCGACGCACACCAGTGCCCTTGAGCTCGACCTTGGGCTGATCCTTGACGTTGCCGCTCAGATTGAGCTGGGCTTTGCGGTCACCCGTCCTGGTTGGCGTGAACACGACGCGGATGGTGCAGCTTGCCTGCGGCGCGAGCATGCCGCCGATCGGGCAGTTGCTCGTCTGCGCGAAATCGCTCGCATGCTTGCCGCCGATGCGCAGGTTTTCTACACGAAGAGCAACCTGACCTTCATTGCGCAGCATGATTTCGCGCGCCTTGCTCGGTGTGTTGAGCAACTGTGCTCTGAATTCCAGCTTCTCAGGACGCATCCGCGCACGGGTGAACGCAGCCGGTTCGGTGATACCGGTGCCGCTCAGGCCGACCGTGTGCGGACTGCCGGTCGCGTTGGTGGCGACAGTCAGCGTGCCGGTGGCGGCACCCGCAGCGGCAGGCGTGAACGTGAGGTTGATCGCGCAGGTGGTGGTGGGGGCCAAGGAAGCCGGGCAGTTGGTGCTGTGCGCGAAGCCCGTACCGCTGACGCCCACATTGGAGATGTTGAGTGCGGCGCCGCCACTGTTGGTGAGGGTGATGCTTTGCACGGGACTGGGCATGCCGATCAGTTGGTTGCCGAAGTTGACGACGCTCGGCGTCAGCTTGACTGCAGGTGCACCCACGGCCACGCCATTGCCCGAGAGCGGGACGGCATGGGGGCTGCCACTGGCATTCGAGCTGATGGTGATCGATGCGCTACGAGCACCCAACGCCGACGGCGTGAACACCGCGCCGGCCGTGCAACTGGCTTGCGGCGCGAGATTGGTGCCTGCGGCGCAATTGCCACTCAACGCAAAGTCCCCGGCATTGGCACCGCCGAGTGCAACGTTGTTGAGCGTGAGCGCGGCCGAACCGGTGTTCGTCACCGTCACCGACCTGGCGGTGCTTGGCGTGTTGAGCAACTGGTCGCCGAACGCGAGCGATGCGGCGGACAAGCCAATCGCCGGCGTGGGTGCGTTCGCGCCGGTGCCGCTCAACGCGACTGAGCTCGGACTTCCAGTCGCGTTGTGAGTGATCGACAGTGATCCGCTGCGTGTGCCGATTGCCTGGGGCGTGAAGGTCAGCGCGACCGTGCAGGAGCCGTTTGGTGCGAGCGTTCCGCCTGCCGCACAGGTGCCGGCGCGTGCGAAATCGCCCGCGTTGGTGCCACCGACGGCAAGTGTCTGCAATGTGAGATTCGCCGAACCGGTGTTCGACACCGTGACGACCATGGGCGCCGAGGTCGTGAGCAATGTCTGGCCGCCAAAGCTGATCGTGGCGGTCGAGAGCTTGATCGCCGCTGCCGGGGTTCCCGCGTTGGGATTGGCGATGTAAGCCGCCACGTTGTCGATATCGGTGGCGGTGAGGAACGGTTTGAGAAATCCCATCGAGCCTTTGTTCGAGTCGATGGCGTTCTGAATCACGGCGGGATTGTTGGCGCCTTTCTTGATGCCGTTCAAGCCAGCGCCGGGATCTGAGCCGTGACAAGCAGCCGCGGCACAACCCAGCGGCGCGCCATGCGAATTGATGTAGACGTCCTTGCCCGCGACCGGATCGGCCGCCATCGCCCCCTGAGTCGGTATCGTCAACGCGGCCGCGGCAATCAAGCCCGAGAGCATTCGTAATCGTTTCATCGTTACCTCCTTGGGTGAGATCGCGGGCCGACCAGTGGGCCCGCGCATCGAATCTGGTTGTCCGGTTCGACTGAAGCGGGTCGGTTACGCCGCGATCGCTTCTCGCGGTGCGACGAGTGGCTGCGCGTCGAGAAAGCGCTCCGCATCCAGCGCGGCCATGCAACCGCTCGCCGCGCTGGTGACGGCCTGGCGGTACACGTGGTCCTGCACGTCGCCCGCGGCGAATACACCGGGCACGCTGGTGGCGGTGGCTGCGCCGTCGCGCCCGCCGCGCGTCACGATGTAGCCCTCATGCATGGCAAGCTGGTTCGCGAATAGCGCCGTGTTGGGGGTGTGGCCGATCGCGATGAACACGCCGTCGAGATCGAGTTGTGCAATGCCGCCCGTGGGCAGGTACTTGATCGAGGCGCCGTTGACGCCGCTCGCGTCGCCCAACACCTGCTCGAGCACGTAGTTGCGAAGGAGCGTCACGTTGGGGCGCGCGGCGAGCCGGTCCTGCAGGATTTTTTCGGCACGGAAGGTGTCGCGCCGATGGATCAGCAGCACCTCGCTGGCGATGCCCGACAGATAGAGCGCCTCCTCGATCGCGGTATTGCCGCCGCCTACCACCATCACCCGCTTGCCGCGATAGAAGAAGCCGTCGCAGGTCGCGCAGGCCGACACGCCCTTGCCCATGAACGCCTGCTCCGATTCCAGGCCGAGATAGCGCGCGGAAGCGCCGGTGGCGATGATCAACGCGTCGCAGGTGTAAACCGCCTGATCGCCGATCAGCCGAAACGGCCGCTCGTCCAACTGCGCGGTGTGCACCTGATCGAGGATCATTTCCACCTCGAAGCGGCGCACGTGGCGCTGGAAGCGTTCCATCAGGTCGGGCCCTTGCACGCCGGCATCGTCGGCAGGCCAGTTGTCGACATCGGTGGTGTTCATCAACTGGCCGCCGGGCGCGATGCCGGTGATCAACAGCGGGCGCAGATTGGCGCGTGCGGCATAGATCGCGGCCGTATAGCCTGCCGGGCCGGCGCCGAGAATGAGTAGGCGCGAGTGACGCGTCGAGACGCTTGCTTGCATCGGAACCTCCGTGAGGGCGGGGTGTTACGCGGACTAGTTGGTGCGCAGGACCTGATCGAGCGTGGCGAGGAACTGATCGGCCGGACGGAAGCCGACGACCTGCGCCGCCTTGATCTCCGCGCCGCGCGCATCGAAGAAAGCGATGCCGGGCGGCCCGAACAGGCCGAAGCGACGCAACAGCGTCTTGGCATCCGCACTGTTGCCGGTGACATCGATCTTGATGAGCACCGCGTTGTTCAACCGCGCTTGCACGCGTGCGTCGCTGAAGGTGAAGCGCTCCATCTCCTTGCACGACACGCACCAGTCGGCATAGAAGTCGACCATCACCGGACGCCCTGCGGCGGCCTTGAGTCGCTCGTCGAACTGCGCCACGGTGGTCACGCGCTCGAAGCGCGGCGTGGCTTGTCGTGCTCGGCCGCCATCCTTCGCGTTCACACTGGCCAGCGGCTGCAGCGGATCGGGATTGCCGCTGAGCGCACCGATCAGCATCGCCGCGCCCGCCAGCAACATCACCACGCCCAGGCCTTTGGCCAATCGCATCACGCCGCCTGCCTGTTCAGGCAGCGGGTCGATCGCGCGCAGGTACATCGCATAGATCACCAGCAGCACACCCCACAACGCCATCGGCACGATCGGTGGCACCACCGGCGAGACGATCCAGATCGCTACGGCGAGCAGCATCACTCCGAACAACCGCTTCACGCCTTCCATCCACTTGCCGGCGCGCGGCAACAGCGCACCCGCCGAAGCACCGACGATCAGCAGCGGCACGCCCATACCCAGCGCCATGGCGAACAGTGCGGCCCCGCCGAGCAAGACATCGCCCGACTGGCCGATGTAGAGCAGCGCGCCCGCCAGCGGCGCAGCGACGCACGGTCCGACGATCAGAGCCGAAAGCGCACCCATCACGAACACGCTCACGCTTTTGCCGCCTTGTAGCCCGTTGGACCAGTCGTTCAGGCGCGATTGCATCGCGCTGGGCAACTGCAGCTCGTACAGGCCGAACATCGACAGCGACAGCGCGACGAATACCAGCGCGAATGCGCTCAGTACCCAGGCGTTTTGCAGCGCGGCCGTGAGCATCGAGCCCGACAGCCCCGCCGCCACGCCGGCGACCGCGTAGGTGACCGCCATGCCGAGCACGTACGCGAGCGACAGACCGAGCGCGCCGCGTCGGGTGAGGCTGGTGCCCTCGCCGGCGATGATTCCCGACAGGATCGGGATCATCGGGAATACGCAGGGCGTGAACGCCAGCAGCAGTCCGAAGCCGAAGAAGCTTGCTATCACCAGCAGCATGCCTTTGCTGGCAAATAGTGCGGCGACCTGATCGACATCGGAGGTGGCGGTCGTCGCACCGGCCGGAGCCGGGCGTGCCGCGACGGTTGCGGCTGTAAAGGAGCCCATGACGAGCTTCGACGAGGCGTCCGGCGCCCCAGCTCCTGCCGATGCGCCTGCCTTGGAATGCGAGTCGGTGCTGACGATCGTCGTGGCCGGACCGGGGGTGGCGAGATCGACCCGGTAGAGCTGCTCCTGCGGCAGGTAGCACACGCCATTGGCGCTGCAGCCCTGGTAGGCGACATTGAGTTCCACCGGCGTGTTCTCGTGCCCGTCGCCTAACCGGACGATTGCGCGGAAGGGCTGCTCGTACACCTGCACGATGCCGAAGCTCGGGTCGTTCTTGGTCTTGGCCACGGGCAGGTCGGCGCCTTGCAACGCGACGCCTTGCGGGGCGCGTACGGTGAACTGAAGCCGGTCGCGATACAGGTAGTGATCGGGGGCGACGGTGAAATCGACCGCCACGCGCGACCCACCGAGGCTGTGCACCTGCACCTGGAACGCTTGCTCGGGCTCGAGGATCACCGGACTGGCCGGTGCTGCGCTCTGTGCCGCAGCCACGCTGCGAACCAGTTCACCGCCGGCGGCGAGAATGCAGAGCGCCGCCAGTGCGATCAAGAACGACTCCATACGCCTTGCCATGACTTCCTCCTTGGAACCTCCGCAGTACTTGTCGCAGTGATGCGGCAAACGCGCGGCGGCCCTTTGCTTGAAACGCTAGAAACGCTTCGCGATACCGATCTGATAGAACTGCGCCTTGAACGGCTCCAGGCCCGGGCTGCCGCTGCCCACCAGCTTCCATTCGGCGCGCTGCTCGTAGTACTCGGCCTTGAAGTCGACGATCCAGCCGCCCGCGAACGCCTTGACGATCTTCAACCCGGGTGTGATCGCGCCGAACGCTGACAGTCGCTGATCGGCGGACAGGTACTGCGCGTTGGCCGGTGGAATCGGCGGGTCGTAATAGAAGCTTGCCGCGCTCTGGCTGTAGTAGCGCAGGCTCGGAATCAACGCCCAACCATGACCGAGCGGCTGCTCATACTCCGCGCCGAGCGACACGCCCTTCACGTCGAACGAGTCCTGGTAGTAGCGAAACGTCGAGCGCAGCGTGGAATCGAGCGGCGCGAAGTGATGGTTCCAGCGCACCAGCCATGCGACCTGGTTGCGGTGGTCGGGGCGGATGTCGGGCGACTTGTACGGGTCGTCGAAATAGCCCTTGCCGCGGCTATAGGTGAGGTTGGTCTGAACGATGTCGTTGGCGGTGAGCGCCTGGGTGACGCCGAGCAGAAACTCGCGCGTGCGCTTGCGGCCGCGTTTGTCTGGATCTTCGGTCGACTGGATCACATCGGCGGCACCCCCGACGCCGATCGCGAACGTGGTGTTCTTGTCCGCTGAGAAGATGCGCAGGTCGGCGCCGATCGCGTTCGAGCGGTAGTCGTCTTCCTTGGAGTGCGCCACCACTACGCCCAGCGCCGCGCGCTCGAAGTACTTGGTGATCTTGATGTCCTCGGCGCGGCGGATGTCCTTGATCTTCGACGCACCCGAAAGCGTGCTGTGCGAACGTGGCGAGGCACCCGACACCGAGTCGAGCACGTACGAGCCTTGCACCACCCAGTCACTCGGCAGCGTCTTGGCGACGTAGATCGACGGCGCCTGCACCGTCATGCGCTGGCCCGAGGGCTGATAGTCGTGATAGTGCAGGTACTTGAAACCGATCACGCTTTCTTCGGGCGCGTTCCCGGCGGCGTACGCGGTCGTGGCGCCGATACCGGGCAGGGCCAGCGCCGCGGCGAGCAGTGCTCCCCTGGGTGCGTGCCGTCCCTGCCCGGGCTGTGGCTGGCGCGATCGATCGATTCGTTTCATTGCGCCGCTCTAGTTGCAGCCGCAGCCGCCGCCGCCTACGCCGTAACCGCCAGAGGCGTTCTCCTTGCTCGAATAAATGTGCAAGGTGAAGCGCTCATCGAGCGGATCGCCGTCGAACGACATCGAGCGCTTGGCCAGATTGCCTTTTTCCCAAGACTGCACGTTGCCGACGCTGCCGCACGCGCCGAGCGCAACGACCAGCCACAGCGCGACGCCGATGCGCGCGATTTGCATGACGACCTCCGAGAACGCGTGGGTGAGTGGTCTATTTCGCCTGGCCGAGCGCGGCGCGGATCTTGGCTTCGAGCGCGGCGGTGTCTTCCGCGCGGAACCCGCGATGCACTTCCTTCACCATGCCGTCGGTGCCGATCAGCATCGAGCTGGGCATGGTCTTGACCGCGTAAGCCTTGGGTGTGGCGCCCTTGTCGTCGAAGACGACGGTGAACTTGGCGGGTACCTCGGCGAGAAACTTGTTGGCGTCCTCGCGCTTCTGATCGACGTTCACTGCGAGCACCACCAGGCCCTGCGCGCCGTACTTGCTCTGCATCTCGTTCATCCACGGGAACGATTGCTTGCACGGACCGCACCACGATGCCCAGAAATCGAGCAGCACGACCTTGCCGCGGTAATCAGCCAGCTTGATGGTCTTGTCGGCGGCGGCGGGGAGCTGGAACTCCGGAGCGGGCTTGCCGACGTCGGTGGCATGCGTCGGCGCACTGTGCAGCGCGCCCAGTGCGGCCGCCGCGAGCGAACGGGCGAGCAGATGACGAACGTTGCGAACTTGCATGAGATACCTCCGGGGAGTTGGTTACGAACGCTGGTTGGAATGAGCGTTGAAACGTGGGTTGAGATCCGCGTCGGCGCGGCCGCGACCACGCCTGCGGGATGTCGACATCAGCCGGGCGAGCGCGATCAGCGCGAGCAGCACCAGGATCGGATCGATCCGATCCGGTGCGCCCACCGCACAGCCACCGGCTCCGGCGTTGGTGCCGGTCGTGACACCCGATCCACCGCCGTTGGCTGCCACCGCCGTGGTGCTGCCCGCGGTCATCGCAGTGCCCGCTGGCGCGGTGGCGATACCGCTCAGGTTGATCGCCGCGCTGCCGCTGATGTCGGTGGAAGCCAGCGCGAGCGTCGCGGTACGGTTGCCCGTCGCGGTCGGTGTGAACGTGATCGCGATCGTGCAGGTGCTCTGCTCGGCGACATCGGTGTTCAGTGCGCAGGTGCCACCGCTGCGGGCGAACTCGGCGAAATTGGCGCCGGTGAAATTGAAATTGCTGAGCTTGACGGGCACCGGACCGTTGTTGGTCAGCGTCACCGTTTGCGCAGCGCTCGCGGTGTTCACCCCTTGCGCGGCGAACGTGAGTGCGCTCGGCGCAAGCGTCACGGTCGACAGTGTGCCGGCCGGATAGCCCACGCCAGAGAGCTGCACTACGTGCGGGCTGCCTCCGGCGTTGGTGTTGATCGAGAGCGTGCCGCTGCGCGCGCCCTGCGCAGTGGGCGTGAGCACCACCTGAACCACGCAGTTCGCACCGGCGGCGACCGTCGCCCCGCAAGCGGACTGATAGGAGAAGTCGGCGCCGGAACTCGCGATGCTGTTGATCGTGAGCGCGGCCGAGCCGACGTTGGTGATCGTGAGCGGCCTGGCCGCGGTCGGCGAGCCGACGATCTCGTTGCCCAGCGCGAGCATGGTCGCCGAGAGCTGAACCTGCGGGGCGAGCACGGTAGTGCCATTGCCCGCTACTGCTACCGTCGTCGGGCTCGCTGCGGCGTTCGAGGCCAGCGACAACGTCGCCGAGCGTGCGCCGGCAGCGATGGGACGGAAGATCACGCTGACCGTGCAGTTCGCGCCAGGTGCCACCGGCGTGCCGACCGCGCAGGTGCCGCCAGTTGTGAACTCGCCCGCGTTGGTCCCGCCCAGGCTGATGCTGGAGAAGGTGAGGGCCGCCACGCCCGAGTTCGACACCGTAAGCGTCTGCGGTGCGCTGGCGGTGTTCAATAGCTGCGCTGCAATGAAGTTGATTGCCGTGGCCGACAGGTTGATCGCCGGCAACGCCTGTGTGCCGGTGCCGCTCAACGCGATCGTGCTCGAACCGCCGGTGGCGTTGTGCGTGAGTGCGACGCTTGCGCTGCGTGCGCCGAGCACCTGCGGCGAAAACGTTGCAGTGATGGTGCACGACCCGCCGACGGCCACGGAGCCGCCGGCCGCGCAGGTGCCGGCGCGCGTGAATTCACCCGGATTGGTGCCGCCGAGCACGATGTTGGTGAGTGACAGCGCCGCTGAACCACTGTTGGTGACGGTGACGGTCATCGCCGCCGAAGTGGTCGTCAACGCCTGGTTGCCGAACGCGAGGCTGGCACTCGACAGCGTGATGGCCGGCGCACCGTTGCCGGCATTGGGATTGGCGATGTACGAGGCGATGTGATCGGCGTCAGTGGCGTTCACGAAGGTGGACAGGAACCCCATGCCGCCCACGTTCTGCGCGATAGCGTTCTGGATCAGCGCCGGCGCGTTCGCGCCTCTCAGGATCTTGTTCTTGTTCTGGGTGACGTCGGGTCCATGACAGGCGGCCGCGGCGCAGCCCAGGGGCGCGCCGTTGGTCGTGATGTAGAGCGTGCGGCCTGTCACCGGGTCGCCCGCGTGCGCCTCGAACGACAGCACGCCGAGTGCCGCGCCCAGGATCGCTGGTGCCAGGAGCGCGCGACGGATCGCGCTGAACTTGAGTGCTGACATCGGATTTCTCCGCTTGTTGAATCCGCTGCGGCCGGCAGATGAACCGAGTCGGCCCGAACCGCCGTGTTGTCTGCCGGTGCCGCGTACCGTGCATCTGGCGACCGGCGAGGGCTGGTGCTGCCGCGTCGATCGACTGTCGTGGTACAGGGTGTGTGCAAATTGCACACGTCACCATCTGCCGAGAAGGTACACCACACGCTCGTGACAAAGCCACCGCCGATGAGGCAAGCGGCCGTCGACCACTGACCAGCGGACGTTTATTAAAGCCGGATTAAGCCAACGTGAGATGTGTGCAAAATACACACGCAAAGGGGAGGAGGCGCAAGCAGCATTTCCAAATCAGGGGTTTACGGCGGGCATCACTGCGGCATGTGCGTCCGCTGCCCGACGGCAAGGCGTTGCCGTGCATGCGGGTGTGTGCTAATTTCACACACACAGGAGGTCTCAAGCTCTACCGAGAGAGCGCCGAGCCGATTCGATGCCCAACAAAGCCCGCCAGAACGTCGGGCAGGTTCCCGAGTACCTGACGCGCGCGATCAGCGAGTCGCTCGAACCGCTCGTGCGTCTGTGCATCGCGCGAGGCATCACCTTTCCGGTGCTCGATGAACTGGTCCGTACGCTGTACGTCGAGCTTGCCAGCCGTGAATTCGCGCTGGCTGACAAGTCGCAGACGCAAAGCCGCATCAGCGTCGTGACGGGTCTGCATCGGCGCGAAGTGAAGCGCCTGAGCGAGCGGCGCGCCTCACGCGAAATCTCGGTGGAGAGCGCCACGCGCGGCGGCGAATTGGTCTCGAAATGGATCAGCTCGCGTCCGTACATCGACGAGCGCGGCAGGCCGTTGCCGCTCGCGCGCACGATCAGCCAGGGCGGCAGGCGTTCGTTCGAGGCGCTGGTGGCTTCGTTCAGCAAAGACATCCGGGCGCGCGCGATCCTCGACGAGTGGCTCCGTCTGGGTGTCGTGACGCTCGATGCGGATGACCGCGTGCATCTGAACGTCGATTCATTCGTCGCGCCCAAGGGGCAAGCGGAGCAGGCCTTCTACTTCGGCCAGAACGTCGGCGATCACATTGCCGCGGCGGTGGCCAATCTGCTCGGTGCAGATCCGACGTTCCCCGACCGCAGCGTCTGGCGCGACGAGTTGAGCCCGCAATCGGTGGAGCGGCTGTCGCGTATGGCTGAACGTTTGACGATGCGCGTGGTCGCTCGTGTGAATCGTCAGGCCGAGCAACTCGAACTCGCCGACAAGAAAGCGGAAACAGCCACCCATCGGGTGAACTTCGGTTTTTATATCTATAGCGCGCCAATGTCGGATGCCACGACTGCGACGCCGGCAGCGGGGAAGTCCAAGCGACGTTCGCGAAGGTCGCGGTGAGCGGAGGGCAATACGAATGAGTTTCGATTCTCGATATTCGCGGACGCGCCATAGTGCCGCCTTGCGGCGGTTCGCCGGCGTGTTCCTCGCGCTCGCGGCGCTGATGTCGTGCAACGAGGGCACCGACGTGGCCACCGGTCGCACCGGCGGCACCGGCGCGACAGCGGTCGACAACGGCACCGTTGCGACGGGTTCGATCACCGCCTTCGGTAGCGTGATCGTGCAAGGCACGCGATTCGAGGTCGCGCCCACTACGTTGATTCAGATTGAAGACAACGCCACAGCAACCGAAGGTGATCTGCGCGTGGGCATGGTGGTGCGTGCCGAGGGAGTGGGTGACGCGGCGAAGCTGCTGGCTCGCGAGATCAGTTACCACGCTACCGTGCTGGGCCCGGTCGAAACGGCGTGCGCAATCAACGGCGCGATGACGATGCTCGGCCAGCAGGTCGTGGTGGATGCGCGCACCGTCCTTGACGGCGGCTTCGTCTGCGACGCTACGGCAGTGGGCAAGGTGGTTGAGGTGAGTGGTCAGGCCGAATCGAGCGGGCGCATCCGCGCAACCTACGTTGGACTGCGTGCGGGCGCGTACACGGCAGGCATGACGCTGCGCGTACGCGGCAAGTCGAGCGCGATCGACAATGGCGCGAAGCGCTTCCGCATCAACGGCCTGACGGTGAACTTCGCCGCCGCTCAGCTCATCGACTTCCCGGCGAGCGGACAACTCGTCGATGGCGCGTCGGTCGCGGTGCAGTCGAGCGCCCTGCCGGTTCAGGGCGTTCTCGCCGCGTCGCGCGTGGCGCTCGTTTCGTATCCGGTCGTGCCCTCGGGCACCAAGGCTGAGGTCGAGGGCTACGTGACGCGATTCGTCGGCCCGACTGACTTCTCCATTGCAGGCAAGAAGGTGACGACGAACGCGCAAACGACCTATGAGGGCGGGACAGCGGCCGACATTGCGCTCGACCGCAAGCTGCACGTCAATGGCATCTACACGACCGACAACGTCATCGTGGCGACGAAGATCGAGATCGAGGAGGACTCCTTGAGCCAGCTCGAGGGCTCGGTTACGCAGATCAACGTTGCGGCCAAGACGATCAGCGTGCTGGGCGCCGGTGCTGTGAAGGTGCAGATCGACTCGGCTTGCAGCTTCAAGGATGGAACCGAGACGGCCGGGCAGCGATTCGATCTGTCGAATCTTCAGGTCGGCAACAAGGTATCGCTTGCGATCAAACGCAGTGGCACGGTGCTCGTCGCGGTCAAGCTCGAGCGCAAGGAACTGGTCGATAGCTCCGGCGACGCGAAAGTGCGCGGCATCGTCGAGGCGGTGGCACGGCCCGGCTTCACCGTCCTTGGCGTTCGGGTCGAGCCGAGCGTCACGGCGCAGATCCGTGACACCCAGGGCAAGACGATCACGCGCGATGCGCTGTTTGCGTTGCTGGAGGCGAACCCCACCCCGATCGAGGCGCGCGGCAAGTTCGACGGAACGCGACTGGTCGCAAGCGAGGTGCGGATGGCAGACAAGTCCGACTAGGACGTCGGGCTGCGCTAGCGTTGCGGCGCCAGGGGCGTGCGTCCGCGAATCAGGTCGGCCGCGCGCTCGGCGATCATGATGATCGGCGCGTTGATGTTGCCCCCGGGCATATCCGGGATCACCGAGGCGTCGATCACGCGTAGTCCCTCTGCGCCGCGCACGCGCAACTGATCATCGACCACCGCCAGGGGGTCGGCGTCGGCGCCCATCTTGCAGGTGCCCAGCGGGTGGTGAACGGTCCAGGCGGTGCGGCGCATGTACGCCATGATGTCCGCGCGCGATTGGACCTCGACGCCGGGATTGATCTCGCGCCCGCGGAACGCATCGAGTGGTTTCTGGTGCGCCACGTCGCGCACCATGTCGAACCCGGTGAGGAAGGTGTTCCAGTCCTCCTCGGTGGCGAGGAAGTTCTGATGGATCGCCACATGCGCGCGCGGATCGGCCGAACGCAGCCGGATCTCGCCGCGGCTGGTCGGATGGAGCACCACCGGCCGACACATGAACGCGTCCTTCGGCCGCTTGCGCACGCCGGGAAACCACGGCTGCGATTCCGGCGGCACGAAGCGGGTGAGGAACTGGATGTCGGGCTGCACCAGATCGGGTCGGCTCTTCAGGAAAGCCACGACCGGTCCGGGCATCTCGGTCGCGAAGCCGGTGCCGAAGAAATACGCCTGCGCCATCGCCAGCAGCAGTCGGTCGTACCGCAGCTTGCCTACGAACGGTCCATCGCCCTTGCGCTCGAACTCGATCCCGCAGGAGATGTGATCCTGCAGATTCTTGCCCACGCCGGGCAGCGGCACCTTGCAGTCGATGTCGTGACGCGACAGTTCGGTCGGGTCGCCGATACCAGAGAGCATGAGCAGCTGCGGTGAGTTGATCACGCCGCCCGATACGATCACCGAACGCGTCGCACGCACCGATTGCGTCGTGCCATTGCGTGCGAGTTCGACACCGGTGATGCGCGATCCTTCGACGCGGAGCTTCAATGCGAGCGTGCGCTGCCACAACGTGAGATTGGGTCGAGCCAGTGCCGGGCGCAGGTAGGCCACCGATGTACTGCAGCGACGTCCACGGCGAATGGTCGATTGCATCATGCAGAAGCCTTCGTTCTGCGCGCCGTTGAAATCGTCGGTGATCGGATGGCCCCCGGCGCGTGCTGCCGCGAACCACGCATCGACCAATGGATCGGGGTACTTGTTGCGAACCGTGGTGAGTGGGCCGCCGCTGCCGCGAAGCGCGTTACCGCCTTCGGCCCAGTCTTCCGCCTTCTTGAAGTAGGGCAGGGCATCGGCGTACGACCAGCCAGCCAGGCCGCTTGCCGCCCAGCGATCGAAATCGGCCGGGTGACAACGCACGTAAGCCATTGCGTTGATCGACGAGGAGCCGCCGAGCACTTTACCGCGCGCGCACTCCACCGTCCGATTGTTCAAGTGCGGCTCGGGCTCGGTGAAGTAGCCCCAGTCGTGCAGCCGCTCGAACAGGATCTTGCCCCAGCCAAGAGGCACCTGAATGACCGGATCGCGATCGGCGCCGCCGGCTTCGATCAGCAGCACGCGCACATCGGCGTCTTCGGTCAGGCGATTGGCGAGCACGCAGCCCGCCGATCCTGCGCCGATGATGATGTAGTCGAACGAATCGGAGGTGGTCATGACAAGGGCCGCAAAGACTCGGCGTGGAGGCGGTCGATTGCGTGTGCTGTCGCGCCGTGACAGCGGATGATCGGTCCGCGCTTCGTGCGCGACTAACCCGCGAACCGCGGCTCGGGTACGCCGCGAATCCCCAGGCCGCTGATGCGAAACAGCGAGCCGGCGCCGAACTGCGGCTTGACCTCCACCGCGAAGTGATCGTGCACCGCCGGATGGTCCACGCGGCCCATCGACGTCACGTAGATCTCGTCGAGCTTGTCGCCGCCGAAATTGACGCTGGTGATGTTGCGTACCGGCATGCCGATCTTGCGTTCGATCGTGCCGTCGGGCGCGTAGCGCACCAGATCGCCGGTCACGAGTTCGGCGTTCCACAGGCAGCCTTCGCTATCGACCGTGGAGCCATCCGCGATGCCCGGCGCGCCCTTGCTCGATACGAACGTGCGTTTGTTCGAGAGCGTGCCGGCATCGAGGTCGTAGTCCCACGCCCAGTATTCCTGCTGGAACGTGTCGGTGAGATAGAACGTCTTGTCGTCGGGGCTCCAGCACGGGCCGTTGGTGCAGATGATGCCGCGATAGGCGAGCGTCACTTTCAGGTCCGGGTCGAGCCGCCACAGGCCGCAGATCGCAAGCTCTTCCTTGTCGTCCATGCCGCCGGCGAAGAACCGCCCGCGTCGATCGCACTTGCCGTCGTTCAGGCGCGTGCGCGGCTGGTCGGCGTCGACCTTCTCGATCAGCTCGAGCTTCTGGCTTGCGAAGTCGAAGAAATAGAAGCCGTCATCGAGCGCGAGCACCGCGCCGCCGCGCTGGCGCAGCGCCATCGCACCGACGTCGCGGGCGAGGCTCCAGTTCTCGACGCGACCCGATTTCGGATCCATGCGCCAGATCGAGGGTTTGCCCACGCGCCGTCCGGTGCCGTCGACCCAGTAGAGGCGACCTTCCTCGATGTCCCACACCGGGCCTTCGCCCAGATAGTTGGCGCATTCGAGCACGCACTCGATCTTGTAGGGCATCGCGGCTGTCTCCTCGTCTGTTCGATCGCTCGCGTCGATCGTAACCGAAGGCAGCGATAACCGCGACGCACGCACACTGCCGGGCGCGCACGGCGCTGGTGTCGCGCTGCTCGGGACGACGTTCGGCGCGCGTGCGTCAGCGCGACGAGTGCTACGACGACTGCGATGGATCGTGCGCGCGACTACCCCGCCGCGCTCGCTTCGTCGCGGATCATCTCCAGCAGCGAGGCGAGGTTGTCGCTGCGCACGCCGAGTTCGGCCTCGACGAGCGATTGAGCAAGCGGCCATTCGTGGCTGGGCGCTTGCGTGGATTGCAGCGCGTACAACTGCTCGGCAAGCGCGCCGATTGCGATGAGACGCACGGCGCGCTTGTTGACATGCAGCTTGCCCGCAGCCACACCCTCGTAGTTGTGGTGGTGCTGGATCGCCTCACACAGCGCTTCGGGCAACTGCCAGCTGTTGGCCAGTGCGGCGCCGACGCGGGCGTGGTTCATGTCGTAGCGGGTGTTCTCGAGCAGCGTGATCGGTGCACCTTCCTGCCGCGCCGAACCGTCGATGACGCCGGCATAGTCGGCGTACTTGGGCAATAGCACCGCCATCCCGCAATCGCGGAACAATCCATAGGTGTACGCGGTGTCGCGATCGACGCCGCTGAACTTCTTGGCGAGCGCACCTGAGAACGAAGCGACACCGGCGGCGATGCGCCACAGCAGGTCGAGCGATTTGGATTTGTCGACCGGAAACGCGCGTCGCAGCAGCAGGCCGGAGATCATGAACGCCATCGAGCGCAGGCCGAGAATGGTGCATGCCTGCTGCACCGTCGTCGCCTTGGTGCGCAATCCGTAGAACGGCGAGTTCACGGTCTTGAGCATCGCCGCCGACAGCGCGACGTCGGCGCTCACCAGGCCGCTGATCTTGCGAAAGTCCGGGTCGTCGGCGCGCATCTCCTCCATGAAGTCGACGATGATGCGCGGGCAGGGCGGAATGCCGGTCTCCTTGACCAGACTCTCCACCTCCGGATCGACGTTGCGGCTGGCGGCTTCGACACTCATGCGGATCTCCGGGAGTCGGGGCGTGGCGAGGGTGTGTTCGCCCCCTCCAGGGGATCGGCAGGCACCGCGGCCGACTTGAGCGGCGAGCGCGTGCGGCGCAGTTCGAGCGTGAACTATTGGACGCTAACCGAACAACGCACCCTTCGGATCCGCGGCCAGCACGTCCACCTCAGGCAGCCCGAGTTCCTTGCGCACGATGTTCGTGCCGCGCACCAGCGAGACCATCTTGTAGAACGCGTGCACGCGGCTCATGCCTTGCCGGCCGAAGCCGCAATCGGTCGAGACGAGCAGGCGCTCGGCGGGAATGTGTTGCAGCGCCTTGCGGATAAGCGCAGCGACCTGTTCTGGCCGCTCCACCTGTAAGGTGCGATGGCTGATCACGCCGATGCAGATCTTCTTGTCGGCGCTCACCGCTTTGCCGATGTCCTCGAATTCCGCCCCGCCGTTCTCCGCGCCTTCGAAGGTGAGCACGTCGACTTCCAGCCGGTTGAGGTAGGGCAGGGCGTTGATGTAGCGGCGCGCGACGGTTTCGGTGCGTTGCGCCGCCGGATTGCCCCAACAGGTGTGGCACCAGATCTCGGTCTTGTCGCGCAGCCCGCGCACTTCGCGGTTGAACGCTTCAACCAGGAAATCGCCGGTCCACTCCTTGTCGTCGATGATGCCGACCGTGCCGTGAATCGATGGCTCCTCCACCTGGATCACCGGACAGCCCGCATCGGCAAGCTCGTGAAGTTCTTCGTTCATCACTGCCGACATGTCGAGCAGGAGCTTGCGCCGGTCCTTGTAGTAGGTGTCGTGCAGGCCGCCGGTGAGTACCTGCGCGCTGATCGCGCCGAACTTCACCGGCGCGCGCGTCAGCCGCTGGGCGGTTTTCCAGACGCGCGCGTACTCGAGCGGCCCGCGCTTGAGCGGCCCCACGACTTCAGGCAGCACGCGCGCTTCGAGCACCTCGAACATCAGGTCGCCCGGCTGCTTGTCGCGGCTCGACGGCGTGCTGCCGCGGCCGACGTAGTAACCGGCGAGCCCCTGCACGCGCTCGGCCGGATAGCCGAACCAGGAGCGACCGCCCATGTCGCAATCGCAGCGGGCGTCGCCGTCGGTGAGCAGATCGAGCCCGGCGCGTTGCTGATCGACGATATGGCTGGCCACGCCGTCGGTGTACTGCTCGCGAAACCCCACTTCGGTCATCGCGAGCGAGAACGGCCGGCCCAGCAGGTTCACGTTGAACCACGATGGGCGCGGCAGTGAGCCGGTGATCGTGGTGAGCAGCGGTTTGTTCGATACGGTGAGCATTGAGCGGGCTCCGGCGAGGGCGTGGTGGGTCGGCAGGCGGGTGCGAGACGATCGTACGAAACGAGTGTGCGGCGCCGATGGCGCGCGATCCGGCGATTCTAGGTGAGCGTCGACCGTGCACGTGCGACATGGTCTTGGGTACGTATGCCCACATCGGGGCTCTCGAAGGCTGACACCGGATGCCAGCGTGTAACCGGACTGACGCGTGGGTCCGTGCGATTCGTGATCGCTGCCTCGACGATCGGTGTGCGTAGCATCGATCGAGCCGTTCGGCCGCGTCAGGACCGGTATGATCGACGCTGCTGTTCGAGGTGCAAGGGGCGCAGGGGGTGTGATGTTGTGCAGGGTGGCGGCACGCGTTGCCATGGTGCTTGGTGTGCTCTTCGGAGCAGCAATCGGAGTCCCCGCCCTCGCCGGCGAGCTGCGACGCGAGGTCGTCGCATCGCCCAGCCTGGGGCGCGATCTTCCCTACCTCGTCTATACGCCCGACGGCTACGAGCGCGGATCCGAGCGCTATCCCGTGCTCTACCTGCTGCATGGCGCGGCCGACAACGAACGGACCTGGGTCGAGCGCGGATTGATTCGCGAGAAGGTGGATCAGCTGATCGAGAGCAGCGCGATTCCGGCCACGCTCATCGTCATGCCCGGATGCACCGGCTGCTGGTGGATCGATGGGCCGACCGCGAAAGCCGAGACGGCGTTCTGGTCCGACCTGGTGCCCGCGATCGAGCGACGCTATCGGACCATCGAATCGCGCCAGGGCCGCCTGCTCGCCGGACTGTCGGCAGGCGGATACGGTGTCGTCCGGTTCGTGATGCGCTATCCCGATCGATTCGCCGCGGCGGCCGCCTTCAGCCCGGCGATTTACGCTGGAACGCCGCCGCTTGCGTCGGCCGCGCGCAAGCATCCTGCCTTCGTGGATGAATCGGGCCAGTTCAAGCAGGAGGCGTGGGACGCGCTCAATTACCCGCGGCTGATCGATGGGTATTTCGCCCAGCCCGCGCGCGTGCCGCTGTTTCTGGCTTCCGGCGACAATGACCGCATGGGCGCTGCGTTCGAATCGGCTCTGCTGTTCAAACGCATGATCGAGCGACAACCCGTCAGCGTCGAGTTGCGCATCGTCGATGGGGGTCACAACTGGGCGGTATGGGCCACCGTGATCGACGAGGCGATGCGTTACATGTATCGGTTCGCGTCGCGGCCCAGAGCCGGAATCGGGCAGCCGGGTTCGACGTCGGCCGCGGCGGAATCGCGAACCAGTGCTGCATCGGTGCAGGACTAAGCTTGCAACTACCACCAGCGGCGATTGCTGCAACGGGGCGCTGGTCGGAATCTTGAATCGCTGTCGGCGGAGTCAGTCATGACGCGTAGCGTCAACGCGATCGACTTCTGGCGTGGCTTCGCGCTGGTCACGATCTTCATCAACCACGTTCCGGGTATCTGGTACGAGCGGTTGACGCACCGCAACCTCTCGCTCTCCGATTCGGCCGAGCTGTTCGTGTTTCTGGCGGGTTGGTCGCTGCGGTACGCGGCACAGGGCCGACAGGCGCCGGTGCCGGCCGATCAGCTCGTGATGCGCCTCGCCGGGCGGGCCTTCACGATCTATGCCGCCCATCTGCTGATCGTGCTGATCGCGATCGCGATGCTGGCAACCGCGTCGCGGCTCCTGAACAACCCGCTGTTGCTCGAATGGCACAACGCCGCGGCGGTCTTCTTCGATCCGGTCGATACGCACATCGGGCTGGTGCTGCTCACCCACCAGCTCGGCTACTTCGACATCCTGCCGCTCTATGTCGTGCTGATGCTGTTCGCGCCTGCGATCGTTTTGATCGACCGCTGGATGCCGCGCGCGTTGCTGCCGCTGTCGCTGCTGATCTACTTCGGTGCGCTGTTGAGCTCGTTCAATCTGCCTACCTGGCCTACTCATGGGGAGTGGTTCTTCAGTCCGCTGTGCTGGCAGCTCGTGTTCGTGCTCGGATTCGTGTTGGCCGATACGGACCGCTCGCCCGGCAGGCAGGTGCAGGCACACATCGTGAAGCTCAGGTGGATTGCGCTGCCGATCGTGCTTGGCGCGGCGCTGCTGATCCGCTTCCGCTGGCTGCCCGAAGCCGTCAACATGCCCGAACCGAAGCTGCTGTTCATCGCGCACAAGACGTTCGTGACCCCGCTGCGGCTGATCCAGTTCCTGGCCCTGGTCGCAGTGGCGTCAGTGCTGTTTCCGTTCATCGCGCGTGCAATCCCGCGGGCCGTAGCCGTCCTGTCGATGCTCGGGCGCAACTCCCTGCACGTCTTCTGCGCCGGATCCGTGCTCAGCCTCGCGGGGCAGTTGCTGCGCTTCCGTTTCCATGGGAATCTCGCGGTGGATACCGTTCTGGTCGTCACCGGCATAGCCTTGATGTGTTTGGTGGCGTGGCTCGCGGAATGGCGCACGAGGGTGCAGAGGGCTGCATGATCAAGACCATCACGATCGTAGCGCTCGCCGCCGCGCTGGCACTGCCCGGCGCGCGCCCTGTGGTTGCGCAGGGCCCTTCGCCGATCGCACCGTTGCCCAAGGAATGCGTCGCCGCCGGGCTCGGCGTCTCGCCGACGTCTTTGCCCAACACGCTGGCTGCGCTCAAGGAGCGCAAGCGCATCCGCATTCTCGCCATCGGCGGTACGTCGGCCTCGTTGCGCGGCGCCGTATCGGGCGGGCACTACGCTGCAGTGGAGCGTCTGCTCGAGACGGCGTTCCGCGGCGTGAATGTCGAGATCGTGCATCGCGGCGTTTCCGGCGAGCTCGCGACCAATGCCGCCGAGCGCATCAAGACCGACGTGGCGCTTCTCCGGATCGATCTGGTGCTATGGCAGATCGGCACCGCCGACGTACTCGCCCGCGTGCCGGTCGACGAGTTCAAGGCGGGCGTGGCCGAGGCGCTTGGTTGGCTCAAGGGGCACAACATCGACGTGATCCTGATCGGCCTGCGTTACGCGCGCAGCATGATCAGCGACGAGCACTACCAGCTCACCAGGACAGCCGTGCGCGAGGTGGCGAAGGAGCAGAACGTGCTGCGGATCGGCCGGTACGAAGCCGAGGAAACATTCGCGAGCGTTCGCGGTGCGCAAGCCGCGCCGATCAGCGAGATCGAGGCGACCGAGGCGAGCGATGCCTGTACCGCGGAGTACCTGGCTCGCGCGATCGCTGCCGGGCTCTTTCTGCGTGACGCGCTGCCTTCGGATCGTCCTGGCCCCTCGCGTCCTGCTCCAACTCGCTAGGGGCGACTGACACGTAGCTCCCAGCGACTCGCGTACATCGCCACCACCGCTGCGATTCCGTACGCCACCATGCCGATCGCCGCAACAGCGAATACGCGCGCCGGCGTGGCGCCGGCTTGCATCACCCACAGCGCTCCCGCGACCACTGTGACCAGGCGCGTCGACTGCGCGAGCACCAGCGGCAGGATGCGTCCCGATCCTTGCGATGCGAAGTACAGGCAGTGTGCCATCCCGAACAACGCGAAGGCCGGGCCGGCGATGCGCAGATAGTCGTTGGCGGCGGCGAGCACGATGGGGTCGTTCGTGAACATGCGCGACCACAGGCCCGGTGCGAGCGCGACCGTCAGACCGATCACTCCGGTGAGCGCGAAGGCGAGGGCGGCGGCGATCCAGGCGACACGCCGCGCACGCGCCACCTCACCGGCCCCGATCGCGATCCCGACCATCGAAGTCGCGGCCACGCCGATCGCGAACGTGATCGGAATGAGCAGCAGCTCGAGCCGCGAGCCGATGCCGTATCCGGCGAGCGCGTCCGCCGAGAGCCGCGATACCGCGTACGCCAGGATCAGCAACGTGGCGATCGCCTGAAACGCCGAGAAGCACGCGAGCGCGCCGACTTTGAGGATGTCGTGGAACAGGTGCCGCTCGAGCAGCGCGAAGTTCCAGTTCAGCCGGACCGGTGCGTGGCGCGAATGCAGGAACGCGAGCAGCGCAAGCGCGGCGCAGGTGTTGGCCACGACTGCGCCGAGGCCCACGCCCTGCATTCCAAGGCGCGGCAGGCCGGCCAGGCCCAGACCGAACGCGCCGCCGACCGCGACTTGCAACACCGCGATGAGCAGCAACGCCGCCGCCGGCACACGCATGTTGCCGGTGCCGCGCACCACCGACGCGAGCGCCTGCGCCAGCCAGATCGCGATGGCACCCAGAAACACCGAGCGCGCGTACGCGACCGCTTCATCGAGCACCGCGCCTGTGCCGCCGAGCGCGCTGAAGATCGGCCGCGCGAAGCCCATGACGATGAGCGAGAACAGCAGGCCGGCAACCAGTGCGATGACCACCGCGTGCAGCGCCAGCGCGGAGGCGCGC
Source organism: uncultured beta proteobacterium (assembly GCA_902826155.1). Next base: position 103,663 of record CADEDU010000014.1, read on the forward strand.
TCGCGGTCGTTGGCGCCGATGGCACGGGCTACCGCCGATGAGATGCCGCCGCCCATCGCGCCGGTGGCCATCATCTGCAGCAGCATCACCACCGGAAACACGAGTGCCATCGCGGCGAGCGGCGCAGTGCCCAGCACGCCGACGTACGCGGTCTCGGCGACGGTGATCGCCGAGGTGGCGAGCATCGATATGGCGTTCGGGATGCTCAGCCGGACGAGCGTGGGCAGGATCGGCGCGCTGAGCAATGCCGATCGGCCGGCGCTCGCGCCGATCACACCACTTCGAACATGCCGGCTGCGCCCATGCCGCCGCCGATGCACATCGTCACGACCACGAGCTTTGCCCCGCGACGCTTGCCTTCGATGAGCGCGTGCCCGGTCAGGCGTGCGCCGGTCATGCCGTACGGATGGCCCACCGCGATCGAGCCGCCGTTGACGTTGAGTCGATCGTCGGGAATGCCGAGCCGATCGCGGCAGTAGAGCACCTGCACCGCGAAGGCTTCGTTCAGTTCCCACAGATCGATATCACTGATCTTCTTGCCGGTCTGCTGGAGCAGCTTCGGCACCGCGAACACCGGGCCGATCCCCATTTCGGCCGGCTCGCATCCGGCCACCGCGAAGCCGCGGAAGATGCCGAGCGGCTTGAGGCCGCGCTTCTCGGCGAGCTTGGCGTCCATCACCACGCATGCCGATGAGCCGTCGGAGAACTGGCTGGCGTTGCCCGCCGCGATCACGCCGCCTTCGATCGCGGGCTTGATCTGCGACACGCCTTCGTAGGTGGTGTCGGCGCGGATGCCTTCATCGCGATCGGCGGTGATGTCCTTGATGGCTTCCTGGCCGGTGTTCTTGTCGATCACCTTCATGTGCACCGGCACCGGGATGATCTCGTCCTTGGTCTTGCCGGCGGCCGCCGCTGCCGCCGCGCGTTGCTGACTGCGCGCGCCGTAACGGTCCTGCTCCTCGCGCGGGATGTTGTATTTCTTTGCGACGTACTCGGCGGTCTGCAGCATCGGCCAGTAGATCTCGGGCTTGTGGCGCACCAGCCACTCGTCCTTCTCCATGTGATGGTTCATCTCGTTCTGCACGCACGAGATCGATTCCACGCCGCCCGCGACGTACACCTGCCCCTCGCCGGTCATGATGCGCTGCGCGGCGAGCGCGATGGTCTGCAGACCCGAGGAGCAGAACCGGTTGACCGTCATCCCCGCAACGGATTCGGGGCAGCCCGCGCGTATCGCGATCTGGCGCGCGACGTTGAAGCCGGTGGCGCCCTCGGGGTTGGCGCAACCCATGATCACGTCCTCGACTTCCTTCGGATCGACGCCGGCACGTTCCATGGCGTGCTTGACGGCATGGCCGCCCAGCTTGGCGCCGTGGGTCATGTTGAAAGCGCCGCGCCAGGATTTGGCCAGCGGAGTGCGGGCGGTCGAGACGATCACGGCATCGGTCATGGAGGTTCCTCGTGGGGGTGGGATAGACGAGTGCGGGATGCGATCGGCGAAGTTTAGTCCACCCCACGGGTGGGGGTAGTCCACAGCGCGGCGCGCGTTCGCCACCGTCGGGACCGATATAGCCGGCCGGATATAGCGCTCCCCTCTTGAAATCGCGCAAATCAAACCCAAAACTGCTGTGAATCTGCGCCGCCGGCTTGACCCGTCACGCCGCGCGGACTACCCTCGATCGTCATCTCAAGTCATTCACGCCCGTCATTCACGCCCGGAAAAAAGCTCATGGATAGCGTCGATCTCGAAGTCGTCAAGAGTGCGGTCAATTGGATGCAAGCCGGTCACGCCGTCACGCTGGTCACCATCGTCAAGACCTGGGGATCGGCCCCGCGTCCAGTCGGCGCCATGACCGTCATCCGCGACGACGGGCATGTGATGGGCTCGGTGTCGGGCGGCTGCGTCGAAGACGATCTGATCGACAAGGTCAAATCGAAGCAGCTCGCGGTCACCAAACCCGAAGAGGCGATCTACGGTGTGACCACCGAGCAAGCCGCGCGTTTCGGTCTGCCGTGCGGCGGCACGCTTGAACTGGTGCTCGAGCCGATCTCGGAGAAATCGAAGCTCAAGGAACTGCTCGAGATCATCGCCAAACACGAGCTGGTGGCGCGCTTCCTCGACATGAAGACCGGCGAGGTCACGCTGCAGTCCGGCAAATGGTCCGACGAGCTGAACTACGACGGCGCGACGCTGAAGACGGTGCACGGGCCGCGCTGGCGCCTGCTCATGATCGGCGGCGGGCAGGTGTCCCGCTATCTCGCCCAGATGGCGATGGCGCTCGACTATCACGTCACCGTGTGCGACCCGCGCGAGGAATACATGGACGAGTGGGACGTACCGAACGTCACGCTCACCCGCAAGATGCCCGACGACGTCGTCGTGGAGATGAACATGGACGGGCATAGCGCAGTGGTCGCGCTCACCCACGATCCGAAGCTTGACGACATGGCGCTGCTCGAAGCGCTCAAGTCGCCGGCGTTCTACGTCGGTGCGCTCGGTTCGTCGAAGAACAACGACGCGCGGCGCAAGCGCCTGGCCGATTTCGATCTGTCGGCTCAGGAGATCGCGCGGCTGCGCGGACCGGTGGGGCTGAAGCTCGGCGGCAAGACGCCGCCGGAAATCGCGCTGTCGATCCTGGCCGAGATGACGTGTGTCCGCCGCGGCGTGAAGCTCCCCGAGTTGGTCGCGCCTGAGAAAACCAACGTCACCGCCGGTTGCGCCGTACCGGCAACCTGAGCGGCTCGCTCGTGTCGCGGGAACAGGCGAGTCATAGACGGTGCGTATCGTCGGTGTTCTCCTGGCGGCGGGGTTCTCGCGTCGCTTCGGCGCCAACAAACTGATCCAGCGGCTGCCCGACGGCACGCTCGTCGCGGTGGCCGCCGCGCGCAATCTGCTGGCCGCTTTGCCCGAGTCGATGGCCGTCGTGCGGCCCGACACGCCGGAACTGGCCGATGCGCTCCGTGAAGTGGGTCTGCGCGTCACGTTGTGCGACAAGGCCCAGCTCGGCATGGGTGCGAGCCTCGCCCACGCGGTGCGCGAATCTGCTGACGCCGACGGCTGGGTAGTTGCCTTGGCCGACATGCCGTATCTGCTGCCCGCGACGATCCGCACGGTCGCCGATGCGATCGCGGCGGGCGATGGCATCGTCGCGCCGCGCTATGCGGGCGAGCGCGGGCACCCGGTCGGTTTCGCCAGGCGCTTCGCACACGAGCTCGGCACGCTCACCGGCGACGAAGGCGCGCGTCATCTGCTCAAGCGCGAAGCGGTGAGCCTGATCAACTGCGCTGACCCCGGTGTGCTGCGCGACATCGACACACCGAAGGATCTGGCAGGCTGAGCACGCGGCGTGCTGTCGGCCGGCGCAATGTGGCGGGCGCAATGTGGTCGAAGCAGTCGACGCACGTGGCCGACTCGTCTTTCCGTCACGCCGCAGGCCCGTAGTGCCCCACATCCAGCCTGCCGGTACGATAGCGCTGGGTCCATTGATCGCTGGAGAAAAAACAATGTGGAGGTCGATCGCGCCGATCGTGCGCCGTGCGTCGAGTGTCGCGGTAACACTTTGCATGACCGGACTGATCGTCGCGATCACGCCGCATGCGGTGGCGGGGGTGTACGTCGCGCAGCACGGCACTCCGGTGGCTGGTCAGCCTGTGTCGGTGGAAATCGCGGTAACCAACGACGGCTCGAGCGCGATCGTCAATCCCCTTGCGGATCGGCTGCGCGTGTTGCTCGTCATCGGTGCTGCGCCGCGCGAGGTCGTGCTCGAAGCTGAACCTTCGAGTGCTGCCGGGCCCGCCAACATCGATCCGGGAAGCTTCCGCGCGCGTCGCTATCGCCTGCCCGTTCCTGCTGACGTTCAAGGCGTGGCGCAGTTCCGGATTCCCGATCTCGGCAATGCGTTCACGCTGGTCGTGGCCGCGCCCCCAGTTGTCGCCGCCACGCCGGCAACAGCGACTCCAGCTGCCGCACCCGGTTCTGCTC
>CADEDU010000014.1:107744-112088 GCA_902826155.1 uncultured beta proteobacterium
CACACCCCGAAGGCCGAATCAGTCACCCCTACCCCTACAATACGCGCCCTTCGAATCCCCGCGCCCGCTGCGCCGCCGCGAATCATGTTCAGACCCCTGTTGACGCTGCTGTTGTGCGTGCTGGCGACACTCGCCCATGCCGCGCTTCCGCTCGATGCGCGCGGCACGCCCACGCTCGCGCCGATGCTGGCGCAGGTCACGCCGGCGGTGGTGAACATCTCGGTGCGCACGCGCAGTGCCGCGCAGGACAATCCGTTGTTGCGCGATCCGTTCTTTCGCCGATTCTTCGATGTGCCCGAGCGCCAGCAGGGCCAGCAAAGCGCGGGCTCGGGCGTCATCATCGACGCAGCGCGCGGATTGGTGCTCACCAATCATCACGTGATCAACAACGCGCAGGAGATCCTGGTCACGCTGAAGGACCGCCGTCAGTTGAAGGGACAGCTGGTCGGCACCGACCCGGCCACCGACATCGCGCTGCTGCGCATTACTGCCGACAACCTCAGCGCGTTGCGCTTCGGTGATTCCGATCAGTTGCAGGTGGGCGATTTCGCGGTGGCCATCGGCAATCCATTCGGCATCGGCCAGACCGTGACCTCGGGGATCGTCAGCGCGCTCGGCCGCACCGGCCTGGGCATCGAGGGCTACGAGGATTTCATCCAGACCGACGCATCGATCAATCCGGGCAACTCGGGCGGCGCGTTGGTCAGTCTGCGCGGCGAGCTGATCGGTATCAACACCGCGATCATCGGGCCTTCGGGCGGCAATGTCGGCATCGGCTTTGCCGTGCCCTCCAATATGGCGCGCACCGTGATGGAACAGCTGGTCAAGCACGGCGAGGTGCGTCGCGGGCGACTGGGCGTTGCCTCCGCCGACATCACCCCGCAGAACGCCAGGGAGCTGAAGACATCGGTGACCGAGGGTGCGGTGGTCATGCGCGTCGATCCGGGGTCCGCCGCCGACAAGGCAGGGTTGCGACAACGCGACGTCGTGACAACGATCAACGGGCGGGTGGTGCGCTCGAGCAGCGATCTGCGCACGCGCATCGGTCTGACACCTATCGGCGAGGACGTCGAACTGCGCGTGCTGCGCGACGGCAATCCGCTGCTCATCAAGGCGCGCATCGCCGAGCCGTTCGCCGGCGTCAAGACGGTGGTCGCGGGCGACGTGATTCCGCAGCTTGCCGGCGCGAAGATCGCCGACATCGAGCCCGGCATGCCCGGCCACGGTGAGATCGAGGGCGCGGTGGTAGCCGCGGTGGAGCGTGACAGTGCGGCGCATCGCAACGGCCTGCGTGTGGGCGACGTGATCGGTGGCGTCAATCGGCGGCGCGTGCGCTCGGCGAAGGAACTGGTGTCCACGCTGCGGGCGACCGAGGCGCCCTGGCGGTTGATCATCCAGCGCGGCGATTCTCGCGTCGGACTGGTCGTTCGATAAGCGTCGTCTCCGATTTGCCGCGAACAGAACGAACAACAATGAACGCGAAGATCCACTACGAAGTGCTGCCGGCGCGGGTGACTGCGCATCTGTTCGAAGTGCGTCTGCGCATCGACGATCCGGACCCGGCGGGCGAGCGGCTCGCGCTGCCGGCGTGGATTCCCGGCAGCTACATGATTCGCGAGTTCGCGAAGAACGTCGTCGAGATCCACGCGCGCCTGGGTGCCCGTCCGGTGCGCATGACCAAACTCGACAAGCACACCTGGCGCACGCATCCGGCGAAATCATCGCAGCCCGCGCGAGGCACGCGTTCCACCACGCCGTTGATCGTGACCGCTCGCGTCTTCGCGCACGATCTGTCGGTGCGTGGCGCCTGGCTCGACGCCCAGCGCGGTTTCTTCAACGGCACCAGCTTGTTTCCGCGCGTACTCGGCCGCGAAAACGAGCCGGCGACGATGCTGCTGCGCGCGCCGGTCGGGGCCGCGTATCGGCGCTGGCGCGCGATCACTGCGATGCCGCCGGTCAAGCTTGATGCGCGCGGGTTCGGTCTGTACCGCGCCGCCGACTACGACGAGCTGATCGATCATCCGGTGGAACTGGGGACGTTCACCGAGGCGCGGTTCACCGCCGACGGCGTGCCGCATCGGGTCGCGATCGCCGGACGTCATCAGGCGGACATGACACGGCTCGCACGCGATTTCAAGCAGCTGTGCGAGCACCACCTGCGGTTCTTTCGCGGGCCGCGTCCGATCGATCGCTACGTCTTCATGGTCAATGCGCTCGGTGAAGGCTATGGCGGGCTGGAACACCGCGCCTCCACCGCGCTCGTGTGCACGCGCGACGAGCTGCCGGTGCGCGGCGTCGAGAAGGTGAGCGACGGGTACCGCACATTTCTCGGGCTGGCGAGCCACGAGTACTTCCATACCTGGAACGTCAAGCGCATCAAGCCCGCGGCGTTCACGCCCTACGATCTGGATCGCGAAAACCACACCCGCTTGCTGTGGGTGTTCGAGGGCATCACCTCCTATTACGACGATCTCGCGCTGGTGCGCACCGGGCTGATCAACCGTGAGCGCTATCTGAGTTCGATTGCCCACTCGCTCACCAATCTGGCGCGCACCCCCGGGCGGCTGGTGCAGTCGGTGGCCGAGTCGAGCTTCGATGCGTGGACCAAGTACTACCGGCAGGACGAGAACACGCCCAACGCCGTGGTGAGCTACTACCTGAAGGGCAGCCTGATCGCGCTGTGTCTGGATCTGCTGATCCGCACGCGCAGCAAAGGCCGGCGCTCGCTCGACGACGTGATGCGCGCGCTTTGGCGCCGCTACGGTCAGACCGGCGCAGGGCTCGATGAGGACGGGTTCGAGCGTCTGGCCGAAGAGGCGACGGGGCTGTCGCTGCAATCGTTCTTCGACTCGGCGGTGCGCAGCGTGCGTGAGTTGCCCGTCGCGCAGTTGATCGCGCCGTTCGGTTTGAGCCTGCATTGGCGCGCAGCGCGCAATGCGACCGATCGGGGCGGGGCGGTGCAACGTAAACCGCGCGAAGGGGCGAACGACAACGGCGCACCGACGGTCAGCCTCGGCATGCGCACCAGCAGCGACGGCGCCGAGGTCCGCGTCACCCACGTGTCCACAGGCGGCGCGGCGCAGGAGGCCGGTGTCGCGGCCGGCGATGTGCTGATGGCGCTCGACGGGCTTCGCGTTACGGGCAAGGCCTTCGATCGCGCGCTGGCGCGGATGCGGCCCGGGGCGCGTGTGCGCGTGCACGCGTTTCGCCGCGACGAGTTGCTGGAGCTGGAATTGCAGCCCAAGCGTGCGGTTCCCGATACCTGCGACATCGTGCTGCCGCCGCGGCCGACGCGCGCCATCGAGGCGTGGCTGGGGCGCAAGCGATGAGCCAAGCCGAATTCGCCGACGGCCACGGCGCATTTGCCGACGGGATTACCCCGCTCGTGCTGATTCGCCACGGCGAGACGGTCTGGAACCGCGCCGGACGCGTGCAGGGCACTACCGACAGCCCGTTGAGTCCCCTCGGTCGCGCGCAGGCCAAGGCAGTGGGCGCGGCCATCGCATCGAGTGTCGACGTTGTGATCGCGAGTGATCTTGGGCGCGCGCACGACACTGCACGTGCGATCGCCGCCGAAGCGGGTCACGACATCGCGCTCGATCCGCGTCTGCGGGAACGTTGCTACGGCGTGCTCGAAGGTCACACCTGGGTCGAGGTCGAGCAGAAATTTCCCGATGCGTGGCTGCGCATGACCGCGCGTGATCCCGCCTATGCGCCGCCAAGCGGCGAGAGCGCGAAAGCGTTCCGCGATCGCGTCATGGACGCGCTGCACGACATTGCCCGCGCGCACCAGGGACGCCGCGTGGCGATCGTCACGCACGGCGGGGTCGTGGGCGTGCTCTACCGGCACGTGATGAACATCCCGCTCGACTCGCGTCGCGAGTACTCGCTGCTCAACGCCAGCATCAACCGCTTCCGGCGCGTGACCGATCGCTGGTTCCTCGATGTCTGGGGCGACGTGAGCCATCTCGAGGGGATCGAGGGCGGCGACGAGATCTGAATCCGGGCCGGGCGGCGCCGACCGTCCGGCGTGCGGACCGCTGTCAACCCCCGCTTGCAGGCGATGGCCGTTCGCCCAACGCCAATCGAATCAATGCGTTGGCGCACGCGTGCGGGCAATGCCTGCGGCCGGCTTCGTCGACGCGCGGACCGAGGCGCGATTTCACTCGACTTCAGCGTGGTAAAATGTTGATTTACAAAGGCTCTTCGCATGCTGCCGGACGGAACTGACCGGACGCAACGAGGCGCCCCGCCGAGGCGCGTTGCAGTGCCGCGCTCCGATCAACATCGAACGGGAAGCACATCGTGTTCGATCCCTCCATCAAGCTCGAAGCCGTCGATCCG
>CADEDU010000015.1:0-26260 GCA_902826155.1 uncultured beta proteobacterium
AACAACGAGGCGTTCCTCGACCGGATCTACATCGTCAAGGTGCCGTACTGCCTGCGTGTCACCGAAGAGATGCGCATCTACGAGAAGCTCATCGCCAGTTCTTCGCTCAGCCATGCGCCGTGCGCACCGGGCACGCTCAAGATGATGGCGCAGTTCGCCGTGCTCACGCGGGTGAAGGAGCCCGAGAACTCGAGCATCTTCTCCAAGATGCGCGTGTACGACGGCGAGAATCTCAAGGACGTCGATCCCAAAGCCAAGTCGATGCAGGAATACCGGGACTTCGCCGGGGTCGACGAAGGCATGAATGGACTGTCGACCCGCTTTGCCTACAAGGTCGTGTCGAAGGTGTTCAACTTCGATCACGCCGAGGTCGCCGCCAATCCGGTGCACTTGTTGTACGTGCTGGAACAGCAGATCGAGCGCGAGCAGTTCTCGCCCGAGATCGAGAAGCGCTATCTCGCCTACATCAAGGAGTACCTGGCCTCGCCCTATGCCGAGTTCATCGGCAAGGAAATCCAGACGGCGTATCTCGAGTCGTACTCGGAGTACGGGCAGAACATCTTCGATCGCTACGTCACTTACGCCGATTTCTGGATCCAGGATCAGGAGTACCGCGATCCGAACACCGGCGAGATGCTCGATCGCAATCAGCTCAACGACGAGCTGGAGAAGATCGAGAAGCCCGCCGGCATCGTCAATCCGAAGGACTTCCGGCACGAGATCGTCAACTTCGTGCTGCGGGCCCGCGCCAACAACGCAGGCAAGAATCCTTCGTGGACGAGTTACGAGAAGCTGCGCTCGGTGATCGAGAAGAAGATGTTCTCCAACACCGAGGATCTGCTGCCCGTCATTTCGTTCAACGCCAAGGCGTCGGCCGACGAGCAGAAGAAACACCAGAACTTCGTCGATCGAATGGTGGCCAAGGGCTACACAGCCAAGCAGGTACGGCTGCTGGTCGAGTGGTATCTCCGAGTGCGGAAGTCTTCATAGCGGGTTGTCGGCGCCGGGCGGCGTGAACCGTCCGGCGCACCCCGCCCACTCCCATGTCGGACATCATCGACCGCCGCGAGAATCCGCGGCACAAGAGCGCGATCAATCAACAGCGCTTCCTGCGGCGTTATCGAGCGCAGGTGCGCGAGGCGGTTGCGCGCGCCATCTCCGGGCGCAAGATTGCCGAGACCAATCGCGATGCGAGCATCTCGATCCCGGCGCGCGACCTGGCTGAACCGACGTTCAATCATGGCCGCGGCGGCCGGCGCGAAATGGTGCTGCCGGGGAACCGCGAGTACGTGAGCGGCGATCAGATCCAGCGCCCCAGCGGCGGGCAAGGTCAGGGTTCCGGCAAGGGCCAGGCATCCAACGAAGGCGAGGGCGAGGACGAGTTCCGCTTCCGGCTGTCGCGCGAGGAGTTCCTCGACTTCTTCTTCGAAGACATGGAACTGCCTGAGCTGATCAAGACGCAGCTTGCACAGACGCCGCTCCACAAACCCGTACGCGCGGGTTGGAAAACCGATGGCACGCCATCCAACCTGTCGATCGTGCGCACCATGCGCGAGTCGTTGGCCCGGCGCATCGCGCTGGCGGCACCGCACCGCAAGCGATTGAAGGAAGTCGAGGATGAGCTGGCCGAACTGGAGGCCGCCGACCCGCGTGACGAGGAGCGCATCGCCGCGCTCATCGTCGAGCGCGACCATCTGCGCATCCGGGTCAATGCAGTGCCGTTCATCGACGATTTCGATCTGCGCTACAACAACCGCATCCTGCAGCCGCGGCCGATCGCGCAGGCAGTGATGTTCTGCATCATGGACGTCTCGGGCTCGATGGACGAGAACCGCAAGGATCTGGCCAAGCGCTTCTTCATCCTGCTGCACCTGTTCCTCACGCGGCATTACGAGCGCATCGAGCTGGTGTTCATTCGCCACCACACCGTGGCCAAGGTGGTCGAGGAGGAGGAGTTCTTCCACTCCACCGAGTCCGGCGGCACGATCGTGTCGAGCGCGCTGGAACTGGCGGTCGAGGAAATGAAAGAACGCTTCCCAGTCGATCAGTGGAACATCTACGTGGCGCAGGCCTCCGACGGTGACAACTGGGACAGCGACTCGCCGCGCTGCAAGGAGCTTCTGCTCACCGAGTTGCTGCCGCGGGTGCAGTACTACAGCTACGTCGAGATCGAAGCCGAGCAGCCGCAGAGCTTGTGGCTGCAGTACGAAGAGGCTTGTGAGAGCGCTAGGAATTTGGCATTGGGTCGTATCCGCAATCGCGCCGATATCTATCCGGTACTGCGCGAACTGTTCGCCAAGAAACCCTCTGCGGTGGCCGCATGAGCGCTGAGCACGATTACGACCGCAACCTCGCCGAACACTCCGCCATGTCGCCGCCGGGATCGCCGGTTGCGGCGCGCTCCAGTCGTCGCCCGGCACTGCCCTCGGGCTCGGAGTGGACCTTCGAGCTGATCGAGCGCTATGACCGCGAGATCGCCCGCGTGGCCGAACGCTACGAGCTCGATACCTATCGCAATCAGATCGAGATCATCACCGCCGAGCAGATGATGGACGCCTATGCCGCCAACGGCATGCCCATCAACTACACGCACTGGACCTTCGGCAAGCGCTTCCTTTCCACCGAGCAGACCTACAAGCGTGGCCACATGGGGTTGGCCTACGAGATCGTCATCAACTCCAACCCGTGCATCTCCTACCTCATGGAGGAGAACACGCTGCCGATGCAGGCGCTGGTGGTCGCGCACGCGTGCTACGGGCACAACTCGTTCTTCAAGGGCAACTACCTGTTTCGCACCTGGACGCACGCCGACTCGATCATCGATTACCTGGTGTTCGCCAAGAGCTACATCGCCGAGTGCGAGCGCCGCTATGGCGAAGTCGAAGTGGAGCAGATTCTCGACGCGTGTCACGCGCTGCAGAATCTCGGTGTCGATCGCTACAAGCGTCCGCCGCGGCGATCGCTCGCGCAGGAGCAGGCACGGCAGAAGGAGCGCGAGGCGTACGTGCAGGCGCAGGTCAATGACATGTGGCGAACGCTGCCCAAGCGCCAGAGCCGCGATGACGGCGATCTCGAGCCCAATTTTCCGCCCGAGCCGCAGGAGAACCTGCTGTACTTCGTCGAGAAGCACGCACCGCTGCTTGAGCCGTGGCAGCGCGAGCTCGCGCGGATCGTGCGCAAGCTCGCGCAGTACTTCTACCCGCAGCGCCAGACGCAGGTCATGAACGAGGGCTGGGCGACGTTCTGGCACTACACGATCCTGCAGACGATGTACGACGAAGGCCTGGTGAGCGAGAGCTTCATGCTGGAGGTGCTGCACTCGCATACCAGCGTGCTCACCCAGCTGCCGTTCGATCATCCGTACTACAGCGGGATCAATCCGTATTCGTTGGGCTTTGCGATGTTTCGCGATCTGCGGCGCATCTGCGAGGATCCCACCGAGGAGGACCGCAAGTGGTTCCCCGACATCGCAGGCGGCGACTGGTTGAAGACGCTCGACTACGCGATGCGCAACTTCAAGGACGAGAGCTTCATCTCGCAGTTCCTCTCGCCCAAGGTAATTCGCGACTTCCGGCTGTTCTTCCTGGCCGACGACGACCGTGATCCGACGTTGAACGTCGAGGCGATCCACGACGATAGCGGCTACCGGCGGGTGCGCGAGGCGCTGTCGCGCCAATATGCGATCTCGGAGCGCGATCCGAACATCCAGGTGACGCATGTCGATGTGAGCGGCGATCGTTCGCTCACGCTGCAGCATTTCCGCCGTGACCGCAAACCGCTCGCGACCGACTACAAGGCGGTGATGAAGCACCTGGGTTGGCTGTGGGGCTTCACCGTGAAGCTCGAGACCGTCAACGACGACGGCAGTGTCGAGCAGTTGCACGAGGTGACCGTGGAGCGCAAGCGCCGCCGGCCCGATTCCGGCCAGATCGCGGCGATGCGGCGCGGCTGAAGCGCCGCTACAGCAGGAAGGCGATTCCGTCCAGCTCCGATTCGGAGTTCACCAGATCGACCCGTTTGATCGCGATGCGCAGTCCCTGCGGGGCGCGGCGCAGTGTGTGCGTCACTGACGCGCCGAACACCCGCTGGCGCTCCTGCCGGTATTCGATCAACACTAGCGCACTGGCCACGACCAGTTCGGTGGCGCCCGTTTCCACGATCAGCACGTTGCTCACCTGATGCACGGTGCGCGCCAGCGGCAGCCGCGCATGGGCGCGCGCATCGCGGTACTGCCGCACGCGCAGCGCCATCATCTCTCGATCGTCGTGGATGATCGACGAGGTGTCCTGACCATTGCGCTGGTTCTCCTCCAGCGGCGCCCAGTAAAGCGCGTCATCGGTGAACAGGGCAAGCCAATCGTCGAAGCGATGCTGATCGAGCAGGTAGGCTTCGCGATACAGCAGTTGCTCGACCTCGATCAGCGTCGCGGCGTCGGGCATCGTGGTGGCATTCATGTCCGGCACCTCCTGCTATTTCGCGTTCGCGGTCATGTTCGCGGAATCGTTTGCGTTGGTGTCCGCAGTCATGTATCGCAGCCAGGCGGCGAACTGATTGCGAATGAAGATCTCGCTGGTGCCGGTACCGCCGCGCTGCGTGCCGTGTTCATCGGCTACGTCGTGGCCGAAGCCGCGTTCGAGGTTCACCCAATCGCAACCCGCTGCGTTCAAGCCGCGCTGCACCCGCTCGTACACCTCCAGGTCGTCGGTCAGCACGTATGAAGCGGTGCCGTTGACGATGTTGGCGAAGCGAATCGTGTCGCGGAACATCGCCTCGGGCGCGCCTTTGAGCTTGAACGAATACGTATAGACCACGGTGCGATCCACTGCCAGCGGATGCACGACGCGCAATTGCCGGAACTGGCTCATGAACGAAACGTTCGGATAGACGATCGTGTTCCAGCGCGTCACGCCGAGGACCTCGTTGGTCCGCGCTTCGCCGAGTCGGGCCACCAGACGCGACCGATACTCGGTGAACACCGGATTGTTCAGTCCGGTCACCAGACGGCTGTCGTTGTGATAGTCGCCCATGTACGCATGGCCGTACTCGGTATTCCAGATGCCGATCGCCTCCCACACTGGTTCGGGCATGCCGTTTTGCCGCATCTGCCGCACCGCAATGTCGGAGTAACGCTCCGGGTTACCGGGATCTGCGGACTCGCGCGCGATCTGCACCGATGAGGCGTGCACGTAGTTGGGATGCACGCCGTCGAGATGATTTTCGAGCACGAGCTTCCAGTTGCCGTTGTACGCATGCTTGAACACGCCGCCGGCGACTTCGAGCTCGCCCTCCGGTGCGCGGTCGACGAAATCGTCGAACGACGTGCAGGCGTGACCGAGAAATTCGGGCAACGTCGGTCCGTCGGCAGCGAGCGACGCAAAGACGAACCCGCGGTAGGTGTCGACTCGCGGCACGCGCGCGAGCGACAGCGCCTGCAGTTTACTGCTGCCGTCTGGGCCGTACCCGCCTGGGGTGGGCACGAATTTCAGCGCGCCATCGGTCCCGAAGGTCCAGCCGTGATAAGGGCAGGTGAAGTTCTTCGCGCTGCCTCTGGCCGTATGGCAAATCAGCGAGCCGCGATGCGTGCAGCGATTGATGAACACGCCGATCGACCGGTCGTCTTGCCGCACGACGATGACCGGCTGGCGCCCCATGCGAGTGGTGAAGTACTCGCCAGCCGCTTTGATCTGGCTCTCGTGCCCCAGGATCAGCCACGCTCGGCCGAATAACCGCTCCATCTCCAGCTCGAAGATCGCGGGATCGGCATAGACGCTGCGATGAACGCGATCGGGTTGAATCAACGCGGCAAGCTGCTCGCGCGCCAACATCTGCATGATCGATACTCCGGTTGTCCACCGCGGCGGGCGCAGCGCGTTGACGCGTGGCGGTGATGGGCTATTCTTCTGCGCCCTCGCTGTCAGTGCAAGTCACCCGGTTGCGCCCTGGACAAGGTCGATCACGGTCGCGCCTGAAGTGCCTGATTCTGGTCGCTCGGCGCATCGCGCTCGGTGCAACGGCCCGACGCAACGTGACGCATCGAACCAATCCATTTTCACATCAAGAGGACCGCCATGAGCTTCAGCCGCCGCCAGTTTCTCGTAAGCGCGCCCGTTGTCGTCGGCAGCGCGACTACGCTGTGGAGCGCGCCATCCGTACGCGCCCAGCAGCTGGACGAAATCACTTATCTGCTGCCGGCGCCGGCGGCGCAAGTCGCATTCGCGCCGTGGATGCTGGCGCAGCACAAGGGCTACTACGCCAAGGAAGGTCTGAAGGTGAACTTCCAGCCTGGCCGTGGCGGCGTCGATGCTGCCAAGCAGGTCGGGGCCGGCAACGCGCCGCTGTGCGGAGCCTTCGGCGACACGCCGATCATCGTGCGCGCGCAGGGCGTGCCGGTGAAATCGGTTGCCGTGCTCGGTGGCCGCTCGATGACCACGCTCGCGGTGCACGAGGACTCGCCGATCAAGTCACCCAAGGATCTCAAGGGCAAGACCATCACCGCGATGACCTTTGCCGACAGCGGCTACTTCGCCCTCCTGGCGATGCTCGCCGGTGCCGGTCTGTCGAAGAACGATGTCGATGCGCAGGCTGCCGGACCAGCGGGGGTATGGCAGTTGTTCGCTTCACGCAAGGCCGATGCGATGACGGCGGTGCCGGAGTGGATCGCTGAAGCGCGTGGCGCTGGCGCGAAAATGCGGCTGATGCCCGCGTACGACTACACCAAGAGCATGGCGCAGGCGATCCTGGCCTCCGACGACGTGATCAAGAAGCGACCGGAGCTCGTCGGCAAGGTCGTGCGCGCGACGCTGCGCGGCATGCGCGACATCATGACCGACCCGAAAGCCGCGGTGAAAGACTACGTCGCGGCGGTACCGACGCACAAAGGACGCGAGGCGTTCGTCGAGGAGACGTTCGGGCTCTACAACCAGCTCGTCTACCCCGGGCAGCCGGTGCTCGGGCAGATGGATACCGAACGCCTGGCCGCGCTGCAGAAATTCTACGTCTCGCAGGGCATCGTGCCCAAAGAGGCGGCGCTCGCGGATCTCTTTACCAATGATTTCGTGAAGTAGCGAGGCTTCGAATCGGCGGCGTCGCGAAGAGTGGTTAGTTCGGGCGCTGCACGAAAATCTGCCGCGCGCTCGCGGCAGACGCTTTTCACGCCGGTTCTTGTCCTGGGCTTCAGCGCTGTACCCGCGCCACTTTCATCGCCGGATCAACGATCCGCCCCTTGTCGATGACGACCTTGCCGTCGAGCGCGATGGTGCAGTCGCGCATCGGCACGTCGTAGTGCCCGCGCGTATTGCGTTTGCCGCCACCCTGCGAGTTCGGGCCGGTGGAGAACAGAAAATTGCCCGGGAACGTGCGCGCGGCGGCGCGGCTGCGCTCCGGATCGTCGCCGTTCAGCGCCATGCCGTACCAGCGCGCCTGCGGGTTCAAGCCCCATCCCAGATGTGAGACCGCGTACGGATCGCGATCCGCCTCGCTGGTCTTGCCGTCTTCGAGCCAGTCGCGCATCAGCTTGGCGTCGAGCCCGCCCTCGATCTTCGTGATGTGGCCTTCGCGCACTTCCGCGCGGATGGGATCGGTCACGTAGCGGCAGAACGGCAGGATGATGATGTCGCCGGGCTGGATCACGACCGTGCCATTCACGCTGCCCTCATTGGGAAACGTGTGGATGTGTCCGCCGCCCCAGTGATCGAAATGGCCCGGCTCGTCGGCGAAGCCCCACTGCGTCATCACCGGGTACTCGCCGCGGGTGAAGGTGAGATCGGTGCCGGCCTCGCTCGTGACATGGATCTTCTTCGTGGCGGCATAGAGCTTGTCGGCGTACTTGCACGCTTCCTTCAGCCCCGGCGGCGACATGAGCTGTTCGAGATCGTCGGGCGCATCGATGATCATCAGCACGCGCACCTTGTTGTCCATCACCTGCTTGAGCCACTTGGTGAACAGCGGCACGTGGAAGATGACCACGATGTCGGCGGCCATCAACGCCTCCAGCGTGCCCTTGCATTTGCCGATGGTCGGTACGCCGACTTTGGTCCAACCCGGGATCGAGTTCACGCACAGCTCGTAGATGTCGGCGCCCAGTTCATCGGCTGCCGCGAAAGAGGCCTGCACGAACTCGCGGCGCGTGCCCAGATCGGTCACCAGCGCGATCGTCTGCCCGCTCGTCACCTTCGAGAGCTCGAACTCCTGGCGATAGAGTGAAGCGAGCTTGGCCGGATTGATCTCCTGCACGCGAATCGCTGCGGTTTGCATGATGTGGGCCTCCGTAAGACGAATCTGGTTCGAACCGGATCGATTCTACGACTCGGGCGACGCCTGAGTAACACGCGTGCGGCCGGCAGCGGTCCCCACGCTTGGGTACGATTCGACAAATCCGGGTCGGGTCGGCCTGGGTGTGAGAACCGGACCCCGCAGCAGGGTCCGACAACGCCTTCCAAACACAGGAGCACGACGATGGCCGCCGAGATCAACATCTACAGCCCGGAGACGCTGGGCAAGCCGCTGGGTCAGTATTCGCAGATCACTCGCGTCAAGGCGAGCGAGTACCTGTTCATCGCCGGTCAGTTATCCAGCGATAAGGCCGGCAACATCATCGGTGCCGACGACTTCGACGCGCAGTGCACGCAGGTGTTCAAGAACATCGAGACCGCGCTCGCCTCTGCCGGCGCGGGCTGGAAGAACATCGTGCAGTTCACCACCTATCTGGTGCACTCGCAGGACATCCCGAAATTCATGGCGTACCGAAAACGCGAATTCCCGAAGATGTTCCCCGATGGCAAGTACCCGCCCAACACCTTGCTCATGGTCGATCGACTGGTGGGCGAACCGTTCCTGATCGAGGTGCAACCGATCGCGGCGATCTGAGCCCGAACGCGTAGCGCGGCGCGGCAGGTCACCGATCCGCGCCAGTCGGCTTAGGGCTATTTCTTGCGCGCGAGAAACAGGGCGCCGATCACGATCGCGCCACCAAGCATCTGCACGCCGGTGAGCCTCTGATCAAGTACCAGCGCCGCGAGTACCGCGGCGGCGACGGGCTCCAGATTCATGAAGAGCGCGGTGCGGCCCGGGCCGATTGCGATCGCTGCGGCGAACATGCCGGTGAGGCCGATCACATAGGTTATCGGCATGCCGAGCAGACTGAGAATGCCCACGCTCGAGCTGGGCAACTGCAGCCCTTGCACCATGGCGAGCACGATCATCGCCGCCGCCGTGGAGAACAACATGTGCAGCGTGCGCGCGCGTCCGTCGCCGCCTGAGAACGCGTACGTCTGGATGATGAACACGACCGAGATCGTCGCCGCGGCGCCGGCCGCCCACGCCAGTCCGATCGGATCATAGTCGTCGATGCGCGCCTGCACGGTGATCGCCAGCCCCGAGAACGCGAGGATCAGCGCGATCAGCATCTTCGGCGTCATGCGCTCGCGCCCGAGCACCGCACTCAGCATCGCGGTCAGGAACGGGAACAGGTACAGGACCAGCACCGCGATCGGCACGGGGATGCGCGCGAAGGCGGTGGTGATGCAGTAGTTGCTGAACGCGAGCAGCAGACCGAGCGCGAGCGCGCGATAGCGGTCTTGCGGGGGCAGGCGCCACGGAATGCGCATCGCCACCAGCGCGATCCACAGCAGCAATGCCGAACCTGCGCCGCGCGCCACGAGCACGGCGGGAAGGTTGGCGCCGTGATCGAGCGCGAGCCGCGTGAATACGCCCACACAGGCGTACGACGCGGCGAAAAACAGCACGTGTCCGACGGTGATGCGCATCAGCGCGTCGCGATGCTCAGCATGATCGATTCTCGATCGCGATCATCGGCAGCGGTGGCGGGCTCACGGTCGTCACGAGTGCGCGCTCAGCCCCACACTTCGTGCGCGACTTCGATCACGCGTTCGAGCTTGCGCCACTGATCGTCGTGCGAAATCGCGTTGCCGTGGTGCGTGCTGGAAAAGCCGCATTGCGGTGACAGGCACAGATCCGCCAACGGCACGTACTTGGCCGCTGCCTCGATGCGACGCTTGAGCGTGTCCTTGTCTTCCAGCGTGCCCAGCTTGGTAGTGACCAGGCCGAGCACGACTTTCTTGCCCTTGGGCAGATAGCGCAGCGGTTCGAAGCCGCCCGAGCGCTCGTTGTCGAACTCCATGAAGAACGCATCGACGTCGGCCTGGAACATCGTCTGCGCGATCGGCTCGTAGCCGCCTTGCGCCACCCACGCGCTCTTGAAGTTGCCGCGGCAGGTGTGCATCGACACGACCATGTCGCGCGACCGGCCTTTGAGCGCGCCGTTGATCATGCTCACGTAGGCCGACGGCAGCGCGGCCGGATCATCGCCGTTGGCGCGGCAGTTCTCGCGCACCTTCTCGTCGCACAGATACGAGAACGTGATGTCGTCGATCTGCAGGTAGCGGCAGCCGGCCTCGGCCAGATGCCCGATCGCGCCGCGATACGCGCGTGCCGCGTCGACCCAGAATTCCTCCAGCTCGGGATACACGCTCCGGTCGATCGCGTTGCGTCCGCCACGAAGGTGCAGCATTGCGGGCGAGGGGATGGTGAACTTCGGCGTGAACCGGGTCGCGTTCTTCAGGAAGCTGAAGTGATCGACCATGATCGGTCGCGTGCACGCCACCTTGCCGGTGATGGTGGCGATCGGTGGTTGTTCCTCGGTGCCGCCGAACTTCGGTCCGGGATTGGTCTTGAGCGTGACCCCGTCGAGCTGCGCCAGAAAATCCAGGTGCCAGTAGTCGCGCCGGAACTCGCCGTCGGTGACCGCGTGCATGCCGATCGACTCCTGCTTGGCGATCGCGGCGCGAATAGCCTCGTCCTCGGCAGAGCGCAGCGCCGCGGCGTCAATCTCACCGCGCTTGAAGCGCGTTCGTGCCTCGGACAAAGCGGGTGGACGTAACAGGCTGCCGACCTGATCGGCCCGGAACGGCGGCGTGCTCTGCGGCGTAGTCATCGCGGTACCCCAGCATGGTGATGCGTCGCGGGGCGGCGATGCTAGCATGCGACCCACCATGCAATTGCAGACCGAAGTCCTCATCATCGGCGCTGGCGGCGCCGGCATGTACGCAGCGATCGAAGCTGCACGGCGCGGCGCGAACGTGCTGCTGGTCGATCGCAGTCTGATCGGCCGTGGCGGTGCGACCGTCATGGCGCAGATGACCGTTGCGGCCGCGGTCGGTGAAGAAACCCCCGATCACTGGGAGCACCATCTGGCCGACACGCTCAAGGCCGGTCGCGATCTGTGCGATCCGAATTTGTCGCGGCTGTTGTGCGAAGACGGCGTCGAATGCATCCGTGAAATGGACGCCTGGGGCGTGGGCTGGGCGCGCGCGTCTGCCGCCGACAGCCAGCGCGGACACATGCGCCAGGTGATGGCACCGGGCCACGATCGGCCGCGCTGTGTCTACGTCGACTTCCTCAACACCGGTCCGGCGGTGTCACGCACGCTTCGTACGCAGGTGATCCGCGCGCCGGGCGTGCGGCGGGTCGGTGATCTGCTGGTGATCGATCTGATCGTGCGCGACGGCCAGTGCGTCGGCGCGCTCGCGCTGCATCTGACCACCGGCGAGATGGTCACGATCGCCGCGCGCGCCACCATCGTTGCCACCGGCGGACTCACGCGCCTGTACCGGCGCAACAGTGCATCGCTCAACATGGGCGGCGACGGTTACGCGCTGTCGCTGCGCGCCGGTGCCGAACTGATCGACATGGAGTTCGTGCAGTTCTTCCCGATCGGGCATCTCGCACCGCGCCTGATCGGCATGGACCCGATCATGTGGGATCCGTTTCGCTACAAGCTCGGCGGGCGGCTGCTGAACGGTGCGAAAGAGGAGTTCACGCAGCGCTACGGCGCCGCCGACGAGGGCAAGTACGTCATCACGCGTGATCTGGCTACCTACGCGATCACCAAGGAAGTCGAGGCTGGCCGCGGCTCGCCGCATGGTGGCGCGTATCTCTCGTTCGAGCATCTGAGCGCGGCGCAACTGCGCGACGCGTTCGGCCCGGTGATCGATCGGTTGGCGAAGAACGGCATCGATCTCACCCGACAGTCGATCGAAGTCGCGCCGATCGCGCACTACCACATGGGCGGCGTGCGCGTGGACACCGAGATGCGCACCAGCGTACCTGGCTTGTTTGCCACCGGCGAAGCCGTGGGCGGCGCCAATGGCGCGAACCGGCTATCGGGGAATGCGATTACCGAGGCGCTCGCATTTGGACGACGTGCCGGCCATAGCGCCGCGCTGCGCGCGCAGGGCATGAAATCTACGCCGATGGCCGCTGCCACGATGTTGCCGACGCGCACCAAACCGCTCGAGTTCAACCCCGCCGCGATGCTGGTGCAACTGCAGGCGGTGATGGCCGATGACGTCGGACCGTTTCGCACGCAAGCCGGATTGCAGCGCGCGCTGGCGTCGATCCGCTCGATGCGTGAGGCCGTCGGTGCGGCCATGCCGGCACCGGGCGGCGCATACGACGCCGTGCGCATCGATTGGCTCGATCTGCGCAGCATGCTGCTGGTGGCTGAATGCGTCACCGCCGCCGCAATCGCGCGCACCGAGAGTCGCGGCGCCCATCAGCGCGAAGACCATCCGGGCATGGACGATCGCTGGCGAGTCAACCAGGTGGTCACGCTCGAGGATGAGCGAATCGTACTGACCGAGCGCAAGGTGCCATCCATGGAGCGGGCAGCGGCATGAAACAGACGGCAACGCTCCATGTACGTCGCGCGGTCAGCGGCGAATCTGCTCGCGTCGAGACTCACGCCGTGCCATTCGAGCCGGGGCAGTCGGTGCTCGATGCCTTGCGCTGGATCCGCGTGCATGCCGACCCGACGTTGGCCATTCGCTTCTCCTGCATCAACGCCAACGCGTGCAAGGAATGCATGATGCAGATCGATGGCAAGACGCAGTACGCGTGTCTGGCACGCCTCGAACCTCGCGATATGCGCATCGAGCCGCTGCGCAACAAGGCGTTGATCCACGATCTGGTGACCGAGATCGCGCCCTCGGACGAGCGCTTGCTCGCATCGGGGCACGCTGACGCCGCGGACGACCCGGCGTAGCTCGTGTCGGCATCGGCGGACGCCTGGCGCCCGCCGGGGATCACGTCGCGGCGCAGCCGCGCGTGCGTAGGTCAGAGTAGTGGCGCAAACAACCGCGCGAATCCCGCTGTGAAGCGCTGGAACGGCGTCTCGCGCTCATACCTAGGCTTGTATTGGCGTGCGTCGGCAAGGTCGCGATCGAACTGCGCATCGAGCGCTTTGGCCGTCTGCGGATCGAACACCGCCGCCACCACTTCGAAGTTCAGCCGGAAGCTGCGGTTGTCGGTGTTGGCGGTACCGACGATGGCGAGCGCGCCGTCGGTGGACAGGGTCTTCGCGTGCAGCATCGGCGGGCCGTACTCGAACACCTTGATGCCGGCGCGGGTCAGCTCGTCGAAGTAGCTGCGCGCGGCCGCGGTAACCAGCCGCGAATCGCCCTTGCGTGGCACCAGCAGTTGCACGTTGACCCCGCGCAACGCCGCCGCCTTCAGCGCTTCGAGCGTCGCTTCGTCGGGAACGAAGTACGCCGTGGTGAGCCGGATGTGCTCGCGCGCGCTGGTGATCGCGGTGAACATGAACCGCAGGATGGCGTAGTCCGATGTATCGGGGCCTGAGGCGATGATCTGCACCAGCGGACCGTCGAGCGCGGCCAGCGCCTCCGGGAAATAGTCCGCACCGATTTTCACCTGCGTCTTCGCCGCGTAGTACCAGTCTTCGAGAAACACCCGCTGCAATGCGCTCGCCGGGGCGCCGGCGATGCGCATGTGCGTGTCGCGCCAGCCGATGTCGCCCGAGGACATCACCGAGTGCACCGCCGACAGATTCATGCCGCCGGTGAACGCGACCAGGCCGTCGCACACGACGATCTTGCGATGCGTGCGGAAGTTCGCCATCGTCGGCCGGAAATGCGAGAAGCGCAGCGGATTGAACCAGCACACCTGACCGCCGCAGTCCGTCAGCCGGGCGAAGTATTTCGCATCGGCTTTCCCTGATCCCACGTCGTCGACCAGCACCTTCACCTCGACGCCGGCGCGGGCCCGCTCGCACAACCGGTCGAGAATCCGGTCGACCAGCTCGCCCGGCTCCCAGATGTAGTACTCGATGTGGATGTGTCGCCGCGCCGCGGCCACCGCCGATTCGATCGCGCGATAACACTCGTCGCCGCCAAAATACAGCTCGATGCCGGTGGCGCGCGAAGGCGGCGGCTGACGCAGCGTGGCTGCGAGCAGCATCAGCTGTCGATAGCGGGTGCGCACCTCCTCGCCGACATCGGCCGGCAGCGTGCCGCGCCGGATGTCGTGCGCCGCGCGTTCCACGCTTTGTCGCGCGGCGGCGAAGTTCAATCGCCGACGCCGCACCCGCCGCGGGCCGAAGAACACCCAGATCAGGATGCCGACATAGGGAAGTGCGAGCAGTGCGAGCAGCCAGCCGAGCGTGGCCACCGGCGAGTGGCGCTGCATGATCAGGCTGACCGCAACGAACAGCGCCCACAGCGCGTAGGCCAGTCCCAGCAGAATCAGCACTTCGCCCAGGCTGGGCAGCGCGGCCAGGCCCGCGAATACATGCATGCGCTGCTGTCCTCCGATCGGCAGTCGGACGCCGGCTACGGCTTGCGCGCGGGCAACGCGCCGATCCAGCGCCGTTCGCGCAGATAGCTCGACGGCAGCGCGTCGCGTGCCTCCGCGTCGACCATCTGCACCAGACGCGTGGTCTTGTCGGCCGAACGCTCCGGGATCACTTCGAGCGCATCGCGCAGCAACGTGTCGTAGTCGGCACCGACCGGACACACATCGGCGCAGCGGCGGCAGCCGGTGATCACGCCCGCGCCGCGCAGAATGCTCTGCCACAGGTTGAAGCTGTCCTCGGAGCGCAGCATCGCTTTCTTCTTCGCGATCGCGGGCTCGTCGATCACGCGCTCCAGATACTCGGTGAGCTGCGCGAACCCATGCGGGGAGCGATAGCGGTCGCATCCTGCCCAGTCGCGATCCCAGTGCTGCACCACGTCGCCGGGACAAGCCTGCAGGCAACGCCCGCACGCCGGGCCCTGACACAGCGCCTGCTCGATGCGCTGATCGCATTCGACCTCCACCGAGCACAGCACCGCGGTGAGGATCACGCGCGGACCGTATTCACGCGTGAGCAGTTGTCCGTTCAACCCGAGCGTGCCCAGCCCCGCCTCCACCGCCGCGTGCGGCAGCGACAGCAGCGTCGTCTGATGCTCGTTGGGGTTGCCTTCGTAGCGCCACGGATCGACGTGCGTCGGCGGCACGATGATCGCCGGATAGCCCGCATCCTCCAGCCAGAACACCAGCTCGAGCGAGGCTTCCTCGATCATCGTCAGCGTGAGCTCGTCGTTGTAGTACTTGTTGCGATCGTTCCAGAGCGCGATGCGCGAGGTGCCCGCCTGCAAGTGCTTGGCCAGCACGATGACGCGACCGCCGTCGTGCTCGGTGATCTCGACCGGGCGCAGGCGTTTGGCTGCGTCGGGCGGGTGATCGTCGAGCACGGCGCCATCGGCGATGCCCACCAGATCGGCACCCAGCTCGCGTGCCTTGGCTTTGATCTGTGCCGCACTGAGCGGCCGTTTGAAGATCCCCACCATGGTCGTCGGTTCTTCCCTTGCCTATTCTTTATCGGACGCGTTATCGGACGATTCCGGGCTCGGCTGTTCCTGCGCGGCGCGCTCGCGCTGCAGTTTCTTGAATGCCTGCAACTGCCGCGCGACGATGCCCTGGTAACCGTCCTCGCCGACCCAGCGCACGTTCCAATCCGACAGGCCTGCGGGCGTGAGTTCCTTGCGCTCCCACGCGGCGCGCGCTTCCTTGAATGCCTTGGCCTTCTCCGTCTTGTCGGGCGTGCGCTCCGGAATGTGCTTTTGCACGTCGGCCAGGTGCGCGTGATAGTCGTTGCCGACCGGGCACACCGCCAGACAGCGCGGACAGTCGCCGAACGAGCCGACCACGCGCAACAGCCCTTGCCAGAAGCCGAACAGATCGCGCGAGCGCAGCGCGTTCCCCTGTTCGCTTGCCGGCAGATCGAAGAAGCGATCGAAAAACTTGGTGATCTGCGCGAAACCGAATTCCTGCGCCTCGGTCGCGCACGCGGCCTTGTCGAGGCCCCATTGACGCACCGCATCGGGCGGACACGAATGCAGGCAGCGGCTGCACGATTCGCCGATGCATACCTGCTCGGTCATGCGCGCATCGGGCTCCAGTTCGAGCTCGGTGAGAATGCCGGTGAGGTACAGGCGCGGCCCGAACTGCGGCGTGAGGATGTTCACTTCAAGCCCGAGCGTGCCCAACCCCGCTTCGACGCCGAGGTGGCGCGTCGACAACCGGCCGTAGCTTGCGCGCTTGAGGTTCCAGTCGGTTTCCTGTGCCGCCAGCGCGAACGACGGATGGCCGTTGCGCTCCAACTCGTCGGCCAGCTTGTGCGCGATGCGGTCCATCTTGCGCAGCACCAGCATGTCGAGATACTGCACCGGCACATTCGACTTGCAGCGAAACGCACCGACCGGAATGCGCTGCACGATCACGATCACGCTCTTGCAGTACGGCGAGATACGATCGGGCGTCTGCGGATAGCGCGGATCGGGCGGAAAGGCGTTGAGCGTCGCCGCCGAAGCAATGCCGGCGATATCCGCGCCGAGTTCGATTGCGCGGCGCTTGACCGACGCCGCGTCGATCGGACCGGCGAGCGGTGTGCCCTTACGCAGTCCGCGCGCCATGGCGGAAAGGTGACGTGTATCGATCGATCATGGCCATAACGTAGAGGGCGCATCGACGCGCGTCAAGGCGCGCCGCGTTCAAGGCAACGCCCGGAGCACCTTGCCCGGATTGAGCAGGTTGTGCGGATCGAGCGCATGCTTGATGGCACGCATCACCGGTACGCCGCTCGGATGCTCGCGTTCCAGGTGCGCGATCTTGCCCATGCCGATGCCGTGTTCGCCGGTGCAGGTGCCGCCCATCGCAATAGCACGATCGACCAGTCGTTCATTGATCGCTTCGGCTTCGTGCAACTCGACCGGCGAGTCCGGATCGAGATTGATGCCCAGATGAAAGTTGCCATCGCCGACGTGGCCCATCAGTACGATCGGCAGCCTCGAGCGGCCGATGTCGGCCTCGGTCTGCACAATGCATTCGGCCAGCTGCGAGATCGGCACGCACGCATCGGTGGAGAGCACGCGCGCGTTGGGCCGCAACGCCATGGTCGCGAAATACGCGTCGTGCCGGGCCTTCCACAGTCGAGAACGTTCCTCCGGCGTGCTCGACCAGGCAAAGCCGCTGCCGCCGTGATCGAGCGCGAGCGCCTCGACGGCTTGCGCCTGCTCTTTCACCGCATTCGGGCTGCCGTGGAACTCGAAGAACAGCATCGGCGCTTCCTGCAGGCCGAGCTTCGCGTAGGCGTTGATCGCGCGCACCGACATCACGTTCAGAAATTCGCAGCGTGCCACCGGAATACCGGACTGGATCGTGGCGATCACCGTTTCCACCGCCGTGCGCACCGTCTGAAACGTGCACACGGCACTGGAGATCGCCTCGGGCTGCGGATGCAATCGCACCGTCACCTCGGTGATGATGCCGAGCGTACCTTCAGAGCCCACCAGCAGGCGCGTGAGGTCGTAGCCGGCCGCCGACTTGCGTGCGCGCGAACCGGTGCGAACCACGCTTCCGTCGGCCAACACTGCGGTCAGTGCAAGCGTGTTCTCGCGCATCGTGCCGTAGCGCACGGCGTTGGTGCCGGAAGCGCGCGTCGCGGCCATGCCCCCGAGCGTGGCATCGGCGCCGGGATCGAGCGGAAAGAACAGGCCGGTGTCGCGCAGCTGTTCGTTCAATTGCTTGCGCGTCACGCCCGCCTGCGCCGTGGCATCGAGATCGTCGGCGCGCACCGCCAGCACCTGGTTCATGCCGGTGAGATCGATCGTCACCCCGCCGGCGATGGCCTGGATGTGGCCCTCCAATGAGGTGCCCGCACCGAACGCGATGATCGGCGTGCGGTGCATCGCGCACAGTCGCACGGCATCGGCGACCTCGTCGGTCGAATGTGCGAACACCACCGCATCGGGCGCCGCGATCGGAAAGGGCGATTCGTCGCGGCCGTGGTGGTCGCGCACGGCCTGGGTGGTGCTTGCGCGTTCGCCGAACCGGCGTGACAGCGCATCGAGCAGCGCGCCTGGCGCGTGACGAGGGGCTGAGCAGGCCACTGAAGACGAGTTGTCCAAACGCGCAACTCCGCGATCGACGAGGAGGAGCCGAGCTTACTCGAACCGTATGGGCAGGGAACCTAACGGCGGGGAGGCAAGCATCGGAAAACCCAGCGGCCGAGAACCCATAGGCTGAGGACCCAGCGTTGGCGTGGCGGGGGCTGCCGTTCTTGCCCCGGCAGCCGAACGCTACGGCTACAATTTCGCCCGCACCGTCTCGACCCTGCGCGGCGCCTCCGTAGTCCTTCATATCCCTGCGTTCGTACCCTTCGCACTCCCGAGCCTCGAGCAACCCACCCCGATTACCGCCAGAGTTGCCGCTCCCGCCCGCACGGCTTCGTTGCCACCCCCAAAGGATCGCCATGAAGAAATTGCTGTTCGCCGCAGGCTTGGCGCTTGCGCTTGCCCAGCCAGCCGTTGCCGCCGACAAGGTGAAGGTGGGTTTCATCTCGACCTTGTCGGGGCCCAACGCGGCGCTGGGGATCGATATCCGCGATGCGTTCAATCTCGCGGTGAAGTTGAACGGCGGCAAGCTCGGCGGGTTGCCGGCCGAAGTCACGGTGCTCGATGACCAGCTCAATCCCGATACCGGCAAGCAGCTCGCCGATCGCCTGGTCAAGCGCGACCGCGTCGACTTTCTGACCGGGATCGTGTTCTCGAACGTGATGCTGGCGGTGGGGCCGGTGGCATTCGAGGCAAAGACCCCGTACATCAGTGCCAACGCCGGGCCGTCGCAGCTCGCCGGTGAAGGCTGCAACCGCTACTTCTTCTCCGCCTCGTGGCAGAACGACGTCAACAATGGCGCGGCCGGTTTGCTGGCGGCACAGCGCGACTTCAAGAGCGTGTACCTGATCGCGCCCAACTATCCGGCCGGCAAAGATGCCCTGTCGGGCTTCAAGTCGTACTACAAGGGCAAAGTCGCCGACGAGGTGTACGTGAAGCTGGGGCAGCTCGACTACGCGGCCGAGCTGGCGCAGATCCGCGCTGCCAAACCCGAGGCGCTGTTCTCGTTCCTGCCCGGTGGCATGGGCATCAACTTCATCAAGCAGTTCGTCGCGGCCGGGTTGTCGAAGGACATCGCGCTGCTCATGGCCGGTGTGACTGCCGACGAAGACATCATCAAGGCAGTCGGCGAGCCGATGCTCGGCCTGTTCAACACCGCGCACTGGGCGCACGACCTCGACAATGAGGCCAACCGCAAGTTCGTCACTGCGTTCCAGAAGGAGTACGGTCGCCTGCCCACGGTGTTCGCCGCCCAGGGCTACGACACTGCGATGTTGATCGATGCGGCGGCGCGCGACGTGAAGGGCAAGGTGGAAGATCGCGAAGCGGTGATCAAAGCGTTGCGCGCCAAACGGTTCCAGTCGGTGCGCGGCGATTTCAAATGGGGCAACAACAACTATCCGATTCAGGACTGGTATCTGCGCGTCATCGGTCGCGACGCGCAGGGCCGCATCACCAACAAGACCGTAGGCACCGTGGCCAAGGCGCTCGGTGATCCGCACGTGGCGCGATGTCCGCTGAAGTGGTAGTAACCGCGCGCTGATGAAGCAAACAAACTGGATCCGAGAGGGGATGGGAATGCAACAAGGAACAGGCACTCACAAGCACGCACGGACGCTCGTACTGGCCACGCTAAGCGCTCTCAGCGTTTTATTGGCCGCGGCACCCGTGCTGGCCGCCGACAAGGTCAAAGTCGGTCTGGTGACGACGCTCTCGGGTCCCGCAGGGCAACCTGGCATCGACGTGCGTGACGGTTTCAATCTCGCGGTCAAGCACCTGGGCGGCAAGCTGGGTGGTTTATCCGCCGAAGTGCTCGCCACGGACGATCAGTTCAATCCGGAAGTGGGCAAGCAGGTGACCGACCGCTACGTGAAGCGCGACCGCGTCGATCTGGTCACCGGCATCATCTACTCGAACATCCTGTTGGCCGCGGCACCGGTGGCGTTCGAAACCAAGACGCCGTTCGTCTCGGCCAACGCCGGACCGTCACAGCTGGCCGGCAAGGGCTGCAGCCCGTGGTTCGTCTCGGCGGCGTGGCAGAACGACGCCAACCACGAAGCGGCCGGGCAGCACGCGACCACCAAGGGCTACAAGAACACCTACCTGATGGCGCCCAACTATCCCGCCGGCAAGGATGCGCTCACCGGCTTCAAGCGCTTCTACAAGGGCAAGCTTGCCGATGAGGTGTACGTGAAGCTCGGCCAGCTCGATTTCGCGGCCGAGCTGGCGCAGGTGCGCGCCGCCAAGCCCGAAGCGGTGTACGTGTTCATGCCCGGCGGCATGGGCATCAACTTCATCAAGCAGTTCGTGGCGGGCGGGCTGTCGAAAGACATCCAGCTCATCCTGCCGGGCTTCTCCGCCGACATGGATACGATCCCCGCGGTGGGTGATTCGATGCTCGGCCTGTTCAACACCGCGCAGTGGGCACCTGATTTCGACAACGCCGACAACAAGCGCTTCGTCGCCGACTTCGAGAAGGAGCTCAAGCGTGTTCCGTCGCTCTATGCCGCACAGGGCTACGACACCGCGCTGCTCATCGACGCGGCGGTGCGTGCAGTGAAGGGCAAGGTCGAGGATCGCGAGGCGTTCATGCGCGCGCTCAAGACCACGAAGGCCAGGTCGATCCGTGGCGAGTACCGCATCAACAACAACGGCTTCCCGGTGCAGAACTACTATCTGCGCGTGGTCGGCAAAGACGCGCAGGGCCGGCTGGTCAACAAGACCATGGGCACGGTGTTCACCAACCATGCCGACGCGTACGCCAAGGAGTGCCCGCTGAAGTAGGTTTCACGTGTCCGCAATTCTCATCTTCGAGCAGACGCTGAACGGTCTGCAGTTCGGGCTGATGCTGTTCCTGCTCGCCGCGGGCCTCACGCTCGTGTTCGGGATAATGGACATGATCAACCTCGCGCACGGCTCGATCTACATGGTCGGGGCCTATATCGCCGCGACGTTGATCCAGCTCACCGGCTCGTTCCTCGTGGCCGTGCCGCTGGCCATCATCGCCACGGCGGCGATCGGCATGCTGCTCGAGGTGAGCCTGCTGCGGCAGCTCTATGCGCGCGATCACATGACACAGGTGCTCGCCACTTTCGCGATCCTGCTGATCGCCAACGAGCTGGTGCGCATGATCTGGGGCACGCAGCCGATGATGCTCAACACGCCCAAGGCGCTGTCCGGGCCGGTCGAGCTGTTTCCGGGCATGAGCTATTCCTCCTATCGGCTGCTGATCATCGCGGTCGGTCTGGCGGTGGCGGTGCTGCTCTACTTCCTGGTCGCGAAAACGCGCACCGGCATGCTGGTGCGCGCCGGGGCATCGAATCGCGAAATGGCTACCGCGATGGGCGTGAACATCAAGCTGCTGTTCACCGTGGTGTTCGGCGTGGGCGCGGCGCTGTGCGCGGTGGCCGGTGCGATGCTCGGGCCGATCCTCGCGGTGCAGGTCGGCATGGGCGAGAGCATCCTGATTCTCGCGTTCGTGGTGATCGTCATCGGCGGCATCGGCTCGATCCGCGGGGCGCTGGTCGGCTCGCTGCTGGTGGGCATGGTGGATACGATCGGGCGCGCGTTCCTGCCGATGCTGTTCCGCGAGTTCCTGCCGCCGCAGGTCGCATCCAACCTGGGGCCGGCGGTGGCGTCGATCCTGATCTACGTGTTGATGGCCGCTGTACTGTTCTGGAAGCCGCAGGGACTGTTCCCGGCGCGCGGTTAAACGTCGTTCCTCTTCAGTGAGACCAAGCATGTTCAAACGCATTGCACTGACCCTGGCGCTGGCTTCGGCGGCAACGCTCGTCACCTCGGCCAACGCCGCCGACAAGATGAAGGTGGGCTTCCTGTCGACGATGTCGGGCCCGAGCGGCTATTTCGGCAGCGAAGCACGCGATGGTTTCAACCTGCTTGTGAAGATGCGCGGCGGCAAGCTCGGCGGGCTGCCGGCCGAAGTGCTGGTGGCCGACGATCAGTTCAATCCGGATGCCGCCAAGCAGGCGGCCGAGCGGCTCGTGCGCCGCGAACGCGTCGACATCATCGCCGGCACCATCAACGCCAACATCGTGCTCGCGGTGCATCCGTACCTGGTCGCCAACGAGACGTTCATGGTGTCCACCATCGCCGGCCCGTCTGATCTCGCCGGCGACAAATGCAGCCCGTGGTTCTTCTCGGTCGGTTACCAGAACGACAACCCGCACGAGGCGATGGGCAAGCATCTGCAGGACAAGGGCGTCAAGAACGTGCTCACGCTGGTGCCGAACTTTCCGTCGGGGCGCGACGCGGTGGCGGGTCTGAAACGCTTCTACAAGGGCAACGTCGCCTCCGAGATCTACATCAAGATCAATCAGCCCGACTACGCCGCCGAGATCGGCCAGATCCGCGCCGCCAAACCTGAGGCGGTGTTCATCTTCCTGCCCGGTGCGATGGGCATCAACTTCATCAAGCAGTATCAGCAGGCCGGGTTGCTCAAGGACATTCCGCTCTACGGCTTCGGCTTCAACTTCGAGGAAGACATCATCAAGGCGGTGGGCGATTCGGTGGTGGGCGCGTACAACTCGCTGCAATGGAGCCGCGATCTGGACAATCCCGCCAACAAGGCATTCGTGCAGGCGTTCGAGAAGGAGTACGGCCGGCCGGTATCGGCTTACGCAGCGTTGGGCTACGACACGGCGGCGCTGATCGACGCGGCGGTGCAGCAGGTCAACGGCAAGGTCGAAGACAAGAACGCATTCCGCCAGGCGATGCGCGCGGCCAAGTTCGCCAGCGTGCGCGGCGATTTCAAGTTCAACAACAACCACATGCCGATCCAGACGTTCTTCCTGCGCCAGGTGGTGAAGGAAGGCGATCAGATCCGCAACAAGGTGATCGGCACGATCTTCAAGGATCACCGCGACAGCTTCGCCAGCGCATGCAACATGAAGTAGTGCGCCGTCGCGAACGGGCCGGTCAGGCAATCACGATGCCGAACATCGCCGCGGGAGGCCGCCGCAACGATGGGTAAGCATCGGCTGTTCGTGATCGGTGCGCTGGTGGCGTTGATTGCATTCCCGCTCGTGGCCAAGGCGATCGGGCAGGAGTTCTACATCAGCTTCGCGGCGCGGATCATGATCTACGCGATCGCCGCCTCCAGCCTCAATCTCATCCTGGGCAACGGCGGCATGGTGAGCTTCGGCCACGCGGCGTTTCTCGGCGCGGGCGCCTACACCGTGGGCATCCTCACGGTCGAGGGCGTGGCGAGCGCCTGGATCACCTGGCCGCTCGCGGTGCTGATCGCCGGACTGTTCGCCCTGGCGATCGGCGCGATTTCGCTGCGCACCCGTGGCGTGTACTTCATCATGATCACGCTCGCCTTCGCGCAGATGATGTACTACATCTTTATCTCGATGAAGGAGTACGGCGGCGAAGACGGCCTGAACATGCCGTCGCGTTCCAGCGTCGGCTTCGGCCTGAACCTGAAGGACGATCTCACCTGGTACTACGTCGTGATGGTGCTGATGGTGGCCACGCTCTACGGCCTGCACCGGCTCGTCCACGCGCGCTTCGGCCGGGTGATCGAGGCGATCCGCATGAACGAAGCGCGGATGGAAACCATCGGCTTCGCGACCTACCGCTACAAGCTCATCTGCTTCGTCATTGCCGGTGCGCTCGCCGGACTGGCCGGTGCGCTGCTCGCCAACCAGAATTCATTCGTCAGCCCGAAGCTGATCGACTGGGTGCAATCGGGTCAGCTGATGATCATGGTGATCCTGGGCGGCGTGGCTTATCTGTACGGCGGGGCGATCGGCGCATTGGTGCTGCTGCTGCTGGAGGAAGTGCTGTCGAGCTACACGATCTACTGGCAGCTGCCGGTGGGGATCATTCTCCTGGTCATCGTATTGCTTGCCCCGCAAGGCATCGGTGGCCTGCTGAGCAAGAAGCCGCAGATGAAGGGGCATTGAGTGAGCGCGATGCTCGACATTGCCGGGTTGAACAAGCGCTTCGGCGGCGTGGTCGCCACCGACGACGTGTCGCTCGACGTGCAGCCGGGCGAGATTCATGCGCTGATCGGTCCGAACGGCGCCGGCAAGACCACGCTCATCGCGCAGCTCTCCGGCGCACTGATGCCCGACACCGGTCGCATCACCTTCGCCGGCACCGAGATCACGCGCCGTTCGGCCCACGAGCGCGTGCATCTTGGCCTGGCGCGGTCCTACCAGATCACCAGCATCTTCCGACCGTTTTCGGTGCTCGACAACGTCGCGCTCGCGGTGCAGGCACGCAGCGGTTCGAGTCTGCGCTTCTGGCGGCCAGTGACCAGCGAGACTGCGCTGTTCGACGAAGCGCGTCGCATTCTCGAACGCGTCGGCTTGATCGATCGGGCGCAGGCGCTTGCGGGCAATCTCGCCCACGGCGAGCAGCGCCAGCTCGAAGTCGGCCTGGCGCTGGCAACGCAGCCCAAACTGGTGTTGCTCGATGAGCCGATGGCCGGCATGGGCCCGGAGGAGTCCGAGCGCATGATCCCGCTCATCCAGGCGCTCAAGGCGACCGTGTCGGTGCTGCTGGTCGAGCACGACATGAACGCGGTGTTTCGTCTCGCCGATCGCATCTCGGTGCTCGTCAACGGCCGCATCATCGCCACCGGCGCACCCGAGGCGATCCGCGCGAACGATGAAGTGAAGCGCGCCTATCTCGGCGACGAAGCCACGAGCGAGGCGGATCGATGAGCGCGCCGCTGCTGGGCGTGCGCCGGTTGGAAACCGCCTACGGCGCGAGCCAGGTGCTGTTCGGCATCGACTTCGAAATCCGCCAGGGCGAAGTCGCCACGCTGCTCGGCCGCAACGGCATGGGCAAGACCACCACGATCCGCTCGATCATGGGGCTCACGCGCGCGCGCGGTGGCGAGATCGAGTTCCGCGGCAAGCGGATCGAGGCCGAGGCGAGCGACCGGATCGCGCGTCTCGGTGTGGCCCTCGTCCCCGAAGGGCGGCAGATCTTTCCCAACCTGACCGTGCGCGAGAACCTCATCGCGTTTGCCGGCAACCGCAACGGCTCGTCCAATCCATGGACGCTGGAGCGCGTGTTCCAGTTTTTTCCGCGACTGGCCGAGCGCGAAACCAACATGGGCAACCAGCTCTCGGGCGGTGAGCAGCAGATGCTCGCCATCGGCCGCGCGCTGATGACCAATCCGTATCTGTTGATCCTCGATGAGGCCACCGAGGGCCTGGCGCCAATGATCCGCGAGGAGATCTGGCGCTGCCTGGCCGAACTCAAGGCCGCCGGTCAGACGATCCTGGTGATCGACAAGTACATCGAGCGGCTGGTGCGCATCGCCGACCGGCACACGATCATCGAGCGCGGCCGCGTGGTGTGGCAGGGCGACTCGAAAATGCTCAACGACGACCGGTCGCTGTGGCATCGTTATCTCGGTGTTTGATGCTTCAATGGCCGTTCGTGGTGAGCGAGTCGAACCACAAGCCACGCTACATAAGTTGAACCACCAAGCAGGATTGCGCCCGACATCCGATCTCCCAACTCACTCAGCGATTAACCATGGCACCCAAGAAAACCGCGAAGAAGAAATCCCCGGCAACGCCCGCGCCGCGCCTCGTCCATCCCGACCTCGACAAGCTCAGCCCGGCACAGAAGGTCCTGCGCGATGCGATTGCGTCGGGGCCGCGCGGCAAATTCCAGATGGCTGGTCCGTTCGCCATCTTCATGGATGCACCCGAGTACGGCATGCGCGCTCAGGAACTCGGCGGCTACGTGCGCTTGAAGACGACGGTGCCGCCGCGTTTATCGGAGCTGGCGATCCTGTGCACCGCGCGCAAGTGGCGCGCACAGTACGAGTGGTACGCGCACGACCCCATCGCGCAGAGCGCGGGGGTAAAGGCCTCGACGGTGAGCGCGATCAAGGCCGGACGCCGCCCGGTCGGCGCCAAGGGCGACGAGCTGGCGATCTACGATTTCGTCGACGAGCTGTACGCGAAGCGCCGCGTGAGCGATGCCACGTACAAGAAGGTGCTGAAGATCCTGGGCACCCAGGGCAC
>CADEDU010000015.1:26360-36427 GCA_902826155.1 uncultured beta proteobacterium
CCCTCCCTCTCTAGGCGCGAAGCGGCGCGAGAGAGGCGAGGGCGGGGGGCGGGAGAGCGACTTCAACGCCTTCCTGTTCGCACGTATTGGCAACGTCGCCAGCCGTCGCACGCTGCACATCGCGCTGCCAACGCAGATCATCGAACTCGGTGCCGCGATGCATGGTGCAGCGGTTGTCCCACATCACCAGATCGTGCGCGCGCCAGCGGTGCGTGTAGACGAACTGGCGCTGCGTGGCGTGGGCGGCGAGTTGGTCGAGCAGCGCCTTGCCTTCCTCGTCCGGCATGCCGACGATGCGGCCCGCGTGTGAGGCCAGATAGAGCGTTCTGCGCCCGTTCTGCGGAATGGTGCGCACCAGCACCTGCGGCACCGGCGGCATCGCGCGACGCTCATCCTCGGTGAAATTCGTGAAGCCCAGCCGCGCGCGCGAATACATGATCGCGTGTTCGGCCACCAGTCCTTGCAGGCGCTGCTTCATCGATTCGGGCAGCGCTTCATAGGCGGCGCGCAGATCCGCGAACTCGGTGTGTCCGCCCACCGGAGGAATCGACCGCGCGTAGAGCAGCGAGGCGAGCGCCGGCACGCGCTTGAACGCGCTGTCGGTGTGCCATAGCCGGTTGCCCAACTCGTGCAGCCGGCGGCGACTGTCGCGATCCCATGGCTTGCCGTCGGGATCGAGGTTCGACACGTCGGCAAAGTGCGGATCGATGCGCAGCTTCTCCTCGGGGCGATGCACCGCGATCGTGGTCTCCAGCGGCCCGAAGTTGCGCGCGAAGGCCAGATGCTGCTCCGCCGTGAGGCGCTGATCGGGAAACACCAGCACCGCGTACTTCCAGAACGCCTGTTTGACCGCTTCGATATCTTCAGCGCTGAGCGCGGCGAGGTTCACGTCGCCCACTTCGGCCGCGAAGTTCGGGGTGATCGGACACAGTGTGATGCTCATCGCGTGCTCCTGATGTTCTCTGGCGTAGATCCGCCGCAGGCGCGGTGCGGAAACTCAGGCGATTCTCAGCTTCGGCATGACGCGCAGCGCATTGTCACGATCGATCGCCATGCGTTCGGTCGCGCTGAATTCACGCTCGCCCAGCCCGTCTTTTACCTCGGCGCCGAGCCGATAGGGGAAGTCGGTGCCGTACATGATCTGCGAGGTGGATACGAGCTGGCGCAGGGCACGGATCGCGCCCTCATGATGCCCCTGCGCGGTGTCGTAGTAGAAGCGGCGGATGTAGGAGAGCACGCCGTCGGGCATGACTTCCTTCGCCTTCGCGCCGATGTCGCGCTCCTGGCGGGTGAAGCGGCTCCACAGGAACGGCATCGTGCCGCCCGAGTGCGAGAAGATCCAGTTGATGTCGGGGTAGCGGTGCGCCGTGCCGGTGAACAACAGGCTCGCGATGGTGCGCGTGGTGTCGGTGGCGAACTCGATCATCGCCGGTGGCAGCCCCGGCACCGGATTGCGACAGCACGCCGGCGACAGCGGATGGGTGTAGATCGTCGCCTTGCGCCGGTTGAGCTCCTTCCAGATCGGATCGAACTGCGCATCGCCCAGATACTTCGGTCCGTAGCTCGTCATCAGGCCGATGCCGTCGGCACGCAGCGTGTCGAACGCGTACTCGATCTCACGCAGCGTGCCGTCGGTGTCCATCAGCGGCAGCGTCGCGAACGAGCCGAAGCGCCCGGGATGGTCGCGCGTCATCTTCGCGGCGTATTCGTTCGACTCGCGCGCCATCTTCCGATCCAGCTCCGGGTTGTTGAAATACGCACCCGGTTGCATCAGTGCAACCACCGACGTGGCGATGCCGTTGCGATCCATGTCCTCGATCGATTGCTGCACCGACCATGGCGGCGGCTTGGGCAGCCCCTGCTTGATTGATTCGGCCACATACGCTGGGGGCATGATGTGATGGTGGATGTCGATGCGATGCGGCTTGCCGGCGGCGGGCGAGCCGAGCGTTTCGCAGCCGGGCAGCAAGGACGCGGCGCCCAATGCGCCCAGCGCCGAGAGAAAGCTGCGCCGTGCGGGCGTGATGTTTGCACTCGTCGCATGCGGCTGGCCGCAATTGCACCAATCGGTCATCCTCGTCTCCTCAAGTGTGGCTTGCCCGGATCAAGCCCGGCTTGTAGCGCGGCCGGTGCCGAGCGTCAACCATCGAGCTCCATGCGATTGTCCGGCGCATGCGCTAACCTCGGTGCGGTCGGACCGACGAAAAACGAGGAGGCAAAGAGTGAAATCGACGAGATCACTGACTATGAAGCTTCTGCGTGGTGCGATGGCGGTGCGTACCCTCGCGGCGGCAGTGCTGATGTGCGGCTCAACGGCATTCGCGCAGGGCAACTACCCTGTCAAGCCGATCCGCTTCATCGCACCGTTTCCCACCGGCGGTACTTCCGACGTATTGAGCCGTCTGCTCGCCCTGAAGATGACCGAGGGCCTGGGCCAGACCGTCGTCGTCGAGAACCGTCCCGGGGCGAGCGCGAACATCGGGCACGAACTGGTGGCCAAGGCTCCGGCCGACGGCTACACGCTATTGCTGTCCAACAACGGCGCGTACACGATCAATCCGTATCTGTTCAAGAAGCTGCCGTTCGACCCCGACAACGACTTCGCGCCGGTGTCGCTGGTGGCGGCGGCCACGCAGGTGCTGGTGGCGCATCCGTCGGTGCCGATCAATTCGGTGAAGGATCTGATCGCGCTCGCCAAGGCGCAGCCGGGCAAGATCAACTACGGCTCAGGCGGCCGCGGCATCATTTCGCACATCAGCGCCGAGATGTTCAAGACCGTCACCGGCACCGATCTCACGCACATTCCGTACAAGGGTACCGGCCAGGCGGTGACCGATCTCGTCGCCGGTCAGTTGCACGTGATCTTCTCCGACATGGTCCCGGCGATGCCGCACATCAAATCGGGCAAGCTCAAGGCGCTTGGGGTGACGAGTAACGCGCGTTCACCGATCCTGCCCGACGTGCCGACGATGGCCGAGGAAGGCGCTGGGGGTTTTACCGCCGACACGTGGTGGGCGGTTGTCGTACCCAAAGGCACGCCGAGCGATGTGATCACCCGGCTCAACACCGAGCTTGGCCGCATCGTGAAGCTGCCCGAAGTGCAGGAGCGCTATTCGAGCCTGGGCATCACCACGGCGCACAGCACGCCGCAGCGCATCCACGAGCTGGCGAAGGCCGAGCGGGCGGCGATCGCGGCGGTGTTGAAGAAGGCGGGGATTGAGCCGGAATGAAACTACCGTGGATGCGCGGTCACGACCATCGCTCTGATCGCTGAATTCCAGTCGCTGGAATACCGGCAAGCCATACGGTCAATCCCCGGTTGGCTGACGAAGGCCGTGAGATGAATCCAACGCTCTCCGCTCTCATCGGCCAGCGCCTGCCCCGCATCGAAGATCCGCGCCTGCTGCGCGGCCAGGGCCGGTTCGTCGACGACATCGCAGTCCCCGACATGCTGCACGCCGTGTTCGTGCGCAGCCAGGTCGCGCACGCGCGCATCCGTCGCATCGTTACCAGTACCGCGCGCGCGATGCCGGGGGTGCATGCGGTGCTGACCTATTCGGATCTGCGGCCGATGCTCGCGCAAGACCGGATCCCCACCGCGACACCCTCGGGGATGATCCGCTTCCACGTCGATCCGATCTGCCTCGCGAACGACGAGATCACCTATCTGGGCGAGCCGATCGCCATCATCGTGGCCGATAGTCGTCATCTCGCCGAAGACGCCGCGCAGCACATCGATCCTGAGCTGGAGATCCTGCCCGCGGTGATCGATCCGGAGGTCGGCGTTGCCGCCGATGCACCCAAAGCGCGCCTGGACTGCCCCGACAATCTGGTCGCGCACACGGTGATGAAGTACGGCGACACTGACGCAGCATTCGCGAGCGCACCGCATCGATTGCGCGAGCGTTTTCGCATGCACAAGGGCGGCGGCCATTCGATCGAGACGCGGGCGCTGATCGCGCGGGCCGATGCGAACGACGACGTGCTCACGGTATGGTCGACCACGCAGATGCCGCACCGCGCGCGTGCGCTGCTGGTGGCGGCGCTGGGTCTGCCCGAGCATCGCATTCGCGTGATCGCGCCCGATGTCGGCGGCGCGTTCGGGCCGAAGGCGGTGTTTCATCCCGAGGAACTCGCGCTGCCCGCCGCGGCGCTCGTGCTCGGTCGACCGATCAAGTGGATCGAAGATCGGCTGGAGAATTTCGTCGCCACCGCGATGGAGCGCGATCAGCTCTGGGACATGGAAGTCGCCTTCACCGATGACGGCAAGCTGCTCGGCATCCGCGGCAGGCTCCATCACGATCACGGATCGTCGACGCCCTACGGCGTGGCCACGCCATACAACGCCGGCACGAACCTCATCGGCCCGTACGTGCTGCCTGCGTTTCAGCTCGAGATCCTGTGGTGCCTCACCAATCTCGTCGCGGTGGCGCCGACGCGCGGAGCGGGGCGTCCGCAGGGCACCTTCGTGATGGAGCGATTCCTCGATCGCATCGCTTCGCACCGCGGCATCGCGCGTGATGAAGTGCGGCGGCGCAATCTGATCCCGGCGCAGCAGATGCCCTACAGCGTGCCGATCGTGCAGCGCGACGGTCAGGCGATGAAGTACGACAGCGGCGACTATCCCGAATCGCAGCGGCGTTGCCTCGAGGCCGCGGGCTGGCACGACTTTCCGGCGCGACAGCAGGCGGCGCGCCGCGAAGGGCGCTGGATCGGGCTGGGGCTGGCGAACTACGTCGAAGCGACCGGACGCGGGCCGTTCGAGAGTGCGTCGGTGCGCGTCGGCCCTTCGGGTTCGGTCATCGTCACCACCGGCGCGACGGCGCAGGGTCAGGGCGTGAAGACGATGCTCGCGCAGCTTGTCGCCGGCGTAATGGGCGTGGCACCCGACAAGGTCAACGTTGTCGATGGCGATACGCAGGCCAGTCCGCTCGGCCTTGGCGCATTCGCCAGCCGCCAGGCGGTGACGGCCGGCAATGCGGTGGTGATCGCTGCGCGCGAAGTCGCCGACAAAGCCCGCCAGGCCGCCGCGGCAATGCTGGAAGTCTCGGCCGACGATCTCGAATTGCGCGACGGCTCGGTGCAAGTCAAAGGCGTGCCGAAGCTCAGCAAGAGTCTGGCGCAAATCGCGCACGCGCTGGCCGGCACGCCGGGCTTTGCACTGCCAGGCGGCGCCACACCGGGACTTGCCGCCGCGATCGATTTTCAACCGAGCGGACTGACCTACAACAACGGCACGCACGTGGTTGAAGCAGAAGTCGACATCGACACCGGCGAAGTGCGCCTCGTTCGCTACGTCGTCGTGCACGACTGCGGACGCATGATCAATCCGCTCATGGTCGAGGGCCAGGTGCTGGGCGCCGTCGTACACGGCATCGGCATGACCTTGTACGAATGGATGCGCTACGACGAGAATGGCCAGCCCCTGACCGGCACGTACGCCGACTATCTGTTGCCGACGGCGGACTGCGTGCCGCACATCGAGATCGTGCACATGGAATCACCGACGCCCAACAACCCGCTGGGCGTAAAAGGCGCGGCCGAAAGCGGGACCATCGCGGCGCCGAGCGCGATCGTGTCGGCGATCGAGGATGCGCTGCGTCCGCTCGGGGTGACGATCGCGGAGTTGCCGGCGACGCCGGCGCGGTTGCGCGCGCTGATCGCGCAGGCGCGCAGCGCCTAACACCAGACTACTTCACCATCTCCTCCAGAAACTCGCGCTCGTTGCGCGCTCCGCTCGCCGGCCGCGTCTTCTCCTGCCCGCGCAACTCCACGCGCCGGATCTTGCCGGAGATGGTCTTGGGCAGATCGCTGAACTCGATCCGCCGCACCAGTTTGTAGCCCGGCACGCGCTCGCGCACGAACTTGAAGATGCTGGTCGCGGTGTTGCCATCGGGCGCATGGCCCTGCGCGAGGATCACGTACGCCTTGGGTACGAAGCCGCGCATTGCATCCGGTGAGGGCACGACCGCGGCCTCGGCAACGGCCGGATGTTCGATCAGCACGCTCTCCAGCTCGAACGGACTGATGCGATAGCCCGACGCTTTGAACACGTCGTCGGCGCGACCGACGTAGGTGATGTAGCCCTCGGCGTCGCGCATGCCGACATCGCCGGTGTGGTAGTAGCCCTCGCGCATCACCTCGGCGTTCTTCTCGACGTCGTCGGCGTATCCCGTCATCAGCGCGACCGGTCGATGCGCCAGATCAATGCAGATCTCACCCTCGTCGGCGGGTTTGCCGTCGACATCGAGCAGCGTGATGCGATAGCCCGGCATCGGCCGGCCCATCGAGCCCGGCTTGAGCGTCGCTCCGGGCGGATTGCCGATCTGCGCGGTGGTTTCGGTCTGCCCGTAGCCGTCGCGGATGGTGATGTTCCACGCCGCGCGCACCTGCTCGATCACTTCGGGGTTGAGCGGCTCGCCGGCGGAGATCAACTCGCGCAGCTTCACCGGCCAGCGTTTGAGATCTTCCTGGATCAGCATGCGCCACACCGTCGGCGGTGCGCACAGCGTGTTCACGCCGCAGCGCACGAGCACATCCAGAATCGCCGGGCCGTTGAAGCGCGTGTAGTTGTAGATGAACACGCACGCCTGCGCGTTGAACGGCGCGAAGAAGCAGCTCCATGCGTGCTTGGCCCAGCCCGGCGAGCTGATGTTCCAGTGCACGTCGCGCTTCTGCAGCCCGAGCCAGTACATCGTCGACAAGTGGCCGACCGGATAGCTTTGCTGTGTGTGCTGGACGAGCTTGGGTTTCGCGGTGGTGCCGGAGGTGAAGTACTCGAGCAGCGGATCGGCGGCGCGCGTGCGAGTCGCCGGCGTGAAGCTCAACGGTTGCGATGCTGAACGCTGGAAGTCGATCCAACCTTCGCGTGCGCCGCTCACGGTAATGCGATTGATGCCCGCGAGTGCGGCAGCGGGCAGATCATCGAATTTGGGCACTCCCGCGGCGTTGGTGACGACGTGGCGCACCTTGCCGCGCTGCAGTCGGTCGGCGAGATCGGCACCGTGCAACAGTGGTGTGGCGGGAATGACCACGGCACCGAGCTTGATCGCCGCCAGCATCGTCTCCCACAAGGGCACTTCGTTGGCGAGCATCAGCAGGATGCGATCGCCCGCTCTTGCGCCGTGCTCCACCAGAAAATTCGCCACCTGATTCGAGCGCTGGCTCAGTTCGGCGTAGCTGAGCGAGCTGTCCGCGCCTGACTCTTCGAGGATGCGCAAGGCCGGCGCATCGTTGCGACGCGCGATCGCATCGAAATAGTCGAGCGCCCAGTTGAAGTCATCGAGCGCCGGCCAGGTGAACTCGGCGCAAGCACGCGTGTAGTCGGTGCGGTGGGTTTGCAGCAGATCGCGTGCTGCCAGGAAGCGATCGAGTTCACTCATGGTTGTCTCTATCCGCAGACACGGGTGTTTACGGCACCACCCGCATCACCGCTTCGATCTCCACCGAGATCTGGTTCGGCAGCGAGCCCATGCCCACTGCCGAGCGTGCGTGACGACCGCGATCGCCCAGTACCTCGACGAACAGATCGGAGCAGCCGTTGATGACCTTGGGCTGATCGGCAAACTCGGGGATGGCGTTGACCATACCGAGCACCTTGAGCACTTCGACTTTGCTCAGATCACCGCCGGCGGCGATTTTCGCGGTGGCGAGCAATTGCAGCCCGATGATCTTGGCGTGCTCGTAGGCCTCCTGCCAGGTGTAGTCGCGGCCTACCTTGCCGGTGACCAGACTGCCGTCGGCGCGACGCGGCCCCTGTCCGGAACAATAGATCGTGTTGCCGTCGCGCTTGAATGGCACGTAGTTGCCCACAGGATTGGGCACCGCTGGCAGCGTGAGGCCAAGCGATTTGAGTTTTTCTTCCGGGGACATGGGCAGGCTCCTTTGTCGGGTTGTGCGTGGTGAGCGGGTCGGTAGGCGTGATGCGATAGATGATGCGACGTGTCGCGATCGGCAGCGTTGATCACCCGGCGCGTGGTGGCAGCGGCACCGATCCATCCGGCACCGCGATCTCGTGCGCGTTGACGGTCATCGCCACCATCGAGTAGTAGCCCACCAGGACGGTGAGTTCGACCACGCCGGTGGTGCCGAACGCACCAAGCGCGCGCTGGTACACGGCCGCGTTCACCTTGCCGTGCTCGGCCAGTTCGTGCGCGAAGTCGTACACGGCAGTTTCGTCGGCGGCCATCGAGGACGGACGCTGATTCGTGCGAATCGACTCGATCGTCGCGGCGCTGATGCCAGCCTTCAATCCCGCTTGTGTGTGCGTCGACCAGACGAACTGCGCAGTCCAGCGGCGCGCGGCGACGAGGATGGCGATCTCGGAGAGCCTGAGCGGCAGACTCGTCTTGAAGCGCAGCAGATCACCCATCGCGCGCCACGACCGGGCCAGTTCCGGGTTGTGCAGGACCGCGGTGGTCGGGCCGCGCACTGGACCACCCGGTCCGCTCGATGCCGTCTCGTACGCGTCGCGCTGTTCCGGCGTCATGTCGGTCAGCGGGAA
This sequence comes from uncultured beta proteobacterium, assembly GCA_902826155.1. Next base: position 34,864 of record CADEDU010000015.1, read on the forward strand.
AAGGGGAATGCGGGGCACGGTGCGCCTTTCGAAAACCGGGTTGGTGCAAATTCTGCGCCGACGGCGCCCGAAGCACCAGACACGGCCGGCGCGAGTGCGCCTCTGTACTATGATCGCGCGCACCCGACAGAGCCGACAGCAGCCGGCCGAACACGTTGTGCGAACCTGCTTCGAGGATCGTTACGCCGGAGGAGATACCAGATGCCCCTCAACATGAGCCCCGAAGAACTCGAGCAAGTCGCGTTCGCCGAGCAACGCATGTTCCGCTCGCCGATTCCCACGCAATCGGTGTCGAGCGACGAATTCATGCCTGCGCCGCAGTCTGCGAAGCAAAAAGAGTTCGAAGCCCGAGTAAAGGAATACGGCGGCACGTTCGCGAAGAAGCACGGCATGTCGCGGCGGCGGTTCTTTCAGACCTCGTCGGGCATGGCGGCCGCCTTCCTCGCGATGAACGACACATTCGGCCCGGTGTTCGGCGTGTCGAAAGCCGAAGCGCAGCAACCCGAGGCGGCGGCCGAGCGTGCCAAGGCGCTCGCGGGCCAGTTCATCATGGACATGCATACCCACTACCTGCACGACAAGACGCGGCTGGAAGGCTTCGCGCGCTCGCGTGAAGCGGTGGGCAAGGCCGGGTGGAACCCGGCGTTGGTCGGCAAGCCGCAGACGCTCGAGGATCTCAAGTTCGCGAACTACTTCAAAGAAGTGTTCCTCGATAGCGACACCAAGGTCGCGCTGATCAGCGGCTCAGCCTCACATGAGCCGATCGACTGGTTCCTCACCAACGAGCAGAAGCTGCAAACGCGCGAGAAGATCAATCAGATGACCGGCGGCAGCAAACGCGCGATGTCGCATCTGATCTTCACGCCCGGCAAGCCCGGCGCATTTGAAACATACGAGAAGGAACTGGCTGAGCTGAAGCCCGATTCCATCAAGGGCTACACCATCGGCGACAACACCAACAAGCCGATGGCCAAATGGCCATGGCGCATGGACGACGAGAAGGTCGTCTACCCGTACTACGAGAAGGCGCTCAAGGCCGGCATCAAGAACGTGTGCGTGCACAAGGGCCTGTTTCCGCCGCATACCGAGCGCGCGTTTCCGAATCTGCTGGGCTATGCCAACGTCGAAGACGTCGGCAAGGCCGCGAAGGACTGGCCGCAGCTCAACTTCGTCATTTACCACTCGGCCTATCGATTCGCCGCCGGCGGGCGCACCGACGATGCCTGGGAGCAGGTGCAGCGCACCGGGCGCGTCGACTGGGTGAACGATCTGTCCGACATTCCGTCGCGCTTCGGCGTGACCAACGTGTACAGCGATCTCGGCCAGATCTTCGCGCAAAGCACGATGGCCAATCCGAATCTGGCGGCATTCATGATGGGTGTGCTGGTGCGCGGGCTGGGTGCCGACCATGTCTGCTGGGGGACCGATGCGATCTGGACCGGCTCGCCGCAATGGCAGATCGAGTCGCTGCGCCGGCTGGAAATTCCCGATGACATGCAGAAGAAGTACGGTTTCAAGCCGCTCGGGCCGGCCGATGGGCCGGTGAAGGCAGCGATCTTCGGCG
>CADEDU010000015.1:36527-50738 GCA_902826155.1 uncultured beta proteobacterium
CGCGAGGATCTGCGCCCGGCGGTCGGGGCCGCGCTGTTCGGCATTGCCGCGCTCGCGTTCGAACAACTGATGGCGGCGCTGTTCATGTTCGTCGCCATCGTGCTGGTCATGATCTACCTCGACAAGAAGCCCACCACCAACGACTCGAAATGAAACTCACGATCGACGCTAGCGGGGTCTATGTGATCGCCGCCACCCCTTTCCACGACGACGGCAGCCTCGATCTCGACGGCGCGCGCTCGATGCTCGATTTCTATCTGCAACGCGGTGCGCACGGACTCACCGTGCTGGGCGTGATGGGCGAGCAGCAGAAGTTGTCGATGGAGGAGAGCTTTCGGTTCGTCGAGGCGTGCGTGCGCCACGTCAACGGTCGCGTGCCGATCATTGTCGGTGCGGCCACGCCGTGGATCGACAACCTGAAGAGCTTCGCGCAACGCGTGATGGATCTGGGGGCAGCCGGCGTGATGTTCTCGCCGATGAGCGGGTTGAAGACCGACGAGCAGAGCTACGGATTCGTCGAGCGGGTGTGCAACGCGCTGCACGACGTGCCGCTGTGTCTGCAGGACTACCCGCAATCCACCGGCGTGCATCTCGCGGCGAGTCTGATCAATCGCATGATCGATGCGTTCACGCCGATCGTGATGTTCAAGCACGAGGATCAGCCGGGGCTGAACAAGTTGAGCGCGCTGCGCAAGCACCAGGCAAGCGGTGGCCGGCGCGTGTCGATTCTCACCGGCAACAACGCGATCCACCTGGTGCAGGAACTCGCGCGCGGCGCCGATGGTGCGATGACTGGGTTCTCATTTCCAGAAATGATGACCGGCGTGTACGCGCTGTGGGTCGCGGGTAAACACGAGCAAGCCGAGGATCTGTACGACGCCTATCTGCCGCTGGTGCGCCACGAGGCGCAGTACGGACTGGGCCTGGCGATCCGCAAGTACGTACTGGTCAAGCGCGGTGCGTTCCGCTCCGAACACGTGCGCCAGCCCGGGCCGCGACTCACCCCCGAGGATCGGGCGGAAATCGATCACCTTATCGGGCGGCTGGAGCGGCGGTTGGCGCAGATTGCAACCAGGTAGTGCTCGGAGCGCCAGACAGAATTATCGTGAAGCGGCTTCGATAGAGGGACCACAAGAGGTATCCCTCCATAGCGTTCGGCGCTCCTAGCCGATCGCCTTGCCGAAGCGCCAGCGCTCGATCTCCACGCGCTCGAACACGCCGCCGGTGTTGAGCGGCTCGGCCGCCCAGAACGCATCGCACGCGGCACGGTTCGGAAATTCCACCAGCATCAACGAACCGACGATGCGAGCGCCGTCATCGGACAGCAGCGGGCCGCGCGCGATGTAGCGGTCCATCACGCCGGACTGGAACTTGTGGTGTGCCTCGTTGACCGCGTTGCGTAGTGCCGGGCCGTCGGGCTTGTCGATCGCGGTGATGCGAAACTGTTCCCAGCCCGGCGTGCGCGGATAGTCGTGCTGGCGCATCGTCATCGACGACGACCAGCGTTGAATCTCGATGCGGTCGAACGCGCCGTTCAGGTTGTACGGCTCCTTGGCGATGTACGCCTGCGCCGCTGCGCGATCGGGCAGATCAATGAGCGTCAGGCTGCCGGTGGCGGTCTGTCCATCGTCGGTCCAGGTCGGGCCGGCGAAGCGAATGACCTCGCGATGCGCCCGCAGATATGCAATGTGCGGATCCGTAGCCGCCTCGCGTCGCGGCCCGCCTTGCGGCCCGATGCGTGCGTTGATCATCCAGCACGGGCTCTTCGCTGCGTAGTAGCGCTTGAGCTGTTCCTCGTTCAGTCCATACCGCGGATCGCCCGGCAAGGCGCCGGAAGGGTTGGTCGGATCGCTCATCGTCGGACTCCTTGCGTTGGGGGTTTGGTGGGCTCATGGCACATGGCGCGCGGCCCGGTTCCGGCATCGCGTGCTTGACACCCATGAGCGCCGCCGCCTATGGTGAGCCGATCATAACCAGCGCGCGGCGAGGCGACCATGGCGGTGCAGGCATTGAAGAAATCCGGATCGGTGCGGCAGTCGGTGTCGGAGGCCGAATGGAAAACGCGCGTCGACCTCGCGGCCGCCTATCGGCTGCTCGCGCATTTTGGCGTCAACGATCTCACCTACAACCACCTGTCGGCGCGTGTGCCCGATTCGCCCGAGCATCTGCTGCTCAAGCCGCGCACGATGATGTTCGACGAGGTCACCGCCTCCACCCTGGAGAAGTTCGACTTCGACGGCAATCCGCTGCAGGAGGGCCCGCGCAACGTCGGCGGCGGCCTGGTGATTCACGCCGGCATCCTGAAGGCGCGGGCGGACATCAACGTCATCTTCCACACGCATACGCCGGCGAACATGGGCGTGTCGTCGCAGAAGCACGGGCTGCTGATGATCAACCAGCACGCGGTCGCGCTCTACAACAAGATCGCGTACCACACCTTCGGCGGGTTCGAGTTCAACATGGACCAGCGCCAGCCGTTGCTCGACAGCCTGGGCGACAAGCGCATCGCGCTATTGCGCAATCACGGTGCGCTGGTGTGCGGGCATTCGATCCCGCAGGTGTTCGTCGATCACCACTATCTGGAGATGGCGTGCAAGGGCCAGATCGCCGCACTCGCCGGCGGCACCGAGGTGGTGCTGATCGACGAGAAGGTGTGCGAGATCGCGGTCAAGCAGTACGGCTCGCTCGACCCGAAGAGCGTCGGCTCCAAGGATTGGGACGCGTGCATGCGCCTGGCGCGGCGGCTCGATCCGTCGTTTGCTGATTGAGGAACCCGACCTTTGCCGCCTTCCGATCGACCGCGCGGTGCTCAGGTTGAGCTGTCGGCGGCTCAGCGTGCTCCGGGGTCGCATCCCCAGCGGGGCCCCTGCTCCGCCCTCCGCACGCTACTCCGGTTGAATACCCGCCTGCTTGACGAGCTTCGCGTACTTGTCGAACTCCGCGCGCGTGAACGCGGCGAACTCGGCGGGCGTGTTGGCGATCGGTTCGGCACCGAGCTGCTTCATCCTCTCGCGCACTTCGGGCAGCTTCACGATGCGAGCGAGTTCCTGCTGAAAGCGATCGATGACCTCCGCCGGCGTGCCTTTTGGCGCGTACATGCCGTACCACGCGTAGGTTTCGTACGCGCCCATCCCCGCCTCGACCGCGGTGGGTACATCGGGCAGCGATTCGTGTCGCGTCTTGCCCGCCACCGCTAGCACGCGCAGCTTGCCCGACTTGTAGTGCTGCAGCACCGTGAGGGTGCTGGTGAATCCGACTTCGATATGCCCGCCCAGCAAGTCGGTCATGATCTGTGCGCCACCCTTGTAAGGCACGTGCAGCAGATCGACGCCGGCCTGCTGCTTGTATTGCTCGCCCGCTAGTCGCGACGAGGGTTCCGAGCTGCCGAAACGCAGCTTGCCCGGATTGGCCTTCGCGTGCGCCGTCAGCTCGCGCAGCGTTTGCACCGGCAGGCTCGGCGTGACGACCACGACCCATGGCGATGTGGCAATCAACGTCACCGGTGCAACGTCGGCCACCGCATCGAACGGCATCTTCGCGTAGAGACTTGGATTGATCACGTGCGCGGCCACGACGACCACCACGCTGTGACCGTCGGCCGGCGACTTCAGTATCTGATCGGTGCCGATCACGCCATTGGCACCGGGCCGGTTCTCCACCAGCACGCTCTGGTTCCACGACTCCTGCAGGCGCTGCGCGAGCTGGCGGCTGATGATGTCGGTGCCGCCGCCGGGCGCATACGGCACGACGATGCGTACCGGTTTGCTGGGAAAGCTCTGCGCCCAGACGCTCGTTGTTGCCAGCAGGCCCGCGGCAAACACGGTCGTGATTGATTTCCACATCGTCGTCGATTCCTGATTGAGGTGAGCCTACGGATGCCTTCTAGCGCGTCGCTGGTGTACCGCGCAACGCGACGTAGCGCGCCCGCCACTTCTCCGCGATCTCCGGATTCTTGCAGTGCAGCGGCAATTCACCACGCAGGATGCGCGTGAAGTTCTCTTCGGCCGCAGGCGCGAACGAAGCGTAGACCGCCTTGGTGTGTCCAACGCAGTGCGGTGTGAGAAACACGCTATCCATCGACTGCAGCGGACTGTCGAGCGGCGGCGGCTCGATTGCAGTGGTGTCGATGCACGCGCCGGCGATTCGTTGCGTGCGCAGCGCATCGATCAGCGCGGGTTCCTCCACCGCGTCGCCGCGTGCGGTGTTGATGAAGATTGCGCTCGGTTTCATTTTCGCGAACGCCGCCGCGTTGATCAGGTGCTTGCTTTGCGGCGTGACTGCGATGTGGCACGAGACGATGTCGCCTTCGCGCATCGCGGTGTCGAAATCGACGAGGTCCACGTACGGCGGCACGCTCGCCGGATCGATGAACGGATCGTTGGCGAGAATGCGCATGTCCCAGCCTTGCAGGCGCTTGGCCACCGCGCGGCCGATGCGTCCGAAGCCGATCAGGCTGATCGTCTTGCTCATCGCCATTTGCGCCCACGCCTGCTCGGGCACCGGCCGCGGCCGCTTGCGCTCGCCGCGTGCGACCTCGCGCGTCCACTCCGGCTTGTAGAGCTGCATCAGCATGAACAGCACGGTGACTTCGCCGATGCTGTTGAAATTCTCAGGGGTTGCACCGTGCCCGACGATGATGCCGAGATCGGAGGCCGCATCGGTGTCGACCGTTTCCAGGCCGATCGTCGGGTTGACCACCCCGAGCAGGCGCGGCGCGGCTTCGAGCATCGCGCGCGTGCAGGAGCTGCGGCTGCTGAACATCGCGATCTCGGCGCGGGCCATGGTCGCGGCCCACTGCTCACGCGGCAGAACCACGCGCTCCCCGGGCTTGGACACCGGCCCGCGGATCACTTCGCAACCGCGCCGCACAAGCCGCGCCGACAGGTCGTCGAGTACTTCAGCGAGAAAGTGGTCCTGCGAGATGTAGACGGTGCGGCCGGTGAGGTTCATGCCCGCGTCGCGCCTAGCCGATCACTGCGAGGAAATCACACTGGACCAGCTGGCCGCCTTCGAGATCGGCGCGCATCGTCTGCCTGGCCGGCCGCGAGTGCTCGTCGGGAAACATCTTCAACCACTGCTCGTTCACAGCGGCGCGCTGCGACGGGTCCTTCATCCACACATTGAGCTTGAGGATGTTTGCGGTGGTCCCGCCGGCCGCCTCGACGATGCTCTTCACGTGGCCGAACACCACGGCACATTGCTCCTCGAGCGTGACCGGAATCTTGCTGGTCACCGGATCGCGCGCGGTAATGATGCCGGTGGCGAGCATGTTGCCGATGCGGCTGGCCGCGGGAATCGGATTGGCGTGTTTGTAGGTGTCGAGATGGATGCTCTTGCGCTGCGACATGGATCACTCCTCCTGGATCGGAATCCGACCGGCCGTATCGTGAATGAAACGCGCGTCGAGGGAAAGTCGAAGGAAAGTCTACGCGCCCGCCGCGTTGACACTGCGCTTTCACATAGGCTAGTCTGCTTTCATGGATGTGAAAACCGCCGGGCGCACCCTGGATCTGATCGAAGTGTTCGCGAGCGAGCGCCGGCCGCTCTCGCTCTCCGAGCTGGCGCGCGCCATCAACGCGCCGGTGTCGAGCTGCTATGCGCTGGTGCGCACGCTGGAGCATCGCGGTTACATCCACTCGCTGAATTCGCGCCGCTCGCTGTACCCGACCAAGCGGCTGCTGCGCAACGCCGAGCGCATCGCCGAGCACGATCCGCTGACCGAATCGGTGTGGCCGGTGCTGCGCGCACTCGCCGACAAGACCGACGAGACCATTCTGCTGGGCAAACGCCTGGGTGCGCGGATCGCATTCATCGAGGTGATCGAATCGACCCGTGGCGTGCGCTACAGCGCTGAAGTGGGCGATACCCATCCGCTGCATGCCAGCGCCATGGGCAAGGCGATCCTGTCGCGGTTGTCGCCCGGCGAGTACGCCGCAGCGCTCGCGGAGATACGCTTCACCCGCGTGACCTCGGCAACACTGACCAGCCGTGCCGCGTTCGAGCGCGATCTGCGCGCATCGAGTGCGCGAGGTTGGTTCGAGAATCGCGGCGAGAACGCCGCCGACATCCTGGCAATGGCCGTTCCGGTGCGCAGCGACGATCAACTCTACGCGGTCGCGGTGGCCGGTCCGTTGTCACGCGTGGACCGTGTGTTCGATCGCAATCTGAAGGCGTTGCTTGCCGCCCAGCGGCAGATCGAAGCGGCGCATGACGGCGTTGTACGCACGCCGCGGCGAGAATCACGGCGCGCCCGACCCGCAGCGGTGATCGCTTGATGCACGGAAGTGTCTGAACAAAGCGCTGAGCAAGCCGGCCGTGTGCGATGGCTTGATCGGCGTGGATCCAAACGGCTGTACCCACTACCACCTGGAGGATGAGCTGTGACTAGCAGACGCAATATTCTTCGTGCCGCGGCAGCCGGCGCGATCATCGCCGTGCCATTTGCCGCGTTGGCGCAGGGCGCCGCGCCGTACAAGATCGGCACGATTCTTTCGGTGACCGGACCGGGTGCGTTCCTGGGCGACCACATGAAGCGCGGCATGGAGCTAGCGATCGAGGAGATCAATGCCAAGGGCGGCATCAACGGCCGCAAGATCGAATGGGTGTTCTACGACGCCGAAACCCAGTCGACCAAGGCGGTCACCGCGACGCGCCGGCTGATCGATCAGGACAAGGTCGACATCATCGTCGGCGGCGGCAATGCGAGCGGCCTGGCGCTGGCGATGGTGCCGCTGGTGGAGAAGGCCGGTGTGCCGTTCATCTCCACCGAAGGCAGCATGGCGATCGTCAATCCGATCGCCGAGCGCAAGTGGACCTTCAAGAGCACGATCGACGACGACCAGATCCTGGAGCGTGCGGCCGATTCGTTCGCCAAGCGTGGCATCACGTCGATCGCGCTGCTGGCCGACTCCTCCGGTTTCGGGCAAAGCGCCAAGGAGCAGCTCGAGAAGATCGCGCCCCGGCGCAAGCTCAAGGTGTTGTACGAAACCTTCAACCCGGCCGATACCGACATGACGGCCCAGCTCACCCGCATCAAGGCGAGTGATGCCAAGGCGATCATCTGCTGGACCATCACGCCCGCCGGCGTCGTGTTCCTCAAACAGGCCAAGCAGCTCGGACTGGGCGATCGCGTGCTGATGCACAGCTACGGTTTCGTCGACGACCGTTACATGAAGCAGGCCGAAGGCGCCGCCGAGGGCATCGATCTGATGAGCGTGAAATTCCCGGTGGGGAACGATCTGCCGGCGAACGATCCGCGTCGCGCCCGCATCAGCGAACTCACGGTGAAATACGTGCAGCGCTTCAAGCTCGCGCCCAACCAGTTCGTCGCGCAGACCTACGACGCGATCTATCTCGCGGCCGAGGCGCTGAAAGCCGGCGGCAAAGACCGAGCGAAGATCCGCAACGCGCTGGAGAACATCAAGAACCATCCCGGCGTGGGTGGCACGTTCAACTTCTCGGCGACCCGTCACTCCGGATTGTCGAAGGACGACGGCGTGGTGATCAACTGGCGCCAGGGTGAGTGGCGTCTGGCCAACTATTGATACCGGCATCCCGGAACTGAACCCTCACGCCCCGCGGTGCGCACTGCGGGGGCGATCGATCACCAGGAGAATCCAATGGGCGCAAGCGAGATGCGCAGTCTGCTCGAGGAGCGCGAATCGCGCTTCCCGCTCGATCTGGGCGTGCACATTCCGAAGATCCGTGAGCTCTATCGACTCGCGGTCGCCAAGCAGTGGGATCCGATGACCGCGGTCTCGTGGGACCAGCTCCATCCGGAGCACTACACCGACGAGCAGTTGCAGGCGGCCAGGCTCTACTGGAGCAGGCGCGCCTGGGGTGAATACGGGGCGATCTCGGAAAGTCCGGCGCTGCAGATCCGCTTCTGCCAGCAAAAGCACGAACCCGATCTGCGCTTCTTCTTCACGATCCGCTCGCAGGAAGAAGCGCGCCATGCTGAGGTTTGCTATCTCATGGCCGAAAAGCTGGGCGGCTACATCGAGGAGCCGACCAAGACCGAGTTTCAGGGTTCGGTCTCCACGCACGGCGTGCGTCGCATGGCGCTCGATCTGAATATTCCTCTGGAGGCCACGATCGCCAGCCTGGTCTGCGCAGCCGAGGAGGTGGCCTTCGACGCGTTCGGGCATCTGATCAAGGTCACCCGTAATCCGGTGGCGCGCAAGGTGCTGCAGCTCATCATGCGCGACGAGGTGCGGCACTGCGCGTTCGGCTGGGCGTACATCGAAGCGCGGCTGCCATCGCTCACCGCGGCGCAGCTCGAAGGCATGAAGCAGGCCGTTGAGATCATGATCGAGAAGGTCGAGATGAACGGCTACCACAACGCCTGGCTCGCACCGGAAACGCCGGCGAGTCGCATCGAGGTGCAGGCCGATCGCCTCACTTACGAGGCCGGCCTGGGTGCTACCGTCGAAGACGTCGAACGGCCGGTGTTCATCAAGAGCGTCAAGCGCATCCGCGAACAGATGAAACCGTGGGGATTCACGATCAAGGAGTTCAACCACCCGAAACTGGGGACGGTGTGATGAGCGCCGCCGCAGCAATCGCGAATCCGGCGGAACGTCGCGCCCGCCGCAAGCCCGGGCCGGCATTGGTGGAGCGGCGCTTCCCGCTGCACCTGGAGCCCGCGATCCTCACGATCCGCGAGCTCTACCACCGCGCCAAGAAGGCGAAGTGGGATCCGGAGAAGCACATCGCGTGGGGTGAGTTCGCCGCGTCGCGCTATTCGGCCGAGCAGCTTCGTGCGGCGGCGCTGTCGTGGAGCCGGCGGGCGTGGACCGAGTACAGCGGCATGCCCGAAACGCCCGCGATCCTGATCCGCTTCTGTCTGGAACGCAGCGGCGAAAGCGATCCGAAGCTGTTCCTGTCGGTGCGTGGCACCGAAGAGGCATGGCACACCGAGTGCTGCTATCGGTTCGCCGATCTGCTCGGTGGCTATGTGCAGAGTCCCACGAACAAACTCTACGAGGATCTGTTCAACCAGGATTTTCATCGCGAGGCGTTCGATCCCGGGCTCTCGCTCGACGCCTACGTCGGCGCCTACGTGGCGATTCTCGATGGCCTGGATCTGGAGTTGTATCGCGGCTACCTGCGCCATGCCACCGATCCGGTTGCCAAGTCGATCCTCAAGCGTCTGGTGCAGGACAAGGAGCGCCACGTCGCCTTCGGCTGGGTGTATCTGCAGGAGCATGCAGCGCGCTGGTCCGCCGAGGCGATTGCCGACATGAGTCGCGAGATCGAAACGGTGCTGGTCGATCTGGAATTGAACGGCTACCACTGTGCCTGGCTGGTCCCGCAGGACGCCGCGGCCGACGTGGTGCAGGCTGACCGCATCACCCGTGCCGCCGGACTGGGCGCGATGACACCGGAGGAAGAGGTTGCGATCTTTCGCCAGTTCTTCGGCGAGGCACGTGAGCATCTCGGCCGGCTGGGCATCGCGATCACCGATCACGCCGAGCGCATTCGACTGCGTGGCTGAGCGGGTGCGCGCCGTTTTCCCCGCACTGCACGTTCGCGCCGGCCGTGGAATTTCATAGCCTCGTCCTGCAGGTTGCTTTCGGCGGATTGGCCACCGGCGCGATCTACGCGTTGGTCGCGCTCGGCTTCAACATCGTGTTCAAGAGCACCGACGCGATCAACTTTGCGCAGGGCGAGTGGGTGATGGCCGGTGGCATGATCGCGGCCTTCCTGCATCAGAGCGCGCAGTTGCCGCTGCTGCTGCTGGTGCCGATCGCAATCTTGTGCGTGGGCGTGCTGGGACTGCTCTCCGATCGCCTGGCGGTCTACCCGCTGTCGCAACCTACGCCGATGCTGGTCACGCTGGTGACCATCGGCGTGGCGATCGCCGGCAAGGCGCTGATCATGCTCACGCTGGGCAAGGCGCCGATGAGCTTGCCGAGTTTCTCGGGCACCGAACCGATACCGGTCGCGGGCGCGTCGATCCATCCGCAGTCGCTTTGGATCGTCGTGTTGATGTTCGTGGTGATGATCGGCGTGCACGCGTTCTTCGAGCGCACGCTGTTGGGCAAGGCGATGAAGGCCGCCGCCGCCGACCGTGAAGCCGCCGCGATCGTGGGCATCAACGTGCCACGCACCGTGATGTGGGCGTTCGTGCTGGCGGCGCTGGTCGGTGCCATCGCGGGCATCATCATCACTCCCATCACGCTGACCTCGTTCAACGCCGGAACGGTGCTCGGCTTCAAGGGGTTCAGCGCCGCGATGCTCGGCGGGCTGGGCAATCTGCCGGGTGCCCTCGTCGGCGGCCTGCTGCTCGGTCTGCTCGAAGCATTCTCGGCCGCGTTCATCTCGTCGCAGTACAAGGATGCGGTCGCGTTCCTGGTGCTGCTGTTCCTGCTCTTCTTTCGCCCGTCGGGGCTGCTCGGCCGCGCCGAGGTCACCAAGGTCTGAAGCGGAACGACCGCATGCACGCACCGATCACCCGCAACACCTATCTCGGCCTGGGCGTGCTGTGGCTGGCGCTGCTGATCGTTCCGGGCATCGCGCCCAACAACTACGTGTTGAACCTCGCGATTCTGTGGCTGATCAATCTGCTGCTGATCGCCAGCTTGAATCTGTTGATGGGATATTCCGGCCAGATCTCGCTCTCCCACGCAGCGTTCTATGGCCTGGGCGCCTATGTGAGCGGCGTGCTCGCCGCGAAGTTCGGTGTCTCACCGTGGCTCGGCCTGATCGCTGCGGTGGTGATCACCGGGGCCACGGCGCTGATCGTGGGCTACCCGACGCTCAAGTTGCGCGGCCACTATCTGGCAATGGCCACGCTCGGCTTCAACGCGATCGCCTCGGTGCTCTTCGTCGAATTGCGCGGCCTCACCGGCGGCCCCAATGGCCTGCTGAACGTTCCGCACTACAACCTGTTCGGCCTGGCGCTCGACACCGACGCGTCGTTCTTCTACTTCGCGCTCGCGGTCACCGGCATCTGCCTGGTGCTGATCCTGAACCTGCTCGATTCGCGCACGGGCCGCGCGCTGCGCGCACTTTCGTCGGCCGAGATCGGTGCCGCCTGCATGGGGATCGACGTGCATCGGCACAAGCTCGTGGTGTTCGTGGTGAGCACGATGCTCGCCGCGATCGCCGGCTGTCTGTACGTGCACCACAACACCTTCGTATCGCCCGAGTCGTTCGATTTCATCGCCTCGACGATGCTGGTCGTGATGGTGGCGCTCGGCGGAACCGGCCATTTCTGGGGCGCCTTTCTCGGCGCGCTCGTCTACACCGCACTGCCGGAGCTGCTGCGCTCGGTGGGCGATCTGGAAATCCTGATCTTCGGCGTGAGCCTGATCCTGGTGCTGCTGTTTTTTCCGCGAGGCATGGGCGGCGGCCTCGATCTGCTGATCGATCGCTGGCGCGGTGCACGCAAGCAGGCGGCGGCACGTCGAGTCGCCCCATGAGCGCGGCCGCACTCGTCAGCGTCGAGAATCTATCCGTGCACTTCGGCGGACTGGCCGCGCTCGCGGAGCTGTCGTTCGACGTGCCGGCCGGTGCAATCAAGGCGGTCATCGGTCCGAACGGCGCCGGCAAGACGACGCTGTTCAACGTCATCTCCGGCGTGCAGCGCGCGAGCATGGGGCGGATCGTGCTGCAGGGCGCCGACATCACGCGCCAGGCGCCGCACGATCGCGTCGCCCTCGGCCTGGCGCGAACGTTCCAGAATCTGCAGGTGTTCCACGGCATGACGGTGCTGGAGAACGTGATGGTCGGCCGCCACGTGCGACTTCGCAGCGGACTGGCGAGCGCGTTCCTGCGCCTGCCCGATGGGCGCCGTGAGGAGCAGGCGGCACGCGTACACGCGCGGCAGCTGCTCGATCGGGTCGGGCTGGGCCGTCACGCGGACGCATCGGTGTCGAGCCTGTCGTTCGGCGATCTGAAGATCGTCGAGATCGCGCGGGCGCTGGCGAGCGATCCGAAAGTGCTGCTGCTCGATGAGCCGACCTCCGGCTTGCCCGCCGCCGAGGCGGATCGGGTCGCGCGCGCCATCGAAGCGATCAACGCCGAAGGCGTGACCGTGCTGCTGGTCGAACACAACATGCGCGTCGTCATGCGCGTGAGCCACGACATCCTGGTGCTCAATTTCGGACGACGCATCGCCGAGGGCGCGCCGGCAGCGGTACGCGCGCATCCCGATGTGATCGCCGCCTATCTGGGCACGAGCGCCGATGCTTGAGGTCAAGCGCGCGGTCGTCGGCTACGGTCAGATCGTCGCGCTCGACGGAGTCGATCTTTCGATTGCCGCGGGCGAGATCGTTTGCGTGATCGGCCCGAATGGCGCCGGCAAGACCACGCTCATGCGCACGATCGCCGGATTGCTTCGGCCGCGTTCGGGCGAGGTGTTGTTCGGCGGCAAGGCGGCGCATCGCCTGGCGCCCGATGCAATCGTGCGCGCCGGTCTGTCGCTGGTGCCGGAAGGGCGGCGGGTGTTCGCGCCGCTCACCGTGCACGACAACCTCACGCTCGGCGCCTACACACGATTGCGCGGCGGCGCGCGGCAGGAAGTGGAGCACGACACCGAGCGCGTGTTCGGCATCTTCCCGCGCCTCAAGGAGCGCGCCGGACAACTGGCCGGAACACTTTCGGGCGGTGAACAGCAGATGCTGGCGATCGGCCGGGCGATGATGGCGCGCCCGAAACTGCTGCTGCTCGATGAGCCCTCGATGGGTCTGGCGCCGCTGGTGGTCGCCGAGATTTTTCAGGTGATTCGTCGTCTGCACCAGCAAGGCACGACGGTGCTACTCGCCGAACAGAATGCGCGCATGGCGCTGGGCATCGCGCAGCGCGGCTACGTGATCGAGTCGGGCCATGTCGTCAAGACCGGCGCGGCCGCTGCGCTGGCCGCCGACGACAGCGTGCGCGCGGCCTATCTCGGCGGTGAATAGAGGAGGCAGGGTGATGACAGGAGATCGCGCGATGACCACACCGCCGGCGCTCAGCGATGCCACCGGCATCAGCTTCCGCTCGGTGGCCGCATTGGGCGAGGCTTTCCGGCAGCGGCAGCTCTCGCCGGTGGAGGTCACCGAGGCCGTGCTGGCGCGCATCGCCAGCTTCAATCCGCAACTCGCGGCCTACTACGAGATCGATCGCGACAACGCAATCGCGGCAGCCCGTCAGGCCGAGGCGCGCTGGCAGCGCGGTGAAGCGCTGGGTCCGTTCGATGGCGTGCCCGTATCGATCAAGGACCACCTCGACGTGCGCGGTCTGCGTACTGCGCGCGGCTACGCGCTCGATCGCACCACGCCCTCGACGTTCGACGCGCCGGTCAGCGCACGGCTGCTCGAGGCGGGCGCCGTCATCCTCGGCAAGACAACGATGCCGGAGCTCTCGGTCATCGTCGAGACGACCACCCGCGCATTCGGCGCGACGCGCAATCCGTGGCATCTCGACCACACGCCGGGAGGGTCGAGCGGTGGCGCCGCATCGGCCGTCGCGGCCGGACTGTGCACGGTGGCGATCGGCAGCGACGGCGGTGGCTCGATCCGACTGCCCGCGAGCTTCACCGGACTGGTCGGGCACAAGCCGACGTTAGGGCGCGTGCCGTACTTTCCTGGGCAGACCGACCGCACCGTCGCCGGTCCGATCGCGCGAACCGTCGCCGATGTCGCCGCGGCCATGAACGTGATCGCGCGGCCGGATGGACGCGACTGGATGGAACTGCCGCCCGATCCGATCGACCATGTTGCGGCGTTGCGTGATCAGCCCCGCGGGTTGCGCGTGGGTGTGAGCCTCGACTACGGCTACCAGAAGGTCGACGCCGAGGTCGCCGCGATCTTCGAGCGGGCGCTGGCTGCGTTCAGGCCGATCGCCTCGCGCGTCACGCCTCTGAGCCGCGTGTGCGATGACCCGTTCCGCATCTACATGATCCAGGCGACGCTGCGGTTGCGTGCCAACAAGCGCTCGGCCGATGAACCGCGCGCGATCAGCAGCGTGCTCGATTTCGCCGCGCGCCAGACTCCGGAAGACCAGCAGGCGATGATCGATCAGCGCAACAAGCTCGGTGCCGATCTGCTGGCCGTGTTTCGCGAATGCGACGTACTGGTCTCGCCGACCGCGCCGGTCGTGGCGCCACGCATCAACGAGTTCTACCCCGATGGCGACACGCTCGATGAGGCCGGACGCAACCTCATCGGCTTCACCTGCCCGGTGAATCTGGTGCAGATGCCGGCCATCAGCATTCCGTGCGGC
>CADEDU010000015.1:50838-57734 GCA_902826155.1 uncultured beta proteobacterium
TTTGTCTTCGGTCGACAGCGGCACATCGCTCATCCAGGCGGTGCCAGGCGTGTTGTCGACGAACGGGTAGTCGACCGAGAACATCACGCGATCGGCACCCATCTCCATCACCGAACACAGCAGCGCAGCCGTGGCGAAGTTGCCGCTGGTGGTGATGTGGAAGTGGTGGCGGAAGGTCTCGCGGAACGACAGCGACTTGTTGCCCTCGCGTGAGAGTGCCTGGCTGATGCGCCACAGCGAGAACGGCAGCCCTTCACCGAGGTGGCCGACGATGATCTGCAGCTTCGGATACGCGTCGAACATGCCCGAGAGCACCATGCGGATCGCCTGCGTGGCCGTCTCCACGGTGAAGCCCCAACCGGCCGACAGGATGTACGGGAAGTCCTTGGCGTAATCCTTGTAGTAGGCCTCGACCACCGCCGGATGCGGCATGGCCGGATGGATGTAGATCGGCACATCGAGCGCCTGCGCACGCTCGAAGATCGGCCAGAAGCGCTTGTCGTCGATGAACAGGCGCTGACCATCGACCACCGTCAGGCCGTGCACCATCGCGCCCTTGAAGCCGTACTTCGTCACCGTGCGTTCGAGTTCGTCGGCCGAGGCTTTCGCATCGACAGCCGGCAGCGTGGCGAAGCCGGCAAAGCGCGTCGGATGCGCCTGGATCGTCGCCTGCAGCCGATCGTTGGCGCCCTTGCACAGCGGCACGGCCGATGCGGCTTCCATGCGATGCGTGCCCGGTGCGCTTTGTGAGAGCACCTGCACGTCGATGCCGGCCTCGTCCATCTCCTTGATGCGCAGCGCGCCGACGTCGTCCAGGCGCGAGCGGATCTTGGGCGCACGCAGCTCCGCGCCTTCGAGATGTTTGGCGATTTCGGGATCGAGATAGTGCTCCTCGAGCGCGATGACTTTGGCGTTGGGGTAGTTGGACATGGGCGGGGCGGAAGGATGTAGGGTGAAGAGTGAATAGTGAGGAGTGAAGGAGGGCGCGGCTATTGAAGGCGCACGATCTGGCGCATGCCGCTGTTGCCTTTTTCGACTGCCTCGTGCGCGGCGGCGATCTGCTCGAGCGGATAGGTCTTCACCGGCAGGTGCTTGAGCTTGTTGTTCAGTGCGAGCCCGGCAAAGTCGGCCACGGCGTGCTTGTACGCGTCGGCGGGCAGCTCGTACATGATCATGAAGCGGATCGTCGGAAAATTCGGGATGCACCAACGGCCATCGAGCGGAATGTCACCGGTGCCCGATGAGCCGTACACGATCACCGAGCCGCCTTTCTTCAGCACGCGCGGCATCAGTTTCGAGTTCGCGGCGAAGTTGGTCTCGATGATGCGATCGACGCCCTTGCCGCCGGTGAGCGCACCGATGCGGGTCGCGACATCTTCATTGCGAAAGTCGATCGCCTCGTCGGCGCCGGCGGCTTTGGCGATCGCCGCCTTTTCCGCACTGCCGACGGTGGTGATCACGCGCGCGCCCTGGATCTTCGCGAGCTGCACGACGTAGTAGCCGACCGCTCCAGTGCCGCCTGCCACCAGCACTGTCTGGCCGGCGATGGATCCTTCGATGGTGAGTGCGCGATGCGCGGTGAGCCACGGCACGCCCAGGCTCGCGCCGACATCGAAATCGCAGTTGCCGGGCAGCAGCACCGCGCGATCGGAGGGCAGCACGCAGTATTCGGCGCAGGTGCCGAACGGGCGCTGCCATTGCGCCATGTAGATCCAGACGCGCTCGCCGATGCGTTCCTTGGGGACACCCGCACCCACCGCGTCGATTACACCCGAGCCGTCCTGATGCGGAATGATCCGCTCGAACGGCATACCGGGGCGGCGGATGCCGCTGCGCGTGTACGTATCGGTGGGGTTGATGCCCGAAGCGTGGATGCGCACGCGCACTTCGCCCGCGCCGGGTTGCGGGTCGGGCATGGTGCCGACTTCGAACGCGTCACGCGGGGCACCTTGCTTGGTGTACCAGGCTGCTTTCATTGCTTCCTTCTCCTTTGTTGGCAACGTATCGAGCGATACTCAGGCCGGCCGCGGCGTTACGTGCCCGCACTTGCCGCAGGTGCGGTTCTGCTCGGAGCCGTAGAAGTCCTCGTACACCCGCGACACCGGATCGGCGTTGTAGTCGCTCACCACCTTGATCGATTCGAACAGCGGGGCGTCGCACTTGGCGCAGTACCAGTTGAACTTGTCCTGTTCGCCCGCACGGCGCTTGCGTTCGAGCACCAGCACGTACGCATCGCGTGGAAAGCGCGGCGAGTGCGGCACGCCCGCCGGGCAGTAGATGATTTCGCCTTCCTTGATCACCACCATCTTCTCCTCACCTTCCGGAGTGCGGTAGTGCAGGTTCATGTCGCCCTTGATCATGTACATCACTTCATCGGACGGATCGGAGTGGAACTCGCTGCGGTGATCGCGCCCGCGTGCCACGAATGCGAGCGTGTCGTCGGCCTGCCACAGGATGTTGACCGGCCGGGTGGCCTTGCTGATGCCTTCGGTGATCGCCTGGAGATTGACGGCCTTGAGCTCGCTCATGATGAAGTCCTCCGTGGGGCGCGCGTGTCGGACGCGCCAGGGGTGATGCGGTGACGGCCAAGTCTGCCATCGATCGACCTCAGCCGCGCAGCATCACCTTGCCGTTGCGAAAGCAGAACAGCGGCGCCCGGCCCGTAGCCGGTTCGAGATAGCGGTCCAGATGCGTGAGGATGAACTCGGTCACATCCACCAATGGCAGCTTCAGGCACTCGGCCACCGGTCGCCATGCCAGATCGAGCAGCTCACCATTGGTGCGAGGCTCGCCATCGACGTCGGACACCTGCGCGACGAAGAAGCGCGCGTGGAACCGGATCGGACTTTGCGCCGGCGTGATCGCGCGCAGGATGAACTCGAGCCGGTCGAGCGCGGGGTGCAGGCGACCGTCGCGCATCTCGCCGATGGTGATGCCGGTCTCCTCCCAGGTTTCGCGTACCGCGGCCACTGCCAACGCGTGCGCCTGTCGTGCGTTGGAGGACGCCAGCAGCCGTTCACGCACGGTGGGTTGCAGGGCCGAGCCGACGGCCGCGGTGTAGTCCTCGGCATCGACGCGCCCGCCGGGAAACACGTACATGTCGGGCACGAAGCTGTGCCGGCGCGCGCGCTTGCCCATCAGCACTTCGAGGGTGTTGGCGCGGCGGCGCAGCGGAATGAGCGTTGCTGCATCGACCGGGCGGACGGCGCGCGGCGTCGGGGTTTCAGCGGGCATTGACGTAGTGTCGTTGAGCGGGTTTGAAACGGTCCAAAGAAGGTTCAAAGCCACTTATTATCGCGGACCCGATCCGGGCATGGCTGATCATGACCGGCTTACGAGGGTCAACGACGCGATCGTCGCAGGGTCTTGCCTGCGCGAATCGCGTCAGCAACATAATCCATGAGGAGATCGAGGATGGGATTTGCACGAATCGCACTCAGCGCCGCGCTGGGATTGACGGCGGCAGGCCTTGCGGTTGGCGTAGCCGCGCAGCAGTTTCCGACGCGTGCGGTCAAGGCGGTCATCACCTTCACGCCGGGCAGTTCCACCGACATCGTCGGCCGCGTCGTGATGCAGAAGCTCTCGGAGTACTGGGGGCATCCGGTCGTTCCGGAGAATCGCGCCGGCGCCGGCGGGTCGATCGCCTCGGCGGCGGTGGCCAAGGCGGAACCCGATGGCTACACGCTGTTGATCAACTCCAACGCGCATGCGGTGAATCCGGCCATCTACGCCAAGTTGCCGTACGACACGCTGAAGGATTTCGTCAATGTCGCGCCGATGGTGATGGCGCCGCAGGTGCTGGTGGTTGCACCCGACAGCCAGTTCAAGAGTGTTGCCGACATCGTGGCGTACTCGAAAGCCAAACCCGAAGCCTTGAATTTCGCGCATGCAGGTGTGGGTAGCGGCACGCACATGAACCTGGAAGTCTTCGTCTCCGCGGCGAACATCAAGGTCACCCAGATCGGCTACAAGGGCACGCCCGAGGCGTTCACCGCGGTGATGAGCAAGGTGGCCGATGCATTCTGGACGCCGATTGCCGGGGGCATCTCGAACATCCGTTCGGGCAAGCTGAAAGCGCTTGCGGTGAGCACGCCCAAGCGCAATCCGATGCTGCCCGATGTACCGACGACCGGCGAAGCCGGTATCGCCAATGCTGACTCGCCGGGTTGGTTCGGGATCTGGGCGCCTGCCGGCACACCCGCTGCGATCGTCGACAAGATCAACGCCGACGTGCGCCGCGCGCTGAAGGATCCGGGCGTGCGCGAGAAGCTGCTCAACCTGGGTGGCGATCCGTTGGAGATGACCGCCGACGAGTTCCGCAATTTCGTGCACAGCGAAGTCGAGCGCAGCAAGTCGATCATCAAAGCGGCCGGCATCAAGCCGCAGTAACTGCGCGTTACGCGGTTGCCAGGCGGCGCCTGCCTCGTGTCAGCAGCCATCCCACGATGACGATGTTGAGCACGTTCCAGGCGACGCCGTTGGTGAACGCAGCGGTGTAGGAGCCGGTGAGATCGAAGATCTTGCCGGTGAGCCAGCCGCCGAAAGCCATGCCCATCAGCGAAGCCATGAGCACGATCCCCACCTTGGCGCCGGCCTCGCGCGGCGGAAAGTACTCTCGCACGATGATCGCGTAGGCCGGCACGATGCCGCCTTGCACCAGTCCGAACAGCGCCGAGATCACGTAGAGCGCGCCGAGACTGTCGAACGGGATGTAGAACACCAGGGCCATGCATTGCAGTGTCGTGCCCAGCAGCAATGCCTGCAGGCCGCCCGCCCGATCGGCGATCCAGCCGGTGAGCAGGCGGCTGATCAGGCTGAGTGAAAGCATGATGGTGAGCATCTCCGCGCCGCGGATCGCGCCATAGCCCAGATCGGCGCAGTACGCCACGATATGCACCTGCGGCATCGCCATCGCCACGCAGCAGGCCATACCGGCGATCGACAGCAGCACCAGCAACTGGTTGGGCGTCATGCCCGCCGGAATCGGCCTGAGCGGTCGCTCCTCCCAAGCCGGTTCCCCTGCTTTCTGCTGAGGCGGACTGCCACGCAACAGCGCGATCAGCGGCAACATCGTCAGCACGCTCACGATGCCGATGCCGACGTAGGTGGTACGCCAACCGAACGCATCGAACGAGATCTGCACGATCGGCGGCCAGATCGCCCCGGCCAGATGATTGCCCGCCGAGACGAGCGCCACCGCGATCCCGCGTTGCCGCTGGAACCACAGCGATGTGCTGGCGATGAGCGGGCCAAACGTCGCGGAGCTTCCCAGGAATCCGACCAGCAGTCCCTGTGCGAGTGAGAACTGCACCAGGCTGCCCGACAGCCCGGCGGCGACGTAACCCAGGCCGATGCAAAAGGTTGCGCCAAGCAGCGGACGCACGATCCCGAAGCGGTCGGTGAGCTTGCCCATGAACACGCCCCCGGTGGCGATACCAAGCAGCGTGAACGCGTACGGCAGTGAGGCATCGCCGCGCGATATGCCGAACTCGGCCTGCACCGGCGGCAGCGCCACGCTCATGATCCACAGGCCCGCATTGCCGATCGTGCCGATCAGCAGCGCCACGACCAGGCGCGTCCAGGCGTAGCGGGAATCAGGGCCGCGATCCGCGGCCGCGCGCGAGGTGCTCATGCGCCCGACGATACCCGATAACGCTCAGCGCGCCGGGTGCGCGAGTGAGCCCGCGGTCAACGAACCGGCCGACGTCCGCGTCGCGTTGCGGTTCTCGTTGTCGGTGTCCCCGCGGTGGCTGATGCGGCTGGGCGCTCGAGCGAAGCGCGCACATCCTGGATCGCCTCGATCAGCGCATCGACCGAGTCGGTGAGATCGCCCTCGCGCACGGAATCGAGTGCCGCGCGCAGATCGTTGAGTGCGCCGACGCTGCGTGTCAATGCATCTACCGCCTCGCGCGCGCGCACCAGCCTTATGGCATCGGCGGAGGCTGCTGCCGCGTCGGCCCGGCCTTCAATCTCCTTGGTGAGCCGAGCCAGCTCCACGCCGCGTTCGGTCAGCGCCGCGAGCCGCTGCTCGATGGTGATCTGCATCAGCGCTACCGCGGTGTCGCCGGCAATCGCGTCGAGCCGGTTCATGTCGTCGGTCTGCGGGCGCGAGTTCGCGATGAACTCCGTGAACCGCTGCGACAGCTTGAATCGCGGCTCGTCGGCCGTACCCCTGGCCGCACGATTGGCTTCTTCCAGCATTTGCTGGAGCTTGCTGCGCCAGGCCGCAACGCCTTCGATGCCATCCCATTCGCTCATAGCGCCCGAATCCTCCTCACGATGTCGCGCATCTCTTCCACCGCGGCGGCCAAGGCGCGCACGTCGACCGGCCGCTTGCGTTCCAAGGACGTGGCCAGATCACGGTGCGTGGCCGCCCATGCACCCAGCGCCTCGCGTGCCGCCGCGAACAGCTGGCGCCCGGTCTTCTCGCGCGTACCGATGGCACGCTGCTCGGCTTGCATCGGTTCGCGCCAAGATCGCGTGGCGTCGATCAAGCGCTCGAGCTGCAGCACGCGTGCTTCGTCCGCGCTCGACTGCGGCGATTTCGCGAGCAGTTTGTTGCGCTCCTCCACCAGCGCCCTGTAGTACGCGTTCTCGGTGTTGTAGGTGCGCTGAAGCGCGATCGATTGAATCTGCGTCGTCGCGCGCAGGATCGACTCGGCGTCGCCCAGATCCTGCTCGAGAATCGCGGCGATGCGATCGAGTGCGGGCGCCGCGGTGCGCAGCGCATCGGCCATCGAGCCGGTTGCGCGCACCGCGGCGATGTGACCGTACACGAATGCGGCTGCATCCACCGCGGTGGACAGCGCGGCGGTGGCGGGCAGCGCGATACCGGCTGCGCCGGCGAGCGATTGCAGGGAATCGGCCACGCTGCGTGCGGCGGCGTTGCCTTCGGT
>CADEDU010000015.1:57834-63038 GCA_902826155.1 uncultured beta proteobacterium
CGGCGAGCGATTGCAGGGAATCGGCCACGCTGCGTGCGGCGGCGTTGCCTTCGGTACCCGATGCGGCAATCGCGCCGATCGCATTGGAGTAGCTCGCCAGGGCATCGGCCGCGCGAATGCGCTTTTCCCACTGCGCGGCGAACTGCTTCGCTTGCTCGTCTGCGGCGATGGCGCGCAGGTCGGCATCGACTGCGCGTCCGCCCGAAACGATCGCTGCGCGAAACTGATTGGTCGCGTCGACGAACGGGGAGACGTCGGGAATCGTGTTCGCGCAACCGCTCGCCAGCGTGCCCGCTCCGGCGACGGCAAGCGCGACGATCCAGCGCCGCACGGTGGAGTTGGGTCTGATCACAGCCTGCATGCGACTCCTTGGTCGTGGTTATCAGCTGCGGCGTATCAGCTCGAGCACCGTATCGAGCTTGCCTTGCAACAGCTTGTTCTCGGCTTCGAGCCGGGCCACCGATTCCTGCAGCGGCCCAAGCTCGGTGTAGAAGTTGCTGCCGGCGATCTGGCGTGTGTCGCGCCCGAAACCGGCGAGCACCGGTCGTTCGACGTACGTCACGCGATGCATCACGCGCCAGGTCTTGTTCTTCTTCGCACGGTCCACCTCGCGCAGCGCCCGTGCGCCCTCGTTGTTGCCGGCGAGCCACTCCGGATCGACGACCTGTGCGAAGAAATCGTCGAAGTGAGACGTGGCGCCTTCGAGGTAGAAGCTCATGAAACGATAGCGCTTCACCTTCTCGCCGGGGAAGTACGGCCGGTCCTTGAAGTCGGTCACGCTCTGGCGCTCCACCCCGGACAGATCGACGTTCAACGAGAGTGCCTGCGTGGTCGAGACCGATTTGGTCATCGTTTGTTTCACATGGAAAGTTGCCAGCGCCGTGAGCTCGCCCTTCACATCGGCGACGTTCACCTCGCTCTCCACGCCCAGCTTGCCGCTGAACTCGATCGAGCTGCCGATCGTGTGCTCGACGGTGCTGGCGAACTGCTGGCTCTCGGCGTGGGTGCCGCCGTCGGCATCCCACACGTAAGTGTTGACGATGTTGCGCTTGCCGGCGCGGATCTGCAGATCTTCCATCTTGCGTTGCCAGCTCTCGAACACCTGGGCGCTATGCACGCCCTGCTCGTACCGGGTGCGCGAGGCCTTGAGATTTTCGGTCTGCTCCTCGGCCGCGGCTTTGCGCGATTCGTCGTCATCCACGTCCGGATCGACCTCGCGATTGAGCGAAGTCTCATCGACCAGGCGCGCGTTGAAGTTGGCGAAGTAGGTCGCGCGCTCGGTGTCGGCCTGGTCGATCTTCGCCGCCAGGTCATAGGCGTCGTACAGCCGATAGTAGCTGGCGGGATACACCGCCCCGTACTGCGCGCGCATCTGCGGTACGTCGCCGAAGAAGCGCTCGCTGGTCGGCTGAAGGCCGGTCAGGCCATCGAGGCTGCCGTTCATGACGTACGCCGGGTTGATGAGAAACGTGACGGTGTTGACGTCGGGCGGGATGCCTTCGACCGGCTTGAGTGCGTAGCTCACCATGCGCCCGGTGCGCTTGAGCCGCGTGACGAACACATCGGCCAGCGCCGAGACCACCAGCGCATAACCGACGTTCTTCGGCACGAAGCGCCGGCCGATCGTCGGGAACCGCGGCGCATCCTCGGGCGCGCCGCGCAACTCCATGCGATCGAGCGTCGTGCTGCTCGACGAAGTTTCCACCTTGGTGGAGTTCAAGAATCCGTAGGTGAAGTCCAATTCGCCTTTGAAGCCGACCTTGAACTCCCCAAGTTTCTTGGTGACGCCCAATGGGGTCACCGCGCCGTACTCGCCTTCGGTGCCGAAGAAGGCGGCCAGACTCAATCCGAGACCGGCATCCTGTTCGCGCGACCAGCCATAGCGCACCTCGTTGGCGACTTCCAGCTCGACCGACGCCGCGCCGTTGTAGGAGGGCGGATCGACGGTGAGATTCTCGCTGGGCACCGGCGGTGCGCCTTCGATATATCCGAGCAACGTCGGTTTGAACTGCGCATTGCCCACCCACTTCAACTCGAGCTGCTCGACACGCT
Organism: uncultured beta proteobacterium; assembly: GCA_902826155.1. Next base: position 59,887 of record CADEDU010000015.1, read on the forward strand.
TCTGCGCGAGCAGCGATACGCCGGCTGCCGCGGGCACCGCGAGAAAGCGCCGCATCATCGCGGTCTTGTTGCCGCTGGCGAAATCGATGCCGTAGGTGACGTACTCGTTGGTCACCAGCGCATCGGCCACCAGCGGCAGCGTGTTGTCGAGCACGACGGTCGCATTCAAGAGGGTGGCCGGTTGGGCGGGATTCGTCAGATTGGGAGTGTGAAGCGGACGCGCTGCCGTATCGCTGCCTTGCGGCATCTGCGCCGGTGCCGGCTGCGCAAGGGCGAGCGGCCAATAGCCGATCAGCCCGGGTTCGTCACCACGCAACCGGCGCCGCAAGGTCGCACCGATCGCGTCCGCGCTCCGGCGCACCGACCATAGACGCAACTCGGCGACCCATCCGTTGAAATGGCTCGTGCCCGAGGTGGCCTCACCCAGCGCCAACCGCGACAAGACCGGTTTGTATGTCGGTGCAAGCGCGAGCGTGTGGACCAGCACGCCGTTGGTGAAGGTGTCGAGCGTGCGCTGGCCAAGATCCCAGGCAAGCGTCTCGTGGAACCACGCCGAGTGGTCGAACATGTTCGACGTCCAGACGATCTCCGGCGTGCTCGCCGGGCCGCCGGCCACCGCGATGCGCCACTCGCGCGCGATGGTGCTGCCGGAAAAATAGGTGAGCCGTGTATCCAATCGGATCTGGCTGACGCGACCATCGGTGAACGACAGAACGCTCTGCCACGCCGTCGAGCCGTCCAGATCCGAACCGGCGTGTTGCGGCATGCCCGTCTTGACCCACAATTCGATCGTGCCCACGTCGGGCAGCTTGAGATCCGCCGGCACGTGCAGCACATCGCCGCTTCCGTCGAACCGGACCACGCCGTGCCCCGGATGACCGATCGGCGCGGAGCACACCTGCCGCATCGCGCGGTTGTCGACGTTGACGGCCCTGCCCGCGCCGAGCTGGTTCTCCAGATCGCGATCAAGCGGATACCAGGCCAGCAGTCCCGGTTCATCGCCGCTCAGCGCGGTCTTGCTGTTGATCTCGATCTCCTCGTCGCTCAGCGCGAGATTCCACACGCGCAGCTCCGCCACGCGGCCGAAATGCTGGGTGTTCGCGGGCGAGGTCCGGGCAAGCGCGTTACCGATCGTGTCGATCGGAATGCTCGCGCGGAAGGTCTTCTTGTGCAGCGCCTTGAGTCGCTTGTCGAACTCGATCGCCTTGTCTTTGATGGCGGTATCGGCATGCACCGCCGCGCGCATCGCTTCGATCGCGGTCTGCATGACATCGCCGGCCCTGACACCGTCGATGTAGAACGTCGTGCTCGCGCCTTGCTCGGCCGAGTGCGCGACCGCGGCTAGGTGATGCCAGCCGGGTTGCAGCAGCGACAGGTCGTAGCCGCAACCGCAGAACACGTCCGCGCCGGCCAGATAGATGCCCAGCTCGCGCCCGCGCCTGGCCAGGACGTGATGCTCGCCGCCGCCGCTGCCGCGCAGCAACGTGTTCCACTCGGCGGTCTTGGGCAGCGGCGTCTGGAACCACGCTTCGATCGTGTACTCGCTGGGCAGCTCAATCGCCGGGCTGAGCGTCAGCGCGGCACCAGCTCCGAACTCCATACACCCGCGCGCCTCGTCGGGCAGCCACTGTTCGTGGCTCGTGTTGCCCGTGGTCGCGGCTGCGTCGTAGCGGGTGAGGCGCATGCGACCGTCGCGATCAAAGTAGGCGAGTTGCACGTTGCCGTCGGCGGTCTCGCTGATCGTCATGCGCGAGGCCGCGTCGACGAACCTGAGCCGTGCGGCGCGCGTTTCCAGCCCGCGCGACTCGTTCGAGGTGAGGGCGCGCATGCTCACCGCGGCGGCTGCGCCCTGCAGCACCTGATCACCGTACCTGCGCATCTCGGCGTGAACCAGCGTGAGGCTCGTGTCGGCGGCGTCCCGATAGAGCCGCCACTGCGCCACCTTGGCCGCACCGTCGCGCATCGCCGATTGCAGTGCGCTCAGCTCGGCGCGCTTGGCGATGAGTATCTGGTTCGCGCTCTGGTGTCGGAGTTGGGCTTCCGGTATTCGGGTGGTGGCCTGCTCGCCGGTCGGCGTGAGCGTCCATTCGCGTGCGGGGGAGGCTTCGCGCATCTCCTTGGTCACGCCGTCGCCGCGCGCCGACAAGCCCAGGTCGGACGCCGCGAGCACCAGCTCATAGCGACCATTGCTGTTCGCGGCCACTTTGCGCCACTGCGTGTAGACGCGGCGCGACTCGAGATCGGCGCGCAGGACATGCCGATCCAGCAGCACGCCGGTGTCCCCCAACAGCAGCACGCCGTTGTCGCGCTGCGCCTTCGTGGTGATACGGAACTGGCCCGAACCGTCGGGGAGGAACGCCCACAGACGATGGTTCACCGGCCCACCGTCGTCGCGCTTGCCGCTCAGCATCGCCAGGCCAAGCCATCCGGTGTTGGTCGCCATCGTCGGAAAGTAGATCGCGGCGAGCGTCGCATCGTTGTGCGCCGGATGCGAGATCCAACACCAGTAGTTGGTGGGATCGTGCAGCTCGGTCCGATACTCGGCGAAGGCGGCACGCTCGGCGCGTTGCGCCGCATCGATCTCCTTGAGCAGCGCCGCCTCGCGCGCCCGGCTGCCGGCGCCGTCGTTGTACAGATCGAGCAGCGTCTGCCAGTGATCGCGCTCGGCGATCAGCGTCGGCTCGCGTTGCTCGAACGACTGGTAGGCGCGCGCCGCCATCGGATCGGCGTTCGGATCGGATGCCGGCAAGGTCACGACGTCGGCGTATTCGTCCTCGGTGATGCCGGCTTCGATCGCACGCAAGCCGTGCCCGCGAATCTCCAGCGTCTCGAACCGATCCGCCTGTAGCTGCGCGATGCCGAACGTGCGCATCAGCACGAGCTCCGCGTCGGCGGCGAGTTTGAATTCGCCGATCGCCTCGAACCAACCCGCTTCATTCGGGCCGCTGAACGGGAACGTCCTGGCCGCAACCCGGCCGCTCGCATCGGGCGTCTCGGGCAGCGTGATCCAGTCCTCGGCCGAGTGCGAGCGCTTGCCCTTGTAGCGAAACACGAACAAGCCTTCTGCCTGCTGCGGGTCGCGGATCACCTCATCCGCGCCGTTCTTGATGCGGAATTCGAAGCGTTCCTGGTAACGAACACCGGCGGCCACC
>CADEDU010000015.1:63048-102729 GCA_902826155.1 uncultured beta proteobacterium
CGAATGTGATGACCGATGTGGTGCCGTCGGCCAGCGTCGAGCGCAAGGTGACGGGCGTGGCGAATACGTCGCCGTGCACGATCGCGTCGCGTCGCAGCGGGCTGAGATCGACGACGGTGCGCGGCGTGCCCTCGACGATCGCGCCCATCGGCCAGTAGCGCGCCAGGGCGGATTCGCGCCCGAGCAGCGGTCCATACATCGCGCTGGCGATCTCCTCAGGCGTGCGGACGCGTGTCCACACGCGCACGTCGGCGATTTCGCCACGGAAGCCGGCGAGTACTTGGTTGCGCCGCGCGGCGCCGATCAGCAGCGTCCCCGGATAGTCGTCCGGCAGCGTATCGGTGGAGGCGCCCCGGGCAATCAGCTTGCCGTCGACGTAGAGCGCCTGCCCCTGCGCGGCGTTGCCGAACGTGTGCGCCACGTGATGCCATTGGCCATCGGCGAGATTGGCTTCCACGCTCACCAGCGCGGGGCCGTAGCCGGCGGCGATCCAACTCCTGCCCTGGCTGTTGGACGACAGACCGATCAACGCGTCTTCGGTGAGTGCGTCGCCGGCGCCGGCGGGCACGTCGACTTCGAAGAGCAGCAGCGTCCCGCGTGCCTGCGTGGTACGGAACCACAGCTCGTGGGTCCGGCCGGTGGTCGCATCGGCATTGCGCAGGCGATAGGTGGGATCGGCGATGTAATCGCCGTTGCCATCGAAGGTGAGCGCACGACGCCTGGCGCGCTCCAGGCGCAGGTTGGTTGCGAGGCCGCCCTGCCAGCGTGCATCGATGCGGAAGTGATCGTCGTCGATGCGCTCGACCGGCCAGGTGCCGAGGTAATCGGCCGAGCCGGAGATGCGTACCTGATCGCCCGCCGCCAGGCCGTGATTGATCGCGTGCACCCGCAACCGTCCGCCCGCCTCGACGCTGATGTGCGTGACCATGCCATCGGCCACCACGCCCGCGGCGTCGTCCACGACTTCCTTCCACGAACCCAGCGCGTCGCGGTGCAGGTCGATGTCGAATGCGTCGGTCCGCACCAGTGTGGCGTTGGCTGAGGCCGAGAGCGCGACCGGTTCGATGCGAACTTCGGTGGACTGCGCCGGCGCGTCGGCGGCCAGCGTGACGAGCGTCGATGGCCGAGCGCCGCCGCCGACAACCAGGCGCGTGCCCGGATCGAGCGCGCGGGCGAGGCCGCTCGCCAGCGGCAGCATCTTCTGTTCGGCGTCGTTCACATCCAACGCAACGGTACCGATCGTGAGGCCCGTATCGGCCAACGCGATCGGGGTGCCGGCAGGCGCGCTCACCGCGGCGCCTTGAATCTGCAGGACGGTGACGCCGGCATCGGCGCGCGAACTCAGCACGACGATCGATCCGCTCGCCCCGCCATTCACGACCAGCTGCGCACCGCGCGCGAGCCTTTCACCGAGCGGGCTGGTGGGCAGACGATCGATCGCGGCGCCGTTGACGGCCTCGCGCGTGCGTGCGATCTCCACCGGATGCGCGACGTACGTGCCGTCGATGCGCTGGCCTGCGCCGAGTTCGATCTGCGCGCCGTGCGAAAGCGGGTCACCATGCGTGCGCTGCAGTTCGAGCTCGACCTGGTCGTCAGCGCTGCGGGCAACACCAGTAACGGCGCCACTGGCCGCCGGATGCATCGCACCGTACGCGCGGATCTTCTCCAGCGTGTCGGGCGCGAGCAACACTGCCGTCGATTTCCCCGGCGCTGCACTGGGCGTGCTTTGCTGACTGTTGATCTGCGAGAGCGTGCCGTCGAGCGCAGCGGCGAAGTCGACGGCGACGGTTCCGCTTGCGGTGGGCACGGCAAGCATCACGCGCGTCGCGCTGCGTAGCCACTGTTTGCCGGCTTGCGTCTGCACTTCGCGCTGCACGTCGTATTTGGTCGCGGCGGGTCCGCCGGCCGGTGGCGCGCCGAGATCCAGCTTGCGGCGGATGATGCCGGCCACTCTGCCATCGCGCAGATCGAACAGGCCCTCCTCCGAAGCGGCGATCGAGATCAGCTCGACCTGATTCGTCACCGTGTTGTGGGCGAAGATGTGCCAGCGGTGACGATCCAGCTCATCGGTGTGCAGCAGCACGACCGAGAACCAACCGTCCTTGAGGCCGGCAACGAGCGCAAGCTCGGTAGTGGGCTCATAGAACGGATTGCCGTCGCGATCGCGGAAATCGAGCGTGTCGAACACGATGCGCCCGCCGTCCTTGGCCGGCTGCTCGGGTTCGTATCGTTTGCGGCTGCGCTTGTAGCGCACCTCGAGCTTGCGCACGAGCTTGTTGGCAAGGCCATCGAGCACGAAGCGATCGACGCAGAGCGTGTTGGCGCGCGATTGCCGAAAGATGTAGAGGTGCCCCAGCCCGGAGACGAGTTGCACTGGTGCCACCGCGCTCGCGCCGGCGCGATACACCGAGCGAATTCGCGCGTGATTTTCGCGCTCGCGCTCGACGACGGAGGCATCGTTGTCCTCGTCGGGCAGTTGAATGGCCGCGAACGGTTCCCAGCTCTCGGGCGTCTCCGCGAGCTGTCCGGGCGCGCTCGGCTGTTCGCTTTTCTCGAAGCCGTCGCGCCGCACCGTATACCAAAGCTTGCCGTCGAAGTCGGTCGCAACGACGACGATCTTGCCTTCGTGCGTCACGCTGCTGACGTGTGCAATGCCCTGGAGCGAAAGGAGCATGTCTCTGCCTCGTTGTTCTGATTATTCGTTGCGCGCTGCGGGAATGGCTGCGGCGCACGTCGCCCCGGGCAATACGGCAGAAGCGGGATCGGCAATCGAGGACAGGCCGGATGGCGGACCGGCGGATTACTGCGTATTGCGCCGCCTCGTTGCGATTCCGCGAGGTCGTCATGCGCCTCGCTCAGCTTCTGTCCGCAAGGGGCGAAGCCTACTCCAGAACCAGCTCAATTTGACGTTCGATGACGTTTCGCGGCGACGCAACGCGTCGTGCACGAAGCCCATCGGTCAGAGGTGGCTCAGGGTCGCGTTGCGCGGTAACCCTTGCATCGAGCTTACCGCCGCACCCCCGGCGTTTCGATCGGCAACCCCTGTGCGCGCCAGGCGAGGTACAGCTCCAGATCGCGATGCTCGGGTGCGCCGTACGGCATCATCTCGGCGCGGATGCCCGAGTAGCACGCGCGCAGCCGGCGCTCGATCGATCCGGCGCTTTGCCAGTTCAGCCGGTAGATCGGAAAGCCGTTCGGGTGCCCCTGACTGATGCGCTCGTTGTAGAGCGTCCGGCCCTGAAACTGATCGTGGCAGTGGGTGCAGGCGAGGTTCATCTGGCCGGCGCGCTGATCGTAGAGCGCGCGCCCGGCCTCGAAGTGCCTGCGCGCCGCACCGGCGATGCTCGCGTTGAGCGGCATGCCGTTCGACTCGCGCATCACGAACGCGGTGAGCGCGAGCAGTTCCTCCGATTCCCACTGTGGTCGTGGTGCGCGCTGATGCGTCACGCGACACTCGATGATGCGATCGGCGAGATTGAACAGCCGGCCCGATTTCGCATCGATCGCGGGATAGCGCGTGGCCACGCCCTTCATCGGCATGCGCTCGGCCGTGTGGCACGCGTTGCACGCCTGCTGCGACGTGCCGGCGGGCTCGCGAAACAGCTTCGCGCCGCGCTCGACCCACAACATGCCCGGGTTGGCGAACTCGTCCTGTTGCTGCGCGCGCACCTCGGGGTTGGTGAACGTGCTGCCCGAACGCAACGCGCTGAGCGGAATGTGGCGCGGCGGCTCGCCTGATGAATCGGGTGTTGAGCCGGGAGGAGACGCGGACGATGGCGTACCGAGCGCAGCGACATCGCCTACACCGGGGGTGCTGCCGAGCTGGCAACTGCTCAGGGCGAAGACGAGGAGCGTGAGGCCCGCGAGGGTGAACCCCGTTGGCGCCGGTTTGCCACGCATCATCCCGCGACGACGAGTTGCTGGCGCTCGGATTCCTGCACACCGGCATCGTCGATCCAGCTGAGCTCGATCGTGCCGCTCGCCTGCGCGACGGTGGTGAACTGGAAGTACGGATTGGCCGAGACGCCCGACGAGGTATCGGCGCGGAAGATCTCCTCGCCGTTGTAGCGGCAGATGACCGTATGGATCACGTTGCGCTTGATGTTGCGACCCTCGGCGTCGACGCGATAACCGGTCTCCATGGCGTGCTGGATGAGCACGCGGATCTCGATCACGTCGCCTGGCTTGGCTTGCGCTGGAACTTGTATGCGGGCAGGCATGGCGCGCCTCAGGTTTCGTCGATGCAGGCCGACAGCGTCACCACGACGCTCGCCCAGTCGTACCAGTACGAGCCGTCGGCCATGTGCGCGAGCGCGACGACGTGCTGGCTGCCCGCCAGTCGAATGCGAGACTGGATCTCGGCACGGCCGGCACGCGGACCGAGATGAAACGTGGCCATCTGCCGCACCGGATTGCGCTCCGAGAGCAGATAGATCGTCTTGACGTGATCGGCGGCGCTCATCGGGCTCTCGACCTTGACCGTCATCGGAATCGAGTTGCCGTTGTCGACCAGCACCGGCAGCTCGAAATGCACGCGCGCCTTGCGGGCCTCGACGCCTTTGGTGATGGTGTTGATCATCGGGCGCAGATCGATCGTCTGCGCGCGCAGGCTCGGTGCGGCGAGCGTGAGCACGCCGACGCTGCCGATGAATGTACGCCGGTTCATTGCGCTGCTCCTTTGGCCGGCGGCGTCGTCAGGCTCGACAGCCACGCCACCAGATCCTCGACCTGCTGCGCGTTGAGGACGGGTTTGCCGCGATAGGCCTGCGCCACGCGATTCAAACCCTCGATGCGATAGTACGCCGGCATCGGGCTGTTCGGGTTCACGCGCGTCGCGTCGACGATGCGCAGCCGGATCTGTGCGGCGGTGAGCCGCGCACCGACGCCGGCGAGCGACGGCGCCGCGTTGCCCATGAATCGTTGCGAGGGCTCCGGCACCGCATGGCACAACACGCAAGCCCCCTCGTTGGTGTTCAACGCGACCGACAGACCACGCTGGATGTTTCCCGGCTCGGCGGTGAGCGGGGAGCGGATCGCATCGCCTTCGACCACGAACGGCACCAGCCTTGCGGCCGGTGCCTGAGCTTGAGCGCGTGCGCCACCGTCGACCACCAGCGCACCGCTACTGATGAGCGTGCCACCGCCAAGCACGCCCGCTCCGATCGCCATGATCAAGCGTCGGACCCGCGCCTGCGGCATCAGGCCTTGACGAGCGTGAAGCCGTGCCTGGCCAGCGGCAGCGAGCGGATCCGCTTGCCGGTGGCCGCGGAAATCGCGTTCACCAGCGCCGGTGCGATCGGTGCCTGCGCCGGTTCGCCGATGCCACCCCAGAAACCGCCGGTCGGTGCCAGCACCGCCTCGACCTTGGGCATCTCGCGCAGCAGCATCATGCGATGGTCGTGGAAGTTGGATTGCTCCACGCGGCCGTCCTTGATCGTGATCTCGCCCCACAGGATCGCCGTCAGGCCATGCACGTAGCTGCCCTGGATCTGCGCCACGACGTTGTCGGGATTGACCACGTAGCCGCAGTCCACGCCGATCACCATGCGGTGGATCTTCAGCTCGTTCTTCTCGTTCACCGACACTTCGGCGACCGCCGCGGTATAGCTGCCGTACCCTTCCGTCTCGGCGATGCCGCGGAATACGCCTGCCGGCAGCGGCTTGCCCCAGTCGGCGGCCTTGGCCACGGCATCGAGAATCATCAGGTCGCGCTTGGCGTCGGCCTTGGTGAGCATCTCGCGGCGGAACTGGTACGGATCCTTGCCGGCGGCCGCGGCCAGTTCATCGACGAAGCACTCGCGCACGAACGGATTCTGCGAGTGGCCCACCGTGCGCCAGAAGCCCACCGGCACGTGGCCGTTGCGCTGCGCATAGTCGACCCTGACGTTGGGAACGTCGTATGGAACGTCAGCGTAGGACGCCACCGCCTGCGGATCGATTCCGCCCTTGAGCGGCAGCTTGAGCAGTGTGGCGATGATCGACGGGGCGGAGATGCGGTTGTCCCACGCCACCAGCTTCCCGCTGGCATCGACGCCGCCGCGCACGCGCACCAGGCTCGCCGGCCGGTAGAAATCGTGCTGCATGTCTTCTTCGCGCGACCACACCAGCTTGATCGGTGTGCCCTCCATCGCCTTGGCGACCTGGGTGGCTTGCCGGGTGTAGTCCTGCGCGCCGCGCCGACCGAGTCCACCGCCGAGTTGCATCGGATGCACGTGCACACGATCGAGCGGTACGCCGGCCACGTTGGCGGCGGTGGCGAGTGTGGCTTCGTAATTCTGTGTCGAGGTCCACACGTCCACGCGGCCATCCTTGATCAGCACGGTGGCGTTCTGCGGCTCCATCGTCACGTGTGCCAGGTACGGCGTGAAGTACTCGGCCTCGACGGTCTTCGCCGCGTTCTTGATGCCCTCATCGATATTGCCGCCGGCCTTCGCAACCGCGAGTTCCGATTGCGTGAGGCCCGCCTTGAAGAACTCCATGATGCTCGCGCTGGTGATCTTGGCGTTCGGGCCGCCGTCCCACTCGATCGGCATCGCTTTGAGCGCCTGGTTGGCGCGCCACCAGTTGTCGGCAACCACCACCACGGCGGTGTTGTCGTCGACCGTCATCACTTTCTTCACGCCGCGCATGCCCATCGCCTTGGCGGCGTCGAATGACTTCACCTTGCCGCCGAAGATCGGGCACATCGCGATCGAGGCGTACAGCATGCCCGGCACCTGCGCGTCGATGCCGTAGCGCTGCTGGCCCATCACGGTGGCGGGGATGTCGACGCGCGGGATCGGCTTGCCGGCGATCTTCCAGTCCTTCGGATCCTTCATCTTCGGATCCTTCGGCGCATCGAACTTGAGCGAGTAGAGCGCGAGCTCGCCGTAGCGCGCGCTGCGCTTGGTGGGGGTGTGCGTGACCACGCTGTTGGCCGCGACGCATTCCGATGGCGGTACGCCCCAACGCTGTGCCGCACCCATCACCAGCATGTCGCGCGCGGTGGCACCGGCCTTGCGCAGGTATTCCTGCGAGTTGCGGATGGTGCGGCTGCCCACCGCGGCCATGTCGCCCCACGGCCGCTTGCGCTTGACCTGTTCGTTGGCCAATGCGTACTCGACGCGCACCTTGCGCCAGTCGACTTCGAGTTCCTCGGCGACGAGCTGCGCGGCCGAAGTCATGCTGCCCTGGCCCATCTCGGAGCGCGCGTAACGGATGACGACCGTGTCGTCGGGGCGCACGATCACCCAGGCGTTCATTTCCGGCACCGGGCCCGGTTCACCCTTGGCCTGACCGAACACTTCGGCCATCGGATAGCCGATCGCCAGGCCGCCGGAGACGGCAGCCGAGGTCTTGAGGAAGTTGCGCCGTGATGCGTTCATCTGCGATTTGTTCATGGTCGCTTTTCCCCTCAGGCTTGCTCGGTGCGCTGTTCAGCGGCTGGCGTGGCGTCGTCGGCGTCTGCCTTCTTCGCGCCTTGCCCGGCGATTTCCTTGGACGCCGCATGAATCGCGGTGCGGATGCGCGCGTATGAACCGCAGCGGCAGATGTTGGTCATGCTCTCGTCGATCTGCGCGTCGGTGGGGCGCGGGTTCTTGCGCAGCAGCGCTACTGCGGTGAGGATCTGGCCGCCCTGGCAGTAGCCGCATTGCGGCACCTGGTGATCGACCCACGCCTTTTGCACCGGATGCATGCGTCCGCCCTGCGCCAGGCCTTCGATGGTCGTGATGTTCTTGCCGGCCACTGCCGACACGGCCGTCGAGCACGAGCGCGTCGGCTCACCGTTCACGTGCACGGTGCACGCGCCGCACATGGCCAGGCCGCAGCCGTACTTCGGGCCTTTGACGTCGAGCACGTCGCGCAGGACCCAAAGCAACGGCATTTCCGGTTCGACATCGGCCTCGCGTGGCCGGCCGTTGACGGTGAGCTTGATCATGGGAGGACGTCTCCTTTGGTGCTTCGGTAGTTGAATCGAGTTGGAATGGACGTTCGGGCGCCCCAGTGGGAGCGACTCGCGGAGTGATCGCGCGGTGCGGGTACCCAAGAACGGCCGCAAGCCTAACGCGAATTGGGGTCAAATTGCACGCGTTGCGCGCCGCCGCCTGCGAGCGCGGATCGATCACCCTGCTTCGATGAAAGGAACTAACGGTGCCACAATTTTTTCTCCTGATCACTGCGCTCTGCGCTGCGACGATGTCAGGAATTGCGGCTGCGCAAGCGTATCCGTCGAAGCCCGTCCATATCGTGGTGACAGTGCCCGCCGGCGGATCGATCGACACCATCGCGCGCGCGCTCGCCGCCGAACTTGGCAAGGTGTTCACGCAACCGGTGGTCGTGGAAAACCGCGCCGGGGCCAATGGAAATATCGCGGCCGAATATGTGTCGCGCGCGACCCCCGACGGGCACACGCTGCTCATCACCGGCGGCGGCACGATGGGCATCAATCCGCACGTGTTCAAGGCGGTCCCGTTCGATTCGCAGAAGAGCTTCGCGCCGATCACGCTCACTGCGCGCACCAATCTCGTTCTGGTGGTGCATCCGAAACTGAACGTCGCCACGTTCGCCGAGTTCCTCGCGCTCGCCAAAGCTAATCCGGGCAAGCTGAACTACGGATCATCGGGCAGCGGCAGTCAGCCGCATCTGGCCGGCGAGATCCTCAACAGCGAAGCCGCGATCAAGCTCACGCATGTGCCGTACAAGGGGCTCGCGCCCGCCACGAGCGATCTGCTCGCCGGCCAGATCGATCTGATGTTCGATTCCGCGGGGACCGTGCCGCACATCAAGTCGGGCAAGCTGCGTGCGCTGGCGGTGGTGGGGCCGAATCGGCTCGCCGCCTTGCCCGATGTTGCGACGTTTCGCGAGCAGGGACAGCGCGGCATGGAAGTCGCCTCCGGCTGGCACGGCGCGTTTCTCCCGGCCGGAACACCGCGTGAGATCGTGCAGCGACTCAACGCCGAGATGGTGAAGATCCTGCGCACCGACGCGATGCGCGAGATGGTTTTGCGCATCGGCGCTGAACCTGCGCACTCCACGCCCGAGGACCTCGCCGCGCTGCTGAAGGAAGACGTCGAGCGCATGGGCACGATCGTCAAGCGCGCCGGCATCGTGCCGCAGTGAGCGGCGCCCACGGTTATGGGCGGGGTGCGGGTACATTCTCATCGCGTAATGACGCTGTCAGTACATCGTAATGACACTGCGCTACAACGCAGAACGAACGTAGTACGAGTGCGATACGACCGCTCTACGCCGTTACGACGCGCGAGCCCATCGCGTCGATCCGAACGCCTTGACCCGTCCGACGGCAGCGAGTGAATCGGCGCTGCCGCGATGCGCATTTGTGCACACTGCTGCGCGTTGCCGCGTCGGCCTGGCGACTATCCTCGATCGTTCACCCTGTGCGCGCCCTCGCGCCCACCTCGAGGAGTTTTCCATGCATCGATTCCATCTGACCGCGCTCGCCGCGGCGCTCCTGTCCCTCGGCCTTGGTTCGGCACTGGCGCAGCAGCCGCAAGGCCAAAACCCAGGACAGCAGCCGCAGGGCCAACAGAAGCAGAACGGACGCAGCACCGCAGCGAAAACCGCCGGCCAGGACGCGAAAGTCGAACGCGGTGCGACGAATCTAAACAACGCCAATCGCGGACTCACGCGTGATGCGGGCGGGTCCTCGAGCGGTCAGCCCGCGCGGGGCAGTGGTCCTGCCGCTGTTGAGCAGAGTCGCAGCCCGGGTGGAATGGCGACGGGCGGACAACCGGGCGGGCGCAGCGCACCGGAGTCCGCGCGCACGACCCGCGAAGGCGCCGGCGACGGCATGCGCACCGGGCGCAGTGAACCCTCCGGCCTCGAACGGCGATTCGGCTCCGATCGTGGCGAAGCTGCACGCGGCGCTGTTGGAGGACAAGCGGGCGTTCCCGGTGTGCCGGGCATGGGCCAGGAAGGTGGTCGCGCCGGACAGTTCGGCGGTTCGCAAGGTGCGGGCGTGGGCATGCCCGGACAGGGCTCACGCGATGGTCAGCAGGGCCGCGGACAACAAGGTGGCGTCGGGCAGATCCCGGGCATGCCCGGCGGTCAGCAGGCCGGTGGCCGGCAGGGTGGCGGCCAGTTTGGTGCTGGTCAGCAAGGCGGTGGACAACAGGGCGGTGGACAACAGGGCGGCGGTCAGCAGGGGCAATCACCTGGCGGGCAGTTCGGTTTCGGCGTGCAAGGTGGCACGCGCCCCGGACAGGGCGGCGGCCAGCAGGGTGGTGGCCAAGGCGGCGGTCAATCGGGTGGACAGTACGGCGGCGGCCAACAAGGCGGTCAACACGGTGGTGGTCAGAGCGCCGGTGGCCAGACTGGTGGTGGACAGGCCGGTGGCTATCAGGGTGGACGGCAAGGCGGCGGACAAAGTACCGGGGGCCAGGGCGCCGGCCAACACGGTGGTCAAGCAGGCGGTCAGGCCGGTGGTGGTCAAAGCGGTGGACAAGGTGGCGGCCAAGCCGGTGCCGGACAGGGTGGCGGCCAACAGGGTGGTCAACACGGCGGCGGTCAGAGCGCGGGTGGCCAGCAAGGCGGTGGTCAGAGTGCCGGTGGTCAACAGGGCGGTGGCGGCCAGTCCGCGGGGGGTTCGCAAGGTGAGAAGCAAGGCGGCGGCGGGCAGACCGGTGAAGGCAAGCAGGGTGGCGACAAGCCCGGCAAAGAGAAATCGATGATGAGCGGTGGCGAGGGCGACGGCGGCATGAACGCAGGCATGGGCCGGCGCGGCGGTCAGTCCGGCGCACAAGGGGGCGGGGGTTCAGGCACGACCATGGCCAATCCGCGCTCCGGTCCGCGCGACGATCGCGGCAGCGACGGACGCGGTGGCAGCACCAACACGGCGGGCAATCGCGTCATGTCGCCCGGTGGGCTCACGACGCAACCCGGTGGCGGCGATCTCAGCGATCGCATGAGCGGCGGCGGTGCTGCCGGTGCAGCGGGCGCGGGCGCGCGCGTGATGGATCGCGTCAATCCCGGTCGGCCGCAGTAGGTTCGACCCGCAAGCGAGGGCCGATGAGCAAGCGCCAACGCATCCTCAGCGCTCTTACGTTGTGGAGCGTTGCGTCCGTGGCGCTTGCCGCCACCATCGAAGGTCGGCTCACTTATCCGAGCGAAGAGATCCCGCCGATGGTGATCGTGGCGTACAACCTCGACACGCGCGCACGCTTCACGTTCGAGACGCCGGCCAAGGCGCGCCGCTATCGCGCCGAGATTCCCGCCGGGCGCTACTACGTGTACGCGCTTTCAGCCGAACCAGGCGCCACGCCGATTCGCGGCGCGTACTCGACCTACACCGTGTGCGGGCAGCGCTCACCCAAGCAGATGCAAGACGGCAAGTGCACCGAGCACCGCGTGCTGGAAGTGGTAATGGGCGCGAACGATCGCCGCGCCGACATCGATCTCGACGACTGGTATCTGCCCGACGTCGAGACGCTCAAGCTGCCGGCACCCCGCGAACGCTAGCGTCCGGCTGCCGCCTCGGCGACGCGCTTGCTGTAGCGGCTGCTTCCCGGATTCGGTCGCTCCTGCGCAATGAAGCTGGCCGCCTTCAGCGTCAGCACATCGTTCGTGCCGTCGGAATGCAGGAAGCTCAGTGCATCGCGCATCAGCTTCTCGATCGGATTCTTCTTCATGTAGCCGGTGGCGCCCCAGAGTTCCAGCGCCTGCTGACAGACGTGCACCGCTTCCTCGGCGGCGAAGATCTTCGCCAGGCTCGCGTGCTTGCGGTCGAAATCGGGCTGGCGGCAATTCCAGCCCGCGTACCAGAGATACGACCGTGCGGCCTGCAGTTTCATCGCCATGCGTGCAAGGCGTGCCCGCTGCAGCGGCAGATCGATGATCGGTCCGCCGCTCTGCACGCGTTCGAACGCGTACTGCAGGCTCAGATCGTAGGCGCGCTGCGCGACGCCCAGTACCGTCGCACCCGCCTGGATGTTCGACCCGAAGCCGAGCAGAAAGACACCCAGCACGGGCAACGCCGCGCCGATCTCGCCGACGCGATCGATGTCAGGCACTTCCACGTTGTCGAGTTGCAGCGTGCCGTTCTGCACCGCACGTTGACCGAGCTTGTCCCAGACCTCGGGAACGGTGAATCCCGGTGCGTCGGCCGGAACCAGAAAGCCGGTCAGGCTCTTCGACAGCGGCCCTTTCGCATCGGTGCGCGCGAGGACGTAGTAGAGCTTCGCGAGTCCGCCGTTCGAGATGTAGCGCTTGGTCCCGTTCAGGACCCACTTGTCGCCCTTCTTCACGGCGCTCATCTGCATACCTGAACCGGGCGCATCGTACGGGAGCAGGTTGTCGCTGCCGTGCAGCGGCTCGGTGGCACCAATGCCCAGCAGAAACTCCGGGTCATCGACCACTCTTGGGATCCAGCGCTTGCGTTGTTCCGCGCTCGCGAGTTGCACGATCGCCGTCATGATCTTCCAGCTCTGATCGAACGCGACCGCAATGCCCAGGTCGCCGTAGGCAACCTGCTCGCCGACCATCGCCAGGGTGAGCACGTCGGCGCCGCCGCCGCCGAACTCGCGCGGCACCGACAACGTGCGCAAGCCGCGTTTGGACGCCTCGCGCACGACGTTCCAGTCGAACGACTGATCCGGCTCGGGGATGCGGTCGGCGCGTTCGCCCGAAGGAATCACGACTTCGACGGCGAACCGATGCGCGGCATCACGCCACTCGCGCTGCTCGGGTGACAGAGCAAAATCGACCATATGCGTTGTCTCCTTTGGAATTCTGTGAACACGGCTCCGAACATCTGAACACGGCTCCGGCCTCAGGGTCGTGCGTCTCTCGTCGGATCAGGGCGTGATCAACTCAACCCCTTCGCTCGCCGCCTGGTCGGCACGGTGATTAGATCATGGGCAGCGATCCACACATTGCCGCACTCCGCGTAGCATTGCCCGGTTCAAGCCCAACGAACTAGGAGGCAGGTGATGGATCGTTACCTGGGAAGCCAGTCGGCACGACGGCTGCTCGCGGCCGTGGGCAGCGGCATGGGCCTTGGCGGCGGCGCGATCTCGGGCATCGAGTTCGATGTTGCCCCGACCATGACGGGTGCGCCGCCCGAAGTCGATCGGCTGGCGGTGCAGGTGGTCACCGACTCGTATCACCACCAGTTCGAACCCGGCGGCAAAGTCGGCGACGTCACGATCGAGCGCTACCAGTTGCCGCCCTCGAACGATCCGCCGCGGCGCACGCTGCAGAACGAATGGGG
The DNA here is from genome assembly GCA_902826155.1 of uncultured beta proteobacterium. The sequence continues at coordinate 76,256 of CADEDU010000015.1, forward strand.
GCTCTCGCTCAGCCTCGAATCGCAGCGCGGCAGCGAGTCCCGGCGCATCCTGATCGACTTCGGTTTCACGCACGAAACGGTCAACAACAACCTCGACATGCTGGGTATCGATCCGGGCAAGCTCGACGCGATGCTGCTCACGCACGGTCACTACGATCACTTCGGCGGCATGGTCGGTTTTCTCGCGGCGCATCGGCGCAAACTCAAGCCGGCGCTGCCGTTCTATCTGGGCGGCGAAGAATGCTTCTGCGCGCGCGAGACCGGGCCGGCCAACGCACCGCGCAACTTCGGCGTGCTCGACCGGCGCGCGATCGCCGAAGCGAATCTGCGCGTGATGTTCGCCGACAAACCCACGGTGCTGGCCGATCACGGCTTCACCACCGGCTGGATCGATCAGGTGTCGTTCGAGAAGCCCGCGCAACCGTCACGCATGAAGATCGGCATCGGCGCCGACGGCCAGGGCTGCAATGCCGCGAAGCTGCCCGAGGGCAAGCGGACCGCGACGATGCTGGTCGATGACTTCCAGCACGAGCATTCGACCTGCTTCCACGTGAAAGGCAAGGGGTTGGTGGTGATGAGCTCGTGCGGCCATCGCGGCATCGTCAACACGGTGCATGCGGCAATCAAGGCCTCGGGCATCTCGAAGATTCACGCCGTGCTCGGTGGGTTTCATCTCATGCCGATGCCGTCGGACTACGCGCGTCAGACCGCTGAAGCGCTCGCGGCAATGAAGCCCGACTGGCTGATCCCGATGCACTGCTCGGGCGAAACATTCATCGAAGCGTGCAAGCAGGCGATGCCGGGCAAGGTGCTGCGCAGCTCGACCGGCACGCGATTCGTGTTTGGTGTGTCGTAAGAGCGATAACCAGGAGGAGTGAATGATGAGCGGAATCGTCTTCAGCGCATCGCGCCGAGCGGCGCTGTGCGCAGTGGCCGCGGCGGGCGCGCTCTTGTGCTCGATCGGCCCAGCGCATGCGCAGTCGTTTCCCAGCAAGCCGATGCGCATCGTCATTCCGTTCGGGCCCGGCGGCGGCAACGATATCGTCGCGCGACTGCTCGCCGCGAAGATGAGCGAGAGCCTCGGTCAGCCGGTGATCGTCGACAACAAGCCCGGTGCGCAAGGTGCGATCGCCGCGGACTTCGTGGTGAAGTCGGCCGCCGACGGACACGTGATGCTGATGGGACCGAGCGGCGTGATGACCGCCAATCCGGCGATCCATACCAAGCTGCCGTACTCGACCATGCGCGATTTCGTGCCGGTGACGATGATCGGCTCGTTTCCGCTGATCCTGGTGGTCAATGCGTCGTTGCCGGTGAAATCGATCCAGGAGCTGGTGGAGTACGCCAAAACGCGCCCGGACAAGATCAACTACGGCTCGACCACCGCGCTGTTCCAGCTCACCTCCGAGCTGTTCAACCAGAAGACCGGCTCGAAGTTCCAGCACATCCCGTACAAGAGCAGCGGCGATTGTGTGAATGCGCTGCTTGCCGGCGAGATCACGATCTTCTTCTCCGATCCGCCGCCTGCGACCGGTCACATCAAATCGGGCAAGCTGCGTGCGCTGGGGGTGACCGCATCGACGCGGCATCCGAGTTGGCCCGATGTGCCGACCATGGCCGAGGCGGGCGTTGCCGAGATGGCGATCCCGGTGTGGATGGGGCTGTTCCTGCCGGCAGGATCATCGCCCGCGGTCGCGACGCGCATTCGCGAAGAGATCGTGCGCATCCTGGCGCAGGCCGACATGCGCGAGCGCATGGCCGGGCTTGGCGTCGATCCGTCAGGCATGCCCGGTGATCAGTTCGGGCAGATCGTCGCGAGTGATATCGCGCGTTGGGCGGCGGTGGTGAAGTCGGCCAACATTAAAGTTGAGTGAGAGTGACTTGGATGCAGATGATCGGAGGCGGCTGGATGCACCCGCGCGAACCTTCTACCTCGCGCAGTGCCCCTGAATGATCTGCCCGGCCGCTTCGTTCGCCTGACGCGCGACCAACTCCTGATACGCGAACACCAGATCGTTGCCGGCGAACGTGTCATTGCGCAGCAGCACGTTGGCGATCAGCGCACCTTTCGCGTCGATCAGCTCGAGTGCCGCATTCGTTGAAACGTCGTTGACGCGCAGCAGTCGGTTGGGGGCCGCTTGCGAGCTGATCGTACCGCGTAGCGTGTAGCCGCCCGGACCGATCGTCAGGCCAGCGGTCTTCAGTCGCGCACTGATCGCCTCAGGCGCACTGCCGGCTGGCCGGCCCACGCGCCCTGCGAGCGTGGTGTTGACCTGCTCGACCACGTCGACGCGAATCGGGATGCGCTTTTGCGCCGTGGTGCACGACGCGGCGAGCTTATTCAGATCGACTCTCGAACCGGCCCGTTCGCGCGCGGCGGCTTCTTCGGCCTGCGAGAACGAGAACTCTCCGGGTCGTCGCGCGGTCGAGGCGGAGACGTTGGCGACCTGCGCCTGGGCGGCCGCGGCGTGTTCGCCGTTTGGATAGCGTTCGAGGTACGCACGATAGTCCGAGACGTTGCCGCCGTTTTGCACCGCGCCCCAGAGCTGCTGTTCCTCCGCCTTGTCGTTGACAGCGACCGGCCCCGGCGAGCGCGGCACGAAATAGAAATCGCCCACCAGCGACGAGTGCTCCCACGGGATCTGCCGGCCGGCGGTGTCCTGGCGCACGCCTGCGCGCACACGCTTGAACACTTCTTCAACCTTGAGCGTCGGCTCCTTCATGTGCGAAAGCAGGTGTTGCGTGTAGACGCCATGCTTGCTGCCGGTGCCGTCGCTCGCTTTGGCGCCCGGCGCGGTGGCGAACGCGATCAACGTTCCGACCGGGGCGTCCAACGGCGCAAGGCCACGGGCCGTGGAGCGCGTTGCAGGCACGAACGGGTTGTCGCGGCAGGCATCGAGGATGACGATGTTGACCGGGTTCTTCGCGACCTCCATCTTCTCGAGCACCTGGGCGATGTCGATCGCATGATGGACCACCTCGTCTTCGCGCTCGATGCCCGAGTCGACCGGCAGCAGGTAGTTGCGGCCCTTCACCTGCACACCGTGTCCGGCGTAATAGAACAACCCGACACTGCCGGCCTTGATGCGATCACCGAATACCCGGATCGCCTCGAACATCTGGTTGCGCGAGGCGTCTTCGAGCTGTGCGACGTTGAAGCCGAGCGCGCGCAGGGTCGAGCCCATGGCTCGTGCATCGTTGACCGAGTTGTCGAGACGCTCGGTCTTGTACGCGGCGTTACCGATCACCAGCGCGTGGCGCGGCCCGTCGTTCTGGGCGAACGCGGTCGGCGCGCTCGATACCGCGATCAGGGCTGACGCGGCAATCGCGCACCAGGTGCGCCAGCGCGACATTGCGTCGCTCACGGACACGCGAAACCGCAAACGCGATGCGTGCAACACCGCCCGCTCCGACTTGCCTACTTGTGGCGTGCGTCGATTTCCGCGACCGATTTCTGCACCAGCCGCTGCACCATCGTGTCGAGACCCACACCGCCTTTGGCCGCGGAACCTACGCCGGCGATGGACGTGCCGGTCGCGCCCACTTCCATCTTCTCCTCGGCGTAGCCGTTGGCGACCTGCTCGGTGGTGTTGGCGTCGATGATCTTGTAGCGCATGCCGATCAGCCAGACCTTGGACGCTTCGCCGGTGCGTACCGAACCGGTGACTTCGCGTCCGACCGAGCCGGCTTTGCCGCCAAGCAGCGTGCCCAGCACGTTGCCCACGGTGCGCCCGTCGAAGCCGCTCTCGGCCTCGGCGATCGGTTCGGCCTTGAGGATGTCGAACTTCATGATCCAGCGCGTGGCCGCGAATTGTCCCTTCTTGATCACGCCCTGCGCGGCACTCGGATCGCCCATGTTGTAGGCGAGCTCGACCTCCCGCATGATCGGCGCGAGATTGGTGCGTTCGAGCACGCGAAAATTCGCCTTGGTGAGTTCGAGTTCGGCCATGTCGGCGATGTTGGTCGGCATGAAGCGCTGGGTGAACGAGGAGTTGTTGCTCTTGACTTCGCCCGGCAGAACGACGATCTGCGGCCCGGGTTTGTTGGCATTGGCGTACTGCCCGGGTTGATATGCCGCTCGTCCGGCCAGTTCGCCCGCTCGGTTGGAAGTGCTGCCGCCCGCCGTAGGCGAAGCGCTGGGTGAATCCGCCGCCATCGTGTTTAGCGCGAATGCGCTCGCGGCAAGAGCAGCCAGGATCAGGCGAGTCGTTACCTTGTTCATGTTGTACCTACCTCCGTGATCGACCTGGAAATCAGTCTAACGCGGCTGCGGGCCTGATCGTCAAGCGGCTGGACGGCCTATGACAGGTCGAAACAATCCCTCGTCGCCCTGTCCGAACATCGAGGGGGCCGTCAGTCAGACCGAGCAGTGGGGCGCAGCGACGGAGCCGTCGGCGCAGCCTTAGTCGCGCTTGAGCAGCGCCAGAAATTCGCGGCGCAGCGCGTCGTGCTTGAGGAACGAGCCGCGCATCACCGAGGAGGTCATCGAGGTCTGGTCCTTCACGCCGCGCCAGTGCATGCAGTAGTGCTCGGCCTGCATGACTACTGCAACGCCTGCGGGCTGCATGCGCCGTTCCAACGTGTCGGCGAGCGTTTTCACGGCTTCTTCCTGGATCTGCGGACGGCTCATGATCCAGTCGGCCACGCGCGCGTACTTCGACAGCCCGATGAGCTGCGAGTCGGCCTTGGGCATCACGCCGATCCACAGCCTGCCCATGATCGGACAGAAGTGGTGCGAGCACGCCGAGCGCACCGTGATCGGGCCGATCACCAGCAGCTCATTCAGGCGCTCGACGTTGGGGAACTCGGTGATGCTCGGTGCCGGGTAGTAGCGGCCGCGAAACACCTCGTCGATGAACAGCTTGGCGATACGCCGCGCGGTGTCCTGCGTGTTGTGGTCGTTGTCGGTGTCGATCACCAGCGAGTGCAGCATCGACCGCACTTTCGCCTCGACCTCGCTTCGCAACGCATCGCGCTCGGCATCGGAGGTGATGAACTGCGCGATGTTGTCGTTGGCGTGGTAGCGCTGTCCGGCCGCCTGTACGCGCGCGCGGATGACTTCCGACATCGGGCGGCCCGCATCGTCCGCGGTCGTCGTCTTGACATCGCCCTGCACGGCACCCGCGCGCAGATTGCGGGAACGCCGACCGTTGGTATCGCCTCGATCGGCTTTGGCGCGATCAGGCCGTTTGTCGTTGCGCATGAGGCTCGCGTCCCGCGCTAGAAAAACGCCATCGTGCGGATCTCGATGCTCTGCCGCGGCGGGGCGTTCGGGGGCGTGCCGGGATCCTCGAACGACGTATGGGCGGTGAAACGCGCGCGACCATCCTTGAGCGACTCGTACACCTTGAACACGAGTGCCTCATCGCGACGCATTCGCGGAAAGTAGTACCACTCGTGCTTGGGGTTGTAGCGGATCTGGTAGGTCTCGCCGATGCGATGAGGATAGCGGCGCTCGGCGGTAATCAGATCTTCGGCCGACATGCTGCGCGCATCGGCGATCGCCAGCGGATTGCTCTCGATCGGCTGATTGATCGCGCGCCATGCCTGGATGATGGCGAAACGTCCGCTGAGGAGTTGCTCGGCTTCATCGGGCAGCACCTCGCGTACGCGCTGCGGCCCCGACCACTCGGTGTAGTCGTTGTGTACCGAGAGCACCGGCTCGCGGATCAGCCGTGTCTCGCGCTCGGACTGGTCGCCCGAACGCAAGGTGTGGTCGAACACCACCACGCGCCGGGCGCCGCTCACCCGCTTGATCAGCTCGACCGCCTCGGCGTAATAGACGCGCTTGAGTTCCTCGGCGTCGAAGAAGTCCTTCATTTTCGTGGGGTGATCGACGAACGCGAAACCGTGAACGTCGAGATCGAACTCCGCGGCGCGAGGACGGCCGTTGCGCAGCGCAATCGACCGTTGCTCCTGCGCTCCGGACCGTCGACGCTGGATATTGTTGGGCCCGAACGTCTCGTTCACCGGCTTTTCGGTGGTGGGGATCGCATACGTGAGCGCTGCGGTAATCGTCTCTGCGGCCAGGGCTGTCGTCATGATGCTTTCCGATGGGCGAATCCGGTCGAGGTTAAACGGCCGGCCATGGGGCTGCAACCCGATTATCGGTGCGTGAATCGCGTAACATTGCCACCGCACCCACCACGCCATGTCCGGGCAATGCCGGCCCGGTGGCATTTTCGATTCGATCTGCGCGCATGGCCGACTCCACGCATTGGGCGTTTCCAGTCGAACTGCAACCGAAGGCCGAAGAGGTCAGCTTCGATCTCAAGGCGGCCCTCGATGCGGTGGTGATGCTGCGCGTGGAGATTCCGCCTGACGCGTTCACCGCCTCGATCCTGGGCACCGAGCGCGTCGGCAGCGGCGTGGTGATCCGCGACGACGGGTTGATCCTCACCATCGGCTATCTCATCACCGAGGCGCAGACGATCTGGATCACCACGCACCGCGGTGCCGTCGTGCAGGGTCATGCGCTCGCGTACGACCAGGAAACCGGATTGGGGCTGGTGCTGCCGTTGGGTCGGCTGCCCGCACCGATGCTGCAGCGTGGCTCGGCCGACCATCTCGCGGTGAGCGACGATGTGTACGTGATCGGCCACGGCGGGCGGGCGCACTCGCTCAAGGCGCGCGTCATTGCCAAGCGCGAGTTCGCGGGCTACTGGGAATACGTGCTCGAGCAGGCGATCTTCACCGCGCCGGCGCATCCCGAATGGGGCGGCACCGCATTGCTCGACGGCGACGGACGGCTGATCGGCATCGGCTCGCTGCACGTGCAGGAGCACGTCGGCGACAAGCAGGTCGACGGCAACATGATGGTGCCGGTCGACGTGATCGAGCCGATCTTCGAAGACATGCTGCAACTGGGTCGGCCGGCCCACCTGCCGCGCCCATGGTTGGGCATCTACGTCACCGATAGCAACGGACACCTGGTGGTGGGCGGACTGACCAAGGGCGCTCCCGCCGACAAGGCCGGTGTGCGCGTGGGCGACGTCGTGATGGAAGTGTCGGGCGAGCGCGTCAAGGGGTTGGCCGAGCTGTTCCGCCGTATCTGGCGGTTAGGCCCGGCGGGCACCGAGATTCCACTGACGCTCGCGCGCGACGGCGTGGTCAAACGCGTACGCGCCAAATCGGCGAGCCGCAACGACTTCCTGAAGAAGCCGCTGCTGCACTGACGCAAGTCGTGTCGCCTCGTCGCGGCACTCGTTCGAGGTGCCGCGGGTTCGTGCAGCCTCAGCGCCGCGGACTCACCACGGCTTCGATCGCCTTGGCGACGCTCAGCACGTGCCGATCCTGCATCGCCGTGCCGCACACCGTGAATCCCACCGGCGCCGCGCCCGGTGCCTGGCATGGCATGGTGGTGGCGCAGCCATCGAGAAAGTTGATCAGGCCGCACAGGCTGACGATGCGCAGATTCCAGCGCATGAAGGCTTCGTCGCTCGCGTCGACTTCGGCGATCGTCGGTGCGGTGCACGGCACCGTGGGCATCACGATCGCATCGAACGGCGCGATCGCGGCGGCGACTTCGCGCTGGTAGCTGATGCGCAGTTGATTGAATTCGACGAAATCGACCGCGGACAGCTGCGTGCCGAGCGAAATCCGTTGCCCGACGCGGCGGTCGTACTCGGCGACACGATGAATCCACGGCTTGTGGATGTGCGCCACCTCCGCGCCCGAATAGCCGCCGGCCTTGTAGTACACGTCCTGCTTGTCGAACGCGCTCAGACGCTGCTCGGTCACGATCGCACCGGCCGACGACAACCGTGCCAGCGCCGCATCGAACGCGTTGGCGACTTCGCGATCCAGGCCGTCGAACACGCTCGACTGCGGGCGCAGCAGCCGCAACCCCTTCACCGGCATGTTGGGCAGCGGCTCGATCGGCTGATTGGCGAGCACCGCGTCGTACGCGGCGCAGCACGCCACGCTGTTGGCCAGTGGCCCCACCGAATCGAGCGTGTACGAAAGCGGAAACGCGCCGTCGCGGGGAATGCGCTGCTGCGTCGGCTTGAAGCCGACCACGCCGCACAACGCCGCTGGCATGCGCACCGAGCCGCGTGTGTCGCTGCCCAGCCCCATCACGCTCATGCCGTCGGCGACTGCCACGGCCGCGCCCGAGGATGATCCACCGGGCACACGACCGGTCGCACGATCGAATGGATTGCGCGGCGTGCCGTAGTGCGGATTGAGGCCGGTGCCGCCGAACGCGAACTCGACCATGTTGGTGCGTCCCAGGATGATCGCGCCCGCCGCACGCAGCCGCGCGATCACCGGCGCATCGACCTTCGCCGCCGGCTCGTTGGCCAGCACCTTCGAGCCGGCACGGGTGACATCGCCGGCGACGTCGAACAGATCCTTGACCGAGATCGGCAGGCCGTCGACGGCGGACCGCACGATGCCGGCCTTGCGCAGGCGATCGGCGTGATCAGCCTCGGCGCGCGCCGTCTCGGCGTAGACCTTCATGAACGCCCGCCCGCCTTCGCCGGCCGGGTTGGCGATGCGATCGAGCGCCTGCTCCACCAGCGCGCGGCTGGTGGTCTGACCTGAAGCCAATGCCGCGGAGAGCGTTGCGACGGTATCCATTAATGTGGTCCTTTCTGTTGAATGTCCTAACCCTGCGCGTTGGGCAGCAACACCACCTTGCCGCCGCGACCTTCGCGCGATGCATGCGCAAGCGCCTCGCGAAAGCGCGCAAGCGGGTACGTTGCCTCGACCGGAATGCGATGGCGGCCTTGCTGCACCATCTCGACGAGTTCCAGATACAGCGCGCGGATCGCTTCGGTCGACGCAGATTTCTGCCAGCGCGAGAACCAGAACCCGCGCAGGCTCACGCCACGAAACACGACGTGAGAGGGCTCGATCGTGCACGGCTTGCCCGAAAGCAGACCGTAGTTGACGATCACGCCGTCTTCGGCCATGCATTGCGCCATGCGCTCGACCGCATCGCCCGCGATCGCATCGATACCCAGCCTGATCGGCGCATTGCTGCTCGCCCGTGCCACGCGCGCGGCCAGATCGGGGCCATCCACCTCTACGACGTCGGCGCCGAACTCGCGCAGCGGAGCAACCTGTTCGGTGCGACGCACGACGTTGACGGTGTGCAGCCCGCGCGCTTTGGCGAGCTGAATCAGGCTGACGCCCACCGAGGAATTCGCCGCGTTCTGCATCACCCAGTCGCCGCGCTGCAATGACACACACTCGCGCAGCATCAGCAGAGCGGTCGGCGGATTGGCCCCGAGCAGGGCGGTCTGCACCATGTCGGCCTCGGGCAACGCGAACAGCCGCTGTGCCTTCACGACCATGCGCTCGCGCCAGGTGCCGAGCGCCGCGAGCGACACCATCACGCGATCGCCTTCACGCAGGTGCGCCACCGCGGCGCCTTTCTTGAGCACGCGACCGATTGCCGCACCCCCTGCGTCGGTGGGTAGAGGCGGTGGCGTCGCGCCGTACTTGCCGGAGAACTTGAGCTGATCGGAAGGATTGATCGGCGAGGCTTCCACCGCGACCAGTACTTCGTCGTCGCGCGGCGCGGGCGGCTCGGGCAGATCGAGCAGTTCGGCGACTTCGGCAGGCACGCCGAAGCGGGGGATCATGATGGCTTTCATTGACGTCAATCTGGACGGGCGGTGGTGCGCGAATGCGCCGGATTGTCGCGCAACCGTTGATCGTCGGTGCGGCTGCGCCGATCGATTGACCCCTGCCAGTCGTCGGTCGCTGCTATCGCGCTACACACAACCATGGAACCATCGCACTTCGTTCAGCACGCGCGACGGCCGACGCAACCGGCCCCTCGGCAAGCGGCACCATCCGCTCCACGACAATAAACGCGCGGCCTTTGCTCTGACTCTTGCCCACAGCGTACGGAGATTCGACCGATGTCGGGTTCGATCCTGCGACGTGCTTCGCTGCATGCCGCCGTTACTGCTGCACTGGGCTCCACGGCATTCGCCCAGGGCATGCCGATCACCACCAGCACGGGCAAAGCCCGGGCGATGCCCACGAATACGACCGATCGCGTGATCGTGCGGCTGCGTGAAGCGGCGCTCGCGAGCGATGCAGCTGAAGTCGCGCGCAAGTCGGCGCAGAACGCCGATCGCGCGGGCGCTGCCGGCATGAGCAGCGAGCGCGCGCGACGGTTGTCGACATCGGCGCTGATGACGATGGCGCCGGTGCGCATGACAGGCAGCGGCGCGCACGTGATGCGTCTGCCGGGCGAGATGGGCGAATCCGAAGTCGAAGCGCTGGTCGAGCGGCTGAAGCAGGACCCCGACGTCGAGCACGCCGAAGTCGATCGGCGTCGCTTCCCGTTGCTGGTGCCCACGGACACCAACTACACCGTGCAATGGAATCTGCAGGGCGCGCCGGGCGGGATCGATGCCGAGCGCGCATGGAACGTCACGCAAGGCTCGACCAACACGGTCGTCGCGGTGCTCGACACCGGCATTCTTCGCAACCACCGCGAGCTCGTGAGCGCGCGCATTCTTCCCGGCTATGACTTCGTCAGCGCCGATGCGAACGGTGTGTTCGCCAGTGCCAACGACGGCAACGCACGCGATGCCGATCCGAGCGATCCGGGCGATTTCGTCAGCGCCGGTGAAGCCGGTCAAGGCGTGTTCGCCGGCTGCCCCGCGGCGGACAGCTCGTGGCATGGCACGCACATCGCCGGCATCATCGCCGCCAACTCGAACAACGCGCTCGGCATGGCCGGCATCAACTGGAACGCGCGCATCCTGCCGGTGCGGGTGCTGGGCAAATGCGGCGGTTACGCATCCGATGCCGCCGATGGCTTGCGTTGGGCGGCAGGGTTGAGCGTGCCGAACATCCCCAACAATCCGACGCCCGCACAAGTCATCAACATGAGCATCGGCGGCCCCGGTGCGTGCGCCAACGAAGAGCAGACCGCGATCGACGCAGCGCTCGCGGCCGGCGTGCGCGGGATCGTCGCGGCATCTGGCAACGACGCCGGCTCCAGCCTCAACATCAGCCCGGCAAACTGCCAGCGCCTGATCGCAGTCACCGGTGTCGATCGCAATGGCTCGCGCGCGACGCAATATGCCAACGTCGGTGCGAACGTGGCCATCGCGGCACCGGGCGGATCGTTCGTGAGCGCGCAGGATCCGACCACCGCGATCCTGTCGCTGTCCAACACCGGCACCACTGCGCCGCTCGCCGATGCGCTGTCGTTCGCGATCGGTACGAGCGAGGCCGCGGCGCACGTGTCGGGCGTGGTCTCGTTGATGCTGGCGGTCAATCCGAATCTGTCGCCCTATCAGGTGTACTGGGTGCTGCGGCAATCGGCGCGCGCGTTCCCGAACACCACTTGCACGACCGCGATCTGCGGTGCGGGCATCGCCGATGCCAACGCGGCCGTCCAGCGTGCGACCACGCCGCCTGCAAACCCGGCAACCGGGGGGCTGACGTTTACGCCGGCGCCCGTCGCCGCTGCACCGACGCCGACGCCCACCCCAACGCCTACGCCGACCCCGACGCCAACCCCAACGCCCACGCCGACTCCCACTCCAACGCCTGCGCCGAGCGCAACGCCGTCCGCACCGACTGCTTCGAGCTCGTCGTCCGCCGCGCCAGCCAGTGCGAGTTCTTCGGGTGACGGTGGTGGCGGCTGCACGATGAGTCAGGGCGGTGAGCCCGACTGGCTGCTTGCGCTGCTGGCGTCAATTGCACTGCTGCGCGTAGGCCGACGGACTCGCGCGGCGATGCGCGCCGAGCGATAGCGGGGAATCGCCGAACCCATCGATCGCCTCGCACTCCTACAATCCGCCTCGGTCAACAAGATCGGCAGGCGGTGCAGGAGTGCGAATTCATAGCGGGCCCGACAACGCGATCGCGCTGAGCCGCCGGCTCGCGGTGTGCCTGTTTGCCGCGTCGAGCGCCTGGGCCGGCTCGGCGCTTGAGCAAGCCGCGAACTACCCTGCGCGACCGATTCGCATCATCGTGCCCACGCCACCAGGAGGCGGCGCCGATATCGCCACGCGCCTGATCGCCAAGCGCATGGCCGAGAACGTGGGCCAGCCGGTGCTCGTCGAGAACCGTGCGGGCGCCGGCGGCAACGTCGCAGCCGACTACGTCGCCAAGCAGCCCGCCGACGGCTACACCCTGTACATGGGCGCGATCGGGCCGCTCGCCATCAGTCCCAATCTCTACCCCTCGCTGCCGTACGATCCGATCCGCGACTTTGCGCCGATCACGTTGTCGGTCGTGCTGAGCAACATCCTCGTCGCGCATCCTTCGATCGCTGCCGGCTCCGCGAGCGAATTGATCGCATTGGCCAAGGCCAGGCCCGGGACGCTCAACTTCGGTTCCTCCGGGACGGGCACCGCCGGACATCTCGCCGGCGAGCTGTTCGCTTCGATGGCGGGCGTGACCTTGGTGCACGTGCCGTACAAAGGCGGCGGCCCCGCGATGGCCGATCTTCTTGCCGGGCAGATCCAGCTGATCTTCGCCAGCACGCCGAGCGCGCTGCCGCACGTGAAGTCGGGCAAGCTCAAGGCCTACGGTGTCACCACGCTGCGACGACTGAGTGCGTTGCCCGACCTGCCGACGCTCGCCGAAGCCGCACCGTTGCCCGGATTCGAAGCGACGAACTGGTACTGCTTCGTCGCGCCGGCGAAGACATCGCCCGAGCTGATCAAACGGCTGAACGCTGAATTTCATCGCGCACTGACCGACCCCGAGACGCGCGAGGCGCTGCTCGTGCAAGGACTGGAGCCTTCGCCGACCACGCCCGAAGAGCTCGGCGCGTACATCAAAACCGAAATCGCCAAGTGGGCGAAGCTGATCCGCGAGCGCAAGCTCACGGCGCAGTAGCCGGTCTGATCCGGTCCGGGCGAGCCGCGGCGCCCGCACCAATGTGACGTGCAAACCGGACAGCGTCCACGCAAACTGCGAGGCCGTTGTTCGCAGGACGCCAATCCCCCATGACTGCTCCATCGCGTCGTACCCCGGTCGCCATCATCGGCGGCGGCCCCGTCGGGCTGATGCTGGCGCTGTTCCTCGACCGGCACGGCGTGCCAAGCGTCGTGTTCAATCTCGGCGAGACCACGCGCTGGCATCCCAAGGGCAGCACGCACAACGCGCGCACGATGGAGCACTACCGCCGCATCGGCATCGGCGAGCAGGTGCGCGCGCTGGGGCTCCCGCCCGATCACCCGACCGACGTCGTGTACTTCACGCGCTACAACGGCCGGCGCATCGCACGCGTGGTGATGCAATCGAGCGCCGAGAAGCTGCGTGGCGTGATGACGGCGCCGTGCAACCACCAGAACCTCGAGCCGATCCATCGTGCCAATCAGATGTACGTGGAGCGGTTCCTGTTCGAGCACGCCTGCGCGCGTCCGAACATCACCTTGCGTTACGGCTGGCAGGTGAACGAGTTCAAGGAGACTGCCGACGGCGTGAACCTGCAGGTCGAGCGCATCGCCGAAGACGAGAGCGACGCCAACAGCGACTACCTCGAATACCACGCGCGCGGGTCAGGTCAGGTCGAAACCTGGCAGGCGCAGTACCTGGTCGGCGCCGACGGCGGCCACAGCCTCGTGCGCAGAACGCTCGGCATCCGCTACGGCGGGCACGAGAACCTGCGCCAGGAGTTTCTCGGCGGCACGATGATGTCGACGTACATCCGCGCGCCCACGCTGATGCAGGAATGCTTCGCCGGCCGATTGGGCTATCAGTACTGGTCGATCAACAACGACGCGCGCATGGCGATGGTGAATCTCAACGGCGTCGACGAGTACACGTTCTTCACGCCGGTGCCCGAGGGCGCCGCGTTCGACGAGCAGCTGGCGATCCGCACGTTCCATCGCGCGTGCGGCTACGAGGCACCGGTGACGGTGCTCGGCAATCGGCGCTGGACCGCGGGGATCGCGGTGTGGGCCGATCGGTTCTGGTCGGGGCAGCGCAGTTTTCTCGCGGGCGATGCGATCCATCTGTTCACCCCGACCGGCGGGTTCGGGTTGAACACCGGCATCGACGGCGCGGCGAATCTGGCATGGAAGCTCGCCGCGATGGTGCAGGGCTGGGCCGGGCCGAACCTTGCCGCGACGTACGAATCGGAACGCCGGCCGATCGCCGCGCGCAACACCACCGCCGCGCGCATGCTCGCCAAGAGCGTGGGGCAGACCGAGATCCGCAAGGAGATCGAGGACGACAGCCCGGCGGGCGAAGCGGCGCGCAAGGTGGCCGGCGATTATCTGGACACGTTCGGCGAGGAGTTCGCGTCCATCGGTGTGCAACTCGGTGTGCGCTACGACGGCTCGCCGATCATCTGCGAAGACGGCACGCCGCCGCGCGACAGCATCAACTGCTACACGCCAAGCGGCGTGCCCGGTGGTCGGGCGCCGCACTACTTTCTCGACCCGCCGGGCATGCAGCGGCGCCGCTCGCTGTTCGACACGTTCGGTGTGGGCTTCACGCTGCTGCGATTCGCCGCGCGCGCCGACGTCACCGCGCTGGTCGCTGCGGCGCGTGCACGCGGCGTGCCACTCGAGGTGGTCGATGTGCCCGACGACGACGCGCGCGATCTCTACGGGCGCGATCTGGCGCTGATCCGGCCCGATCAGCACGTGTGCTGGCGCGGCGAGCGATTGCCTGCGGACTGCGAGGCATTGATTCGCAAAGTCGTGGGCGGATAGCTCGGACGGCGCTTCGAAGGAGACTGCCATGACCATGTCGAAGGAAGACAACGAACTGCTGACCCGCGTCGCCAACCGCGCGCCGATGGGCCGCATGCTGCGCGAGTGGTACTGGATTCCGGCGTGCGTGGGTTCGCAGCTCGAAGCCGACGGCGCGCCGCTGCGCGTGAAGCTGTTCGGCGAGCGCTTCGTCGCATTCCGCAGCACCGACGGGCGTGTCGGCTTCTTCAACGAGGCGTGTCCGCATCGCGCCGCGTCGCTCGCGCTCGCGCGCAACGAAGACAACGCGCTGCGCTGCATCTATCACGGCTGGAAGTTCTCGGTGGAAGGCAAGACGGTCGAGGTGCCCACCGAAGCGCGCAACCCGGAAGCGTTCTGCGCCACCGTGCCGCTCAAGCACTATCCGACGCGCGAGGCGGGCGGCGTGGTGTGGGTGTGGTTAGGCAAGGGCGCATCTTCTGGTGCGACGCCGCCGCGCTTTCACGACTTCGCGTTCACCTCGATGGGGCCGGACCATCGCCTGCCCCACTATCAGATCGTGCGCGCCAACTGGGTGCAGGGGCTGGAGACGACGATGGACTCCTCGCACGCAAGCGTGTTGCATCAAAGCCAGCTCGACGACTTCTACATCCCGAAGCAGCTCGGCCAGTACAAGGCGCCGTTCTTCGAAGTGGAGCCGCTGCCCTACGGCTTTCGCTATGCCGCGATCCGCATGACGCCGACGGGCGAGCGGTTCGTGCGCATCAGCCAGTTCGTGCTGCCCTGGTACAGCGTGATCTCGATCCCGCATGTGGATGCGATGCTGTTCTTCTCGGTGCCGGTCGACGACGAGACCACCGCGTACTGGACCGTGCCGCATCGCGCCGACGCACCGCCGAAGAAGACGCCGTGGACCACCTTCACCGATCCGGGCAACTATCCGCCGGCGGTTCCCGGTGGCCCCGACAACCACTGGGGCCAGGATCGGGCGCTCATGAAGCAGGGCCACTTCACCGGCTTCGCGCTGCATCTGACCACCGAGGACTTCGTGGTGATGGAAAGCCAGGGATCGATCCTCGATCGCACCGCGGAGTATCTGAATGCCGCCGACGCCGCGGTGATCCAGATCCGCCGCTCGCTGTTCAAGGCCGTGCGTCGCTTCATGGCGGGCGAGGGCCCCGAGCCGCTCGCGCCAGCGTTCGACTACGCCAAGGTCAAGCCGGCGCAGATGGATCTCAAAGAGGGCGAGGACTGGCGCGGTCGGTAGTGGACAAGATCACAGCGATCGAACGAGTGCTGCACGCTGGTCGAGCAGACGCAGCACGTCATCACGGCTCGCGTCGGGCACTTCGAACAGCACGCGGTCGATGCCGGCCTCCCGATAGGGTGCGAGCGCCGCGGCGTCGGCGGGTGCGTTGAAGACGGTGATCGACAGGCTCGCCGGATCGCGTCCGGCTTTGTTCGCCGCCTGGTGCAGACGCGCCACAGCACCCTTGGGCTCCCAGCCGCCGCGCGGGCGCGGAAACCAGCCATCGCAGAACTCGACCACGCGCTTGATCGTGTGATCGGTTTCGCCGCCAAGCAGGATCGGCGGGTGAGGCCGTTGCTTGGGCTTCGGATAGCACCAGATCGGATCGAACTTGACGAACTCGCCGTGATACTCGGCCTCGTGCTTGGTCCAGATCTCTTTCATCGCGAGCGCGCGCTCGCGCAGCAGCTTGAAGCGGGTGTCGTAGCGCGCACCGTGGTTTTCCATCTCCTCCACGTTCCAGCCGCCGCCCATGGCGAGGATGAAGCGTCCGCCGGAAAGCTGGTCCAGGCTGGCCACGGATTTTGCGGTGATGATCGGGTCGCGCTGGGGCAGCAATGCAATGCCGGTGCCAAGCTTGAGCGTGCGGGTCGCGGCCGCTGCGAACGACAGCGCGACGAACGGATCGTGCGTGTGCGAGTAGCGCTTCGGCAGCTCGCCGCCGCCCGGAAACGGGCTGCGCCGGCTGGCGGGGATGTGCGTGTGCTCGCAGACGAACAGTGACTCGAAGCCGCGCGCCTCGAGTTCGCGCGCCAGCTCGCTGATGTCGATACCGTAGTCAGTCGGAAAGTGAAATGCACCGACGAGCATGGCGGATCCTTTCCAGAGCGTCAGATTCGAGGATGCCGGAGGTGACCGTGCGATGACTGCGCACGACGCCGCGCATGTCTGATGTCATTGCATCAATCCGCGCTTGCTCCGCTCGCGCGAATCGGCTTGGTCCACTTGTCGATTTCCTGCGTGATGTATTTCGCCAGGAACTCCGGACCACGCTGCGTGGCCGGCGTGACGGTCACGCCGACGTTGGCGAAGCGTTCGCGCGTGGTGGGCGAGTCGATCGACTCGCTGGTGGCTTGCGCCAGCTTGCGGACGATCGCATCGGGCGTGCCTTTCGGGAACACCAGAGCGGCCCAGGTGCCGCAGTCGAGTCCGGGCAGTCCGCTTTCCTGCGTGGACGGCACATCCTTCAGTACCGACACGCGCGCATCGCCCATGGTGGCGATCGCCTTCACCGAGCCGCCCTGGATCAGCGGCACCGCAGTGGAGATCTGCTCGAAGATGTAGTCGAGCCGCCCGCCGATCAGATCGCGCATCGCCATCGCGCTCCCGCGATAAGGCACGTGCGTGACGTTCATGCCGACCGCCGAATGGAAAAGCACCGCGCAGATGTGCGAGCCCGACCCTGAACCGGCCGAGCCGTACTGCATCTTGTCCTGGTTGGCCTTGGAGTGGCTCACGAACTCCTTGAGCGTGTTGACCGGCAGATCCTTGCGCGTGATGAGGATGCGGGCGGAATCGGCGAACAGCGTCACCGGCGTGAAATCGGCGACCGGGTCGTACTGCGGTTTCTTGTACAGCGCGGGCACGTACGCCAGTACCGACAGGCCGCCTAACAACAGGGTATAGCCATCCGGGGCCGACTTGGCGACACGGCTCGAACCGGTCATGCCGCCGGCGCCGCCTTGATTCTCGATCACCACCTGCTGGTTGAGCACTTCGCTCAGTCGCGCCGCGATGATGCGACCCACCGTGTCGACCGGGCCGCCCGCCGCGTACGGCACCACCAGCGTCACAGGCCGCACCGGCCATTCCTGCGCCCGCGCGGCGCTCGTCCAGATGGCGCCGGCGAGCATTGCGCCGGCAATGCATGCAACGCGTGCCGGTGATCGTACGGCCGGTCGCGCCGATGTTCGTTGCGGGTTACGGAATCGAGGACGGATCAGGTTCATGTCGGATCGCGGCGGCGTTGGGGTCCGGGCTTGCGTGAGTGCCTCGAGTGTTGCAGCGGCGTGTGCAAGTCGCTAGGTTACTTCCGCAACCGTTTCGCGGCTTCGAGCAAGGCGTCGTAGTCTTCCTTCACGCGCGGCTGCTTGGCCAGGATCGGTGCGACGGCGGCGCGAGCTTCTTCGACGTACTTGGCAGCATCGGCGGCGCTGAGCGACACGATCTGTCCGCCGTTGGACTGCCACGCCTTGCTGGCGCGTTCTAGGTCGGCGATGCCATAGGTCGATCCCAGCGCATAGGCCTTGGCCGACTCCTCGCGCACGATCTTTTCCAGATCGGGGCCCAGCGACTTCAGCCAGTTGCGATTGGTCATCGACGCGAACACGAGATACGACTGCGGCATGATCGTCGTGGTCTTGGCGACGTCGTAGTACTTGAACACGTTGAACACGATCACGTTGGCCAGCACACCATCGAGCGTGCGGTTCTGCAGCGCGGGCAGCGCTTCGCCCAGCGCCATGCCGATCGGCGACACGCCCAGCCGGCGCAGCGGCTCCATATGGATCGGGGTCGGCCCCGGCGTGCGGACCTTCTGCCCCTTCAGGTCGGCGAGCGTGCGCACCGGCTTGTGCGAGGCCAGCGCGATCGGCGCCTGGATGCTGATCCACAGCGGCTCGATGCCCTTGCCGGCACCGAAGCTCGCCAGGCGCTTCTGCACGTCGGCATCGGCGAGCACGCGCAGGCCGTGCTCCACGTCGTCGAACAAGCCCGGCACCTCCAGCGCTTCGAAGCGCGGCTCCAGGCCGACGAAGAAGCCGACCGCGGCGGCGGTGACCTCGATGGTGCCCAGCGCAACACCTTCGACCGCACGCGGCAATTGTCCGAGCTGGTTCGCGGGGTAGAGGTCGACCTTGATCTTGCCGGCACTGCGGCCTTCGATGCCTGCCTTCATCGTCTTCATCCACTCGAACAGCACGTCGTTCGCGGTGGGCGACGAGATCTTCATCGTGAATTGCTGGGCCTGCGCGAGCCCGCCGACGCTGCAGGCAAGCGCGACAACCAGGGTTCGAAGTGCGTGGGGAATGCCCATCGCCGGTTTCCTCTTCATATGCTCCTCTTCGATTGGACGGGCTCGATTGCTCGGGGATCGGTGCTAACTGAGGTACTCAAGTACTCAGTGGCGGCATCAACCCACCCGCAGCAACCAGCGCACGCCTGAAAGCGAGATCTCGGGAATGTAGGTGATCAGCATCAGCGCCACAAGATAGATCACCAGGAACGGCAGGATGCCGCGATAGATCACCGGCAGCTCCAGCCGCAGCACCGATTGCGCCACGAAGATGTTCATGCCGAACGGTGGATGGAACAGTCCGATCGCCAGATTCACCGTGAAGATGATGCCGAAGTGGATCGGATCGATACCGGCGGCCTTGATCACCGGCACCAGCAGCGGCGAGAGCAGCAGGATCGCCGACAGCGGATCGAGAAAGCAGCCGATCGCCAGCAGCACCACGTTGATCGACAGCAGCAGCGCCCAGTTCGGGATCGCCAGCGATTGCAGCCAGCCCACCACGGTCGCCGGCACCTGATTGACCGTGAGCAGCCACGCGAACACCGCCGCGCACGCGACGATGATCAGCACCTGGCCGGTGAAGAACGCGGTATTGGCCGCGGCCTGCACGATCTCGCGCCAGCTCAGTTCGCGGTAGACGAAGCGCGTGACGAACGCGGCATACACGCAGGCCACGCCCGCCGCTTCGGTCGGGGCGAACACGCCGCCATAGATGCCGCCGAGGATGATGAACGGCGCGCCGAGCGCCCAGATGCCGCGCCCCGATGCGCGCAGAAAGCGCTTGCGATCGAACGCTTCGCCCGCGCCGATGCCGTTGCGTCGCGCGAACCAGATCACGTACGCCGCGAGCATGGCCGCCAGCAACAGTCCGGGAAAGACGCCTGCGGCGTACAGACGTGGCACCGACTGTTCGGCCGCCATGCCGTACACGATCATCGGAATCGACGGCGGGATGATGATGTCGATCGCGCCCACCGAGGTGATCAGGCCGGCGGTGAACTTCTCCGGATAGCCCGCCTTGCGCATCGCCGGCAGCATGACCCGGCCGATCGTGGCGACAGTGGCCGCGCTCGCACCGGAAATCGCACCGAAGATCGCCGAGGTGCCAACGGTCGTCACGCCCAGGCTCCCGCGTACCGAGCCCACGCCGGCCTCGACGAAATCGACCAGCCGTTGCGCGACCGAGCCGCGACCCATCAATTCGCCCGCGTAGATGAAGTACGGCACCGCCAGCAGCGCGTAGATGTCGATCGCGCCGAACAGATTCTGGTGCAACGCAGCCAGCGGAATGTTCATGAAGAACACCAACGCCACCGACACCGACGCCAGCAACACGATGTAGATCGGGAAACCGAGCAGCAGCAGCGCTACAGGCACCACACCCAGCGCAAAGGTCACGTGCGATCTCCGGTGACATCGGGCCGGCCGCTGAGCACACGCCACAGTGCCGCCAGCGCGATCAAGCCGAAGCCGATCACCACCAGCAGGTGCGAGGTCCATACCGGCATGCCCAGTGCGTCGCTGGTGCGGGCCAGCGTGTACATCTGAAAGGTGTAGCGCGCGGATTGCACCACGGTGAACGCCGCCAGCGCGATCACCAGCAGCGCTTCGAGCGCACGCAACGCGGTGCGTATTGCGTGCGGCATCGCATTCGCCAGCACGTCCATGCGCAGATGCTGGCCACGCCACTGCACGATCGCGGCACCGAGAAACGCCATCGCGATCAGCACCTGCACCTGCAATTCATCGGCGCCGTGAATCGCGTTGTTGAACACATAGCGCGCGATCACGTTCACGAAGTTGAGCACCACCGCCAGGCAGAAGGCGACGGCGAGCACGAACTCCAGTGCCCGCATCGCGCGGTCGATCTGGCGGTCGACCATCCCCAGCACAGTCGTCGCGGGCACGCGCTAGCCCAGGGTGCGTCGATAGAGCGCGATCAACCGCTCCCAGTGACGCTCGGCGGCGGGTTTGTCGTAGCACCAGCGTTGCGGGAATGCGTAGCCATGGTGCACTTTGGGATACATCTCCAGTTCGCCGCGCGCGCCGGAGCGTTCGAACAGTCCGCGCAACTCGTCGACCATCGGCAGTGGCGCCAGCTCGTCGTGCTCGGCGCACGCGATGTACAACTCGCCGCGCGATTGCGCGAAGGTGAGATGCGGGCTTTCCTCGGCGTCGCTCACCAGCCAGGTGCCGTAGAACGACGCGGCCGCCGCCACCCGATCGGGAAAGCGCGCCGCCGCGGCGAGCGCGTAGGGGCCACTCATGCAATAGCCGTGGCAGCCGACTGGTCCGTTCGCGGCCCACGGCTTGCCGTCGATATAGGCCAGCATCGTCGCGATGTCCTGCATGACCGGTGGAATCGTCATCTTGGTGCGCACCGCCCGCATGCGGGTGTGCTCGGCGCTGCCGTGTTCGAGCACGTCGGCGCCGTACTTGGTGTCGCGTCCGGCGCGGTAGTACAGGTTGGGCAGCAGCACCACGTAGCCCACGCTCGCCAGCCGCCGCGTCATGTCGTACAACTCTTCGCGGATGCCCGGCGCGTCCATCAGGAAGAACACCGCCGGGTGCGGCGCATTGCGTTCAGGGCGGCAGATGAAAGTTTCCATCTGTTCGCCGATATCAACGATCTCCTCGATCATCGCGTTCTCCTGTTTTGGCTCGTGCAACCGCGGATCGACTGACGCAGCGCTTCGTCAAGGTTGGCACATTCGCGGAAAACGGGTCAAATCGACGCCTTCCCACCTCGATTGAGAGCACCGCAAATGCGCGCCAACAAGATCAAGCAGCTCTGGAGTGAAGGCAAGACGGTCACGATGGGCTGGGCCTCGATCGCCGATCCGTTCTCCTGCGAACTGATGGCGCGCCAGGGGTTCGATTCGCTGTGCATCGACCTGCAGCATGGCATGACCGAGATGGCCACCCTGCTGCCGATGCTGCAGGCCGTGTCGCAGACCGACACCGCGCCGGTGGTGCGTGTGCCGGTGAATGATCCGGCGCTGATCATGAAAGCGCTCGACCTGGGTGCGATGAGCATCATCGTGCCGATGATCGGCAGCGCCGAAGACGCGGCCAAGGCCGTGTCGGCGTGCAAGTACCCGCCGCGGGGCACGCGCTCGTCGGGGCCGATCCGCGCGGTGCACTACGGCGGCGCCGACTATCTGGCCAAGGCCGACGACGAGATGGTGGTGATCGGCATGGTCGAGACCAAAGAGGGTCTGGCCAACCTCGAGGCGATCTGCGCCACCCCGGGCCTGGATGCGATCTACATCGGACCTTCCGACCTGGCCTTCGCGCTGGGCATGCTGCCGAAGATGGACAACACCGATCCGCTGCACATGGAGACCTGCCACAAGATCCGCGACGCCGCGCATCGCCACGGCAAGAAGGCGTGCATGCATTGCGCGAGCGGTGCGTTCGCGGCGGGGGCGGTGGCGCGCGGGTTCGATCTGGTGATGATCACTTCCGATGTGCTCTCGCTCACCGGCGGTGTGCGCAAGCAGTTGGATGACTACAAGGCGGGCTTGAAGAAGTAGCGCGCGATGTCGCGCTCGAAGCGAGGTCGCGAACGAGCATGAAGCGCCGATCGCATACGAGGGCAGCCGGCCGATGACGAAGCAAGCGGGCACGTTCACCTGGAGCGACGAGTATCTGCTCGGCTACCCGCCGCTCGATGCCACGCACCGCGAGTTCGTCGAGGTGGTGCGGGCGTTGATCGCCGCACCCGACGACCAGGTGGCCGCCGCGCTCGACGCATTCGCGCGTCACGCCGAATCGCACTTCGGCCAGGAGCGGGCATGGATGGCCGAAACCAACTTTCCGGCGGCCGATTGCCACAATGACGAGCATGAAGCGGTGCTCAAGTCGGTGCGCGAAGTGCAGGCCGTCGTGGCGGCCGGCAACGTGGCTGAAGCCCGGTCGCTCGCGCAGGCGCTGATCGACTGGTTTCCCGGTCACGCCGACTACCTCGATTCGGCGCTCTCGGCGTGGATGAGCAAGCAGCGCTTCGGCGGCAAGCCGGTGGTGCTCAAGCGCAATCTGCGCCGGTCGATCTGAAACGCCGACGTCGAGCAGCGCCCGCGATGGGCGACGATCGCCAGGATATGGCTCGATCCGCAGCTTGCCGCCGCGGCGTCTCAGGCAGCGTCGAGAGCGCGCAGCCGCTTCTCGAGATCGAGCCGCAGTGACGACACGATTTCGATCGATCGATCCTGCAGAACATTCAGATCCGGGTGTCGGTCGAGCGCGCGTTGTAGGCGCGCATCGCGCATTGCCAGCATGCGCGTGAGTTCGGGCCAGTGGATGTGCAGCACCGATTCGAGCCACCGTCCGGCCGCGGCGATCGGCGTGTCGGCATCGAACTTCCAGCGCGCCAGCAACGCCTGAGTGCGCCGGGCCGGTTGCCACAGCTCGCCCGTGACCCATTGATTCACCGCGAGCAGGCGCACCGGCCAGCCCTGCTCATCGACGACCACCGTGGCCAGAAGCGTCATCGTGTTTCGGCGCATCCGGGGCACTCGTTGTCGCAGGAAGCAATGGACGTGCGCGAAGCCGTGCGATTCGATGTCGTGCGCGTGCAAGAAGAACTGCGCACCGGATGAACGATCGCGCGCATCGTCCGCCGGGTAGTGTGCGTAAGGGCGAAGCCTGAGGCGCCGCCCGATCAACGCCCGCAACCAGGGTGCGCGTTCGCCGGCCGGCCATTGCGCGAGCTGGCGAGCGAGTCGGTGCGCGTGGAGGCGCATCCGACGCTTGCGCGCAGGGGCGACCTCCGAGATACCCGCTGTTCGGCGGGCCATTCCGCTACTTTTTCGCGCCGCACTTCGCTCCGCATTTCGCACCGCACTTGGCGCCGCATTTGGCCCCGCACTTGCCGGCTGCCGTCTTGGCGCCGCACTTGGTTCCGCATTTCGCTGCGCACGCTGCAAACGCGGGGCCCGCAGCGGCGAGTGACAGCGCGGCGAGCATGGACAACGTGGTCTTTCGTTTCATGGTTCCTTCTCCTTGAGTATGGGCAGGCGAGTGGTCGCGCGAAGACGCCGCGCCAGCAAAAGACCTTCGGGCTTGATCAAACCTTACAGACGCGTGCAGAAAAATTCGATCGGCACATCGAGAGACTGTAAGGAACGTCCTTCCCGCCGGGTCTCATGCGTGATCGGGCCGATCAATCCAGCGGGTGCATCAACCCCAACGACCTTCGCCCTTTCGCCCGTGCGGTCGTATCACGACCGCCACTACCGTCATCGCCCTCAACCCGCGCAAGGATCAATTCATGGGAAAGCTTTCGCAGTCGATTGCAGCAGCGGTTCTATTTGCCACATTCAGCGCACCTAGCGTCGCCGACTCGTCGCGCTTCGAGGTGACGATCACCAATATCACGCGCGGCCAGCAATTCACGCCGTTGCTGCTGGTGACGCATCGATCGAGCGCGCAATTGTTCGAGCTGGGGCAGCCCGCGAGTCCTGAATTGGCCACGCTCGCCGAGGAAGGCAACGTCAACCCGCTGCAGGCGTTGCTCGCGGCGAGCCCTGAAGTGGCGAGCACCGAAGCCGGCGCCGCCCTCACCAATCCGGGCAAGACGGCTACGTTCACGATCGCCACGCGTCCGGGTTTTGATCGACTGAGCATCGCGGCGATGCTGATCCCCACCAATGACGCGTTCATGGCGCTCGATGGGTTCGATCTGGATCGGGTACCGCACGGCCGCAATCGCTCGATCACGGTGTATGCACGCGCGTACGACGCGGGTTCGGAACGCAACGACGAGTTGTGCGCGTCGATCCCCGGCCCCAGCTTCGCCGAGTGCGGCGGACCAGGTGGTGGCGCGCGCGTCGGCGGCGGCGAGGGGTTCGTTCATATTCACAACGGCATTCACGGTATCGGCAATCTGAACGCAGCCATGCGCACCTGGCTCAACCCGGTGGCGAGCATCACGATCCGCCGAACGCGCTAGAGCGCCGAGAAAAACGGACGTTTTGGCGGTTGTCGCAAGTGCTGTCGCGCGATCGAAACATCCGCCGGGCCGTCTCGCTCGTAGTCGGTATCAGGAGATATCGAGGAACGAGCGTTGCCGGATAAATTGTCGGCCGAGGATCGGGCGCGATTCGAATCGGCGGTGCGCGCGCACGCCGCCGAGTTGTATCGGTACGCCTATTGGCTCGCCCGTGATCGACAGCTGGCCGAAGACACGGTTCAGGAGGCGTTCTTGCGTGCCTGGCGAAGCTTCCGCGAGGTCCGTGACGAGCATTCGGTACGCGCCTGGTTCTATACGATCGTGCGCAACGAGTTCTATCGATTGTCGGGGCGCGATGCGGGCCGTCCGCAAACGGTAGATATCGAAGAGTTGGAGATCGCCGATTCGCAGGCAGGCGTGTTCGGAATGGAGATTCGCGATGCGCTGAAAGGCCTGCCGGCCGCCTATGCCGAACCCCTCGCACTGCAAGTGCTCGGCGGTTTCTCTTGCGGCGAGATCGCCTCGATGCTGGCCACCACCGAAGGGGCGATCATGACGCGGCTCACGCGCGCGCGGCAGGCGCTCAAGAAGCTCACAACCGCCGAATCGGTCAAGGTGCGCCGCGGGAGGCTCGCATGAACTGCCTCGACTATCGGCGCGAACTGCTCGCTCGCGCGATTGAAAGCCCGACGATGCGTGAGCATCGGCTCCAATGCGTGCAGTGCACTGCTTTCCGCACCGAGCATCTGCGATTCGAGTCCCGATTGCAGGATGCGTTGCAGGTTCCGGTGCCGCCTGCGTTCGAGAACCGCGTGATCGAGCGCGTGTTCAGTGAGCCGGTGCCCACGCAAATGCTCGTCAGCGCTTCGCGGCGGCGCTGGTTGCTCGGGGCGGCAGCGGCAGCAGCGGCCGGGCTGATCGCAACGCCCTTGCTCCTGAGCAGGCGCGAAGATCCGCTCGCGCTCGGCTGCATCCAGTGGGTCATCAAGGAGGAAGCCAAGTCGATCATGATGGGCGCGATGCCGCGCGAGGAGGCGGTTCGTGTGCTTGCTGCCACGCTGCCGCTCGAGCGCATCGAGCGCTTGGGGCAGGTGCGGCACATCGCCCCTTGCCCGTTCAACGACGGCACGGCGTATCACGTGGTGCTCAGTCGCGGTGAAGACAAGATCACGCTGCTGGTGATGCCCGAGGGCACCGCTGCGAAGCGTTCGCGCGCCCAGTACGAAGGCATGGCTGCCACCGTAATCACGGCTGGAACGGGCAGCGTGGGAATCGTCGGCCCGAGCAGGGCGGTCGTGACCGGCGTGGCCGTGCAGATCGGCGCGGCAAGCTAGGGAGCGAGTTGACGCGCGGTGTACGATCCGGCGCTCCTTCTTCGAGTGCCGCGCCGGAGCGTCGAATGTACGAATTCTTTCCTGGCAACTACCGCTGGTCCTACAACACGCTGCTCGCGATTTGCGCCGGGGGGCAGGTGGGCGACATCGACATGGTGTGGCGCCGCCTCAAGGACCGCGTCGGCGACGACGGCGCGTGGCATCGCGAATGGGCGTGGCTCGCCGACGTGCTCGA
>CADEDU010000015.1:102829-109401 GCA_902826155.1 uncultured beta proteobacterium
GCGATCTACGACTATCACGCGGTGTGGGTGCGGCGCATGACCGTGGGTGGCACGCTCGCCACGCCATCGTTCCAGCTCATGTTCATCACCGGCACCAGCTCCATGCCCGAAGCGATGGAGAAGGTGCGCGACTTCCGCATCCCGCTCTACGGCGATCGCATCGCCTGCCCGTTCCTGGTGATGCACGGCGCCGAAGATCAGCAGGTGGCGATGGCCGATGCGCAGGCGATGTACGAGGCGATCGGCTCGAAAGACAAGACGCTCAAGATCTTCACCGGCGAAGACGGCGGCCCGGCGCACTGCCAGTTCGACAATCATCTGCCGGCGCTGCAGTATGCGGCGGACTGGCTGGTGATGAAGCTGTTGCCGTAGAGGGTGGGATAGCTATCCAAATGGTAGAATAGACTATGCCAATTGAAAGGTAAGGACCGGGCGATGACGAATCGATCCTCCAAGAGGGTCTCACGCAGCCTTCGTAGGGCACCCGGTGCCGTGCATAGTGTGCGCAAGTCCGTGGCGCTGCGTTCTTTCCATGCAGCTACCGCTTCGAACAAGATCGCCGCGATCCGCACCGGCTTCATGGCTGGGGAACTATTGGCGATAGCAGACAAGCTGCAAGTACCACAAGCTGAGATTTTTTCGATCGTCCGATTGCCGCCGTCCACGGCTGCCCGAGTCCTGCGGGAAGACCGACAGCTCGATCAGGCTGTATCCGAGCGGGTAGCACGCATTGCCGAGGTCTGGAATACATCGGTCGATTTGTTCGGCTCCGAGCTCGATGCAAGAACCTGGCTCAAGGAGCCCAACCTTGCGCTAGGTGACGAGGCGCCGCTGCGACTGCTTGATACGGAATTGGGCGCGAATGAAGTTCGCAAGGTGCTTGCGGCGATCGCTCACGGCGGCGTCG
The DNA here is from genome assembly GCA_902826155.1 of uncultured beta proteobacterium. The sequence continues at coordinate 103,737 of CADEDU010000015.1, forward strand.
TCTGATGCTCGCGTGGCGTATCGCGTTGCGTCGATACGCTCTGGATCGCCGAGGGCTCGGTGCCGCGCTGTTCGGTGGGCGCTGGAACGAGCGCGACGTGCCCGCGATCTACGCGGGCGCTACGGCCGAGATCGCGGTACTCGAGCGATTCATTCACACCGCAGGGCGACGACCGCCTGAGCTGGCGTTGGTACGCATCGAACTGCCCGACGAGCCCGACCTCTACGAACATCCGAATCCCAAATCGTTGCCCCGGGACTGGGCAACGACGCCCGCTCCACCTTCAACTGCGACGTTCGGGACGAGATTCCTACGTGAGCAACGCGGCCTCGCGATGATAGTCCCGTCGGCTGTGGTACCCGAAGCACGGAACCTTGTCATCAACCCGCTGCATTTGCGCATGAAAGATGTGAAGCTACGGATTGTGCGGCCATTCAGTTTCGATCAGCGCATGTTTCGCCGCTGATGATCTCTAGGGCGTGGTGAACAAGCGGGTCTCCCGAGCGTCCTGACCGGACGTGCCCGAAGCCAACCGGCGTAAGACGCTTGCATCAATTCGACACTTGAGCGAAAACACTCGCGATTCGTTCCCGCTAGTTCCCGAAGGAGGATTCTGGTGCCACCCCGCGTCGCGAAACGCCTTCTTTCCGTACTGCTAGTCATCCTCGCCGCGCCGCTCGCGGCCCAGGAGTTCCCCAACCGCCCGGTTCGGATCATCGTGCCGTTCCCGCCTGGGGGCGCGACCGATATTCCCGCGCGGCTGATCGCGCCGAAGCTCACCGAGGCGCTCGGCCAGCCGGTGGTGATCGAGAATCGCGCCGGCGCGGGCGGCACGATCGGTGTCGATCTCGTCGCCAAGGCGCCGGCCGACGGCTACACGCTGCTCATGGCGACCAACGCCGACTTCGCGATGACGCCGTTCATCTATCCGAAGCTGCCCTACGATGCGTTCAAGGCGTTCGCACCCATCTCGGTCGTGGTCGAGAGCGCGATGCTGCTGGTGGTGCCGGCATCGAGCCCGCACAACAGCTTGGCCGATATCGTTGCCGCGGCGAAAGCAAAGCCCGGATCGGTGAGCTACTCGACCGCGGGTACCGGATCGACCAGCCATGTGCTCACCGAGATGCTTGCTTCCGACTTGGGCATTCAACTCTTGCACGTGCCGTACAAAGGCGGCGCGCCGGCGGCCGCTGCGGTCGCAACCGGCGAGGTCGCGATGGGCCTGCACAATCTCGGCTCCTCGCTCAACTACGTGAAGGGCGGCAAGGCCAAGGCACTCGCGGTGACGACCGCGAAACGCCACCCGTCATTTCCCGAGTGGCCCGCGGTTGCCGAGCTGGGCGCGCCCACGTACAGCGCAACCATCTGGATCGGCATGGCCGCCCCTGCCGGCACGCCGCCGGCGATCGTCAATCGGATGAGCGCCGAGGTCGCCAAAGCGGTGCGCGCGCCCGATCTGCGTGAGCGCTTCACCACGATCGGCAACGATCCACTGGGCACCAGTCCGGAGGAGGCTGCGGCGCGCATCAAGCAGGAGGCGGCGCGCTACAGCGCCGTGATCAAACAGTCCAACATTCGCGCGGAGTAGATCCACCATGGGCAAGAACGTGAAGGAGTTCGTGACGTACTGGGGGCCGTCGATCACCGACTGGACCGATACTGACAAACGATTCGTGGTCGAGCGCGACGAAGATCAGCTCAAGAAGGGCGCCGAGGGCGGACGCAAGATGGAGAAGATCTCGCTCAACGAGATCTTCAAGGAAGGCGTGGTCACCGGCGTCGACATGGTGAACGGTTACATGCCGCTGGTGCTCTATGCCAACGACGATGTGATCATCGAGGTGGCCAACTGCGATCGCGAGCAGGGCGGGTGGCATCGCAACCTGGGCGCCGACGAATGGGCGTTCCAGTACAAGGGCAGTCGCACGCTCAACTCCGAAACCGGGCCGATCACCATCAATGAAGGCGAGATGACGGTGATCCCGAAGGGCGTGTCGCATCAGAACGTCGGACACGGCCCGAACATCGAAATCACGATCTACACCCGCAATCCGCTCAAGCGCATGGCGCCTACCGATGCCGAGCAGGCGCGGCTGCGTATGAAGATCAAGGACGGCAAGCCAGTGACGGCCCCGCCCTCGCTGGACGAAGGCAAGGGCTGAACGATCCGCGCGCAGGCGATGCCCGCCTAGTCGATCGCGGTGTGCACCAGGTTGCTGACGATCTCCAGTCGCTCGCTGTGCCACGGATCGGGAATGCGCGCGTTCGACAGATACGCGAACGACACGCCCGAATCGGGGTCGGCCCAGCAGTAAGAGTTGCCCGCGCCGCCGTGTCCGAAAGTGCGCGGCGAGGCGAGGCTGCCTAACCCGCGGATCGAGTCGGTGGTGCCACGCACATGCGGGCCCAAGCCGCGATGCATCGGCATGCCCATGAACAGATCCATCATGTCGCCGGTGACGTTGCGCGTGACGTACTGGATCAGCCGCGGCGAGAACAGACGCACGCCGTTCAGTCGGCCGCCGGCGAGCATCATTTGATACAACGCGGCGAATCCGCGCGCGGTGGCAAAGCCGCCGCTGCTGGGCACGCCCGCGGCGCGAAATTCCGTCGTGTTCTCCTGGCCGAGCGGTTCCAATGTGCCGGCGGCGTTGGGCACGTACATGATCGAAGCGCGCGCCTGCGCCGCCTCGGGCACGCCGACGAACAGATCGCCTGCGAGTCCGAGCGGCTCGGTGATGCGTTCGCGCAGGAAGGCGCGATAGTCCTTGCCGCTCACCGCCTCGATCAACGCCGCAGCGGTCCAGTGTGCCGAGCGCTGGTGATATTCGAGCCGCGAACCCGGCGTCCACTCCAGCGTGAAATCGCACACGCACTTGCGCAGCAGCGCGTGATCGTTCCATGCCTCGGGCGGCACCTGCTGGCTCGGAAAGCCGCCGCGATGGCTGAGCAGTTGAATGATCGAGACGTCGCCTTTGCCGTGCTGCGCGAACTCCGGCATGTGTTTCGCGACGCGATCGGTAAACGACAGCACGCCGTCTTCGACCAGCGCCCAGATGCCGGCCGACACGATCACCTTGGTGTTGGAGAACACCAGCCAGAGCGTGTCGTCGCGCGCGGGCCGATCGGGCGCAAGCGCGGCGCGGCCGAAGGTTCGCGCCATGGCCAGCTTGCCGTGCCGGGCGAGCGCGAACTGCGCGCCAGGGTAGCGGCCCGCTGCGATGTGCGATTCGATCACGCGCTCGAGCCGCTGCAGTGCCGGCAGGTGAAAGCCCAGCTCGGCGGCGTTTGCGGGTTCCAGTGGAAATGCGCTCGACGACAGGCTCGAGGGGTGCGCGTTCATGAGAGGCTTCCTGGGGAGGGTGGCGACCATGCCGGATTCAGATTACCGCACCTGCCCCGACGCGATCGAGCAGATCGTTTGTCCGCGATCGGCGCCAGGCGGGCTGGATCCAGGCGCATAGGTCGCGCGGAGTAGCCGCAGGATTGCGCGCCGCAGCTTGACGAAGAGGTCCGCTCGCGCCAAGCATCCGGTCAAAGTTCAACGAAGGACAACATCGATGACGCGCCGTGAACACTACTTTCCGAACACCGAGCCACTCGCCGCGGACGAGATGCGAATCATCGCGCTCGGCACGGGGCGGCCGTTCCTGCGCCCGGCACAGGCCAATGCCGGCTGGCTGATCGAACTGGGCAACGGCGACAAGTTCATGTTCGATTTCGGCTTCGGCACGCAGATGCGGTTCGGCGGACTGGAGATTCCGTACCAGTCGATGACCGCGTACTTCGCCACCCACCTGCACACCGATCACGTCGGCGACTTCGCAGCCATCTGGATCGGCAGCTGGCTCGGCGGCCGCTCCAAGCCGCTCGAGGTGTATGGCCCGTCGAGTTGCGAACCCAAGTACGGGTTTGCCCATTTCGTGCAGAAGCAGCGCGAGTCCTACGCTTGGGACACCGACACGCGCGCCGGCACCGCCAATGAAATCGGCGCCGAGATCAACGTGCACGAGTTCGACTACGCCAAGGTGCAGGCGATCTATGAGGCCAACGGCGTGCGCATATCGAGTTTTCCGGCGGTCCACATCTACGACGGGCCGGTGAGCCTCAAGCTCGAATGGAACGGCCTGACCTTTGTCTACTCCGGCGATACCACGCCGTCCTACTTCATGATCGAAAACGGCAAGGGCGCCGACGTGCTGATTCATGAGACCTTCAACACCACCCGCCAGTTGATCGAGCGCTCGGGCTACAGTGAACGCATGGCCCGCGGCGTGGGCACCATCGTCCACTCCGACCCGACCGAAGCCGGCAAGGTGCTCGCCGAGTGCAATCCGCGGCTGGCGGTGGCGTACCACTTCTTCAACGACTTCGACACGGCGCCCGAGATGGAGACGGCGATCCGCACCCATTACAAAGGGCCGTTGGTGTTGGCCGAGGATCTGATGGTGATCAATGTAACCAAACAGGAGATCGCTACGCGCATGGCAGTGATCCCGCAGCACGTCTGGCCGAACAAGGAGAAGCACGACGCGTTCCGGCGCGCCAGCGTGCGCGAGCCAATGAAGATGTCTCGCTGGTTGGCCGACCGGCAAGTGTTTCCAAAGTTCTGAGCGAAGCCATGGGGGGCAACCATCGCTGCAGCGTTTCGGCCCGGGGACGCGACACGCTTTCACGCATCGCCACGATCGTGGCGGTTTCGATCGGCGCTGCGCTGATGCACGGCGCGGTGTTCGCGCAGGACTGGCCCAATCGGCCGGTCCGGTTCATTGTGCCCTCAGGCCCCGGCGGGTTGCTCGAATCGGTGTTCGCCATCATCCGCGAGCCGCTCGAGCAGCGGCTCGGACAGCGCATCGTGATCGAGAATCGCGGCGGTGGTGGCGGCGTGGTGGGTGCGCAGGCCGTCGCGGCGGCCAGCCCCGATGGCTACACGCTGCTGCTCACACCGTCGAATGTGATGGTGATCAATCCGCATCTGCTTGCCGGCACGACGCTCGAACCGCTGCGCGATCTGGTGCCGATCTCGATGCTCATCGACGTCCCGCTGGTGGTGTGGGCGAGCGAGCGCTTTCCGGCGCGCACGTTGCGTGAACTTATCGAGCACGCCCGCGCCAACCCCGGCAAGGTGAACTTCGCGTCGCCCGGTCCATCGACGCCTCCGCACATGGCAGGCGAGATATTCATGCAGACAGGCAAGCTCGAATTGCAGCACGTTCCGTACAAAGGCGCGGCTGCTGCGGGCACCGCTCTGATCACCAATGAGGTCCAGCTGATGGTCATCGCGTATGCGAGCCTGCGTGGCCAGATGCAGGCGGGGCAGGTGCGTGCTCTGGCGGTCGCGGCGCCGGCGCGCCTGGCGCCTCTGCCTGCGGTACCGACGATCGCCGAGGCGGGATATCCGGAGATCGCCGCCGAGATGCCGCGATCGTGGTGGGGTGTGGCCGGCCCACGTGGTGTTGCCGACGGCGTGATCAAGCGATTGCAAGCAGACTTCGCCGTGGTGCTGAACGAATCTGCCACGCGCAAGCGCATCGAGGATTTGGGCATCGCCGTGGTGGCGAACACACCGGAGGAGTTCGCGCAGTCGCTCCCACCCGAGTCGCGCAAGTGGCAGGCACTAATCCAGACGCTCAAGCTCAAGCCCCAATGACCAAGGTACATCCCA
>CADEDU010000016.1:0-61819 GCA_902826155.1 uncultured beta proteobacterium
GGGCGGGGGAGATGGTCAAGGCGCGCGAGATCAACTTCAAGCTGCTTGGCCTGCACATGAAGCTGTTCGTGGAAGCCAATCCGATCCCCACCAAGTGGGCCCTGTGGCAGATGGGTCTGATCGAGGGGGGAATCCGGCTGCCGCTCACGCCGATGTCGGCACAGTTTCAAGACGTGGTCCGCGATGCAATGCGTCAGGCGGGCATCGTTGCGCAAAGCGGGCTGCGAGTCATCGAAGGGAAGGGCTGAAGGCGGTGAACGAAAACAATAACGAGCGCCGCCTGGGTGACCACGCAGAGCGCATGATCCCTGTCGAGCGGGTCGCGATCCCTCGATCCATGCTGAGTGTCGCCATCGTCGTGGCCGTTGCGACGCTCGGCGGCTGCAGCGGCATCGGGGAGTTGCTCTGGGGCAACAAGACCGACTATCGCAACGCCGCGAAGGCGACATCCCTCGAGGTGCCGCCGGATCTCACCCGGCCGGGTCGTGATGATCGCTACGTGGTGCCTGAGACCACCGCACCGGGCGTGACCAGCGCCACGCTGTCCACTTACAACGCCGAGCGGTCCAACGCAGCGAGCCGGACTTCGAATTCGGAAGTGTTGCCGACCAACGATGCGGTGCGCGTCGAGCGCTCCGGGTCGGAGCGCTGGCTGGTCATCAATCAGGATGCGGAAAAGGTGTGGCCGATCGTGCGCCAGTTCTGGGTCGACAGCGGTTTTGCGCTGCGCGTGGAGGACCCGGCCGTCGGTGTGATCGAGACCGAATGGAACGAGAAGCGCGCGCGCGTTCCCGAAGACGGCATTCGCAGTCTGCTTACGCGTGCACTCGGCACGCTGTACTCGACCGGTGAGCGCGATCTGTTCCGTACCCGGCTGGAACGCAGTGCCGACGGCAAGAGCACCGAGGTCTACGTCAGTCATCGCGGCATGGTCGAGCAGATCCTGACCAATCGGCTGGGCAACGAGGGCACGGTGTGGCAGCCGCGTGATCCCGATCCGCAACTCGAAGCGGAGTTCCTGCGTCGGCTCATGGTGCGCTTCGGCGTGCAGGAGGAGCGGGCCAAGGCGCAACTGCCGGCGCCGGCGGCTCCGCCCGAACGCGCCAAGCTGGTCGCTGGTACCGACGGGCCGGGCGCCATCGTGCTCGACGAACCGTTCGACCGAGCGTGGCGACGTGTCGGCGTCGTGCTCGACCGCAGCGGCTTCACCGTCGTGGATCGTGACCGTTCGAAGGGGTTCTACTTCGTCCGCTATGCCGATCCGCGCGACGATCAGCCGCAGGAGAAGCCAGGCGTGTTCTCGCGGATCTTCGGGCTGGGTGATGGCCGGCAGATCAGCGCCGAGCAGTATCGTGTGCTGGTGCAGAGTGCTTCGGCCGATTCGAGTCAGATCCAGGTGCTCGACAAGACCGGCGCGGCGGAAAATTCCAGTACCGCCAAGCGCATCCTCAACGTCCTGCATTCGCAATTGAAGTAGCCCGGATCGCGTTGCGCACGTGATCCGGTTCGCCTCCTTGGGCAGCGGCAGCGGCGGCAATGCGCTGATCGTGGAGTCGGGCAGCACGCGTGTGCTGCTCGATTGCGGCTTCGGTCCGAAAGAGCTCGATCGAAGATTGCAGCGCTTCGGGCTGGCGCCGACCGATCTTTCCGGCATCGTCGTCACCCACGAGCATGACGATCACGCGAGCGGCGCGCTGCAGGCATCGGCACGTTACGAAGTGCCCGTATTGCTGACCTACGGCACGCTGCGTGCGATCACCGAAGGCAAGGACGCCGAGAAGGCGCAGTCCAAGGCGACCATCACGGTGATCGACGGGCACTCACCGTTTCTGCTTGGCGACCTCGAGATGTTTCCGTTTCCCGTCCCGCACGATGCGCGCGAGCCGGTGCAATACGTATTCGGCGATGGCGAACATCGGCTCGGCGTGTTGACCGACATCGGCGCACCGACGCGTCATGTCGAACGGATGCTGTCGGGGTGCGACGCCCTGGTGCTGGAATGCAATCACGACGTCGAAATGCTGGCGCGTGGACAGTACCCGCGCTGGCTCAAGGAGCGAATCGGCGGTGCTTTCGGCCATTTGGCCAACACGCAGACCGCCGAACTCGTCGCCAGCCTGGATTGTTCGCGGCTGCAGCACCTGGTTGCGGCCCATCTGAGCGCCTCGAACAACACGGCAGATCTGGCACGGGCGTCACTTGCCGAAGCATTGGGGTGCGCGGCTGACTGGATCAGTGTGGCCGATCAGGATTCCGGATTCGACTGGCGCGAAATCCGGTAGCTCGTCTGCGAGGGCTGCCGCGAGCAGGCACAAAAAAGCCGGCAGTGCGCCGGCTTGTCTGCGTACGGCCTGAACCGAGGCTTCGCTACTTCTTCATCGCGTCCATCGCCGACTTCGCGGTGTCTTGCGCTTTTTCCATTGCGGCCTTGGCTGCGTCACCCGCAGCTTCGGTCGCGGACTTCATCGCGTCCTTGGCCGCATCCTTGGCTGCATCCATCGCGCCTTTAGCGGCGTCGCCCGCAGCCTGCGCCGCACCACCCGCTGCATCCTTCGCCGCCTCGACGGCACCCTTCGCTGCATCGACTGCACCCTTGGCAGCATCCGTCGCGGTCTGTGCGGCACCGCTTGCGGTGTCCTTCGCGGCCTCGACAGCACCTTTTGCGGCGTCCGCGGCACCCTTCGCAGCGTCAACAGCCGCTTTCGCTGCATCCGAAGCGGCGGCGGCTGGCGCCGATGGAGCAGATGAAGACGAGGCGGGCGTGGGTGCTTCGGTCTTACCGCACGCGATCAAGCCGGCGGCGATCAACACGGAAGCGGTAGTCAGAACGAGCGAACGATTCATTGTTTGAGGCTCCAGGAGGGAATCTTGAAGGGAAGGGCAACGGGCCGACGCCGCGACTACCGTCGTGCGCAACGCTGGCGACGACGAGCGGTCGGAGGCGTGGCGCGGTGGTCCCGCACCGTTTCAGCCGAACGGGGATTGTACTTGATGTTGCGCCGCAATAGCGATCGTAAGCCTAATCAAAACAAATGCTTGCGATTGCGTCAGGTCGGGCGAACTTACAGCCCTAGGGTAGTAGGAGCCAGGCAGGGAACCGAGAGTTCCCAGATCTCCTCGAAGCGCTGCAGCATCGGTTGTAGCTCCGCCGTGTCGAACTCGATTACCGCACCACGCGGATGGGACTGCGCCGCGCGCCGAACCACACGGTCATCGTCAGCCAGCACGAAGCAATCCTGCGCACGCGAAGCCTCGCCCTGCGTCTGACGCGTCTCGATCTGCGAGGCATGGAAGGCGATCAGCTTGAGAAATCGCGGTGCGGACCGCTCCAGGTGTCCGGGATCGTGGATGGCGACGAGCAGTCGGTTGTTCGGGTGACGATGCAGGAATGTCTGCAATCGCTCGACGCGCTCGGCGCTGTTGAGGTCGAGCGTGGCGGCATCGGCGTCGAAAATCCGCAGGGTGCGCTCGACCTGGTCGATCAGCCGGTCGAAGGCATCGCGATACTCCGCGCGCAGGGTGATGATCTGCCGGCGTGGTTGTTGGTCCTCGCGCGAGTTCGAGTTCGCAAGGTCCGCTCGCGGACCGGGCTGATCTGCAGAAGTGTCGTGGTTGCTCACGCGTCGACGCCGAGGTGGATCCAGCCGAAACGATACCAATCGTAGACGAGCGCGGCGGTCGCTCCGGCGCGGAAGCGGGCACTGTGCAACACGCGTGCATCGGCCAGGCGCCGCAGCATGTGCAGGTCGACACGGGTGGGGCGAAGGTGCTCGCCGTTGACGAACACATCATTGCCCCGGTACAGCATGAGCGAACGCGGATCGAGCCGCATGCCGATCCGCGCCACGCGTTGGCGAAACCGTCCGGAACTCATCGGTGCCTCGGGCGGCGTGAACGCGATCGCCGGCTTCGGTGTGGACAGGTGCGCGCCGAGCGAAGCGACCACATCGACAGTGCGGACGCGCTGGCGCGCGATCAGTGCACTGGTCCGAGCAATCATTGCAGTCGGGATACGTCCCGGTGCTCGCGTAGGCGAGAGATCGGGATCGGCATAGCGGCCGGTCGCCGGATGATGCTCACTCATGTAGTCGCCGTACGCGGCCAGCAACTCCTCGTGAGCGGGCGCGCGAAAGCCGATCGAATAAGTGAAGCACGCATCGATTGCGGTGCCTTCGTGCGCGATGCGCGGCGGCAGGTACAGCATGTCGCCGGGCTCGAGCAGATGCGTTTGCTCTGCGCGAAACCGCTTGAGGATCTTCAGCGGAGCGGCGGGATCGAGGCTCAAGTCGTCTTGTGCGCTGAGTCGCCAGCGCCGGCGACCGGCGCCTTGCAGCAGAAAGACGTCATAAGAATCGAAATGCGGTCCGACACCGCCTTGCGGGGCGGCGTAGCTCACCATCACATCGTCGAGGCGCGCGTGCGGAACGAAGCTGAAGCGTTGCAACAGCGCTTGCGCGGCGGGCACGAAGTAGTTCAGCCCTGACACGAGCAGCGTCCAGCGAGTCGGTGGTAAGGCGCGCCAGATGCGTGCATTGAACGGTCCGTGTTCGAGCTGCCAGCCTGCATCAGTGCGCAGGATCAGGCGCGACTCGACATCGTCGCGTGTGGCAAGACGCTGCATGGACGCAAGATCGACGATCTGCGTGGCTGCGGCGAACGCGTTGCGAATCAACAACGGGTGCCTGTGCCAGTGACGGCGCAGGAATGCCGAGGGTGTCCATGTTCCCAGCGGCGCGCGCATGCGCTCAACGGGTGCGCCCGCGTGTTGCGGGGCACGAAAAGAACCGCTTGTCGAACGCTGCAATTCTTGGTTTGATTGACGCGGCATGACACAGAACAGAAATCACTTTCGCCGAGGATAGTCCACGTTATCGTAACGCTCACGATCGCCTATGTTGCGCGCGGGACAATCAGCACCGCTCTTTACTCTGCCGAACGCCGATATGGAAGACGTCGAATTGGCGCGCTTCAAGGGTCGGCGCAACGTCGTGCTCTACTTCTATCTGCGCGACGGTAGTCCGGCCTGCACGCAGCAGGCGGTCGAATTCAGCGATGCGATTGACAATTTCGAGCAGCTCGATACCGCCGTGCTAGGTGTCTCGCCCGACGATTGCCTGAAGCACGCCGACTTTCGTGATCATCACGGCATCGCGGTCGATCTGCTCTCCGACACCGATTGCACGGTATGCCGGCAATATGGGGTGTTGCAGCCCCGCGACGTCAACGGCACGATCCATCATGCGATCCAGCGCTCCACGTTCGTCATCGACAAGAAAGGCACGATTCGCCATGCGTTGTACGGCATCCATCCGCGCGGGCATGCGCGCGAAGTGCTGCAACTGCTGACCCGGCTATGAATGTCGCGCGCGATCATGTGGTGGGCATCGAGATCGAACTGTGGGACGTCCACGGCAATCTGCTCGATCGATCTGAGGGCGCATCGTTGTATCTGCATGGCGGCTACGATGGCGTGTTTCCTGCGGTCGAGGCCGCGCTGGAAGGCAAGGCGGTCGGTGAGCAAATCGAGGTCACGCTCGAGCCGATCGATGCGTTCGGCGAGTACGACGAGAATCTGGTCCAGCTCGAGCCGCGCGACCGGTTCCCACAGGAGCTCGAGGTCGGCATGCAACTCGAAGGCCTGCCCGACGATGCCCCCGAGGACGCCGAGGGCGGGATCTACACGGTCACCGATATCGCCGATGAAGTGGTCGTCGTCGACGGCAATCATCCGTATGCCGGGATCGCGGTGAAGTTCCTGTGCAAAGTGGCTTCGGTGCGCACCGCTACGCCCGATGAGATCGAGCAGGGCGTGCCCGACGATCCGAGTGGTGGATTGCTGCGCGTTGCGCCCTAATCGTCGGGCCAATCCGACGGAGCGTTCTGGTATACGGGCCGGTTAGGCGCGAGCTTGTTCGCGCCGAAGCTGCTCCGATTCAACGCTCCCTGCCTCAACCGGCGCTAGAACAATGCCCAACATCGCGACGCTTCTGCTGCACGGACTCACGATGATCATCGTCGTGGCCATCGCCGGCACGCTGCTGGTCTGGTTCGTCCAAGACATCACCCAGAAAAAACACTCGGTGCTGCGCAACTTCCCGGTGATCGGGCGGCTGCGCTACTTCTTCGAGAATCTCGGCGAGTACTTTCGACAGTACTTCTTCCTGAACGACCGGGAGGAGATGCCGTTCAATCGCGCGACGCGCTCCTGGGTCTATCGGCTGGCCAAGGACGAGGGCGGCGTGATCGGCTTCGGCTCGACGTACAACCTCGACGAACCCGGCGCGCTGATCTTCGTGAATGCCCCTTACCCGGTGCTCGAGGATGAACGCGTTCCGACGCCGGCATTGGTGATCGGCGAGGGGTACTGCGAGCATCCGTTCGTCGCTCGATCGCTGGTGAACATCAGCGGTATGAGTTACGGCGCCATATCGGCGCCTGCGGTGCGCGCGTTGTCGCGTGGCGCGCGTGAAGCGGGTTGCTGGCTGGACACCGGCGAGGGCGGTCTGTCGCCGCACCATCTGGAGGGAGGTTGCGACGTCATCATGCAGATCGGCACGGCCAAATACGGCGTGCGTGACGCGCATGGGAGTCTGTCGGACGAACGTCTGCGCGAGATCGCCGCGCACGAGTCGGTGCGGGCATTCGAGATCAAGCTCTCGCAGGGCGCCAAGCCGGGCAAAGGCGGCGTATTGCCTGCCGCTAAAGTCACCGACGAGATCGCGCGCATTCGCGGCATTCCCGCCAGCCGCGACTCGATCAGCCCGAATCGGCATCTCGATATCGCCAACGTCGAGCAGTTGCTCGATCGCGTGGCGCACATCCGTGACGTCACCGGCAAGCCGGTGGGCGTGAAGACCGCCGTGGGTGGCTGGGTGTTTGCGGCCGACCTGTGCGAAGCGATTCAGCGTCGGGGTTTGGAGTTCGCGCCGGATTTCCTCGTGATCGACGGCGGCGAGGGTGGATCAGGGGCGGCGCCGCAGGCCCTCGCCGATCACGTCGCGCTGCCGATTGCCGAAGCGCTGCCGAGGGTGGTCGATGCGTTGCTCGAGGCCAACCTGAAGCACCGGATTCGCGTCGTCGCCTCCGGCAAGCTGGTGACGTCGGCGAAGGCGGCCTGGGCACTGTGCGTCGGTGCCGATTTCGTCAACACGGCGCGCGGGTTCATGTTCGCGCTGGGATGTATCCAGGCGCTACGCTGTCATCAAAATACCTGTCCAACCGGCGTGACCACCCACAATCCGCGGTTACAACGAGGTCTGGTCGTCGAGGAAAAATATCTGCGGGTCGCGAACTTCGCGGCGGCGATGAACAAGGAGATCGACATGATCGCCCACTCTTGCGGCTGCCGGCACGCGCGTGAGCTCAAGCGTGAGCACGTGCGCGTGGTGCAGACTCCGGGGCGCAGCGTGGCGGCCTCCACGCTGTATCCGTATCCCGGCTCGCAGGTGCAATGGGTGACGGCGCGGCGCGAGCGCGATCACGGCGTGGCGACGGCACTCTGATCGCTACGGCGAAGCATCTGGTTCCCCGGATGCTTCGCCCTTCGCTCAGACGTTCCGTCCCTCGAACAGCGCGCGGCATTTGGCGAGTACCAGGTCACCGGTTGAGCGGCCGAGATCACGCCCGCGCAGGTCACCGTTTTCGAAGTGGATGCCGCCGTAACGGCGCGACATTCCCGCTGAAGCGGCAGCTTCAGGCAGCGAATTCCATACGAAATTGATATCCCGCGTCGGGGTCGTGTTGCCTTCGACACCGATCGCATAGGCCTTGACCGTGCCGGTCAGGCGAATGCCGTCGCTCGCGCGAATGCCGCCGATGACCGACGCGCTGGCCTGACTGAACGTGCTGTGGCCGGACACGAACTCGGGAAACGGTGGCGTCGGGTTGGTCGTACGCTGAAAAGGGCGCCAGTTCTGTCCGAGGATGTACTGCGTTCCTTGGCCGGTGCCCGCCCACGCGCGAATCCACTGGTTGCGGAACTGATGGCGAATCGTGGAGATCGGTCGCACCGCATCGTAATAACGCTTGGAGTCCCACGCGGCGATGCTGGCATCGAGCACGGCCTGGCCGGTGCCGAAGAACAGCTTCACGTCCTTGTCGAGCGTGTTGCGATCGTTGATCGAAACCTTCTCGGCGATCTCGATCCATTGTCCGGGCGGTGACACCGTTCCGGGGTTGGCGGCCCAGAAATCGACCAGCGATTTGGTCGTGTCGTCGAGCGCTGCACTGAGGGTGATCAATTCATTGATCTCCACCGTCGTGGGCGCGCGGTGAGACATGGCCGGGCGGAACGCGGAACCTGACCACATCGCGAAAGGCCGGACGCGGTTCCAGTGCGGCGTAAGAAACTTCTGAACCACCGTCGCGCCCGTCGTATCGACCAGGCGGAGCGGTTGCCAGCGCGTCGGATCGATCAGGGTGTCGGGTGTATTGAGAGGAGCGTAGTTGGTGTAGTCCGAGTACGCGCCAGGCGCCAGGTTACCGAGTTGATTGGCACCGTCGTTGTGACGCGACTGCAGCAGCGCCGTGCCGGCGGTCTGACCGATCGCCACGGCACCTGCGCCGCCGGGAACGCCCGAACTCGAGGGCGTGTAGCTTGCGAGCACGCTATCGAATGCCGCGCGTTGCGTCGGGAACAGATCGACCAGCACCTTGTAGGCCGCATGGCAGATCGCGATCGACTTCGTGGTGTTGCTGCGGACCGAAGCCGATTGACGCTGCAGACCGGGCAGGGTGAATGCGGCGATGCCGTCGTAGGCTGCCCACGCGTTGTAGATCGCTTCGTTGACCATCGAGCAGGCGCGCGCGGCGATCGTCGCCTGCGTGCGGGTCGCGGCGATTGCGCCAGTCAGTGCGCGGTTCCAGTGAACCACGACGGAAACCGATGGGGCGGTCTGCGCACGGGCGTAACCGCCGAGCGAGAACACGGCGGTTACGGCCGTGGTGTGCTTCAGAAATGATCGGCGTTTCAAGGCTGCTCCTGTTTTGTTTGTAAGCAGCCAGCAAGCGCGACGACACGACCGACCTTACTGGTCGGTGCGAGCCGCTCGGCATCGATCAACGTCCGGTAGCCCCCACCAGCCTCCCACCAGCGTTGCGATCGTCCGCGATCCTTGTACGTCCGACGCGGAGTGTCGTGGACGAGATTATTCTTTGCACTCCTTTGCGTTCGAGCCGTTGGGCGGCGCAGGTGCACCGTTCGTAGTCGATAGACAACCGCCTACGCTGTCATGAGGCGTCCTTGGCTCAGTTCCACGCGACGCTGGTGATATGCCGCCACCTGCGAGCGGTGGGCGATGCTGATGAGTGCTGTCCCCGGCAACTGCTCGTTCATCAGTTGATAGAGTCTGGCTTCGGTGGGCTCGTCGAGTGACGCGGTCGCTTCATCGAGAAACAACCAGTCCGGCTTGGCAAGCAACGCGCGCGCGATCGCGACCTTCTGCTGCTCGCCGCCGCTTAGGGTCATGCTCCAGTTGCGCGATTCGTCGAGCCGGTCGACGAACAGTTCCATCCCGACGGCACGCAACGCCACTTCGATCTCAGCGGGTTCGATGGTGTGCGCTTCGGCGGGGTAAGCCACGGCAGCACGTAAGGTTCCGATCGGCAGGTAGGGCTTCTGCGGCAAGAACATCACTCGTGCGTTCGCGGGGATGGTGATCTCGCCCTTGCCGTAAGCCCAGATGCCGGCAATCGCGCGAAAGATCGTGCTCTTGCCGCTGCCGGAGGGGCCCTGGATCAGCACCCGTTCGCCCGGTTCAACGCGCAGAGTTGCCTGGGTGAGAAGACTTCGTCCGTTCGGCAGGGCGAGCTGCAGATCGTTTGCGCTGAGCACGCGTGTGGTACCGGCGCTGTGCTTGATCGGGGGTGCGTTCTGCGCCTCGTCGTTGGCCGACACAAGCGCATGGTGGAAGGTGAGCAGCCTGTCGACGCTGGCCTTCCAGCTCGCCAGGCTCGAGTAGCTCTGCACGAACCACGACATCGAGCTTTGCACGGTGCCGAAGGCATCGGCAATCTGCGTGAGCGTGCCTAGCTGAATCGCACCAGAAAAATACCTGGGCGCGGCGACGAAGTAGGGGAAGACCACCGCGATCTGCGAATAGCCGTTGGTGAGAAAGTTCAGTCGCATGGTGGCGCGCATGATGTGCCACCAGTTGGTACGGATCCCCTCCACGCGCTCCTCCAGGTTGGCGCGTTCGGCGCGCTCGCCGCGATAGAGCGCGATGCCCTCGGCGTGCTCGCGCATGCGCACCAGGCTGAAGCGCAGGTCTGCCTCGTAGCGCTCCTGGCGGAAATTAAGCCCGATCAGCGGGCGGCCGACGTGATAGACGAACACCGAGCCGACGATCGCGTACAGCAGCGCCGCCCACACCATGTAGCCGGGGATGACCCACTGACGCCCGGCCCATTCGAACTCGATCGCTCCCGACACGTTCCACAGGATCACCACGAACGACACCAGCGTCACGACCTGTTGCAGCAGATCGAGCGTCAGGGCGAGTGTGGTGGAGGTGAACGAGCGCAGATCGTCGGCGATGCGCTGGTCGGGGTTGTCGGTGCCGCGCGCATCCTGCTCGAGTCGGTAGTACACCTGATTGCCCAGCCATTCTCCGAGGTACTGGCGCGTGAGCCAGATCCGCCAGCGCATCTCGAGCATCTGCCGCAGATAGACGCGCACCACGGCCACGAGGATGAACACGGCCGCGATTCCACAGAAGCGAACCAGGAGTGAGAAGAACGCCTGCGAGTCCTTTTCCTGAATCGCGTTGAAGAACTGGCGGTTCCAGTCGTTCAGCAGCACCGACAGATACACGATGAAGAGCGATATCGACACGATCGCAACCAGCAGCGACCAGGCGCGCAGCTTTTCCTCGGACTGCCAATACGGTTTGGCCAGTTGCCATACCCGCTTGAGGAAGGTGCGGCCTTGAATCAACAGTGATGGTGCCATCGTGATTCGCTCCGAATGGATGATTCGTGTGGTGCGGGCGTTTGTGTGCTGCAGCCGCGGAGCG
Source organism: uncultured beta proteobacterium (assembly GCA_902826155.1). The sequence continues at coordinate 11,013 of CADEDU010000016.1, forward strand.
CCGAGTAGATTGCGGGCCGGCGCTTGGTCAGGCGGGCACTTTCCGCGCTATCTGGACGGCGCGCCGTCGTCGTCAGTGCGCTGGTTGATCAACTTGCGCGCAGCGTCAGCGAGTTCCGTTGCGGTGAGTCCGATCGGTCCGATTCCTGCGGCGGCACATGCATCGCCGGCGGCACCATGCAAATGCACGCCCGCCGTCAACGCGTGTTCGGCACTCAGACCCTGCGCGAGCAGTGCGCCGATCAGACCGGTGAGCACGTCGCCCATGCCCGCCACCGCCATGCCGGCGTGGCCCGATCGATTGATCCACCAACGGCCATCAGGTACGGCGAGCACGCTACCGTTACCTTTGAGAACGACGCCGGCATTGAATCGCCGCGCCAGCGTCCGCGCAGCTTGCACGCGATCGGCCTGGACCGCTGTAACCGACTGGCGAAGCATCCGCGCGGCTTCTGCCGGATGGGGGGTGAGCAGGCTGGGTGCGGATCGCGCCGCGAGTGCATTCGCCAACGCTTCGTTTGCTCCGATCAGGTTGAGCGCGTCGGCGTCGAGCACGAGCGGAACGTCCGTGCGTAGTGCGCTCGCGAGAAGTTCTCGTGCATTCGCGCCCGTTCCCATGCCAGGGCCAACCGCCAGTGCGTCAACCTGTGGATCCGGAAAGAAGCGCGCGGCGGGGCGAATCATCAGTTCGGGCTGCGCCACATCGAGCGTGAACGGCGTATCGGCGAGCAATCCGAGAAAGACCTTGCCGACACCGGACTTGATCGCTGCGCGACCGGCAAGCACGGCGGCACCGACCATGCCGGTCGTGCCGCCGATGACGGCGAGCGTGCCAGCGCGACCTTTGTGGAAGTTCTGCGGTCGGGCGACACGAACCGGGTCGAGCGCGCGAGCGTCGAGTGCATGGCCGCTCGCGCCGGCGAAGTAACCGGCATCGAGGCCGAGGGTGTCGCAAGACAGCTCCCCGCAATGGTCCGGACCATCGAGCGTGAGTAGGCCGGGCTTTAGCGCGATGAACGTGATCGTGTGGCTCGCGCGGACGGCAATGCCGGGCACCGCACCGGTGTCGCCGTTCACGCCGCTTGGAATATCGAGCGCGAGCGTCGGTGCGCCAGCCGCATTGATCGCTTCAATCGCTTTGACGTATTCGCCCTGGGGGGCGCGTGAAAGTCCGATGCCGAACAATCCGTCCACCACCAGCGACCAGCGTCGGGTGGTCGGGATCGCATCGAGCAATGTGCCGCCGGCGGCGTGCCACTTTGCCAATGCGCGCGCAGCGTCCGCTGGAAGCTTGCCCTGATCGCCCAGGAACACGACATCGACTGCATGAAAGCCTTGACGCAAGTGCGTCGCCACTTCGAACGCATCGCCGCCATTGTTGCCAGGCCCGGCCACCACCAGGACCGGCAGTCCGCGACCGTCCGCAATGCGCGTTGCGAGCTTGGCAGCGGCCAACCCGGCGCGATCCATCAAACGGGACGTCGGATCCGCAGCGTGTGCGCGGTTTTCAATTGCGCGCAGCTCGGCGCTCGTGAGCACCGGCGCGAAGCCTGCGGATCGTGATCGGGCGGGCGCGTGTGCCATGGTCGAAGCGGAACGGTCGAGCGCCGTTACTTGCGCGAGGGGATGACCAGATCGGGCAGCCAGGTCACGATCTGCGGAAACGCGATGATCAAGGCCAGCCCGAGCAGCATCATGAAGAAGAATGGAATGGAGGCACGCGCGACGTAGGTGCTGTCACGCCCACTCATCGTCTGCAGTACGAACATGTTGAAGCCGAGCGGAGGGGTCACCTCGGCAATCTCGACCAGCAGGACGATGAAGATGCCGAACCAGATCAGATCGAAGCCGGCCTTCTCGACCATCGGCAACACGATCGAGGTGGTGAGCAGGATCATCGAGATGCCGTCGAGCGCGGTGCCCAGCAGCACGTAGATGAACGCCAGGCACGTGATGAGCAGATACGGATTGGGGTTGAGGGCCGCGACCCATTCGGCAAGAGCGCGCGGAATGCCGGTGAAGCCCATGCACACCGACAGGAACGCCGCGCCGCCGAGGATGAACATGATCATGCAGGACAGGCGCGTCGCCCCCATCAGGCTCGACCAGAAGGTTTCGCGTGTGAGCGTGCCGCTCCACCAGGCGATCGCCAGCGCGCCGACCACGCCGAATGCCGCCGACTCGGTGGCGGTCGCCCAGCCAAGAATCATGACGACGATGATGAACACGATAAGCAGCAGGCACGGAATGAGATGCCGGCTGCGCTGCAATCGCTCGGCGAAGCTCAGCCGCAGCGTCTCCTTCGGCGTCTTGTCCGGATTGAGCAGGGACCAGATGATGATGTAGCCGGAGAACAGCGCCATCAGCAGAAAGCCCGGGAGAAATCCGGCCAGGAAGACCTTGAGGATCGACACTTCGGCTGCGACCGCGTACACGACCATGATGATCGAGGGCGGCAGCAGAATGCCGAGCGTTCCCGCGCCGCAGAGCGAACCCAGGCAGGTCTTCTCGTCGTAGCCGCGTTTCTTCAGCTCAGGCAACGCCACCTTGGCGATGGTCGCGCAGGTGGCGGCCGATGAGCCCGATACCGTGCCGAAGATGCCGCACGCGAGGATGTTCACGTGCATCAGCCGGCCCGGCAGCCAGCCCAGCCACGGCGACAATCCCTCGAACATCTCTTCGGAAAGCCGGGTTCGATAGAGGATCTCGCCCATCCACACGAACAGCGGGAGCGCGGCGAGATTCCACGAAGCGGCGGTGCTCCAGAACGCCTGGAACAGGCTGACATCCGGCGGGGAATTGGTGAACAACGCCAGCCCGAGCCAGGCCACACACGCCAGCGCGATCGCGATCCACACGCCGCCCAGCAGCAGCACGAACAGCGCCGCGATGAGGACTGCCGATACGATCAGCAGGCTCATGCCATTTCCGAGAAATCACCCTTGCGGATGCGTTCTTCTTCGGCAATCTGGTAGGAGGGTTTCTCGCGGCGCAGCACGGTCACGTATTCGTCCACGACCGCGATGAAGAACACCAGCACGCCGAATACGAACGTCAGCTGCGGAATCCATAGCGGCACGCGCAACAGGCCCTGCGCGAGTTCGTTGATCTGCCAGCTTTCGATCACGAAGCGCACGACCGACCAGAGCATGTACGCGAGGAATGCGACGGTGATGGTCAGCGCGAACACCTCGAAGCGCCAGCGCGTGGCGGGCGCGAGCTTGTCGAGCACCAACCCCATGCGCACCAGTTCGCCGCGGCGGAAGGTATGACCCAGCGCGAGAAACGCGGCGGCCGCGCACAGCCACGCGGTGATGTCGTCGGCGCCGCGCAGCAGCACGCCCGCTTCGCGGCCGATCACCTGCGCAAGCATGACTACGCAGGTGCCCGCCAGGCACAGCGCAGCCATCGCGCCGCTCACGTCATAGAGCCGATCGAGGGTGCGGCGCATGGAGCCGAAATGGCGATCTATTTGGCGCGATACGCCTTGATCATCGCGTCACCGTCAGCGCCCGCCTTCTTCAGCCATTCGCTGAGCATCGTCTCGCCGACTTTCATCAACGCCGCCTTCATTGCGGCGTCCGGTTCCGAGACCGTCATGCCGTTGTCGGCGAGCGACTTGTTGCCCATGCCCTCGCGTTCCCGGCTCATCTTCCAGCCGCGCTCCTCGGCCGTGGCGGCCAGCCCTTGTACCGCCTTGCGTGTCGCCTCGGGCAGGCGCTGAAAGGCGCGTTCGTTGACGACGACGACATTGCGCGGATGCATCGCGGCAGTGTTGGTGTAGTGCTTGGTGTACTCCCACGCCTTGAACGCCACGCCGGTGGCCGACGACGTGATCATTGCCTGCACGGTGTTGGTCGCGAAGGCCTGCGGAATGTCGGTGGCCTGCACCACGGTTGGACTGGCGCCGAGCAGTTCGGCCAATCGTGCGGTTGCGGCGCTGTACGTGCGGAACTTGCTGCCCTTGAGCTCGTCGATGCTCTTCAGCGGGGTCTTGGTGTACAGCCCTTGGCCGGGCCAGGCTATGGAGTAGAGCAGTCGCAGGCCGCGGCCTTGCAGGCGCTTCTCGAGATACGGCTTGTGCGCCGTGTAAAACTTCCAGGCCTGGTCGTACCCGACCGCCACGAACGGAATGTTGTCGATCTCGAACATCGGGTCTTCGTTCGAGAATTGACCAAGCAGGAACTCGCCGATGTTCACCTGTCCGGTCGACACCGAGCGCAGGATGTCCGGATGCTTGATCAGCGACTGGCCGCTGTGCACCACGATCTCGAGCTGGCCGTTGGTGGCTTTCTTGATCTCGTCGGCCAGCTGGCGGATGTTCTGAGTGTGGAATTCGCCGTCGACGTAGGGCGTGGGCATGTCCCACTTGGTCTGGGCGTTGACGGTTCCGTACCCGATGAGGGAAACGGCCAGGCTCAGCGCGACGATGGTTGATCGCGAACGCATGCGCGGACTCCTCGAAAAAAGAGCGCGTAGGGTAGCGGTATTCGCCCGCGCCCTCAATGATCGCGACCGGCCTCGTTTCAGGCGAGCAGTCTGCTGACGTATTCGTTCAGGCGAGCAGTGCGGTGACGTGCTCGGCAATGGCTAGCGAGGCTGTGAGCCCGGGTGACTCGATGCCGAACAGATGCACCAGCCCGCGCACGCCATGATCGGCCGGGCCGGCGATCACGAAATCCTTCGCCGCCTCGCCCTTGGCTTGGATCTTGGGGCGGATCCCGGCGTAGCCAGGTTGCAACTGCCCGTCGCGCAAATCGGGCCAGTAGCGGCGGATCGCCGCATAGAAACTGTCGGCGCGGCGCAGGTCGACGTCGTAGCTGATCGCGTCGATCCACTCGACGTCCGGACCGAAGCGTGCCTGTCCGGCCAGATCGATCGTCACGTGCACGCCTAACCCCGCCGCTTCGGGGACCGGATACACCAGCCGCGAAAACGGCGAACGTCCGGCGAGCGTGTAGTAGTTGCCCTTGCAGTAGTAGCTGGGTGGGACGTGTGCCGCCGGAAAATTCTGCAGCGTGCGGGCGAGCGCCTGCGCGTGAATGCCGGCCGAGTTGACGACCGTGTTGGCGCGGATGGTCATCGGCTCGGCACCGCCCACATCGAGCTCGATGCCGTCGTCGCGGATCCGACCCGATCCGACCGGCGAGTTGAAGGCGATCATCGCGCCGTGGTCTTCGGCTTCGCCTTGCAACGCGAGCATGTACGCGTGACTGTCGATGATGCCGGTCGACGGGGAGAACAGTGCGCCGACGCAGTACACCGCCGGCTCCATCGCACGAACCTCGGCCGGCGCGAGCGGACGCAGATCGGGAACTTCATTTGCGGCCGCCTGCGCGCGGATCTTGTCGAGCGTGCCCAGCTGTTCGGCACTGGTGGCGACGATCAGCTTGCCGCAGTTGGCGTGGGCGACGCCGCGCTCCTCGCAGTAGCGGTAGAGCAGATGTTTGCCCGCCACGCACATGCGCGCTTTGAGCGAGCCGCGGTCGTAGTAGATGCCGGCGTGGATGACTTCGGAGTTGCGTGAGCTGGTCTCGGTGCCGATCGCATCGGCAGCTTCGAGCACGATGACTTCGCGCCCCGACAAGGCCAGCGTACGGGCGAGCGCCAGGCCGACGACGCCGGCACCGACAACGATGACGTCAGTGGATTCCAAGATCGATCAGGAACGGGAGAGGGACCGGCGAATTCTATGGGATGCGCGGCTCAGCGCAGCACCAGGACCGTTCCGGCCACGACCAGGATTGCGCCAAACAGCATGCCCGGTGTGATGTTCTCGCCCAGAAAAAGCGACGCCCACAGAATTCCAAACACCGGGATGAGATAGGTGACTGTAAGCGCGCGGGTCGGGCCGAGATCACGCATCAACCGGAAATAGAGCATGTACGCAACGCCACTGCAGAGCACGCCGATGGCCAGGAGCGCACCGATGACAGGCCAGGTCGTAAGCGCAATCGGTGGGGCGAGCACGGCTTGTCCAATTGCAAGCGGTGCGATCAGCACGCCAGCAGCCAGTTGTGTGCCGGCAGCGGAGTGGAGCGGCTGGATCTTCTTCGCATGGCGGCGGATCAGCACGCCCGCCCAGCCGTAGCAGACGGTCGCGAGCGTGCAAGCGAGAATGCCTGCGGTCGCGGTGAGATCGAGTTCGATCGGACCGATCCGGCTCATCAGAATCACACCGGAGAGTCCGAGCAGAATGCCAACTACCTTGCGTCGCGTGAGCGCCTCGCCATCGCACCACCACAAGAACAGCGCACCGAATAGCGGCGCCAACGCGTTGATCACGGCCGAATACGACGCGGGGATCCACAAGGCCGCGTACGAGAACAGAATGAAGGGAACGCCGGAATTGACCAGTCCGATCAGGGCGAACGTTCGAGTGCGGCCGCGCCAGGGCATCGACTCACCGCGCATGGCCAGAAACAGCACGATGCTCGCCGCACCGATGAACAGTCGCAAATCGGCACCGACGACCGCGCCTGTCGCCGGCGAGATGATCCGCATGAAGAGAAACGAGCCGCCCCAGATCGCCGCCAGGGCGATGAGGCGCGCGAAATCAGCCAGATGCATGGTCGACGCGATCGAGGCCCTCGTGTCGGAGCAGCCAGCGCTTGCGCTCGAGGCCGCCGGCATAGCCCGTCAATGAGCCGTCGCTGCCGATGAGTCGATGGCAAGGCACCGCGATCGCGATCGGATTGAGCGCGTTGGCACGGCCGACCGCGCGCGCGGCGTGTGGTGCGCCGAGCCGTTTGGCTTGGTCCATGTACGTGGATGTCGCGCCGGGTGGCACTGTGCGCAACGCTTGCCACGCTTTTTGCTGAAACTCTGTTCCGTGCATGGCGAGCGGTACCTGCTGCAAGGCGTCTGTCTGCCCGAGGAAGTAGCGACGAACCGCGCTGCTCAGCCCTGCCGGGTCGCGCGTTGGTTCGGTCGCGACCTGACCAACGCGCTGCTCCAGCAGGCGGTGCATACGCTCGGTGCAATCGGCGAAATCGAGCGCAATCAGGGCACGGCCTTCAACCACGATCAGCACGCGTCCGATGGGCGTATCGATCTGGTCGATCGCGAGAGCCAACAGCGATCGCCCGCGCACTTTCAGCCTCCCGAGACCGGATCGGCCGTCCACAGCAGCATCGCCGCGTAGGCACGCCAAGGACGCCACCGCTCGGCGATGGTCTGCAGTTCCTTGGCGCCTACTTCGCGCTTCGCCAGCCGGCTGTATGCACGCATCAGGCCGAGATCGGCGGCGGGAAAGGCGTCGGCATGCCGCAGCGCGCGCATCGCGATGTAGTGCGCCGTCCATGCGCCAATGCCAGGCAACCGTTGCAGTTCGCTGATCGCCTGATCGGGATCGGGCCAGCGCTCGAACAGCCTGGGGTCTTCGTCGAGATGCTGTGCCAGTCCGCTGATCCATTTGGCGCGCGTGCGGATGAGTCCGATCGCGGTGAGCCTGGCTCGGGCCAGTCGTCGCGGGGCGGGGAAGGTCCGTACCAGTGTGCCTTGCTCGTCTGCGCCGGGCGACAGCGGCTCGCCGTACTTGATCACCAGGCGCGCGGCGAATGTGGTTGCCGCTTTTACGCTCACCTGCTGGCCGAGGATGGCGCGCACCGCCAGTTCGAACGGATGCCACGCGCCGGGAATTCGCAGCCCACGATGCCGGTTGATCAACGGACGCAGCACGGTATCCTTGGCCAGCGTTGTAGCGATCACCACAGGATCGCGATCGGTATCCAGAAAACGCCGCGCTTGTGCGAGCGTTGCGTCTCGAGCGCGTTCGGTTGCGCCGTGCAATGCCAGGTCGAGATGCGTTCTGTCGGGTTTGGATGCGACGCTGACGATCACCGGACCATGTTCGGTCTGCACCGCGCGCCGATAAGATTCCCCGTGGACTTCCTCGATCCCCGGGAAGGCACGTGGTCCGATGAACGCCAGCAGCGAATCGAATCGGTAGGGCGGGACGATCGGCAATTGCGCTGTCGCAGCAGCGTTGGTGCTCATGGATGGAGCATACGTGAGGCGTGGCCCCCACGCGACGACCGTTCTTGCGCCCGAAACCCGATGCAAATTGCGCGGACCCGGGCCGCGCCGTCGCATCGGTCGCGCGGAGCGGATCTCGTTGTCGACTGAACGGAAGTAGAGCGCTCGCAGCGCTTGCGATAAAGTCGCGCCCGCCATGAACCCGAATGCACAAAATTCCCAGTGGGAATTCTGGATCGATCGCGGCGGCACGTTCACCGATGTCGTGGCGCGTCGTCCCGATGGATCCCTCGCCACGACCAAGCTGTTGTCGGAAAACCCCGAGCACTATCGCGACGCGGCGATTGCCGGCATTCGTCTGATGCTCGATGTGCGAGCTGGACAGCCGATACCCGTCGAGCGGATCGCCGCCGTCAAGATGGGCACCACGGTCGCCACCAACGCGCTGCTGGAGCGAAAGGGCGAGCGCACGGTGCTGTTCATCACCCGCGGGTTTCGCGACGCTCTGCGAATCGCCTACCAGAATCGTCCGCGGCTGTTCGACCGTCACGTGATCCTTCCCGAACTGCTCTACGAGCGCGTGGTCGAAGTGACCGAACGCGTCGGTGCGCATGGGGATGTGATGTGTGCGCTGGACGAGGCGCAGGCGCGCGCCGATCTCGAAGCGTGTTATCGCGATGGATTCCGATCGATCGCGATCGTGTTCATGCACGGCTATCGCTACACGGAGCATGAGCGTCGTGTCGCTGCGCTCGCGCGTGAGATCGGCTTTTCGCAGGTGTCGGTATCACACGAAGTATCGCCGCTGATGAAACTGGTCTCGCGCGGTGACACGACCGTGGTCGACGCCTATCTGTCGCCGATCCTGCGTCGCTACGTCGATCAGGTCGCCGCGCAACTGCCCGACGTCCGTCTGATGTTCATGCAATCGAATGGTGGACTCACCGACGCGCGGCGCTTCCAGGGGAAGGACTCCATCCTCTCCGGGCCCGCCGGCGGCATCGTCGGGGCGGTGCGAACCGCGCAGGAAGCAGGCTTCGAACAGATCATCGGATTCGACATGGGCGGAACGTCCACCGACGTGTCGCACTTTGCCGGCGAGTTCGAGCGCGTGTTCGAGACGAGCGTGGCCGGCGTGCGCATGCGTGCGCCGATGATGAGCATTCATACCGTGGCCGCAGGGGGCGGGTCGATCCTGCATTTCGATGGTTCGCGATACCGCGTCGGGCCCGATTCGGCGGGAGCCAACCCCGGACCGGCGTGCTATCGGCGCGGCGGTCCACTCGCCGTGACTGACGCCAACGTCATGCTCGGCAAGATCCAGCCGCAGTTCTTTCCCACGGTGTTCGGTCCGCATGGTGATCAGGCGCTCGATGCGGATCGCGTGCGCGAGCTGTTCGTCGCACTCGCCGAGAAGATTCATGCCGCTACCGGTGATCGGCGCACACCCGAGGAGGTGGCCGAGGGGTTCGTGTCGATCGCGGTGGGGAACATGGCCAATGCGATCAAGCACATCAGCGTGCAGCGCGGCCACGACGTCACCGGTTACACGCTCACGTGCTTCGGCGGCGCGGGTGGCCAGCATGCCTGCCTGGTCGCCGACGCACTGGGTATGACGCGCGTGTTCATTCACCCGCTCGCAGGCGTGCTGTCCGCGTACGGCATGGGACTCGCGGACCAAACTGCGATGCGCGAGCGATCCGTCGAACTGCGCCTCGAGGCGGCGAACTTGTCCGCGCTGGAACAAGTGCTGGGCGAATTGGAAGCCGTGGCGCGCGCGGAACTGACCGACCAGGGCGTCGATTCGACGGCGATCGAGGTTCGCCGTCGCGTTCATCTGCGTTACGAGGGCACGGACTCGGCACTGGTCGTGTCGCTGGACTCGATGGAATCGATGCTCGAACAGTTCGAACGCGAGTACCGTCAGCGTTATTCGTTCCTGATGCGCGGTCGTGCGCTGGTGGCCGAGGCTGTTTCGGTAGAGGCGCTCAGCGTGGCGAGCGCGCCGCCGATGCGCGCAACCACGCAGGCGCGCGTGAGCGGGTCGCCCGAGATCGCACAGCGGGTGCGTATGTTCAGTGCAGCAGCGTGGCATGAGACGCCGGTCTATCGCCGTGAAGCGCTGCTGTGCGGCGACACGATTCGCGGACCCGCAATCATCGCCGAGGCTAACGCGACGAGCGTGGTCGAGCCGGGTTGGGCGGCGCGAGTCACCGAGCGCGATTGCCTTGTGCTCGAGCGCGTCGAAGCTCGTCCTCAGCGGGGGGCGATCGGTACCAGTGTCGATCCGGTCATGCTCGAAGTGTTCAACAACCTGTTCATGTCGATCGCCGAGCAGATGGGGCTGCGGCTGGCGAACACGGCGTACTCGGTCAACATCAAGGAGCGCCTCGATTTTTCCTGCGCGATCTTCGATCGCACCGGCGCGCTGATCGCCAACGCGCCGCACATTCCGGTCCATCTCGGCTCGATGGGCGAATCGGTGCGGGCGGTGGTGCGCAACAACCCCGAAGGCATTCATCCGGGTGACGTCTACGTCGTGAACGCGCCCTACAACGGGGGCACGCATCTACCGGATGTCACGGTGATCACGCCGGTGTTCGATGCCCCCTCGAGCGAGATCCTGTTCTATGTCGCCTCGCGTGGTCATCACGCCGACATCGGCGGGACCACGCCTGGCTCGATGCCACCGGATAGCACCGTGATCGAAGAGGAGGGCGTGCTGTTCGACAACTGGAAGCTGATCGATCGCGGTCATCTGCGCGAAGCCGAAACGATCGCGCTCCTGCGCAGCGGGCGCTATCCGTCTCGCAATGTCGAGCAGAACATGGCTGATCTGCGCGCACAGGTGGCGGCGAACGAGAAAGGGGTGCAGGAGCTACGACGGATGGTCGAGCACTTCGGTCTCGAGGTGGTGCGTGCCTATATGCAGCACGTGCAGGACAACGCCGAGGAAGCGGTGCGGCGCGTGATCGACGTGTTGAAGGATGGTTCCTGCCGATTCGAGATGGACAACGGCGGGCTCATTCAGGCCCGTATCACGATCGACAAGGCCGCTCGCGCAGCCACGCTCGACTTCACCGGCTCTTCGCCGCAACTGCCCAACAACTACAACGCGCCCTCCGCAGTGGGCATGTCGGCGGTGCTGTATGTGTTCCGTTCGTTGGTAGACGACGATATTCCCCTCAATGCCGGGTGCCTGAAACCGCTCGACGTGCGCTTTCCTGAAGGTTCGTTGCTGCGGCCGCGCTACCCGGCGGCAGTAGTTGCCGGAAACGTCGAGACTTCGCAATGCATCACCGACACGCTCTACACGGCGTTGGGGGTGATGGCCGGATCCACCGGAACGATGAACAACTTCACCTTCGGCAACGAGCGGCACCAGTACTACGAGACCGTAGCGGGCGGCTCGGGCGCTGGCCCCGGATTCGACGGCACCGATTGCATCCAGACCCATATGACCAATTCGCGCCTGACCGATCCGGAGGTGCTCGAATGGCGCTTCCCGGTGGTGCTCGAACTGTTCGAGGTGCGCGCCGGATCGGGGGGCCAGGGTCGCTGGCGCGGTGGCAACGGCGCGCGCCGCCGCATCCGTTTCCTGGAGCCGATGACCGCGGCGATTCTGGCCGGTCACCGCCGTAAGGCACCACGCGGCATGGCCGGCGGTGGCGATGGCGCCAGCGGACGCAACTGGGTCGAGCGCACCGACGGGTCCCGCGTAGAGCTTGGTTGGGCGGACAAAGCGCACATGAACGCGGACGATGTGTTTGTCATCGAGACGCCCGGCGGCGGCGGTTACGGAAACTCGACATCAATCGACGCCACTCCAACATTTTCACGAAAGATCCGTAAGCGTAAATTCCGGTCCCGGCCGTAGTGCATTTCCTCACGGATCGTGTTTTCACCGGCTGCTAACGTGCGTGCTCGATGTGAACCGCAAGCCGATCCAAGTTGCCGATGGTGGCGCCCGACACGGGCTCCACGCTCCTGCTAAGGCGACTGGATGACGACTCCCTGATCGAGCACGTCGTCGGCCGTTTCCGGCCCCCGATGTCCTGACGTCCCTCTCCCACGTGCGCGCACGCGCGCCTGCCTGACGGTTCGCAGTATCCGGAGCATGGATCGTCATTGGGGGAATCGATGGACCGTCAGATCGTCTTCGCGCGGACCAACAAGGGCCACAAGGAAGTGGCGGGCCGAACCACATTCCTCAAGGCGGCCGATCGCAGCGTCCTGTTCCTGTTCACGGGCAAGGAGTCGTTGCGCGAGATCGAGTCACGCATCGATCCCTCGATCGCCAAGCGTCTGGACAGCGTCGTGCAGAGACTGCTGCGCGAGCAGTTCATCCACGTGCCGGAACCGCACGAGATCTCCGCGCCACCGGAGCGCATCCAGATCGGGGAGCGGCTGGCGGTCGGTTCGCGCGATTCGGGCTCGATCGTGACGATGGAGCCGCCGGAGACGCTGCCTGAGCCGGAAGCCAATCCGGCCGCCGACGATCTGGTGAACGCGGTGCTGCAGCAGGCGAAGGAGTCGTCGCGTCGCCAGGGGTTGGTCGAACGCATGCGTCAGATGGAGTCCGACGCACGCAAGAAGGCGGCAGCGCCCAAGGCGACCGAGGCGCGCGGTATGGTGCTTCCGGCCAAGCGGTTGCAAGCCGCGTTCAGCGCGCACAGCGAGGCACCTGCGGCAGAACCGGTGCTTGATCCCAAGCGCATTCTCGCGCGTTCGGGCAAGGGCGCGCTCGAGTTCATCGGGCGCACCTGCACGCTGCGGCCGGGCCTGCAGAAGATCCTCGCGCAGGTCGACGGCGTATCGACCGTTGATGAGATCCAACGGCGCATCGGCCATAGCGACAAAGCAGTAGCGTCGGGATTGGATACGCTGCTCAAGCGCGGCTACATCCAGGATTCAGCCGCGGTGCTGGAAGGGCTGGAGCCCGACATCGATTTCGATGCCAACGTCTCCGCGCGGGGGCCGCAAACGATCAGTCCGGGGACCGAGCCCCTCGCGCCGGCCGACATTCAAGCCCTGGAAGCCGAGCGCTCGACGCTCGCTGATGTATGGCGGGAACTCGCTGCGCAACAACGCCGCGACCTTGCCGCACACGCCGAGGAGGTTTCGCGCGCCGCACGGCAGAGTGAGGAATACATCGATCGGGTCGAGACCGATGCGCCGGTGCGCTCGTCGCCACGAGCTTCGCGGCGTGAGGAGCGGAGCGCGGAGCCGGCTGCGATGTTCGAACGGTATGCGCCACGCCCCGCTGCCGATGGCGACTGGGCGAGCGAGCAGTTCGCCCGCCGGACGCGCGCGCGCAAGGTCGAGCCGAAGCAAGGTGTACTGGCCAAGCGAGCGGCGGCGCCGATCGCGGCCATTGCAGTGCTGCTGGCCATCGTGGGCTATCTGCTGGCGCCGTTCTTCGACACGGCACGGTACGAAGTGGCGGCGGGTCAATACTTCGACGAGCCGGTGCGAATCGGGGGAGCAAGTCTGACGTTGTGGCCACGGCCAGCAGTGAGGTTGAGCGACTTGCGTATCGGTGATGAACGAAGCGGATTGCGTATCGAAAGTGCTTATGCGCGAATCGGCCTTGAATGGTTGACGGGTAGCGAGCTGGTCGTGCCGCTGCTGGAAATCGATGGTGCCATCGTGACGACGACGGAACTTCGAAAGTTGCTGAAGCCGAGTGCTCAGGGGAATGCGCAGGCGTTGACCCTGCGCCGCATCGAAGCGCGCCGCATCCACATTCTCGATGCCACGTGGAAGTTCAACAACGCGAACATCGACGTGGAGATCGGTCGCAACCACGCCGTACGCCGCCTGACCGTCTCGAGTGCCGATGGCGCGCTCAAGGCGCAATTTCTGCCCAGCGCAGATGGATCGATCAATCTGGAGATCAGCGCGGCGAAGATGGCGCTGCCAGGGACGGCGCTGGTGATCGACCAGTTCGATGCGCGGGGGAGCTACACGACCGACGAATTCCTGCTGCGCGAATTCGATGGCCGATTGCTGGGCGGCGTCGTGAACGGGCAAGCACGCATCCGTCAGGGAGCAAATTGGGTCGCCGAGGGCACGTTCGAGGCGCGTGGCGTCGACCTGGCACAGGCGGCCAAGCCGCTCTTCGATGACGGCACCTTGTCGGCCAAAGGGCGATTTCGCACCAGCGCAAATACACCGCATGAGCTGTTCGCGGGTGGAAGCGTCGAGGGCGCACTCTCAGTCGATCGAGGCACGTTCAACGGCGCAGACCTGTCTCGCGTGGTACTACGCGAAGACAGTCCGCGTGGGGTCACGCCGCTCACTGAACTGACTGCCGGCTTCAGTGCGCAACTGGGCAGCCGGCTGTCGATCGCCAACGTGCGCTTCAAGTCCAATCGCGTTGCCGGGACGGCTTCCGCGCAGGTGGACGGGAACGGCGCGTTGCGCGCGCAGATTGCCGGCTCGCTATGGACGCCACAGGGCCAGGTGAGCAACGGCGTTGATTTGGGCGGTACCGTGCGACGGCCGGTGATCGTCGGCCGGAAGGACTGATAGCTGCGAGGCTTTGAGCCTTTGCGCCGATGAGGCAGTGCCTCAGACGCAGCGCGTCATCGTTCACGCGGATGGCCGCAGCATCACGAGGCGCCTCACCGTCTGCATGGTGACGGCAATGCATATTCGTTGGCAGCGACCGATCAGGCCCGGAAACTTTCGCACAAACCATCTGAGCCGGTGGTCGTCACGCGGAGATGCAGCGCAGTTTTGCACGTGGGCCGGTGGAGGCGGGTGTTAGCCTGCCGCAGTGCGCGTTGCGCCGACAGCTCCTGGTACCAGTGAGGTACCGCCGTGGCGAGTCGAACAAGCGTACGCGGGTGCGATCACTGCGGATCGTGCCGGACATGAACCGAGGCGGCCGTACTACTCCGACTCTGCAACGCCAGGGCCGGGCCTCGCAACAACGATCAGCGCTTGCTGTACGGGTGACATCGGCATGGACCGTCGGGCCGTCTACTTGCGGACCTCCAAGGGGCTCAAGGAACTGATGGGGCGAACGAGCCTGCTGGGCTCGTCCGACCGCAATATCCTTTTTCTGGTGACCGGCAAGGTCACGCTCGGTGAGATCGAGGCGCGCCTGGATCCGTCGCTCAAATCACGCCTGCAGGCATCCATCGACAAACTGGTGCGCGAGGAATTCATCTTCGTGCCTGGCCCGAGCGAGATGGGCAGCGAGACCGACATCACCAATGGGGTATTGATCGATCCGACGCGCGCCAGCCGGCCGGGCGCGGTTCAGTCCGCGGCGGGAAGGTCCGCCGCCGATGTCGAGCCGGCGCTGACCGCGACGTCGGATGATGCAATCAACGCGGCGCTCAAGCAGGCTCAGGACCAGTCTCGCCGCCAGTCGATTGTCGAGCGCCTCCACCAGGTCGAACACATGGCGAGCTCCTCGAGTGTCGCGGTGACTGCCCGCAAGGCCGTTGCACTCGCTGATGGAGCACTAGTTGCGTCCTCGATTCCGGGGGGGGCTGCAGCGGGAGTCAAATTCGGTTCTGCCCAGGTGTTCGCGCGCACCGCCAAGGGGGCACAGGAATACATCGGCCGCACACAGACACTGCCGCCCACGCTTGCCAAGCTGCTCGCGCTGATCGATGGCGAATCGAATCTCGGCGCGATCACCGCCCGGGTGGGTGACGGCGACGGGCGCGTCGTCGGCCTCGGCATCCAGAAGCTGGTGCGTGACGGGTACGTGCAGGAAGCTACGCTGGCGATCAAAGACCTCGTGCCGGCCGCCGATTTCGAACAGACCCTGGAACGGACAGTCGGGGCGGGCCGGATTCCGGTGCAGATCGAAGGCATTGAACCTCCCGCTCCTCCAGCTACGTCGAATGAACCGGCGAGCGACAAGGACGGCGCATTCGGTGACGTGGCCCAGGCGCTGGCGAATCACGCAGCGATCGAAGCGAGTGTCGCGGAAACCGCCAGGCAAGTAATTGCGCGAGCCGCGGCACCGTCCACGGCCGAAGCGGAAGTCGCTGCAAAGCTGCCGACTGAGGGTGGGCGAGACCTCGACGAACCGGGACGAGCCGGTCGCGCACAATCCAGGCGGCGCAGCCGCCGGGTCGACGTAGAACAGGATGCGGTCGAGGAAATCCCCGCGTTCACGCATTCAGTGGACCCGGAGCGGACAGCGCCGGAAAGCAAGTCCAGGCGATTTCGGCTGCCACGGTGGGCCATCGCCGTCGCGGCGCTGAGCGTTGTGATCGGTGGTGGAGCGTTCTGGCTTTGGCCATTGTTCGACTCGAATCACTACGCGCAAACCGCGACTCGCTATCTGGGTCGCCCTGTGGCGATCGGCGCATTGGGTGTGGAATTGACGCCGATGCCGGCGATACGGCTATCTGATGTGCGAATTGGTGGCGGCGGCAGCACGATTCGAGTGGGGAAGGTCAGCATCAATCTGGTTCCGGCGACGCTGTTCGATCCGGGACGTTCATTGCACGATGTCCGAGTCCACGACATCGTCGTCACGAGCGACGAGTTGCGTGCGACGCTCGCCGCGGCAGCCACTGATCCGGGCGCGCTGAGTCTGCGCAAGGTCGACGCGCACGGTGTGAAGATCATCGACCGTCACTGGACCTTGGATCGACTCAGCGTACAGGCGCTAGTCGGGCCTCGAGGCGCGCTGACGCAGCTGGTAGTTACTGGTGTGCAGGGCGATACTCGTGTGGTCTTCACTCCATCCACTTCAGGGGCTCAGTTGGAGATCACCTCCAGCAAACTGCAGCCGTTCGGTGCGGACTTCGAGCTTCACGACTTCAGCGCGCGTGGTACCTACTCGAGCGAGGAGGTCGTCCTCACCGAGTTCGATGGACGTGTTCTGCAAGGCGTCGTGAAGGGGCAGGCTCGCATTCGCAGCGGCGCCACCTGGACAGCAGAGGGTGTCGTTGAAGGTCGCGGCATGGAACTGTCCGCCCTGGCCAAGTCGCTCATGCGCGATGGTCAGTTCAACGCCAAGGCGCGCTTCAGTACCAGCGCCCCGACACCGGCCAAACTTTTCGCCAGCGGCACCCTCGAGGGATCGCTCGCCGCCGACCACGGCACGCTGGTGGGTGTCGACCTCTCGCGTGTAGCGCAGGGCGAGGCGAATCCGCGGGGCAACACGCCGTTTACCGAGTTGGTCGCGAGCTTCCGGGCGGATGCCGGGTTGCGTCAGGTGGCATCGAATGTTCGATTCCGATCGAACAAGGTGGGTGGCGCCGCGAGCATCCATGTCGATGCCAAGCAGACGCTGACCGGTCAGCTGACAGGCGAGTTGGCCACGCCTTCGGGGCCGCTGCGCGGAAGTGTGAATCTCTCCGGTTCGCCTGCGCGCCTGGTGCTTGGCAAGTAGCACGCTCGCGCTCCTGACCGAGCATCGCATTCGTACGACGTGATCGGCAGCCTCGAGCCGCCACCGTCGATCAATGCAATCAGTGCGGCCGTGGCGACACGCACCGGTATAATCGCGCCGTCGCACCTTGAAGCACGCAGCGCAACGTCGCGTGCTGGCGACGCCCTCCCGGTCCTCTCGGCATGCCAGCACTGCTCACCTTTGCAGGGGCAACCGCTCTATCGCGGTTCCGACGCGACAAACTCAATCAGCAACTGCGCGATCGTTCGATTGCGGGACAGGTGCTCGCCGCGCGGTACTACCACTTCGTCGAAGCGAAGCGCGCGCTGAATCCAGACGAGCATGAGCGGCTCGAACGACTGCTCGATTACGGCGACCGCTTCGAGCAGCTCGAGTCGGGCACCGCCTCGGTGCTGGTCACCCCACGCATCGGCACGATCTCGCCCTGGTCGACGAAAGCCACCGACATCGCGCGCAGCTGCGGGCTGGAGGTGGTGCTCCGTATCGAGCGCGGCACGGTTTTCTTCGTGGAGGGAGACCCCTCGCGACTGAGTACATGCCTGCACGATCGGATGACCGAAAGCGTGCTGGTCGACCTGGCAGACGCGCAGGGCCTGTTCCAGCACTTCGCACCAAAGTCGCTGACCACGATCCCGGTCTTGGCGAACGGGCGCGAAGCGATGGATGAGGCGAACCGTGCGTTCGGGTTGGCGCTCGCCGCAGACGAGATCGACTACCTGGTGGAGCAGTTTCGCGCGCTGGGGCGTGATCCGACCGACGTCGAGATCACGATGTTCGCGCAGGCCAATTCGGAGCATTGCCGCCACAAGATCTTCAATGGCCAGTGGATCGTCGATGGTGAAGAGCAGCCGCACTCGCTGTTTCAGATGATCCGAACGACGCACGCGACGAATCCGCAGGGAACGGTGCTGGCCTACGCCGACAACTCCGCCATCATGGAAGGTCGTGAAGTCGAACGCTTCTTTGCACGAAGGCAGGATCAGAGAGGTTTCGCGCGCTACGGCTTCGAGCGCGAACTCACCCACACCTTGATGAAGGTGGAAACGCACAACCATCCAACGGCGATCTCGCCGTTCCCCGGCGCGGCTACCGGCTCGGGCGGTGAGTTGCGCGACGAAGGCGCAACCGGGCGTGGCGCGAAGCCCAAGGCGGGCCTGGTGGGGTTCTCGGTGTCGAACTTGCGCATTCCAGGTGCGGTCGAGCCCTGGGAACACGATTACGGCCGACCCGAGCGCATCGCGTCGGCTCTGTCGATCATGATCGATGGACCGATCGGTGCCGCCTCGTTCAACAATGAATTCGGACGGCCGAACCTGTGCGGCTATTTCCGCGCGTACGAAGCCGAGGTTGATGGCGTTGTGCGTGGCTATCACAAGCCGATCATGGTGGCCGGTGGCATCGGCAACATTCGCGCGCAGCATGCATTGAAGGTGGAAATTCCTACCGGCGCGTTGCTGATCCAACTCGGCGGCCCGGGCATGCTGATCGGCATGGGCGGCGGTGCTGCATCAAGCATGGCCGCAGGGGCGAATACGGCCGATCTCGATTTCGATTCGGTCCAGCGCGGCAACGCGGAGATCCAGCGCCGCGCACAAGAGGTGATCGATCGCTGTTGGGCGCTCGGCCCGGACAACCCGATCGTGAGCATCCACGACGTCGGCGCTGGCGGACTTTCGAACGCGGTACCCGAGTTGGCGCATACCGGCGGCAGGGGCGCCCACGTCGACTTGCGAGCGGCACCCAACGAAGAGCCGGGCATGACGCCGCGCGAGGTGTGGAGCAACGAGGCGCAGGAGCGCTACGTGCTCGCGATCGAGCCGCATCGGCTCGCTGACTTCCGTGCGCTGTGCGAGCGTGAGCGCTGCCCGTTTGCGGTGCTGGGAACCGCCACCGACGATGGTCGCCTGATCGTGCGCGATCCGCAGTTCGACAATCGTCCGGTCGACATGGCGTTGGAGGTGCTGCTTGGTAAGCCGCCGCGCATGCTGCGCGACGTGACCAGGGTGAAGCCCGACTTGTCGCCTATCGATCTCGACGCGATCGACCTGGAGGAGGCGTGTCTGCGTGTGCTGCGGGCGCCTACGGTTGCCAGCAAGTCGTTCCTGATCACGATCGGCGACCGCACCGTCGGTGGCTTGTGCGCACGCGATCCGATGGTCGGGCCGTGGCAGGTACCCGTGGCGGACTGCGCGGCAACATTGTTCGGCTTCACCGGCTACGAAGGCGAAGCGTTCGCAATGGGCGAGCGTGCGCCGCTCGCGGTGATCAACCCGGCGGCCTCGGGTCGCATGGCGCTGGCCGAGTCGCTGACCAATCTGGCCGCTGCGCCGGTGCAATTGAATCGCGTCAAGCTCTCGGCGAACTGGATGGCGGCGGCCGGCTATCGCGGTGAAGACGCGGCGTTGTTCGACACAGTGCGTGCCGTCGCGCTCGAACTGTGTCCCGAACTCGGTGTGTCGATTCCGGTGGGCAAGGATTCATTGTCGATGCGCACCACGTGGCACGACGAACAGGGCAAACACGAGGTCGTCGCGCCGCTGTCGCTCATCGTTTCGGCGTTCGCTTCATGCGACGACGTACGCCAGGTGTGGACGCCGCAGTTGCAGCGCGAGAGCGAGCCGACCGAACTGGTGCTGATCGATCTGGCAGACGGATGCAATCGTTTGGGTGGATCGATACTCGCGCAGGTCTACGCTCAGACTGGCAACGAAGCGCCCGACGTCGACCACCCGCAGGCGCTACGCCGATTCTTCGATGCGCTGGCGGCGCTGCGAGCCGATTCGCTGGTGCTCGCGTACCACGACCGATCCGACGGCGGCCTGTTTGCAGCGGTGTGCGAGATGGCCTTTGCGGGCCATTGTGGCGTGTCGATCAACGTCGACATGCTGGCGTTCGATCAGTCCGCATTCGACGTCGACGGCGCCGAGCGACGCCCTGAGGCCATGCTCGGGCGTGATCGTGCGCATGTTCTGGCGGCATTGTTCGCCGAGGAACTGGGTGCGGTGGTGCAGATTCGCGCCAAGGAACGGCAGCGCGTGCTCGGGCTGCTGCGCGATCATGGGTTGCACGCCTTGCTGATCGGCCGGGTGAACGACTCCGATGAGATCCGCATCGTGCGCAATGCCAAGCCGCTCTTCGCCAAGGCGCGAGCGGTGCTGCAGCGAACCTGGTCGGAGGTGTCGTATCGCATGCAGGCGCTGCGCGACAATCCTGACGCGGCCAAGCAGGAATTCGAACGGATCGACGATGTGAGCGATCCAGGGCTGAATCCGGTGGTGCGATTCGATCCAGCCGAAGACGTAGCCGCCCCGTTCGTGCAGCGCGGTGCGCGCCCGCCGATCGCCGTTTTGCGCGAGCAGGGTGTAAACGGGCACATCGAAATGGCGGCAGCCTTCGATCGCGCGGGCTTCGAGTCCATCGATGTCCACATGTCCGACATCATTGCCGGTCGCGTCGCGCTCGATCGCTTCCGCGGCCTGGTCGCTTGCGGCGGTTTTTCCTACGGCGACGTGCTGGGTGGCGGCGCAGGGTGGGCGAAATCGATCCTGTTCAATCAGCGTGCGCGCGACCAGTTCGAGGCGTTCTTTTCCCGCTCTGACGTATTCGCGCTGGGGATCTGCAACGGCTGCCAGATGATGTCGCACCTGCATGCGTTGATCCCGGGCGCCGAGCACTGGCCGCTATTCGAGAAGAACGCGAGCGAGCAGTTCGAAGCGCGACTGGTGCTGACAGAAGTGCTGCCCAGCCCGTCGATATTCTTTCGCGACATGGCTGGGAGTCGCATTCCCGCGCCGGTCGCTCACGGCGAAGGCCGGGTTCGATTTCGCGCAGCAACGGATCGCAACAACGCGATCGCCACGATGCGCTTCGTCGATCACGCCGGCGAACCGGCCGAGCGCTATCCGGCCAATCCCAATGGTTCAGTGGCGGGTCTCACCGGCTTCACGACGGCCGATGGTCGCTTCACGATTGCGATGCCGCATCCGGAACGCACGTTCCGCTCGGTGCAGATGTCGTGGCATCCCCGGCAGTGGGGCGAAGACAGTCCGTGGATGCGGATGTTCCGCAACGCGCGGGTCTGGATCGGGTAGGACGCGCGAAAGTCTGAGAACGCGCCGGCTCTACTGGATCTTCGCCTTGGTGCGCAGGTCCTGCACGAACTTCTCGACCATCTGCGCCTGCAAGCGCTGAGCGATCTGCGGTTTGACCTGCTCGAACGCCGGATGGTTGGTGCCACGCACGTCGTCGAGCCGGATCACGTGCCAGCCGAACTGACTCTGCACTGGCGCCTCGGTGGTCTTGCCTTTCTCGAGCGCTGTGAGCGCGTCGGCAAAGGGTTTGACGAACGTGGTGGGTACGGACCAGCCCAGGTCGCCGCCTTTGTCCTTTGAACCGGCATCCTTCGAGGCCTTGGCCAGCTCGTCGAATTTCGCGCCTTTCTTGAGCTTGGCGATGATCTGCTTGGCTTCGTCCTCCTTCTCCACGAGGATGTGCCGCGCCCGATACTCCTGCGAAGGCGTCTGCGCCTTCAGCCGCTCGTACTCGGCCTTGAGCGCCTCGTCATCCATCTGCTGGCTCTTCTGCCAGTCGCTGAGCAGCGCACGGATCACCACCGCCTGGCGAGCCAACTCGATCTGCTCGCGCACGTCGGACGTCTTGGAGACGCCGCGTCGCTCGGCTTCCTGGAACAGCACTTCGCGATTGATGAGTTCCTCGCGTACTGCGCTACGCAGTTGCGGGGAGTCGCTCATGCCTTGTTGGGTGCGCTCGCGCACCAGGATGTCGGCGCGGACGCGAGGGATCTCCTTGCCGTTGACGGTGGCGACGCGCTCGTTGCCTGCTGCGGCAGGCTTGTCTTGCGCCATCGCGCCGGAGGCTGCCCCGATCAACAACGGCAGCGCGAGCGTGAAGCGGGGAGCGAAGTTTCGCAGCATGAGATTCCTCGGAGGGTTCGTGAGAAGGGTTGGGAGCGGGCGCTTCGTATCGCAGCGTAACGGACCCGATGACCTACAACTCGTCGGGCGCGAAAGCGTCGATGGCCAGAGCGTGGATCGGCCCGTTCATCAACTCGCCGAGCGCCGCGTAGATCATGCGGTGCCGGGCGAGGCGGTTCTTGCCGTGGAACGCTTCGGACACCAGGGTGAGCTGGTAGTGCCCACCACCTGCTGCGGCACCCGGGTGGCCGGCATGCTGCCCACTTTCGTCACGTAGTTCCAGCGAGAGCGGGCGGAGCACCTGCAGCTTTTCCTGGATTTGCCGCTCGATAGGACCCATCGGTGACTCGGAAAGTTCGCGATGCGCCGAGGTGCGGCGGCACACGCATGGGGAGCGTCAATGGAATCGTCGATGAGCGCGTCGACGGGGCGTGAACGCCGCCTACTGCGGCTTGTCTTCGACGTATCGCGCGAGCATCAAACCCTGGATCACGACGAACACGATCATCAGGCCCATGCTCCAGAACACCTTGAAGTTCACCCAGGTGTCGGTCGGAAAATTGAAGGCGACGTAGAGGTTGAGCGCACCCATGACCGCGAAGAAACCCATCCAGCTGCGATTCATGAGCACCCACGCGGGTGCCGGCAATTGGATCTCTTCGCCCAGGAGCCACTGGATGAGGTTGCGCCGAAAGACGAGCGTGCCCACCGCGAGTGTGCCAGCCATCAGCCAGTAAAGAGCAGTTGGCTTGAGCTTGACGAACCATTCATCGCCCGAGAGCAACGTTGCGCCACCGAACAGAACGATCACGATCAGGCCGATCCAGAGCATCTTGGAGACCTTCTTGCCCTGGAGCAGCAACCATAAAACCTGACCGATGGAGGCGACGATCGCGACCGCGGTGGCGACGAGGATGCCCTGATACTTGTAGGCGATGAAAAACAGAATCAGGGGGAAGATGTCGAACAGAAATTTCATGCGCGCGATTATACGCAGTGGCCTGTGGGGCCTCGGTGTGGACGGGGGAGTCGTGGGAATGAGCGGCTGGCCGCGCCAGGTCAAGCGGTCGCAGACCTCGACGTGGGTTCAGCTCCGCTTGACGCTCAGCCCTGGTCGAATTTGAGCGAAGCCGAGTTGATGCAATAGCGCAACCCGGTGGGGGCGGGGCCGTCGTCGAACACATGGCCCAGGTGCGCATCACAGTCGGCGCAGTGGACCTCGGTGCGCCGCATGAAGAACGACCCGTCTTCCTGGGTTTCGACGTTTGCCGGATCGATCGGCTGCCAGTAGCTCGGCCATCCGGTGCCGGAGTCGA
Organism: uncultured beta proteobacterium; assembly: GCA_902826155.1. The sequence continues at coordinate 34,630 of CADEDU010000016.1, forward strand.
ACTTGTGCTCCGAACTGAACAGGGGCTTGCCGCAGCACACGCAGGCGTACGTTCCGTTGGAGTGCGAGTCGTGAAACTGCCCGGTGAACGCGCGCTCGGTGCCGTGCTTGCGCGTGACGTGGTACTGCAGATCGGTGAGTTGGGCGCGCCACTGCGCATCGGTCTTGGTGATCTTGGCCACGGTACTCGAACTCACCCCTTGATTGGACAGGCCCTAATATACCCAGTCGGATGCGACCGTCCTAGCCCGAGCTGCGACGGGCTTCACCTTGGGCCCGGTCGATCCTCTGTTCACGATAAAGGACCCCCTTCATGCCGAATGTGCCGATGGTGCCGATGATCGAATACGACCAAGCCTCGCCCGAAGTGCGCGTGGTGTACGACGACATCATGGCCGCGCGCAAGTCGAACTGGGTCAACAATTTCTGGAAGGTGCTGGCCGGCCATCCGCCCACGCTGCGCCGCATGTGGGAAACCATCAAGCAGGTCATGGCGCCGGGCGCGCTCGACCCGTTGACCAAAGAGATGCTCTACATCGCGGTGAGCGTGACCAACAACTGCGAGTACTGCATTCACAGCCACACCGCGAGTGCACGTGCCAAAGGCATGACCGACGCGCAACTGGCGGAGTTGCTGGCCGTGGTTGGTCTGGCGAACGAGACCAATCGCCTGGCCAATGGCTATCAGGTGCCGGTCGACGAGCAGTTCCGGCCGCCGCACGCCGCGCCACGGCAAACGAGCGGGCGCTGATCGATGCTGAGCATCAGTGATTCGTTCGATGCGGGCGCCATCGAGGTGCTCGAGATCGCACCGACCCCCACCGGTGCGGCGCAGATTCGTCTCAACGTGCGTCGCGACTCGACAACCGATCCGAGTTGCGACTTCAGGCAGTGGTTCTATTTCCGGCTACAAGGGGCGCGCGGGCGCGTCTGCACGATCACGCTTGCCAACGCCGGCCAGTGCACCTATCCGAAAGGATGGGATGGCTATCGCGCAGTGGCTTCCTACGATCGGCGCGAATGGTTCAGGGTGCCCACGCGCTACGAGGCTGGCAGCTTGCACATCGACCACACGCCGCTGCACGATAGCGTGTTCTACGCCTACTTCGAGCCGTACTCCTACGATCGCCACCTCGATTTCATCGGGAGCATCGGCGATCGCGAAGGCGTCGAGGTCATCCGTCTGGGCAGTTCGGTGGATGGACGCGATCTCGATCTGGTCGTCATCGGCACGCCCGGACAGGGCAAGTCGAACATCTGGGTGATCGCCCGCCAGCATCCGGGCGAGTCGATGGCGGAGTGGTTCGTCGAAGGCATGATCGAGCGACTGCTCGATACGGCGGATCCCCTAGTGCGCGTGCTGCTTCAGCGCTCTGTGTTCCACGTCGTCCCGAACATGAATCCCGACGGCAGCGTGCGCGGCAATCTGCGCGCCAATGCGGCGGGTGCCAATCTCAATCGCGAATGGAGCGAGCCGTCGCGAGAGCGCAGCCCCGAGGTGTTCTTCGTGCGCGAGCGCATGCTGGCGACCGGCGTCGATGCGTTTCTCGATGTCCACGGTGACGAGGGGCTGCCGTACGTGTTCGTCGCCGGCAACGAGATGCTGCCCGGCTACTCCGATGCGCAGCGCGCGGTGCAGGAGCGTTTCTGCGCGGCGTTTCGCGCTGCCAGTCCGGACTTCCAGACTGTTCATGGCTACGCGAGCGGCAAGTACGACGCGCAGGCGTTGAAGCTGGCCAGCAAGTACATCGGACATCGGTTCGGATGCTTGTCCCTGACGCTGGAAATGCCATTCAAGGACAACGCCGATCTTCCCGACGCTTCCGTCGGCTGGGACGGTGCGCGTTCCAAGCGGTTGGGTGCAGCCGCTCTCGGGCCACTGCTGGAGGTGATCGGGCGCTAAATTAGCGGAGTGACTACCGCCGGCTGGCGAGCCTATAACCGCCGGCCGCGAAGTTCAACGAACGAACGTTCGCTCGTGCACCGAAACGGCTTTTCATCCATTTATACAACCTGTAGTATCCGCGTCGATCTCATGACCGGCCCGACTCGAGGTCGCAAGCCCTCGATGAACGGCTGCGCCCGCGTGGAGGAGGCACGGCTTGAAGCCAACGGACATCGCTAACCCCGATTACTTTCACAAAGTCGTCGATTGTCAGTGGGCCTGTCCGGCACACACACCGGTTCCCGAGTACATACGGTTGATCGCGCAGGGGCGTTACGCCGATGCGTACATGATCAACTGGAATTCAAACGTGTTTCCCGGTGTGCTCGGTCGTACCTGTGACCGGCCGTGCGAACCCGCGTGTCGTCGCGGGCGCGTCGAGGATGGCGAGAAAAAAGAGCCGGTGGCGATCTGCCGGCTCAAGCGCGTCGCGGCGGATTTCAAAGACAAGGACGACGTTCGGTCGCGCCTGCCGCAGGTGCCCGCCAAGAAGAACGGCAAGCGAGTCGTATGCATTGGGGCCGGTCCTGCATCGCTCACGGTCGCGCGCGACCTTGCGCCGCTCGGCTACGAAGTGGTCGTGTATGAGGCCGATCCATTCGCCGGCGGCATGATCCGCACGCAGATTCCGAAGTTCCGCTTGCCCGAATCAGTGATCGACGAAGAGGTCGGCTACATCCTCGGGTTGGGCATCGAACTGCGCGCGGGCAAGCGCATCGAGAGCATGAAGGCGCTGCTCGCCGAGAAGTTCGACGCGGTGTTCGTGGGCACTGGTGCACCGCGTGGTCGCGAGCTGAATGTTCCAGGTCGCAACGAAGCCGCGAAGAACATCCATATCGGCATCGACTGGCTCTCCAGTGTTTCGTTCGGCCATACGACCAAGATCGGCAAACGCGTCATCGTGCTGGGCGGCGGCAATACGGCGATGGATTGCTGTCGCTCGTCCAAGCGCCTCGGCGGCGAAGACGTGAAGGTGATCGTCCGTTCCGGGTTCGAGGAAATGAAGGCCTCGCCGTGGGAGAAGGAAGACGCCATTCACGAAGGCATTCCGATCCTCAACTACCTCGTCCCCAAGGCGTTCATCCACGACAACGGCAAGCTCACCGGCATGACCTTCGAGAAGGTCAAAGCCGAGTACGACCAGAAGGGCCGCCGCAGCCTGGTGCCCACCGGTGAGCCGGACCAGCACTTCGAGTGCGACGACGTACTCGTGGCCGTCGGTCAGGAAAACGCCTTCCCCTGGATCGAGCGCGATGTCGGCATCGAATTCGACAAGTGGGAGATGCCCAAGGTCGACGAGAAATCGATGCAATCGACCCTGCCACATGTGTTCTTCGGCGGCGATTCGGCGTTTGGCCCCAAGAACATCATCTGGGCGGTGGCGCACGGCCATGATGCGGCGGTATCCATCGACAAGCTGCTGAGCGGCGAGGACGTCAACGATCGTCCGATGCCCGGTGTTACCGCGCTCAGTCAGAAGATGGGCATCCACGAGTGGAGCTACGACAACGACGTGTCGCTCGACCAGCGCTACAAAGTGCCGTGGAAGGAGTCCGCGGTCACGCTGAAGAACATCAACGTCGAGGTCGAGCTCGGCTTCGACGTGGCGACCGGGTTCAAGGAGGCGCAGCGCTGCCTCAACTGCGACGTGCAGACCGTCTTCGCCGGCAATCTGTGCATCGAGTGCGACGCGTGCGTCGACATCTGCCCGATGGACTGCATCACCTTCACTGGAAACGCCGACGAAGCGGCGTTGCGCAAGCAGCTCAATGCGCCGGCACTCAACCTCACGCAGGATCTCTACGTGAGCGAAGAGTTGCGCACCAAGCGCGTGATGGTGAAGGACGAGGACGTCTGCCTGCATTGTGGCCTGTGCGCCGAACGCTGCCCGACCGGTGCCTGGGACATGCGCAAGTACCTGGTCGACATGACGCATGCCGGCCCCAAATGCCGGCCTGCGCCGCAGCCGCAGCGCAAGGCGGCCTGACGCGGACCTGGCCACGCCAACCCGGCGCACGCGTCCCGATACGATGACGAACCTCGACATCCGGACGCCTCGCCGCCAATCCTCACGCGCTCGAATGTCGTTGGGCGCCTCGAACTTGTTGGCCGCCCCGCACCCGTGTCCGTCGCGCCCCGTTGAATCGTTCGGTGCGCGATCGACGCCACGTGTGGTGCCGAAATTGATTCAGCGGTTGATCCCGCGGTTCACCTTCTCGCACGGCCTGACCAAGTCGGGCCTCGTTACGTTCGTTGCCCACCATGTCTAAAACCATCGAATCCATCAACGATTTCGTCGTCAAGTTCGCCAACGTCAACGGTTCGGGATCGGCCAGCGCCAACGAACTGTTCGCGCGGGCGATCCTGCGCATGGGCGTGCCGGTCAGCCCTCGCAACATCTTTCCGTCGAACATCCAGGGGCTGCCCACCTGGTACGAGGTGCGGGTGAACGAAAAGGGCTATCTCGGTCGACGCGGTGGGGTCGATCTCATGGTGGCGATGAATCCGCAGACCTGGAACCAGGACGTCAAGGAGATCGAACCCGGCGGCTACCTGTTCTACGACAGCACCAAGCCGATGCCCAGGTCGCGTTTTCGCGATGACATCAACGTCGTAGGCATGCCGCTCACCGATATCTGCAACGCCAGTTACACCGACGCCCGGCAGCGCCAGCTGTTCAAGAACATCATCTACGTCGGCGCGCTCGCGGCGATGCTCGAGATCGACACCGCCGAGATCGAGAAACTGTTCGGCGAACAGTATCGCGGCAAGGAGAAGCTGCTGGGCGCCAACGTGCAGGCCCTGGAGCTCGGTCACGACTACGCGACACGCGAGTTGAAGGGAGCGCTCGGCATCAAGGTCCGGCGCGCCGATAACGTCGGCGAGCGCATCTTCATCGAAGGCAACAATGCCGCGGCGCTAGGCTGCGTGTACGGTGGCGCGACGGTGTGTGCGTGGTATCCGATCACGCCGTCATCCTCGCTGGCCGAGGCATTCATTCGCCATTGCCAGAAGATGCGTGTCGACCCGGCTACCGGCAAGAATCGCTTCGCGATCGTGCAAGCCGAGGACGAATTAGCCTCGATCGGCATGGTCGTCGGCGCCGGTTGGAACGGCGCGCGCGCCTTCACCGCGACATCCGGCCCCGGTATTTCGCTGATGACCGAATTCATCGGGCTGGCGTATTTCGCCGAAGTCCCCGCCGTCATCATCAATGTGCAGCGGGGCGGACCTTCCACCGGCATGCCCACGCGTACGCAACAGGCCGACATCATCGCCTGCGCGTATGCCTCCAACGGCGACACCAAGCACGTGCTGCTGCTGCCTGAAGACCCGAAGGAATGCTTCGAGATGAGCGCCGACGCGCTCGATCTGGCCGACCGGCTGCAGACGCCGGTGTTCGTCATGACCGATCTCGACATCGGCATGAACCAGCGGCTGTGCGACCCGTTGGTCTGGGACGACAAGCGCACGCTCGACCGCGGCAAGGTGATGACGAGCGAGGAACTCGAGGCAGGCAAGGACTTCGGGCGCTATCTCGACGTCGACGGTGACGGTATTCCGTACCGCACCTATCCCGGTACGCATCCGACGCGCGGTGCGTTCTTCACCCGCGGCACGACCAAGGACCGCTACGCGCGATACAGCGAGGAAGGTCCGGTGTACGTCGACAATATGCAGCGGCTGCAGAAGAAGTTCGAGACCGCCAAGACACTGGTGCCGGCACCGGTCATCCGCAAGGCCAAGCAACCTACCAAGGTCGGCGTGCTGTACTACGGCTCGACCAGCCCGGCGATGATCGAGGCGCTCGATGCGTTCGACGAGCAGGGGCTGAACGTCGATGCGATTCGCGTGCGCGCCTTCCCGTTCTCGGACGAGGTGGTCGATTTCATCGAGGACCACGAGAAGGTGTTCGTGGTCGAGCAGAACCGCGATGCCCAGCTGCGCACGCTGATCATGACCGAAGCAGCGATCGATTCGTCCAAGCTGATTCCGGTGCTGCACTACGATGGCACGCCGATCACCGCGCGCTTCATCATTCGTGAGATCGCCGAGAAGGTCGCGATCCTGAAAGTCACCCCGATCCGCAAGGTCGCCCAGTAACGCTCGCACCGTCCGGCACAGTCATGACCTACATCACCAAACCGAAACTGCATCACCCGACGCTGCCCAAGAACAAGCTCGGTTACACCCGGCGCGATTACGAAGGTACCGTCTCCACCTTGTGCGCCGGCTGCGGCCACGATTCGATCACCGCGGCAATCGTGAACGCGTGCTTCGAGCTGGACATCGAGCCCCATCGCGTCGCCAAGCTCTCCGGCATCGGCTGCTCATCGAAGACGCCCACCTACTTCCTGGGCAACTCGCACGGCTTCAACACCGTGCATGGTCGGATGCCCTCGGTCCTCACCGGCGCCAATCTCGCCAATTGCGAGCTCATCTACATGGGCGTGTCGGGCGACGGCGATTCCGCATCCATCGGCTTCGGCCAGTTCGCCCACAGCATGCGCCGCGGGGTGAACATGGTGTACATCGTCGAGAACAACGGCGTGTACGGTCTCACCAAGGGCCAGTTCTCGGCCACCGCCGACAAGGGCTCCAAGGCCAAGCGCGGCGCGGTCAATACCGACGAGCCGATCGACATGGTCATGACCGCGCTGCAACTTGGCGCGACGTTCGTGGCGCGCAGCTTCTCCGGCGACAAGGCTCAGCTGGTACCGCTGATCAAGGCGGCGGTCGCGCATCGCGGTGCGGCGCTGATCGACGTGATCTCGCCGTGCGTTGCGTTCAACAATCACGACGGCTCGACCAAGAGCTACGACTTCGTGCGCGATCACAACGAAGCGGTGAATCGCATCGATTTCATCGAGCCGCGAGCCGAGATCACCACCGACTATGCGGCGGGAAGCGTGCAAGACGTCCGCCAGCACGATGGTAAGGTCCTGCGACTGCGCAAGCTCGCGCCCGACTACGATCCGACCGACCGGATCAGCGCAATGAACTACCTGCACCAGCGGCAGGCGGCGGGCGAGGTCGTGACCGGCCTGCTTTTCGTCGACCCCGATCCGGAAGATCTGCACGCGCACCTGGGCACGGTAGAGGTTCCGCTCAACGCGCTCGGCGAGAAGGAATTGATCCCCGGTTCGGCGGTGCTCGCGAAGATCAACGCATCGCTGCGTTGAAGAGTCCTACCCGCGCTTGAACACGTTCGTCGCGCGGGTCTCGGCGTATTCCTGTGCGACGTGTACGTCGATCACAACGACTTCGCCACCGCGTACCGCAGCCACCGCCTCGGGCAGCAGGCGATTGAGCGCATCGATGTCCTTGATCGGCCCGTAACCGCGCGCACCCTGACCGCGCGCCATCGCCGCGAGATCGACGTCAGGTCCTTCGATCCGTTGCCCGACCCACTTGTTCTCGACCGGACGGCCGCGCATCTTCGCTACGCGTTCCTGATGGACTTCGTCGTTGAAGAACGAGCGGTTGTTGGCGATGAACACCAGCAGCGGGATCTGGTATTTCACCGCGGTCCAGAACGCAGTCAGCCCCATGAGGTAGTCGCCATCGCCGATCACCGCCACGGGTAGTCGCTCGGTGCCGCGCAGCGCGAGGGCGGCTCCAACGATCATGCCGGGGCCCGAGCCGACGCCCGCGCCGCCGTCGTAGCCGATGTAGTCGAGCGGATCGCGGAAATGCCACGCATCGCCCGGCCAGCCGAGATTCGTTCGCAGCAGGGACGCGTTCTGTGACTCGAAGTAGTTCGCGAGCGTCGCGGCGAAGACACGCATTGCGATGCCCGTGCTGGTCTGGGCGGGGCCGGCATCAGCGACCGATCCGGTCGCGCGCATCGGACCCGGCGTGTAGCGTTTCGCACCCAGCGCCTGAACCGCCGGCAACAGATCGGCGAGCAGGGCATCGGGATCGGTCAACGTGTAGGTATCGGCGGGGGGCAGGCCCTGCAGTTCCATGCCGAAGCCGTTGTGGACGGTCTGATCGAGCGAGCACTGGATGACGTGCGCGCTGATGCGCTGATCGCCGTATGCGCTCTTGAGCAATCCGCCCAGATCGTTCCAGTCGAAGCTCAGGATCACGTCGGCCTCGCGCACGGCTGCCAGACCCTGCTCGGTGGCATGCATCGACGGCGGCGCCGCATGCAACGGATGATCGGTCGGGAACGCTGCCGCGACCTTGAGATCGGTAAGCACCCTGGCGCCAAGATGCTCGGCCAGTTCGATCCGTTGCTGCCAGGCTTCGATCGACCGCGACACGCGCCCGGCAAGGATCAGCGGGCGCTTGGCGTTGCTGAGTCGTTCGGCGATGGCACGGACCGCCGCGGTAGAAGCATGCGGTGGCTCGGGGGGTTGGTAGCGCGACAGTTCAGGCAGCGGGGGGAACTCGCTGAACTTCGCTTCCTGCAGTCCGACATCGAAGCACACGTACACCGGCCCGCACGGTGCCGTCCGCGCGATCTGATTGGCGCGCAGCATGCACTCGGCTGCATCGCCCAGCGACCGCGGCTCGGCGTCGAACTTGACGAAGTGACGGACGAGCGCGCCCTGGTCCTTCATGGTGTGCAGCCAGTCGATCCAAGGGCGACGCTTGGCGGCATCGACGGGGCCGGTGGCACCGAACACAAGTACCGGCGCCCGGTCGCAGAATGCGTCGAAGATCGCCATCGAGCCGTGCATGAGGCCGACATTGGAGTGCAGCACCGCTCCCATGGGGCGCTCGGCGATCTTCGCGTAACCGTGGGCAATGGCGACCGCATGTTCCTCGTGCAGCACCACGAGCATTTCCGGCTTCTCGTTGCCCAGCAGATTCACCAGGCTGTCATGCAAACCGCGGTAACTCGCACCGGGATTGAGGGCCAGGTACTCCACGCCCAGGCGCCGGATCATCTGCGCCATGAAATCGCTGCCCCATTCGGGCTTGACCGGCACGTTCATCGTCGGTCGATCCTGACTGAGGCCGAGTGGAGCATCGAGAGGTTTGTTCATGATTGAGAGGGGAGGGGTCGCTGGGTTGTGCGGTGGGGAATTCAGTGGGAACAATGATACGGATCGGTCAGCGTCGCCGTCGTGACCCGTCTTCGAGCACTTCTTCTTCCTTGATCAGCACGCCGTTCTCGTCGAACTCGCGGCGCACGGTGATGCGCCCGCCGGCGTAGACCGCCTCGGCCGAGAGCTTGCCGTTCTCGTGCCAGGCGCGTGCCAAGCCTTCGCGCCGACCCTCCTTTAGGATCACTTCAGAAGCAGGGCCGCCGTTCTCATAGAAGTACTTCTCCACCCCGTCGCCGCGCATGTTCCGCGGCCAGTGGCCGTAGACCGCGCCCCATTCGTTGTAGCGCCTGTCGCGATCGCGCTCGATCTGAAGCGGAGTGAATGTCGTGTTCCGGTTGGGACGTGAATCGCGTGCCCCAGGCGCCAGGAACGATCCTTCAAAGCGGAGCTTGCCGTTGTCCCAGTAGCCCCGCGCCTGCACCCGCTCGTTGCCACGCTGCGTGTCGGCCCGCAACTCACCGTTGAGATAGTAGGTGCGCTCGCGCATCAGTTCGCCCTGATCGAACGTAAGCTCCTCGATCAGTTTGCCCGTCTCGTGGAACACCTTGAGCATGCCGTGTCGAACCCCTTCGTTGAACTGTGCTTCCTGCAGCACACGGCCTTCGGCGCCGAGCGCGCGAGCAGTGCCGTGTACATAACCGGCTTGCATTTCTTCGCGATGCTGGGGTGCGCCGTTGCGATCGAAACGTTCGAACGTTCCATCCATCAGTCCGGCCTTGAACTGCGCGCGCGTCCTCACGGCGCCACCCGGCCAGAATGTCTCGAGCACGCCGCTGTAATCGCGGTAGCGGCAGGTGCCGCGTCCGGCTGGGCCGGTGACCTGCCGGCCGCACCTGACACCTTCGAGGCGGCCTTGCTCATCGTAGTCGTGAGTGAGGGACTGTTGATCATTTGCGGCGACCAATGTCTCGCGCTTCACCTTGCCGTTGGCGTGAAAGGTACGGCTCAGACCCGACTCGCGATCGTCGGAGAAGCTGATCTCGCTGACTATTTGCCCCTTGGCGTCGAAAGTGCGCTGGATGCCGTTGCGCTTGCCCTCGCGATACTCGGTGTGAACGACTTGATCGGACGATCCCATTCCACCAAAGCGCTTCTGCACGCCATGGACCTTGCCGTTGACGTAGGGGATCTCCCGCGTGGGCTTGCCTTCACGCGCGCAGCGGACTACGCCGGTCAGGTTGGCAGTCATGCCGCCGTGATTGAGATTGATCGACTTGCCGTTCGCCTCGCATTGCTCGACCTGCGCCCAAGCCGCGGGCGTAGCCGCGCCGGTACCGGCAAGTACGATGAGCACGAGCAACGATCGCCGCAGCGATCCGCTGACTGGGTGAGTGCACATTCCGGCCTCCGTTCCGAAATTCGACCCGCAAGTGTAGGGCGTTAGACCGGTGCTCAACCGCCGGATCGATAAGCGCGAATGCGATCCTTTATGCCGGTTGCGGTGACCGACGCCACCAGATCGGCCATGTCGGCCTCGCGCGTGTCAGGCGTGGTCGCCCGATGCAAGCGGGCCCGCGCATCGGCGCTCAGCGTATCGGCGGCCGCCGCTGCCTGTGCCTCCAACTCAGGCCATTCGGCACTCGGCGCCAGGGTCGTAGCGAATCGGATCGTGCGTGCCTGCTCGGCGTCCAGGGTCAGTGAGGCGCCCAGCATCGAGCGCGCCGCGTGATCACCGACACGAGCGGCAAGCCGGCGCGTGCCCAACTGCAGCCCGAAGCGCAGGCCAGGCATGCGAAAGGTGGCATCGGCGGTGGCCACGCGCGAGTCGCACGCCATGAACAGGTCAGCGCCGGCGCCGAAGTTGCGGCCATGCGCGAACGAGAGCGTGGCGAAGGGCGCGTGGAACAGCCGCTGCAGCAACTGTTCGATCCGCACAAAGCGCCACAGCAGCTCGGCCTCGGATGCATCATCGAACCCGCTGAAATCGAATCCTGCGCAGAAATGCTTGCCGTTGGCGCGCAACACCAGCAACGAAGTACCGTCTGCATGAGCGGCATCAACCGCGGCAAGCAGCGCCTCGACAAGCGTGGCGTCGAGCGCGTTGGCCTTGTCGGGACGATTGAGCGTGAGCCGGGCGATCCGGCCTTCACGTTCGACAAGCAACACCGGCGCGCTCATGCAGCCGGCCGCTCCTTGCTGCGATCCCAGAAGTTGGGAATCGCGGTGTTGTGATAGCCGGAGATGAACGACTTGATCGCGCCGCTGCCTCCATCGAACACATGGCGCTGCACCGCGCCGATATTGGCGCCGTACACGTGGATGCTGATCGATGGTCGATCGGTCAGCGCGTTCGCGACCACGTGGACATCGCCGATCGTGGGGGAGACCAGATCGACTTCGCCGGGCGTCACGCGGTGGTTGGCCTTGGGCTGCATCGGCTTACCGGTCACCGGCCAGTCGTACTCTTCGCACAATTCGGCGCCGCGCATCATGCCGACCATGCCCCACACGGTGTGGTCGTGGATCGGTGTTTTTTGCCCCGGTCCCCAGACGAAGCTCACCACCGAGAAGCGTTCGCGCGGATCGCAATAGAGCAGGTACTGGCGATAGCCTTCCGCCGACTCGCGCGCGGCTTCATCGGGCAGCCAGTCGTCATGACGCACCAGATCAGCCAGCAGCGGTTTGCCTTCGCGCAGCATTGTCGCTTCGTCGTCGCCGGCGCGATCGATCAGGGCACTGAACGTCGCGATGAACTGGCGGAACCGCTGCAGATTGCGCGAGGCGTGGGCAGGAGCGTTCATATGAGAAGGAGGCGGAGGAGGGTGTTGATGGCCGGGTTCGCCAGTGGCTGGCACGACACGGTTGATTATTGCGTTCGGCTCGCGTCGTCGCAACCGTCTTGCTAGAGTCGGCGCATGCAGAGCGAAAAGACACAGACCGTCGATGGCGTCGTGGTGCGGCGTCACGAGACGCGAACGGCGTTGATCACAGGAGGAACGGACGGTCTCGGCCGTGCCTTGGCCACGGCGTATCGCGATGCTGGCTGGCGTGTCTTCGTGGTGGGGCGGTCCGGGCGTGACGAATTGTCCGGGCGATTCATCCGGGCCGACTTGAGCGATCCGAACGCGCATCAGTCTGTCGTTGCCGTGCTCGATGCGCTGGGCGTCGATACGCTTGATCTGATCATCCACAACGCGGCGGGCGGCGCCGGTGGGCCGCTGGAACAGTGTCCAAGCGCATCGATCGAGGCACTGGTGCGATTGAACGTGTGGTCGCCCATCGCACTCACGCATGCGTTGCTGTCGCGTGTGCGCCCGGTACGAGGAAAGATCGTCTTCATCGGGTCAGTGGCCGCATTCACGCCGGCCCCCCGCTACGCCTTGTATGCCGCGACCAAGGCAGCACTCGACGGTTTCGTCCGAGCCCTGGCCTACGAACTGCGACATGAGGTTGCTGTCCAGATCGTGCACCCTGGTCCGATTCGAACCGGCTTTCATGCGCGCGCAGGCTTTACCGATCTCGATACGCGTCGATTTCCGCCGCCCGATCGCGTTGCCAGCCAGGTCATGGCCGCGATTGCGGGTGGGGGCTGGCGGCGGTTCGTGGATTTGCCGAGCCGTGCGATCGCGACCGCATGCCGGTGGATGCCTGGTGCCGTCGATTGGACGGCGGCGCGAAAGCTCAAGCCCGCGCAGTCCGGCATGCGATCGTCGGTCGACACCCGGGAGAGCAGCGGCGCGCGTCGCGCAGTCGTGACGGGCGCGGCGAGCGGGCTGGGCAAAGCCATCACGGACCGCTGGATCGAGCAAGGAGGGCAGGTGCTGGCGACGGATCGCAGCCACGTCGACGCACCGCCTGCGGCCGACACGGAGAGGCTGGTGCAGCACGTCGCCGATCTGTTCGATCCGACTGGTCTCGATTCCCTGCACGCGGCCATAGATGGATTCGGTCGCGTCGATCTGCTGGTTCACTGTGCCGGGATCAGTGCGGTGGGTCCCTTCGAACACCATTCGCTGGAGTCGCTCCGAGCGGTTCTGTGGATCAACTTCGTTGCGCCCGTGCTCATCACCGCGCGCGCGCTCGAGGCGGGTGTCTTCGCTCCGGATGCAACGCTCGTGTTCGTCTCCTCGCTCTCGCACTACGTCGGCTATCCCGGTGCGTCGGTGTATGCGGCATCGAAGGATGGCCTGGCGCACTTCTCGCGCTGTGTACGGGTGGGGCTGCGCGGCCAGGGACTGAATTGCCTGACTCTGTTCCCGGGGCCGATGCGCACGCCGCACGCGAAGCGCTACGCACCGCCGGGAGCGTCGGAGGCACGGCGCGCCGATCCCGCAGGTGTTGCAAGGGCGTTGCTGGCCGGCGTCGGCAAGGGTCGCGCGCGACTGGTTCCAGGAGCGGCGGCGCACATCGCAGCAGCGATCGGCACGATCGCACCATCGCTCAGCACCGACGCGATGGGGCGCTCGCTGTATCAGCGGTTGGCATCAGTTCCGGCATCGATGCCAGACGCGGTTTCGGTGCCAGCTACGGTGTCGGCACATCGCTCCGAAGAAGGCAGCTGAGCCAACCGGCGCCTCTCGCACAAAGCGATCGAACGTCGGCGCACACGCTGGAGCCGCGCCTTCTACGCATGCAAGAAAAAGGCGGCGCGCTCTACAGCCGCACGTACTCGTAGTCGAGTGATTGATTGTTGATGCCGCGATCGGGCGGTGCGATCCACCCAGCCATCTTCCCCGGTTCGGCCACGCGGTGCATCAGGCTGTGCACGAACGCGCGGTCGGACTCGCTCGGCACCCATTCGGCGCTGCGCTGATCGAACACCTCTCGCGCCAGGAGATTGCCTTGCGGATCGGTCACGCTGCTTGCCCACGCGCCGATGGTTCGCCGGAAGCGCGTCGATGGCAGGCTGAGTTCGATGGCATGGCCAGCCCGCTTGATCATCGTGTTCCAGCGCTTCAGTCCGATCTCGCAGTCCTTGACGTACGACTGGCGCAGGATCTCGTTCATCGCGTTGCGTAGCGGCACCTGCTCGGTCTGGATGGCGCCCTTGGCATCCGGCGTGGCGATTTCCATCGTGCCCTCGATACAGACATGGTCCGCGTACTGATCCTCGTCAGGGCGGCCCTTGATGCCGTTGGCAAACGTCATCGCCGCGTTCGAGGAGATCTCCCCGCCGAACAGGTCGAGCGACGACGAGAACCAGAAGTTGATGTAGCGCTGCAAAGTAGGGAGATCGACCGCGCCTTGCCGGCGCACGGCGGCCGGGTCATCGGTGCCGATCTCCTTCATCACCTCGAGCGTGCGGCGGATGACACGGCTGATGCCGGTATCGCCGACGAACATGTGGTGCGCCTCCTCGGTCAACATGAACCGGCAGGTGCGGGCCAGCGGGTCGAACGAAGACTCGGCCAGGCTCTTCAACTGGTACTTGCCGTCGCGATCGGTGAAGTAGGTGAAGCAGTAGAGCGATAGCCAGTCGGAGATCGGCTCGTTGAACGTGGTGAGAATGCGCGGCTTGTTCACGTCGCCGGAGTGGCGCGAGAGCATCTCTTCGGCTTCTTCACGGCCGTCGCGGCCGAAGTAGGCGTGCAGCAGGTAGACCATCGCCCACAGGTGGCGGCCTTCCTCGACGTTGATCTGGAACAGGTTGCGCAGATCGTAGAGCGACGGACAAGTGTGCCCGAGCAGGCGTTGCTGCTCGACCGAGGCGGGTTCGGTGTCCCCCTGCGTCACGATCAGGCGGCGGAACTGCGAGCGATATTCACCAGGGACTTGCTGCCACACCGGCTGGCCGTGGAAATCCCCGAAACCGATCGTGCGATCGGGAATCGCATCGGCCAGAAAGATGCCCCAGCGGTAGTCGGGCATCTTCACATGGCCGTAGGAAGCCCAGCCCTTGGCATCGACACCGATCGCGGTACGCAGATAAGCATCGTTGCCTTCGAAGTCGCTCGGCCCGAGCTGATGCCACCATTCGAGGAACTTCGGCTGCCAGTGCTCGAGCGCGCGCTGCAGCGTACGGTCGTTGGCCAGATTGACGTTGTTCGGAATACGCTCGGAGTAATTGATGCTCATTGGATGCCTTGGCGAGAACGGGGCGAAGTAGCGTTACGGTGCCGGCAGGTGTGCATCAGATGCGTTCCCAGTTGAAGCGCGCCTTCGCGCCGCTGCCGTACACCTTGAGTGCGCCTTGTTCGCCCACTGCGTTGGGTCGATTGAAGATCCAGTTCTGCCAGGCGCTGAGCCGGCCGAAGATGCGCGTTTCCATCGTTTCGCCGATCGGAAAACGCAGGCTCGCCTCCAGTCCGGTGAGGGCATCGGGCGAAAGGCTGGCCCGCTCCTCGATGGCGATGCGCACTTCTTCGGCCCAGTCGATGTCATCGGGCGTGAAGGTCACCAGACCCAGTTCGGCAGCTTGATCCGCGTGGATAGGCTTGCCGATGAAGTCGCGCAGCCGATCGACCTGCGCGGTCTCGTCGCAGAACCGCGTCAGCAGGCGCGCGCGGTGATTGACAGCCGGATACGTGCCGAAGTTGAGGGCCGATGGCATCAAGGTCGGTCGGTCCGCCTCGCTCTCGGGTAGTGCGAGCATGTAACTGCGGTCGGCTGCCAGCGCGAGTTCGAGCAGAGTGCCGACGAAACAAGAGCCCGATTCCACTAGTGCGAACAGCGTGCGCGAAGAGACATCGAGACGTGCGAGCGTGCGTCGCAGCAGGCCGATCGTCTCGCGCACCAGCCAATCGGTACGATTCGCACCGATGAACGCATCCACGGCAAGCATCGCCTGGTGGTTGCCCGTGGTCTTGAGGACCCACGTGCCGACCTCGCCGTCGTTGGCGCGAAGCATCAGGATCGCGTCGTCGAGTTCGCGCGCCATGGCCAGTGGATACCACTCGGCCCCTGCCTGGTGCACCGCTTCGATCGTGGCAGGTTGCGTGCCTTGAGGTGCCCGGACCGTGAGGGTTGCGACACGCCTGGCGCGATCGAGCGCGACGTCGACGTGACGGTAGTGATAACCCTGCTCATCGATGGTCCGCGCCAGCGGTACGAGATTGATACCTCGGCCTTCCGCGCGCGAACTCTGGCCGACCAGACGTTGCGTGCATTGCGCCAGGGTTTCTTTCCACTGCGCCGGCTTGGCGATGTGATCGACCAGCTTCCACTGCTTGGCGCGATCGGCGCGCACGCCTTCGCTCGTGGTGCAGAATACGTCGGCCAGATCGCGGCGCACGCGGCGCTTGTCGGTCACACGGGTGAGTCCACCGGTCCCTGGCAGCACGCCGAGCAGCGGCACCTCGGGCAGGCTCACCGTCGAGGAGCGATCGTCGATCATCAGGATCTCGTCGCAGGCGAGCGCCAGCTCGTAACCGCCGCCGGCAATCGTGCCGTTGGCCGCCGCGAGAAACTTCAGCCCGTCGTGCCGGCTGGAATCCTCGATACCGTTGCGCGTCTCGTTGGTGAACTTGCAGAAGTTGACCTTCCAGCCGTGCGTCGACTGGCCGAGCATGTAGATATTCGCGCCGGAGCAGAACATGCGCTCCCGCGCGCTGGTGATCACCACGCACTTGACCTGCGGATGCTCGAACCGGATGCGTTGCAGCGCGTCGTGCAGTTCGATGTCCACGCCAAGGTCGTAGGAGTTGAGCTTCAGCTTGTAGCCCGGTTTCAGTCCGCCTTCCTCGTCGACGCTCATGGCCAGCGTGGCGACGGCGCCGTCCACGCTCAGCTTCCAGTGGCGGTAAGTGTCGGGGTGACGATCGAATATCAGCGGTTCGCTGGCAGCGGGCGTGGATTGGAGCACTGCACTCATGAGGGGGCTTTCTCCGGGAATTCGAGGTGCGGATCGCACAGGTCGGTGCCGGGATATATTGCTTGAAATGATCCGGCGGTGCATCAAAATGCGGCGCTCGGTGGCATTGGCGAGCGTTGTCGAGCATTGATATTGACCGTTCCGTTTATATCTCTTGGAGCACGAAGGTAGTGATCGAATTGAACATCCTGGTCGGCACCATGACCGGTACCGCTCAGCTCGTCGCCGGCGAGATCGAACTCACGCTCGACGACGACGCCTTGCGGGTGGTGAGCAAGCCAATGGACGGACTCGATGCGAAGGTATTCGCAGCAGGCGGCCTGTTCCTGATCTGCACCTCGACGTACGGCCAGGGCGACGTCCCCGACAATGCGCGCGAGCTGTACGAGTCGCTCCAACGCGATCGGCCCGACTTGCAGCGGGTGCAGTACGGCGTGATCGCGCTGGGCGATCGCACCTACGCCGACACGTTCTGCTTCGGCGGCAAGCGGTTCGACGCGCTGCTCAGCGAATTGGGGGCCGTGCGTATCGGTGAGCCGATGTTGCACGATGCTTCGAGCGGCACACTGCCCGAGGAGCTCGCCATTCCATGGGTGAATGCCTGGATCGAGCTCGTGAAAGAGCGCGCGGCAGCGTGAGGGTGAGTCGATGCGTCAGCGGGAACTGCGATGTTCGCAGGGCGGGCGGTCCGTCGTCAGGCACGCCACGACGGCGGGATCACCAATCAGAACGAGCTGCTGAAGCGAATCGACAAGATGCGCTCGTAAGGGCTCGACGCATCGAGATTGGCGCGCGAGCGATTGACCAGCGACAGCCCAAGGCCCATGGATCCGCTGATCGGCGCGTAGTAGTTGAGCTCCGCGAACACTTCGCGGGTGGTCGGGCGAATGCCGTCGGTACGCAACGATGCGCTGAAGTCGTACAACTCGTACGGACGATCGCCACCGCTGCTCGACGCCCGTACCGGCTGACCCACCGACAGCGACAGGCGATCGCCGCGCAGCAGTGTTTCGTTCTTGAACAAGCCAAGCGAGACGACGTCGGTGCGTTGGCTGCCCAACCGATACGTCGCGCCGTCCGCCCACCGCACGATGCCGTCGCTGAACCCCGCAGCGTACTGTCCGGCCACGCCCCAGTGCATGCCTAAGCGGTACGTGCCCGACAACGAGAGCGCGGCGTTCTCCGCTGCGGCGAGGCCGTGTTGCCCGACGCCCAATCCTTCGGTCGAACGCAGCACCGAGACGCCCAGACTCGCACGGCCCCAGGTCGAGGCGAGGTCGGCGCTGGACCAACGTTGGCCGGTCGCGATGGCGGGCGCGCGATTGCCCGATCCGTCGAAGCGCAGTTCCGTTCCGGATGAACTCGTTTGTCTGAGCCGCAGACCCGACGACGGCATGCGGCCAAGATCGAGACGAGCGCTTACCGGCAGCAGGCTGAAGTACCGCCACGAATCGTTCGAAACCGTGAGGCCGCGATCAGGCGAGGAGATCGACTGGGCGTGTACGCCGCCGGCGACGGCAATGAGGGCAACGCCGAAACACCGACCCAGGAATTCGTATGTGGCTGCGAACGCGCAGGGATGAACAGGGCGGTGCTTCATGGGAAAACTTTCCTAAGCGTGCAACGAGAGTCAGTGTAGTCCCCGCAAAATTCGCCGAGCAATAGTCGAGCGTGTACAAACTCCCCAAATGCGACGAACGGTGCATTCGCCTCCCGCGACGCTAGCGCAGCAGCGAACGCCCCTGCCGAGACCGACGTGCTCAGCATCAGCAAACTGAGGAAGGCGTATCCGGCATCGATCGTGGCGCCTGGTCAGGCTGTCGCTTCCGGCGCGACGCGACTGCTGCTCGACGGCGTCGACCTCACGGTCGGGCGCGGCGAGTTCGTCGCGATCACCGGCGAGTCGGGCACCGGAAAATCGACTTTTCTTAATCTTATTGCTGGGTTGGAACCGATAGATGAAGGATTGGTTGAAGTCGATGGCCAAAGCCTCGCGCGCCTGGACGACGCAGGACTCGCTCGCATGCGCCGCCATTCGCTCGGGTTCGTCTTTCAGGCGTTCCATCTGCTGCCTTACCTGACTGTCGCCGAGAACGTAGCCGTGCCCTTGCGATTGCTCGGTGGCCGATCGATCCGCGAGATCGGACAACAGGTGGATCAAGTGCTCTCGACGCTTGGATTGGCGTCCATGGGGCAGGCGATGCCGCAGACGCTGTCGGGCGGGGAGGCGCAGCGAGTCGCCATCGCCCGCGCCCTGGTGCATAGCCCCAAGTTGATCCTGGCCGATGAGCCGACCGGCAATCTCGATGCTGATCACGGCGCCACAGTGATGCGCCTGCTGAAGGATCGGGCATCCGCACAACGCGCGGCAGTCGTGCTGGTCACCCATTCTGTCCAGGCCGCCGCGTTCGCCGACCGGGTCTACGTGCTGGCCGATCGGCGCCTGACGCTGCAATCCCCATGACCGGTGCTGCGCTCGCCGGCCCGTTCGGCTGGAAGTCGGCGTGGCGTTTCCGGGCACGGCTGGCGCTTTCACTGACAGCCGTGGCGATCGGCGTTGCCATCGGCTACGCCGTGCATCTGATCAACACGAGCGCGGTCGAGGAGTTTGCGCGTGGCCTGCGGGCGATGAGTGGCACTGCCGATCTCGTGGTGCGCGGTTCGCGCGCGGGGCTTCCCCTCGACGTGTTTGTGAAGCTCGCTCGCGATCCGCTGGTGGCCGTCGCCAGCCCGGTCATCGAACTCGATGCGCGGGTCGGACCTGCGCGCAAGCGGGTCAGCGTGATCGGCATCGATGCGCTGCGAGCCGGAGCGATTGCCCCGGCGCTGCTTGGCGAGGCGAGCGAGCAACTTGATGTGCTTCGCGACGACACGATCTTTCTCAGCGCGACGCTGGCGAGCGAGTTGAACGTGCAGGTGGGCGGAAACGTCGATGTAGAAGTGGAGGGCGTCGCGCGCGCATTCCGCATCGCCGGCTGGCTGAGCGCGCAAGCGCCCGAAGCGATGCTCGCGGTGATCGATATTGCCGCGGCGCAAGGGCTCTCCGGTGCTTACGATCGCATCAGTCGGCTCGATATCCGGCTGCGTGAAGGGGTAGCCGTCCCAGCGGCCATTGCGCAGTTCCAGGCGCAATCGCCACTCGCACTGTCCATCGAACAGCCGGACGAGATCGAGCAGGCCAGTGCGCGGCTGTCACGCGCGTACCGCGTCAATCTCACGGTGCTGGCGTTGATGGCGTTGTTCACCGGTGCGCTGCTGGTGTTCTCCTGTGAAGCATTGATGGCTTCGCGCCGGCGCGCCGAACTGGCGCTTCTGCGCGTGCTCGGCATGACGCGCGCCGAGGTCATCCGGAGTCTGCTGCGGCAATCGGCGATCGTTGGTATTGCGGGCTCGATCGTTGGTCTGCTGCTCGGCGCGCTCATTGCGTCTTTAGCTCTGCGGTACGGCGGAGGCGATCTGGGAGCCGGCTACTACCGCGGCGTGCAGCCTGGTTTGTCGGTTTCGATCGGCGCGGCGATCACGTTCATGGCCTGCGGAATCGCTGCCGCCCTGCTTGGCGGTGCGATGCCCGCACTCGATGCTGCACGGGTCGCGCCGGCGCGCGCGCTCCGGTCCACCCCTGACCTGCTCGGCGCCAGTGTCCTGCAGCGAACGGTACTGCGCTGGACCAGCGCGATTGCGTTTCTCGTGCTCGCGACGCTGCTGGTGCGATTGCCCCCGCTGTTGGATCTGCCGTTGGGTGGTTACGGCGCGATCGCGTGCGTGCTCTTTGCGGCGTTGGTGTCGTTGCCGCCGCTATGCGCATGGATCCTGCGTCTGCTGCCGCATGGCCGTGATCTGGCGTTCTGGCTCGTGACCACGCGGCTGCGCCGTGCGCCGCTGGAGGCCTCGATCAGCCTGGCTGCAATGGTGGCGGCAGTCAGCCTCACCGTGGCCATGGCAATCATGGTGGGATCGTTTCGCGGATCGCTGTTGCAATGGCTCGACCGCTTGCTGCCTGCCGATCTGTACCTGCGATCCACAGGAGCCGACGATCGTCCGCGTCTCGGCGCGGCGGATCAGACGCGGATCGCTGCCACCAGTGGCGTGCGATCCGTCGAGTTTCTGCGGATGGAGCCGGTCATGCTCGATCCTTCCCGACCGCGTGTCAGTCTGCTCGCGCGTGACGTCGATCGATCCTCGATCGCGGAGCGATTGCCTTTGCTGGAGCGGCGGGTTGCAATTCCTGCGGGTGTCATCCCGGTCTGGCCTAGTGAAGTCGCGGCGGGGCTCTATGGCTTGCGCGTGGGGCAGACGATGGCCTTGCCGCTTGCCGGCGCTGTGAGCGACTTCGCGGCGATCGATTCAACTGCGCGCGCCGGGGAGCCAGCCTCACGCCTCGGACCGAACGATGCGGCTCGTGCCGTGTTCATCGCCGGCATCTGGCGCGACTACGGACGCCCGCAGGGTGCGATCGTGATCGAGCGCTCGCAGTACATCGCGCTCACCGGCGATCGCGCCGCAGACGATGCGGCAATCTGGTTCGAACGCGATGAAGACGCGGCCCGCGTCACGGAGTCACTCGCGTGGCTGGGATCGCAGGTACTGATGGCTACGCCGGGTGAGATCAAGCGCGCGTCGGTACAGATCTTCGATCGGACGTTCGCCGTGACCTACGCGCTCGAAGCCGTTGCGGTGCTCATCGGCGTGGCCGGCTTGTCCGCGGGGATCAGCGCCAGCGTGGCGATGCGCCGCAAGGAGCTGGGCATGCTGCGCCACTTCGGCCTTTCGCGTGCACAACTGATGCGCTTGCTCGTCGGCGAGGGCGTGGCGCTGAGCGGGGTGGGCGCCATCGTCGGGAGCGTCACCGGTGTCGTACTCAGCTGGATCCTCATCGAAGTCGTCAACCGGCAATCGTTTCATTGGGGCATGGATATGCATTGGCCGGTCGGTACGTTGATCGGATTCATCGCCGCGCTGATTGGAGTCGCGGCGCTTGCTGCAGCGCTCAGCGCGCGGCGGGTGATGGGTGAGGATCTGGTGCGCTCGGTGCGGGAGGATTGGTGATCGAAGCCTGGATCGCAATACGTAGTTCGGTGCGTCCGAAACGCAATTCCGCGCTCGTCCTCATCGGGCCGACGCGTTGGCGAGCCGGTAGCGCCATGATTGTTCGCATGCTCTTGAGCGTGCTGGCGTTCGCGAGCCTGAGCGCACACGCGGTGGAGTTCGCGCCGGTCCGCCCGGGCTATCAAATGGCGTTCCCTCGCGACCACGGCGCGCATCCGGCGTTTCGCACCGAATGGTGGTACGTCACGGGTTGGATCGACACCGACGCCGGCCGCCCGCTCGGCTTTCAGGTGACGTTCTTTCGCAGCCGGACCGGCATCGGCGAAGCCAATCCCAGCCCGTTCGCGCCGCGTCAACTGTTGTTCGCGCACGCGGCGATCGCCGATCCTGAACTGGGCCGACTCATCCATGACGAGCGAGCCGCGCGCGAAGGTTTCGAGCTGGCTGGCGCGAGAGAAGGCGATACCGATGTGTGGATCGGCGATTGGGCGTTGCGCCGTCAGGAGTCGTCGTATCGCGCGCGCATCGCTGCACGCACGTTCACGTTCGACCTGGAGTTCGACGCGACCGGGCCGGTGCTGCTACAGGGCGAGCAGGGCTACAGCCGCAAGGGTCCGCGTGAGGAGCAGGCGAGTTACTACTACAGCCGACCGCATCTGCGCGTGAGCGGTCGTGCCACGATCAATGGGCGGCCGGTGAGCGTGCGCGCAGGATCGGCCTGGCTCGATCACGAGTGGTCGAGCGAGCTGATGGCGCCGGAGGCGCAAGGATGGGACTGGCTTGGCGTCAATCTGCACGACGGCGGCGCGCTGATGGCGTTTCGCATGCGGCGCGCCGACGGCACGGCGCTATGGGCTGCCGCGTTGCATCGAACCCCCGAGGGCACGGTGCGGACGTTTCCGATCGACGCCATCCGCTTCGAGCCACGCCGCACCTGGCGATCGCCGCGCTCGCAGGCCGGCTATCCGGTGGCGATCACGTTGCATCTGGCCGAGTGGTCCGTCGAGATCGAACCGCTGTTCGACGACCAGGAGCTCGACGCCCGCGCCAGTGTCGGCACGATGTACTGGGAAGGCGCGGTGCGCGCGCGCCGCGGCGGCAAGGAGATCGGCCGCGGCTATCTCGAACTGACCGGATACTGGAAGCGCCTGCGGCTGTAGGGTGGAAGCGCCTGCGTCGGGAAGTGGAACCGAGCATCTCGATCGGAGCGCCACACAGCCGCTTGTAGAATCGCGCGATGACAACAAGCACCGTGTCCAGCAGACGGCTGGACTTTCAGGTGACGAGCATCGTCTGCGTCGTGCACGCGCTCAGTCACTTCTTCCAACTGGTCATTACGCCGCTGCTGCCGTTGATGAAGGACGAGTTCGGTCTGTCTTTCGCTGCGTTGGGCACGATGATGACGGTTACCTACGTCGTATCGGGCGGTCTGCAGACCGTTGCCGGATTCGTGGTCGATCGATTCGGTCCGCGCATCGTCCTCACCGTGGGCCTGGCAGCGATGTCTTTGGGTACGCTGATTCTCGCGCTCGCGCCTTCGTATGGCTGGCTGCTCATCGCCGGTGCGATCATCGGCATCGGCAACAGCACGTTCCACCCGGCCGATCTCGCGTTGCTCAACGCCAAGATTGATCCCTCGCGCCTGGGCTACGCCTTCAGCGCGCACAGCATCGCCGGCAACGTCGGCTGGGTGGTGGCGCCGGTGTTCTCGGCGGCGATTGCCGCGCAGTGGGGCTGGCGTGCCGCGCTGCTGGCCGCTGCCGCGCTGGGCGTGGTGTTCGTGGTGTACCTGTCGATGCAGCGCGTGCTCAATACCGAACCTGTTCACGCCGCGACGGCCGGTCGAGGCAGAGCCAGTCGCTCGGGAGGCGGCCTCGCCGTGCTCTGGCAGACCGAAGTGGTGATGTGCACGCTGTTCTTCTTTCTCACCGCGGTGGCGATATCGAGTTTCATGTCCTTCGGTCCGACCACCTTGATCGCGCTCTACGACATCCCATTGGTGATGGCCGGTGGCGTGCTCACGGCTTTCCTGATCGGCGGAACGGTCGGTACGCTGGCGGGCGGTGTGCTGGCGGCCCGCTATCGTCGCCACGACACGATGACAGCGATCGGGATCGCGGCGGCAGCAGTGCTGACGATGGTGATCGCCAGCAGCACCATTGCCGCGAGCGCGGTTCCGGTGCTGGCGTTCCTGGTTGGAGCCGTGATCGGTGCGACCAATCCATCGCGAGACATCCTGGTGCGTAACGCAGCACCGGCCGACGCGCGCGGCAGGGTCTACGGATTCGTCTACTCCGGGCTCGACGCGGGCGCGGCGGTGGCGCCTTTGCTGTTCGGTTGGTTTCTCGATACCGGACGGCCAGCCTGGGTGTTCATCGCGGCGGCGTTGTTGCTCGTCGTTTGCGTGCCCACGGCGTACCGGCTGCGACGCTCGGCAGACTGACAATAGCTGACGATCGCGGCCGCGCGCCTGGCGGCGCAAGCGCACCGTCGTGGTGGCGAGGTTCGCGCGAATCGGATTACCATCCTCGCGCGACGCATCGCAGCATTCGCTTGCATCGTTGTGGCTTGAAGCAAGCGACGCACGCGTCGAACGCGCGGCTCCACCTCCTGATTGCATCCCGGAAGCGCGCGGCCACTGCCCGACAACAACTAAAGGGGAGCGTCCTTCATGACCAACCGAGACTGGTTCTGGATCCTGCTCGGCATTCTCGGTCTGATCCTGCTGTATTTTCTGTGCAGTGGCGCGCAACGAGCCGCCCCGGTCGCAGTTCCGGCAACCGCACCGATCGCGGTTTCGCCGCCAGCGTCACCACCACCTGCGCCTGCACCGGCAGTCACACCCGCACCGGCTCCCGCTCCGGTCGTGAGCGCAAGCGTCACGGGCGAATACGCGGGCGGCAAGGTCACGCTGCTTGGTACCGTCCCGGATGAAGCGACTCGGGGACGGATCGTCGAGCAGGCGAAGTCGACCTTCGGCAACGACAACGTCATCGACAGGCTCGGCATCGACCAGAACGTCAGCTCACTGAGCTGGTTCGGCACACCGGCTTTGCTCGCCCCGTTCCAGATCAGGAACCTGCCCGCGGGTCGCGCCGAGTTGGACGGCAAGCGCCTCGTGCTCACCGGCGAAGTCGTCAGCGAGGCCATCAAGAGCGCCATCGGCGAGGCGGTGAAGAAACAGGTCGGGCCCGATATCGCCGTCGACAACCGGCTGACCGTGGCTGCAGCGATGGTGCAGAAGCGCAAGCTCGACGACCTGCTCCGCGGCAAGACGATCGAATTCGAGACCGGCAGCGCCATCATCACGCCTGTGGGCCGCAAGCTGCTCGATGAGACCGTGCCCGTGATGCAGGAAGACAAGGCCACGCGCATCGAGGTCTCGGGGCATACCGACAATGTCGGTGATGCCCCGAGCAACCTGCGGCTGTCAGATCTGCGCGCCAATTCGGTGCTGGCTTACCTGGTCGCCAAAGGGGTAGCGCGCGAACGATTGAGCGCCCGCGGCTACGGTCAGGACAAGCCGATCGCCGACAACGCTGCCGCAGACGGTCGGGCGCGCAATCGCCGCATCGACTTCCACGTTCAAGAAGGGGGGAAATAATCATGCCGGCCTGGCTATGCCTGTTGCTCACCGCACTGGCGGGTGGACTGATTGGTTGGGGATGGCGTGGACTGCGCATGCGCGCGGAGATGGCGCGGCTCGAGGCCAGCTGGCAGGCGCGACTCGATCAGGCCAATCGCGAACTGGAAGCGCGCGCGGCGCGGCTGAGAGCCCTGGAGAGCGAGCGCGACAGCGTGCTGGCCAAGCTCAAAGTCACCGAAAGCGACCTGGCCGCGTTGCGCATCCGCGTGGTCGAGTTGGAAACCACGATCAGGACGCTGGATGCGCAAGGCGCCGAGAAGGCCCGCATCATCCGCGGCATGGAAGGCGAACTGGCCGGTGGCCGTGACGCGCTTGCCCGGCTGCGGGGCGACTTCGACGCTCGCGTGGCGACGCTGCAGAGTACCGAGGCCGCGTTGGCTGACGTGCGTTCGCAGTTCGATACCACCCATCGCTCGCTCAACGAAGCCCGCGGGTTGCTTGGCACGCACAAGCGCGACTACGACGACCTGCTCGGTCGTTATCGCCAGCTTGAGCCGCTGCAGGCGACGTTGCGTGATCGCGAGTCCGAGCTGGGCGGGCTGCGAGGCAAGCTCAGTGTGGCCGAGCGCCACGCGAGCGAACTGGACAACTCGCTGTCGGCACTGCGCCGGCGGGTGGCGGAACTCGAACCGCTTCCCGGTGAGCTGAAGTCGCGCAACGCCGAGCTGAGCATCCTGCGCGACAAGCTGGCGCAAGCCGAAGGCAACGCGAGCACGCTGGACGCCAGAGTGCGCGATCTGTCGACCGAGGTCGCGGCTATCGCGCCGCTGCGTGCCGATCTGACGGCGCGTGATCAGGATCTGTCGGGCGTGCGGGCGCGGCTGCTGCAACTGGAGCCGCTGCTTGGTCAGGTCAGGGAGCGCGATGGCCTGATCGCCGGTCTACGCGGACGCGTGACCGAACTGGAGCGGTTGCAGGGGCAACTCGATCAGCGCGACCAGTCGCTGCGCGAAATGCAGGCGCGGATCGAAGCGATCAACGGTGATCTGCGCAAGCGTTCCGACGAACTCGGTGTGCTGCGCCCGCAGGCGGCGCAGGTCGACGGTTTGCGCTCCGAGCTGCGTAAGCGTGAAACACGCATCGAGGAGCTGATGGGCGTGGACCGTACGCGCACCGCGACGGTCGTGCAGCGCGATGACGAGATTCGCCGGCTCAAGGGCGATCTGGATCAGCTCCGGCAGCGTCCACCCGAAGTGCGCACGGTCGAGAAGATCGTCGAGAAACCAGTCGACCGGATCGTCGAGAAAATCGTCGAGAAGCCGGTGGAGAGAATCGTCGATCGCGTGGTCGAGAAGCCGGTGGAGAAAGTGGTCGAGAAGATCGTCGAGCGGATCGTCGACAAACCGGTGGAGAAGATCGTCGAGAAGATCGTGGAGAAACCGATCGATCGCATCATCGAGAAGATCGTCGAGAAGCCGGTGGAGAAGATCATCGATCGCGTGGTCGAGAAACCGGTGGAAAAAGTGATCGAGAAGATCGTCGACCGGATCGTCGAGAAGCCGGTCGATCGCATCATCGAGAAGATCGTCGAAAAACCGGTGGAGAAGATCGTCGAGAAAATCGTCGAGAAGCCGATCGACCGGATCATCGAGAAGATCGTCGAGAAGCCGGTGGAGAGAATCGTCGATCGCGTGGTCGAGAAGCCGGTGGAGAAAGTGGTCGAGAAGATCGTCGAGCGGATCGTCGACAAACCGGTGGAGAAGATCGTCGAGAAGATCGTGGAGAAACCGATCGATCGCATCA
>CADEDU010000016.1:61919-70255 GCA_902826155.1 uncultured beta proteobacterium
GAAGATCGTCGAGAAAATCGTCGAGAAGCCGATCGACCGGATCATCGAGAAGATCATCGAAAAACCGGTGGAGAAGATCGTCGAGAAAATCGTCGAGAAGCCGATCGACCGGATCATCGAGAAGATCATCGAAAAACCGGTGGAGAAGATCGTCGAGAAAATCGTCGAGAAGCCGATCGACCGGATTATCGAGAAGATCGTCGAGAAGCCGGTGGAGCGCATTGTCGATCGAGTGGTCGAGAAGATCGTCGAGAAACCAGTCGAGAAGCTGGTGGATCGCGTGGTCGAGCGACCGGTCGAGCGCATCGTCACCAAAGTCGTGGAGAAGCCGGTCGAGCGGGTCGTGCAGAAGATCGTCGAGAAACCGGTGGAGAAGATCGTCTACCGCGATCGCGAGGTCCCGGTCGAGAAGATCGTCGAGAAGGTGGTCGAGAAGCCGGTCGAACGGATCGTCTACCGTGACCGCGAAGTGCCGATCACCAAAGTAGTCGAGCAGCCCGCGCCGCGACAAGCCGCACCGGCACCGGCGAAGAAGCGCACGGCCGTCAAGAAAGCGCCTGCCAAGAAGCGGGTGGTACGGGAGCGCAAGCCCGACGATCTGAAGCGGATCTTCGGGGTCGGACCGGTCCTCGAGCGCTTCCTGCACAAGCAGGGCATCTTCTGGTTCCGACAGGTCGCGAAGTGGGACAAGAAGGCGATCGAGCGGTTCGAGAAACTGCTGCCCAACTTCAGTGGCCGGATCGAGCGCGAAGGCTGGGTACGCAGCGCGATCGAGGAGCACTACAAGAAGTACAACAAGTGGCTGGGGGCCGGCCAGCCGCGCATCACCAAGCCCGAGACGCGCTGATCAGGCTCCGTCGTGGCCCGGCGGGGAAGCCGGGCCGCACCGCTTACCCCTTGCCCGGGTGGACCGTACCGCAGCGCTTGCAGGTGCGCGCGTCGATGTTCGCGTAGAACTTATCGAACAGCGGTGGCAGATCGTTTACCAGCGATTGCACCTGCACCTCGACCCGGTGCAGAAGATTGGCGCAACTCGGGCAGAACCACTCGAATCCGTCGAGCACACCTGCTGGACGGGTGCGCTCGATCACCAGACAGCGGCTGTCGGGTTCCGGGCGCTGCGGTGAATGGCGAACGTGCGGAGGCAGCACCAGCATCGCGCCCTCGCGCAGTTCGAGCCGACGCACCTTGCCGTCCTCGAAGATGTTCAGGTAGGCGTTGCCCTTGAACTGCCAGAAGAATTCCTCGTACGGGTCGTCGTGGAAGTCGGTGCGCTGATTGGGGCCGCCGACCACCGTCACGATGAAATCGGCGTCAGGGAACACCTGCTGGTTGCCCACCGGCGGCTTGAGCAGGTGCTGGTTGTCGACGAGCCACTTGGGAAAGTGCAGGGCTTCAAGCATGAGGGACTCCGGTCGAATGATTCCGGGGTGAGCGCGGCGCCCGCTACGATCCGCTACGCGCAACCACTCGAAACGTTGAGCGAGCGAGAATAGCCCGGAATGCGGCGAGGGATCGACGCACGGATACTCGAGGTTGCAGGGGCCTGCGCGCTATGGCCAAATTACGGCCCCGCTCCGCATGCCCAACGCCGCGCCAACCCCGCGCCCGGTCGGCCCGGCGGCGCAAGCGCCACGCGCTCCATACGAGCGGTGCGTTCACCGGCCCGCTCCCGCGCGCCATCCTACGACTTGGAGAAACCCCCATGAATACCCGCGATTCCGGCGCGACTGGTGTGCGCGAGCTTTCCCATTTCATCGGCGGCAAGCATCAGGCCGGCGAGAGCGGGCGATTCGGCGAGGTGTACAACCCGAGTCTGGGCGCGGTGAGTGCGCGCGTGCCGCTTGCCTCGCGCGCCGAGGTCGGCAAGGCTGTTGCCAACGCCCAGGCGGTGTTTCCCGAGTGGGCCAACGCCTCGCCGCTCACGCGCGCGCGCGTCATGTTCAAGTTCAAGGAGCTGTGCGAGCGCCACTACGACGAGCTCGCATTGCTGATTTCGAACGAGCACGGCAAGGTGCTCTCCGACGCCAAGGGCTCGCTGCAGCGCGGGCTCGAAGTCGTCGAGTTCGCCTGCGGCATTCCGCATCTGCTCAAGGGCGAGTACTCCGACAACGTATCGCCCGGCATCGACTCGTACTCGATGCGCCAGCCGTTAGGTGTGGTCGCCGGAATCACGCCGTTCAACTTCCCGGCGATGGTGCCGATGTGGATGTTCCCGGTGGCGATCGCTTGCGGCAATACCTTCATCCTCAAGCCCTCGGAGAAGGATCCGTCGTGCTCGCTGCGTCTTGCAGAGCTGATGATCGAAGCGGGAGCACCTGGCGGCGTGCTCAATGTCGTCAACGGCGACAAGGAAGCGGTCGATGCGCTGCTCCACGATCCGATCGTGCAGGCCATCAGCTTCGTGGGGTCCACGCCGATCGCGAAATACGTTTATGCAACGGCGGCCGAGCAGGGTAAGCGCGTGCAGTCGATGGGCGGCGCCAAGAATCACCTCGTGGTCATGCCCGATGCCGACATCGACCTCACCACCGACGCCTTAATGGGCTCCGCGTACGGCTCGGCCGGTGAACGCTGCATGGCGATCTCGGTGGCCGTCTCGGTCACGGACAAGACCTCCAACGAACTGATCGAGAGCCTGGCGCCGCGCGTGCGCAAGCTGAAAGTGGGGCCGTCGACCGATCCGCAGTCCGAAATGGGGCCGCTGGTCACGCGCGAGCACTACAACAAGGTGCGCAGCTATGTCGATCTGGGTGTGGTCGAAGGCGCCGACCTCGTTGTCGACGGACGTGAGATGCCCGTCCCCAAGCAGGGCTTCTTCCTCGGCGGCACGTTGTTCGACAAGGTCACGCCGGCGATGCGGATCTACAAAGAGGAGATTTTCGGGCCGGTGCTGTCGGTGGTGCGCGCCAGCAACTTCGATGAGGCGCTGCGCCTGCCCAACGAGCACGAATTCGGCAACGGCGTGGCGATCTTCACGCGCAATGGCGACGTCGCCCGCAACTTCGCGCAGAAGGTGAACACCGGCATGGTCGGCATCAACGTGCCGATTCCGGTGCCGCTCGCGTTCCACAGCTTCGGTGGTTGGAAGAACTCGATGTTCGGCGACATGAATCAGCACGGCCCGGAGGGGGTGCGCTTCTACACACGCGTGAAGACCGTGACGGCGCGCTGGCGCGAAGGGGTCAATCCGGGCGCCAATTTCGGCATGCCGCTGATGAAGTAGGCTTCCTGGCGTTCGCGCTGCGCCGCAGGGAATCACTGAACAACCACAACGAGGAGAGTCGAGGATGATTGATCTGGGCAGACGTCTTTTGATACTGATGCTCGCCGCCGTAGTCACCGGCTGTGCGTCGATGAAGCCGCCGCAGGAGGTGAATGTCATCGTCTTTCCCGGCGGCTTCAACTGGCCGATCTGGGTCGCGCAGGAAAAGGGGCTGTTCAAGCAGAACAATCTGGACGTCAAGGTCACCAACACGCCGAATTCGACGTTTCAGCTTTCCAATCTGATCCTGGGCAAGTTCGACATCGCGATGACCGCGGTCGACAATCTGGTCGCCTATCGCGAGGGCCAGGGCGAGGCGCCGATGTCCGGGCCGGATCTCATTGCATTCATGGGCGGCGACCACGGCTTCCTGCGGTTGGTGACCACACCCGAGGTCAAAACGTTCGCCGATCTCAAAGGCAAGACGTTGTCGGTCGATGCGCTGACCACCGGCTACGCTTTCGTGCTGCTCGATCTCATGGCACGCAACGGTCTGCAACTCGATCGCGACTACAAGACCGAACGGGCCGGCGGCGTGCTGCAGCGGTTCAGCGCGCTGATGGAGAAAAAGCACGCCGGGACGATGTTGATTTCGCCGTTCGAAGTGCAAGCCGAATCCAAAGGCTTCACCCGGCTGGCCAACGCGATGGACGTGCTCGGCAGCTATCAGGGTCTGGTCGGTGGCGCGCGCAAGGGCTGGGCCGATCGCAATCGCGACGCGGTGATCGGGTACATCCGCGCCTACAGCGATGCAGTCGACTGGCTGTACGAGCCGCGCAACAAGGACGAAGCAATTGCGATCTTCCTGAAGAATCTGCCGCAGGCCAATGCACAAGCCGCGAACACCGCGCACACGGTGCTGCTTAATCCGAAGGAAGGTTTCCAGCGCAAGGCGAAGATCGACATGGCCGGCGTGAAGACGGTGCTCGATCTGCGCTCGAAGTACTCCAAGCCCGCCAAATCACTGACCGACGCCGCGCGTTACTACGACCCGACCTTTTACGACGCCGCGATGCGCCGCTGAGCGAGCAGGGCGTCGGGCACTCCGGAGAGCATCCATGAACAAGGCCGTCGAACCTTTCACCGCGAACTACACGCGCGACAACCTCAACTTCATCAACGGCGAGTTCGTCGCGGCACGTTCGGGCAAGACGTTCACGAACCGTTCGCCGATCGATGGTCGCGTGATCGGAAGCGTGGCCGAGGCCGGGAAGGAAGAGGTCGACGCAGCGGTAAGCGCGGCGCGCGCGGCCATGGATGGGCCATGGGGCTCGATGGACAATGCGCGACGCAGTGAACTGCTCTACGCGGTGGCCGATGAGATCAATCGGCGCTTCGACGATTTCCTGCAGGCCGAAGTAGCCGATACCGGCAAGCCGGTGTCACTGGCGAGCCATCTCGACATCCCGCGCGGCGCGGCGAACTTCAAGATTTTCGCGGACGTGGTGAAGAACGTGCCGACGGAAAGTTTCCAGATGGCCACGCCTGACGGTGCCGGCGCACTCAACTACGCCATCCGCGTGCCCAAGGGCGTGGTCGGCGTGATCTGTCCCTGGAACCTGCCGCTGCTGCTGATGACCTGGAAGGTCGGGCCGGCCATGGCTGCGGGCAATGCAGTCGTCGTCAAGCCATCGGAAGAAACACCCAGCACCGCAACGCTGCTGGGTGAAGTGATGAACAAGGTGGGTGTCCCGAAAGGTGCCTACAACGTCGTGCACGGATTCGGACCGAATTCGGCGGGTGAGTTTCTCACCCAGCATCCAGGGGTGAACGCGATCACCTTCACCGGCGAGACGGCCACCGGTGAGGCGATCATGCGCGCCGCGTCCACTGGCGTGCGGCCGGTGTCCTTCGAGCTTGGCGGCAAGAACGCCGGTGTTGTCTTTTCCGACTGCGATTTCGATGCGGCGGTCGAAGGTATCGGCCGGGCAGTGTTCGCCAATTGCGGTCAAGTTTGTCTGGGCACGGAACGCGTTTACGTGCAGCGGCCGATCTTCGATAAGTTCGTCGCCGCGCTCAAAGCGAAGGCCGAGTCGTTCAGGCTTGGCCGGCCTGAAGAGAAGGACACGGGCATGGGGCCGCTGATCAGCCACGAGCATCAGCGCAAGGTGGCCTCGTACTATGAACTGGCGGTGAAGGAAGGCGCCAAGGTCGTCACCGGTGGCGGTATTCCGAAGATGCCGGGCGATCTGGCCAACGGGTCGTGGATCGCACCGACCATCTGGACCGGCCTGCCCGAGACTGCTCGAGTCATGAAGGAAGAGATCTTCGGTCCGTGCTGTCACGTGACGCCGTTCGACAGCGAGGACGAAGCGGTCCGCATGGCCAACGACACGCGCTATGGCCTGGCCACCACGATCTGGACAACGAACCTCACTCGTGCGCATCGGGTCGCGGCGAAGATCAACGTCGGCATCACCTGGATCAACAGCTGGTTCCTGCGCGATCTGCGCACG
Organism: uncultured beta proteobacterium; assembly: GCA_902826155.1. The sequence continues at coordinate 67,641 of CADEDU010000016.1, forward strand.
CCCTTCGGCGGCTCGAAGCATTCCGGCATCGGGCGCGAGGGCGGCGTGCATTCGCTCGAGTTCTATACCGAGCTGCGCAACGTATGCGTCAAGCTGTAGCGGATCAACTGAAGAGGATTCATCGATGGCTGAGCAGCGCCCGCAAGTGAAGTGGACCGGCGGTACCGAACATTGGACCAACAAGGGCGAGGTCAAGCTCTTCATCTGGGAGAAGAAGCGGCTGGCCGGCACGCAGCCGCGCGGGACGATACTGTTCATTCACGGCTCGTCGATGGGCTCGCAGCCGACGTTCGACTTGAGCGTACCGGGTCGCACCGATGCTTCGGCCATGGACTACTTCCGCGGCCTGGGCTTCGACACCTGGACGATGGACAATGAAGGGTATGGTCGTTCCGACAAGCTTCGGCCGATCAACAACGACATCTCCAATGGTGCCGACGACATCGCAGCGGTGACCGACTACATCGCCAAGGTCTCGGGCGCGAAGAGCTACCTCATCTACGGAATCTCCTCGGGTGCGCTCAAGGCGGCCTTGTTCGCGCAGCGGCATCCCGAGCGGGTCGCGCGACTGGCGCTCGATGCGTTCGTGTGGACCGGGGAGGGCAGCCCGACGCTCGAGCAGCGGCGCAAGCGTTTGCCCGAATACATGAAGATCAACCGCCGACCGATCGACCGCGCGTTCGTGCGCAGCATTTTCGAGCGAGACCATCCGGGAACTGCCGACGAAGCGACGATCAATGCGTTCGCCGATGCGATCCTGACCCTGGACGACTCGGTGCCCACCGGCACGTACGTCGACATGTGCTCGAAGTTGCCGTTGGTCGACCCGGCGAAGATCCCCGTGCCCACGATCGTCATGCGGGGGCAGTACGATGGCATCGCTGGCGTCGATGATCTGATCGAATTCTTCAAGCGCCTGCCCAATCCCGACAAGCAGTTCGCGGTGATGGCCGGCATTGCGCACGCGAGCTTTCAGCAGAAGAACTATCGGACCGCTTATCACACGCTGCTCAGCTTCTTCACCATGCCCGCGCCGGTGTACGCCGAGCACTAGAAGCGGTCTGCGTGATCGCACTCATCGACACCTGAGCGGACCAACCGGAGCAATCATGAGCTACAAGCTGTTGACGTACCGTGTGAGCGCGAAGGAAGCCCGCGCGGGCATGCTGGTCGACGACGTCGTGTACGACGCCGCCCGCGCGACTGCGACAGCGCGTTACGCCACGGTGCAGGCGATCCTCGAAGACTGGCGCGCGGCCGAACGCGAGCTGCGCGATGCCGCCAAACGCATCGGCGCAGGGTCGTCGCGATTGAAGGGCACGCCGGCTGCGCGCGTGCGTCTGCTCGCGCCCGTGCCCAATCCGGGGTCGGTCTTCTGCGCCGGCGCCAACTACACTGATCACGTCGCCGAGATGGCACGGGTCATGGGCAAGGAGCCTGAGCCGAATCCGAAATCGCTCGGGCTCAAGCCCTGGCACTTCATCAAGACCTCGCGCAGTTCGGTGGTCGGACCCGGCGTCGACGTCAAGATCCCCGCGTACGCGAAGATGATGGATTGGGAGATCGAGCTGGTTGCGGTGATCGGCCGGACCGCGAAGGACGTACCGGTCGACAAGGCGCTCAGTTATGTTGCCGGCTACACGATCGCCGATGATCTCTCCGCGCGCGACGCGATGCGCCGTCCGGGCATGGCTGAAACCTCGCCGTTCCACTACGACTGGATCGGCCAGAAGTGTTTCGACGGCGCCTGTCCGCTCGGCCCGTGGATCACGCCGGCGCGCGACATCAAGAACCCGCACAATCTCGCGCTCAAACTGTGGGTGAACGACGATCTGATGCAGGACTCCAACACTGCGCAGATGATCTTCGACACTGCGGAGCAGATCGCGCAACTGTCGGCGCGCGTCACGCTTCATCCGGGCGATCTGGTGCTGACCGGCACGCCCGCTGGCGTAGGTATGGGCCGACGCGTGTTCCTGAAGAAAGGCGACGTCGTGCGGCTGTGGATCGATCAGATCGGCGAGTTCCGGCACGCCATGGCATGACATGAGCTTTCGTCGTATGGCGTGAGCTTCGACAGTGCAACTCAACCCCAATCCATTTACTCATTGAAAGCGAATCGATGAAGGTACTCGGCATCAGTGGCAGTCTGCGCGCAGGATCATTCAACACCATGGCGCTCAAGGCGGCGGGCGCGGTCATGCCGGCAGGCATGACGCTCGAGATCTGCGACATCCGCGATGTGCCGTTGTTCGACGGCGACGTCTTCGCCAAGGGCTATCCGCCTGCGGTCAATCGCGTGCGCGAAGCCATTCGTGCTGCCGATGCGGTGCTGTTCGCCTCACCCGAGTACAACTTCTCGATTTCGGGTGTGCTCAAGAACGTGATCGACTGGTGCTCCCGCGGCACCGATCAGCCGTTCAACGGCAAACCGATGGCGGTTCTCTCGGCGACGCAGGGGCCGCTCGGTGGCGCGCGCTCGCAATACGATCTGCGCAAGATGATGGTCGGCCTGGAGGGATTGTTCTTCAACAAGCCCGAGGTGTTCATCGGCATGGCGCAGAACAAGTTCGATGCGTCGGGCAAGATCACCGATGAGGCGACGGTCAAGATCA